>KB899087.1:3600000-4082500 GCA_000378025.1 Xanthobacteraceae bacterium 501b
GTGGTGGAAACCGCCAATGTCCGCATTCTGGACTGGTGGGAGCGCGGCTCGCGCCAGGTGACAGCGAACAAGCCGATCAACGGCATCGATGACCTCAAGGGCCTGAAGATCCGCGTGCCCGAAATCCCCGCCATGGTCACCACCTGGCGCGCCATCGGCGCCAACCCGACCCCGATGGCCTGGAGCGAGGTCTATACCGGCCTTGAGCAGGGCGTCATCTCGGCGCAGGAAAACCCGATCCCGTTCATCTTCGGCGGCCGGATCAACGAAGTGCAGTCGAACCTGTCCTTCACCAACCACAAATATGAATATGTCACACTGTCGATCAGCGAGATGCGCTGGAAGCAGCTGACCCCCGAGCAGCAGAAGATCGTGGTCGAGGCGGCCAATGCCGCCACGGCGTTCGAGAACGAGCAGGTCCGCACCAAGACCGACGAGATGCTGAAGAAGATGGAGGCCGCCGGCCTCAAGGTCAGCCATCCCGACACCGCGCCGATCGCCGCTGCGGCGAAGTCCGCGCATGACGCCTTCGGCGCCAAGGTCGACCCCGACCTCTACAACCGCATCAAGCAGGAACTCGGGCGCTAGCACGCCGGCCTGCGCGGCCTTTAACTGCCACGCTCCCGGAACGGTGGGAACCAGCCTTCCCTTCCGTTCCGGGTTTCGGCGCGCCGCCTGAGGGAGAAACGAGCTTGGACAAGCTGGATCGGCTGATACACATATTTCTGCTTTGGGCCATCGGCGCGCTGATGTTCGCCATGATGGGCGTGACCTTCGCGCAGGTGATCTCCCGTTATGTCTTCGAGAATTCACTGAGCTGGTCCGAAGAACTGGGCCGCTACATCTTTGTATGGATCACCTTCCTCGGCATGGCCGCCGCCTTCCAGTCCAAGGCGCATATCGCGCTGGACTTCCTGGTGTCGCTGCTGCCGGCCAAGCCCTCGCGCGGGCTGGTGGTGCTGAACACCTTGCTGGTCGGCGTGGTCGGGCTGGCGCTGGTTGTCGGCGGCCTGTCGCTGATCAAGTTCGGCCTGCACCAGCGCAGCGCCGCGCTCGGGCTGCCCATGTACTATGTCTACACGGTCATCCCGTTCAGCGGCGCCGCGTTGCTGTATTTCGCTTTGCGCGCGACATGGAAAAACGTGACCTCCGGCGGAGAGATCGCCTCATGATTGCCCTTCTCCTCTTCGGCGGCTTCGCGCTGTTCCTCATTCTCGGCGTTCCCGTCGCCTTCGGCATCGCCCTCGCCGCGCTGGGCGCCATCCTCTACCAGGGCTACCCGATGGCGCTGTTCGGCCAGCGGCTGTTCACCTCGGTGGATTCCTTCCCGCTGATGGCGATCCCGCTGTTCATGCTGGCCGGCTCGCTGATGGGCCATGGCGGCATCACACGGCGCATCATCAATCTGGCGCTGGCGCTGGTCGGCAATATCCGGGGCAGCCTCGCCCATGTCGTCACCACAAGCGGCGTCATCATGGGCGGCGTCTCCGGCTCGGGCGTGGCCGATGTCGCGGCGCTCGGCTCGGTGATGATCCCGGAGATGAAGAAGCGCAATTACGATGCCGGCTTCTCCGCCGCGCTCGTGGCGTCCTCGGGCAGCCTGGCGCTGATCCTGCCGCCGAGCATCGCCATCATCATCTATGGCGTGTCCAACCAGGCCTCGATCGGCGACCTGTTCCTCGCCGCCATCGCCCCGGGCATCGTCATCGGCCTCGGCTTCGCGCTCTATTCCTATTTCTACGCCGTCCGGCACGGCTATCCCATTGAGGGCCGCGTGAGCGGGGCCGAGAAATGGAAGCGCTTCAAGGAGGCGAGCTGGGCGCTGATGATGCCGGTCATCATCATTGGCGGCATCCGCATGGGCGTGTTCACCCCCACCGAGGGCGGCGCCGTGGTCGCGGTCTATGCCTTCCTGGTCGGGCTGTTCGTCTACAAGGAATTCACCCTCGCCGACATTCCCAAGATCTGCATCGAGGCCGCCATCGCCACGGCGGTGATCGCCGCCATCATCGCCGCCACCTCGCTGTTCGGCTGGCTGCTGACCAATGCCCGGCTGCCGCAGACCATCGCCGGGGCCATTCTCGGGCTCACCGAGAACAAGATCCTGCTGCTGCTGCTGATCAATGTCATGCTGCTGGTGGTCGGCATGTTCCTCGACAGCGGCCCGGCGATCCTGTTGATGACGCCGATCCTCGGCCCGGTGGCGGCGCATCTGGGCGTCGACCCGGTGCAGTTCGGCCTCGTCATGGTGATCAACCTCACCATCGGCCTGCTGACGCCACCCGTGGGCACCGCGCTCTATCTCGCCAGCAGCATCTCCGGCGTGCCTGTGATGAAGCTGTCCAAGGCCATGCTTCCCTTCATCGGCATCATGCTGGTGGTGCTGGCGCTTGTCACCTATGTGCCCGGCTTCACCAGCTGGGCGCTGTCGAACTAACGCCCTGAGGGCCGGTGCTGCGGCGCCGGTCCTCGTTCATCGCGCGTGGAGGAAGAAAATGAGCCGGAACTCCAGGGCCGAACAGCTCTGCGCCCTCTGCAAGAGCCTGTTCGATCGCGGCTATTCCGTCGGCGGCGCCGGCAATGTGTCGGTGCGGCTGGAGGAAGGCGGCTTTCTGGTCACGCCGACGGGCGGCAGCCTCGGGCGGCTGACGCCGGACAACCTCGCGCAGATCGACGCGGCGGGCACCCCGGTGCCGGGGCCGAAGCCGTCGAAGGAATTTGCCTTCCATCTCGCTTTGTTCGAGGCGCGGCCGGAGGCGGGGGCGATCGTGCACCTGCACTCCACCTATCTCACCGCCTTGTCCTGCCTGGAAGACCTGCCGACCGACAACGCCCTGCGCCCCTTCACGCCCTATTACGTGATGCGCGCCGGCTATATGCCGGTCATTCCCTATTACCGGCCGGGCGCGGCGGAAATCGCCCGCGACCTCGCCATCGCGGCCCGGGCGCACCCGGTCAACGCCTTCCTGCTCGCCTCGCATGGCGTGGTGGTGCTGGGCAAGGACCTCGAAGACGCGGTCAACAATGCCGAGGAACTGGAAGAAACCGCCCGGCTCGCCTTCCTGCTGCGCGGCGAGAAGATCCGTTACCTGACGGAAGCCGAGATCGCCGAACTGCGCGCCATGGCCCGCTAGAGCGCCTTATCAATAAGCCGGCAAAAGACCGGCGCCGCGTGGCGCCGGTCTCCTCATTTCCGGAACCGTCGTGAGCGTCAGGCGACCAGGAAGCCGGCGCCGACCGGGTCCTTGCGGTCGATCAGCCAGCGCGCGGTGCCGAGCAGGCCGGCGGTGCCCTTCACCGTCGGGCGCACGGCGCGCACATCGTTGAGACGGGTCTCGCCGATCAGTTCGCCCTCGAACGTGCCGGTGCCGAGCAGCCCCTCGGAGGTGATCGGCTGATGCAGCCCGATCACGCCCCGCGCCTCGAACATCGCCATCATCGCGCTGGTGCCGGTGCCGCCGGGGGAACGGTCGAGCTGGCCGGCGCTGAACACATGCACGTTCTTGTAGAGCGCGCCCTCGATGGTCGGCTCGTGCCAGAAGGTGACGAAGTTGAAATTGTTGATGTGCCCGGCGGTCGGGTGCTGGATCTTCACCTTCTCGCGGATCGCCTCGCGGGCGAGAATGCCGAGGCGGGAGAGCTCCGAGCCGTTTTCCGGGCCGATCTTCAGCGCCGTGCCGCGCAGGTCGATGATGCCGAAATAATTACCGCCCCAGACGATGTCGGCCTTAAGCGCGCCGACGCCCGGCAGGTCGAACGCCACATCCTGCGCCGCGACATAGGCCGGCACGTTCTCGAAGCGCGTCCAAAGCACCTCGTCGCCCTGCGTGGCCACTTCCGCCTGCACCAGCCCGGCGGTGGTCTCGAAGCGGATCTTGGTGATGCCGTCTTCCGAACGGCGCACGAAGCCGTGCGCGACCATCGCCATGGCGACCGCGATCGTGCCGTGACCGCACATGTGGGAGTACTGCGTGCCGTCGATATAGATCAGGCCGGCATCATAATCGGGCGAGGAAGGCGGGGTCAGGAACACGCCGAACATGTCGCGATGGCCGCGCGGCTCGCGCATCAGCGCGGTGCGCACCCAGTCGTAATTGGCCTCCAGGAAGGCGCGCTTCTCCAGGATTGTGGAGCCTGCGGGATAGGGAATGCCGCTATGGATGATGCAGAGCGGCTCACCCTCGGTGTGGGTGTAGATGACGTCGAAACTATCCTGCTTGCGCATCGCGAAGGCTCCGTTGGACTTAGGGCTGTTGGCGCTCGGACAGCATGTCGAGGCCGATCAGCAGATCGAGAAGGATGATGACGAGCGCAGCCGCGACGATGGTGATCGCGGACACCGCCGCGATCGTGGGATCGATCGTGTACTGCACGTAGTTGAACATCTTCACCGGGATGGTGTTGAGCGCCGACGTCGTGTTGAAGATCGACAGCTCGACATTGATCCAGGAGGAGATGAAGGCGAGAAGCGCGCCCGAGACGATGCCGCCGCGTATCTGCGGCAGCACCACCAGGAAGAAGGTGGCGAGCGGGGTGCCGCCGAGGTCCATCGAGGCCTCTTCCAGCGCCCGCTGCTCCGGCGTCAGCAGCGGCAGCACCGAGCGCAGCACGAAGGGCATGACGATGACCACATGGCCGACGAGCAGTGCCTCGAAGGAGCGCGCCAGCCCGAAATCGGTGCCGAACTGCAGCAGCGCGGCGCCGAGCACCACATAGGGCAGCACGAGCGGCGACATCAGCAGCGAGGCCGCCGCCGCTCGCCCGGCGAAGACATAGCGCGCCAAAGCGAGGCTTGCCGGCACCGCCAGCAGCACCGCCACCCCGGTCGCCGCCAGCGCCAGCAGGGTCGAGGTGATGAAGGCCGAGACATAGGACGGGTCGTCGAACAGCACGCCGAACCATTTCAGCGTCAGCCCCTGCGGGGGAAAGGCGAGATAGCTCGTCTCCGTCAGCGACGCGCCGATGATCACCACCAGCGGCAGCACCAGATAGGCCATGGCGGCGAGCGCGATGATGCGGATGAGAAGGCGCGCGATCATGCCGCCCTCCTTCCGCGCTCGCCGATGCGCCCGGCGAGGGTGACGAGAACCAGCGTCAGCACCAGCAGCGTCACGCTCAGCGCGCCGCCATAATGGAAGTCGAATACCGAGGAATATTGCTGGAAGATCAGCATGGAAAAGACGGTGATCTGCCCGCCCGAGAGCAGCGCTGGCGTCACATAGGCGCTCACCGCTAAGGCGAACACCATGATGGCGCCTGATACCGCGCCCGGCAGGCACAGTGGCAGGGTGACGAACCAGAAGGTGCGCGCCGGCCCGACGCCGAGATCGGCCGAGGCATCCTCCAGCGCGGTGTCGATCTTGGCGAGCGCATTGCCGACCGAGAGCACCACGAAGGGCATGAGAATGTAGACCATGCCGATCAAAATGCCGGTCTCGGTGCCGAGAAAGCGGATCGGCCGCTCGGTGAGGCCCATGCCCATCAGCCCCTGATTGACAAGGCCGGTGCGGCCCAGCAGCACCATCCAGCCGAAGGAGCGCACGATGTTGGAGGTGAACAGCGGCACCACGATGAGAATGACGCAGGCCCGCCGCCAGCTGCGCCAGCGCACGATCCGCACCAGATACCAGGCGAGCGGAAAGCCGATCAGCAGGCACAGCGCCGTGGTGGCGAGCGCGATGCGGAACGTCACCCACAGCACGTCCCAATGGTACTGGTCGAGCAGGATGCGGGCATAATGGGCGAAGGTCAGCCCGCCCTCGTCAGTGGTGAGGCTGGCGAGCGCCACCACCGCCATCGGCGCCAGGAAGAAGGCGGCGAAAAAGGCGAGCGGCGCGAACAGCAGCGGGGCTAATGTCATGCGCGGCGCGGTCACGACGCTCACTCCGCGATCAGGTGCAGCGCGGCGGGGCGCAGGCCAAGTGTGACGGCGCTTCCGGGCGCAAGCTCGGCGCCGGACATGCCGAGCCGCGCCACTTTCAGCAGCACCGCGCCGCAGCGCACGAACAGCGTGGTGAGCGGGCCGATCGCCAGCACCTCCTCGACGATGCCGGGAAAGGTCGCGACATCGTCCGGCACCGGCCCGTCGACAAGGACGATGTCCTCCGGCCGGGCCATGGCGAAGCGCATGCCGGACGCGGCGGGCAGCTCCGCCCCGCCAAGGGCGAGCCGCGCCCGGCCCGGCCCGGCCGGCTCCAGTGGAATGAGGTTCGGCTCGCCGACGAATTCGGCGACGAAGCGGGTCGCCGGCGCGCGGTAGATCGCCTCCGGCGTGCCGGTCTGCTCGATGCGCCCGGCATTCATCACCACGATCCGGTCGGCCATCGCCATGGCCTCCTCCTGGTCGTGGGTGACGAAGATGAAGGCGATGCCGAGCTTTTCCTGGATGTGCTTGAGCTCGATCTGCATGCGCCGGCGCAGCTTCAAATCGAGCGCGGAGAGCGGCTCGTCGAGCAGCAGCAGCTTCGGCCGGTTGACGATGGCGCGGGCCAGCGCCACGCGCTGCTGCTGGCCACCGGAAAGCGCGCGCGGCAGCCGCGTGCCCATCTCCTCCAGCCCGACCAGCGCCAAGGCCTCGCGCGCCCTCGCCTGCGCCTCGCGGCGGCCCACCCCGGCGCGGCGCGGGCCATAGGCGACGTTGTCGGCGACGCTCATATGCGGAAACAGCGCGTAGCTCTGGAACACCGTGTTCAGCGGCCGGCGATAGGGCGGGGCGCGGGTGATGTCTTCGTCCTCGATGCGGATGCGGCCGGCATCGGGGGTGAGAAAGCCGGCGATGCAGCGCAGCAGCGTGGTCTTGCCGCAGCCGCTCGGCCCGAGCAGGGCGATGAACTCGCCGGGCTCGACCGCGAGGTCGACCTCGGCCAGCGCCCGGTGCGCGGCGAAGTTCTTCGAGACGGCGTCGATGGACAGAAGTGGCGGCACGGGGGTGTCCTCGCGGGAGAGCGGACGGCGCGGCAAAGGGTGGCCGTCCGAGGTCGGCGAAGCCAGATTACGCCAGAGCCGGCGCGCGGCGACCATCACGGCCGCCCTGCGCGAAAAGGCTCGGCATCGGTGAGGAGAAGGGCCCGCCCGGAAGCCGCGTTTGGAAGCTTGCCCGGGCGGGTCGGTGCGTGGGTTCGCGCGCTATTTGCGGGCGATCTCGCGGTTCCAGGTGTCGACCAGCTCGGCGCGCTTGGCGTTCACCTCGGTCCAGTTCAGCAGATAGAGGTTCTCCACCGAGCCCTTCGCGCCCCAGGGCAGCTTGGCGGCGGTCTCGGGCGAGACGCTCACGCCCTTCACCGACGGGCCGAGGAACAGCTTCTCGGCCAGGCACTGCGAGGCGGCCGGTGTCAGCGCGGTGTCGATGAACTTCTGCGCCATTTCCGCACGCGGCGCGTTCTTCACGAGGTGCAGGCGGGCATCGGTGGCCCACACGCCTTCCTTCGGCACGGTGAAGCCGATCGGCAGGCCCTTGGCGGCAAGGTCGAAGGCGCCGACGTTGAAATGCGCGCCGATGATCGCCTCGCTGCTCTGGAAGGCGTTGGACGCCGCGCCCGAGGAATCGAAGAACAGCGCCGGCTTCAGCTCCTTGATCTTGGCGAAGACCGGGGCGAAATCACCCGCCGGGGCGTTCCAGATCTTGTGCAGGAAAAACAGGAACGGCACGCCGGAGGAATTGGCCGGCGAGGGGATCGTCACCGCGTCGGCATATTCCGGCTTCCAGAGGTCGTTCCAGGAGGTCGGCGCCTGCGGAATTTCCTTGGTGTTGTAGGTCAGGCCCAGCGAGTAATAGCCGGTGCCGACGGCATAGGTGCCGCTGGCGTTGCTATAGACCGCCTGCGGCAGGGCGTCCTTCAGGTTGGGCACGCCCTTTTCGGTGATCGGCGCCAGCACGCCGGCGGCTTCCGCCAGTTCGCTCACGCCGCCATCCATCCAGGCGACGTCGATGGTGGGGGCGTCCTTCTGCTGCTGCAGCTTGGCGAGGGTGACGGTGGAGGTGCCGACCTCAGGCACAACCGCGACACCCGTCGCCTTGGTGAAGGGATCGGCGACGCAGGCTTTGAAGGCGTCGCCCCAATTGCCGCCATACCAGGCGACATGGAGCGCCTCCTGCGCCGATGCCGGCGCGATGGCGGCGGCCAGCGCGAGCGCCGAGGCCGTAACAAGACCGGATAAGCGTGCCATGTTGTTATCTCCCCTCATGTGCAGGCAAGGGCCAGTGTCGTCGCCTGACGCAGCGTTGGCTTGCAGGATCGGGCCAGAAACTTTGATATGAGCGACATGACCTCCGCGCCATCCCTCGCCCCGCGCCCCGACGACGAGCCCCCCGCCGTGCCCGGCCGGCTGTCGCCGCTGCGGGTCGGCTTCGTGCTGCTCGACCAGTTCACCCTGGCGGCGTTTGGAGGCCTTATCGACGCGCTGCGGCTCGCCGCCGACCATGGCGGGCGCAGCCGGCAGATCCACGCCTCCTGGACGGTGATGAGCCTCGACGGCACCCCGCGCCGGGCCAGCTGCGGCGTGGTGATCTCCGACAGCGCGCCGCTGCTCGATCCGGCCCAGTTCGACTATATCGCGGTGTGCGGCGGCAATGACTATCTCAACGAGCACCCGCCGGCGGCGCTGCTGGACTATCTGCGCCGCGCCGCCGCCTGCCGGGCGCGGCTGATCGGCGTGTGCACCGGCACCTTCGCCATCGCCCAGGCCGGGCTGGCGGAAAGGCGCACCGTGTGCATCCACTGGAACGTGCTGGAGGCGTTCCAGGCGCAGTTTCCCACGCTCAACGCCGTGACCGACAAGCTGTTCGTCGACGAGGGCGACCTGCTCTCCTGCGCCGGTTCCACGGCCGCGATCGATCTCGGCCTCTATCTTGTCACCCGCCATTGCGGGGCGACCAAGGCCAACCAGGCGGTGCGGCACATGATGCTGCAGGGCATGCGCCCGCCCTCGCTGCCGCAGCCGCATTTCGTCGCCGATCTCGCCCGCGTCACCGATGCGCGGGTGCACCAGGCAGTGCATTTCATGGAGCAGCGGCTGGACGATCCCCCGTCGATGGACGCGATCGCCCGCTATGTCGGCTGTTCCACCCGCCAGCTGGAACGGGCGTTTGGCGCGACGCTCGGCATCGCCCCGGCGGCCTTCCAGCGGCAGCTGCGCACGCATTATGCCCGCTGGATGCTGGAGAACAGCCCGCGCAGCATCACCGAAATCGCCTTTGATTGCGGCTTCTCGGATGCGGCGCATTTCTCCCGCGAGTTCCGCAATGCCCTGGGCGCCTCGCCGAGGCAGTACCGCAGCGCGCGGCTGGCGGCGCGCCAGGTCTCCGCCTGACTCTGTGTGGAACCCTTTGCCGCCCGCCGACTTGAACCCTCTGGCGCGATCATCGGCGGCCACGTCAGGCGGCGCCGTTGCGCCCGCCGGTGGGCCATCGCACAGTGCGGGCCGCAACGAAAATTGGGCCGACGATCCAGAGGGCGGCATGGCGCTTGTGAAATCTACCAAACTGACCCCGGCCTCCAGCAAGGACGGGGAGCCGCCGGCGCGCGGGGCGGTGAAGCCCGCCCCGGCCCGCCGCGCCGCCGCGCCGCTGGACAAGGTGTCCGAACGCCTCGCGGCGGCGACCGAGGAACTGGCCAGCGGACTGATGGAGGCCTCGGCCGCCGCCGAGGAACTGCGCCGGTCCATGGAGCTGATCGCCGCCGGTGCCGACGAGGCCGCCGGCGGGTCGCAGGAACAGCTCACCGCGATCAAGGCGGTGGCGGCCACGCTGGTGAGCGCCCGCGCCGAGGTCGATGCCGGGCGCCGGCGCACCGAGGCGGTGCAGCTGGTGGTGGCCGAAACCGCGCTGCAGATCACCGCCTCCATCCGCTCCATCGAGCGCAATGCCGACCGCCAGCAGGCCTCGGTGGCGCGGATCGACGAGTTGGAGCGCCGGGCGCGCGACATCGGTGCCATCACCGAGACGGTGGGGCGGATTTCCGACCAGACCAACCTGCTCGCGCTGAACGCCGCCATCGAGGCGGCGCGGGCCGGCGACAAGGGGCGCGGCTTCGCCGTGGTGGCGGAAGAGGTCCGGGCGCTGGCGGAA
This sequence comes from Xanthobacteraceae bacterium 501b, assembly GCA_000378025.1. Classification (GTDB taxonomy): domain Bacteria; phylum Pseudomonadota; class Alphaproteobacteria; order Rhizobiales; family Xanthobacteraceae; genus Ancylobacter. Next base: position 3,610,067 of record KB899087.1, read on the forward strand.
GTCTCGGAGGCGAGCGCCGGCGAGGTGCAGGGCCTTGCCGAAACCATCCAGGCGCAGGTCCGCTCCGTCGCCGAAGGCGTCAAGCAGGGCGCCGAGGCGGCGCGGGCGCAGGCCCGGGCCGGCGCCGCCATCGTCGTCGCGCTGGAAGCGCTGCGCGCCGATATGGGGCAGCTGACCGAAGGCAGTGACCAGATCGCCACAGCCGCGCTGGAGGCGGAGCGCGCCGCGGCCGAAGCCCAGCGCGGCGCCGCCCAGATCGCCCGCGTGGCGGAAACGCAGGCGGCGGCCGCCACCCAGGCCCAGACCGCCATCCACCAGCAGGCCTTGTCGCTCGAACAGGGCCAGGTCGCCGCCCAGGCGCTGGCGCGCGTGACCGATGGCCTGCGCGCGGGCACGACGGCGCAGGCGCAGGTCGAGCAGATCGCCACCACCGCCGAGGAGCTTTCCGCCACCATCCAGGAGCTCTCCAGCGCCGCCGCGCAGATCATGGCGGCGATCGAGCAGATCGATCGCGGCTTCCAGCAGCAGGCCGGCGCCACCCAGCAGACCTCCGCCGCGCTGACGCAGATCGAGGCCGGCGCCGGCCTCGCCCGCGACAAGGCGACCGCCGCGAGCGACCGTGTCGCGGCGGTGGAGGCCGGGCTGGGCGAGAGCCGCGCCGCGCTGGAGCGGCTGATGGACGGGGTCGAGGCGACCCTGGCCGGCACCCGCGCCGGGCTCGCCACCCTGCAGGAGCTCGAAGAGCTGGGGCGCCGGATCGAGAAGATCGTCGATGCCACCGCGCTGGTTGCGGTGCAGATCACCATGCTCGCCGTCAGCGGCTCGGTGGAGGCCGCCCGCACCGGCGAGGCCGGGCGCGGCTTCGCCCTCGTCTCCGCCGACATCCGCAGCCTCGCCCGCGACGCGTCCGAGAGTGTCGGTGGCATCAAGGACCGGGTGCGCGCCATTCTGGAGCAGATCGGTGCGCTGCGCCGCGACAGCGAGCAGGCCATTCTCGCCGCCGAGGCCGAGATCCAGGCCAATCGTGGCCTGTTCGGCGCGCTGGAAAAGCTCGATGGCGATGTCGCCGCCCTGAGCGCGGTCAACCGGGCGATTCTTCTCGGGGCGAAGGACATTCTCACCGCCGCCGGCCAGTGCGCGCTGGCGGCGCGCGAGATCGCCGCGACGGCGGAACAGGCCAGCGCCGCCTCGCAGCAGGCGGCGACGGCCTCCTCGCAGCAGGCGGAAGGCGCGGACGACCTTGCCGCCGCCATCGAGGAGATCGCCTCGCTCGCCGACGAGCTGCAGCAGCCCGATGTCTGAGCCAGACCCCGCCGCCGGCCGCGCGCCGCTGCGCTTCCTCACCTTCCGGGTCGAAGCGGCCCATTATGCGCTGCCGGCCGAGGCGGTGGCGGAGGTGGTGCGGGTGCCCGCGCTCGCCCGCCTGCCGCAGGCGCCGGTCGGTCTTCTCGGCATCGGCAATCTGCGCGGCACGGCTCTGCCGGTCGCCAGCGCCCGCGCTTTGCTCGGCCGGGCCGAGGCGCCCGCCCCGCTCGCCAGCGCGCGCGCCATCGTACTGCGCGGCGAGAGCCCGGTGGCGCTGGCGGTGGATGGCGTGGGCGAACTGGTGGCGATCGATCCCGACCATCTGGAAGACGCGCAGGCGAGCGCCCTGGTGCGCCCCGGCGAAAGGCTCACCGGCGCCTTCCGCTTCCATGGCGCGCGCGACGTCGCGCTTGTGCTGGATATCGTCCCGCTGCTGGCCACCGCCTTCGCCCCGCGCGCCCGGCCGCCCCGCCGCCCCGCCCCGGGTGCCGCGAGCGCGCCGGCCGCCCCGGCCATGGAAGCGAGCGCCGGCAAGCTCGTCAGCTTCGAGGCCGATGGCCAGGAATACGCCCTGCCGATCGAGGAGGTGCGCGAGGTGGTGCCGCTGCCCGAGGCCGTGACCACGCTGCCGCTCGGCGAAGCGCGAGCCTCCCCCACGGAGGCGATAGAACGCGGCGTCATGGTCTATCGCGACCGGCTGCTGCCGCTGTTCGCGCTGCGGGCGCTGCTCGGCCTGCCGCCGGCCACCGCGACACGCACGGCCAAGGTGGTGGTGGTGAAGCACGGCGCGCTGTGGGTCGGGCTGGTTGTCGACCGCATCACCGCCGTGCTGCCGCTCGATCCCGCGCGGGTCGAGCCGATCCCGCCGGCACTGGCGGCGCGGGTGGGCGGCGAGGCGCGGCTGAAGGCGATCTTCCGTGCCGGCGATGGCAGCCGGCTGGTGTCGATCCTCGATTCACACAGGCTGTTCCGGGAGGAGGTCATGCAGCGCCTCGACACGCATGACGCGGCCGAGGCCGCGACCGCCCCGGCAGAGGGCGAGGAGGATGCGTCCTTCCTGGTGTTCAGCCTCGGCGGCGACGAATATGGCCTGCCGATCGCGGCGGTGGACGAGGTGATGAAGGTGCCTGACACCCTCACCCGGATCCCGAAGACCCCCGCCTTCCTGGAAGGCGTGATCAATCTGCGCGGCGCGGTGCTGCCGGTGATCGACCAGCGCCGCCGCTTCGACATGCCACCGCTGACGCAGGGCCGGCGCCGCCGGCTGATCGTGCTGCGCAGCGGCCAGCACCGCGCCGGCATCCTCGTCGACGGGGTGAGCGAAATCCTGCGCCGCCCGCCGGACGACATCGCGCCGGCGCCCGACCTCGCCGGCGAGCCGACGCGGCTGGTGTCGGGCATCCTCAATCTCGAACAGGCCGGACGGATCATTCTCCTGCTCGACCCCGCCGAATTGCTGACCCGCACCGAGCGCGGCCTGCTCGACGCCTTCGCCAAAGCCGAGCCCAAGCCGGCAACCCGTCCGGCAACCCGTCCGGCTGGCAAAGCCGGGCCGAAAAAGGCGTGATCAAGCTTCTGGTGGTCGACGACTCGGCACTGCTGCGCAAGCTGCTCGGCGAGGTATTCACCCAGGCCGGCGATTTCGAGCTGCGCTTCGCCCGCGACGGGCTGGAGGCGCTGGAGCAGAACCGCGCCTTCGCCCCCGATGTGATCACGCTGGATCTCAACATGCCGCGCCTCGACGGCCTCGCCTGCCTCGACCAGCTGATGGTCGAGCGGCCCTGCCCGGTGGTGATGGTGTCCTCGCACACGGAAGCGGGCGCCGAGGCGACGCTGAAAGGGCTGCAGCTCGGCGCGGTGGACTTCGTGCCGAAGCCCGCCGGCGCGGTGTCTCTGCACCTTCGCGAATGGGCGCCGGCTCTGGTGGAAGCGGTGCGCGGCGCTGCCCGCGCCCGGGTGCGGCCGAGCCTGCGCCTGCGTGAGCGGGTGCGCCACCGCATCGGCCGCGCCGCCGCTTCCCCCCGTCCGGACCTCGTGCCCGCTGCCGCCACCGGCGCGGCACACTTTCCCAGCGAGGCGCCGCTCCCCGGCGAGGGGCTGGTGCTGGTCGGCACCTCCACCGGCGGCCCGCCGGCGCTGGAGGCGCTGCTGGTGCCGCTGCCGGCCGATTTTCCCTGGCCGATCCTGGTGGCGCAGCACATGCCGGGTAGCTTCACCGGCCCGCTGGCGCGCCGGCTCGACGCGCTGTGCGCGCTCACTGTGGTGGAGGTGCGCCGGCCGGTGCCGCTGCAGCCCGGCACGGTCTATATCGGCGCCGGCGATGCCGACTTGATCGTCTCGCGCCGCGCCGGCGGGCTGGTGGCGATGGCCGCCCCGGCACAGGCAACCTATCTCTGGCACCCCTCGACCGACCGGCTGGTGCGCAGCGCGCTGGAGCATCTGCCGCCCCGCCAGCTGGTGGGGGTGCTGATGACCGGCATGGGCAATGATGGCGCGCAGGCAATGGCGACGCTGCGGGCGCAGGGCGGGCACACCATTGCCGAGGCCGAGGAAACCGCCATTGTATGGGGCATGCCCGGCGAGCTGGTGAAGGCCGGCGGCGCCGAATTCGTCGAGCCGCTGCCGGACATCGCCGCCCGCCTCGAAAAAATGGTGCCCTGATGAATGGTGCCCCGACATGCCGCTGATCCGCGCCGGAGCCGGCGAGGCCGCCGCGCCGGCCGCCGATCACGCCGCCGACCGCGCCGCCCTCGTCGCCGCGCTGGAAGGCGGCAGCGCCGGGGAGCGGCTCCACGCCGCCCGCGCGCTAGCTGTCCTGCCGGGCGCGCTGGCGCCGCTGAGCGCCGCGCTGCAAATGGAGGCCGAGCCGGCGGTGCGCGAGGTGATCTTCACCGCCCTCGCCCGCCTCGCCTGCGAGGAGGCCGCCGACGCGCTGCTGCCGCTGCTGCGCGCGGAGGAGGCAGGCCTGCGCAATGGTGCGCTCGCCGCGCTCGCCGCCATGCCGGCCCGGCTTCCCGCCCGGCTGCCGGCGCTGCTCGCCGACCCTGATCCCGACATCAGGCTGCTGGCCTGCGAACTGGCGCGCGCCCTGCCCGCGCCCGAGGCGACCACGCTGCTTTGCGCCGCGGTGGAACGCGAGAGCGAGCCGAACGTTTGCGCCGCAGCGCTTGACGTTCTCACCGATCTGGGTGGGCCGCAGGCGCTGCCCGTGCTGGAGCGCGCGGCCCGGCGTTTCGACGCCACGCCGTTCCTGCGTTTCGCCTTTGAGGTCGCCATCGGGCGGATCAGGGCCTCCACCGCCATCGACCCGTGAGCGCGCCCGTGAACGACGAGGATTTCCGGCGCCTGTGCGAGTTCCTCTACCGCCGCAGCGGCATGGTGTTCACCGAGGCCAAGCGCTATTTTGTCGAGCGCCGCCTCGCTGAGCGCATGCGCGCCACCGGCGCCACCTCCTTCGCCAGCTATTTCGCCCGCCTGCGCAGCGACCAGCCCGGCGAGGTCGAGCCCTTCATCAACGCCTTCACCGTCAACGAGACCTATTTCTTCCGCGAGGAGCACCAGCTCCAGTGCCTCAGCACCGATCTCCTCGCCGCGCGCCTCAGGGAGCGCCCGGCGGGCGGGCCGCTGCGCATCTGGTCGGTGCCGTGCTCGACCGGCGAGGAGCCCTATTCCATCGCCATCTGGCTGCTGGAACACTGGCCGCAGGTCGACGCCTACGAGATCGAGATCGTCGGTTCCGACATCGACACAAGGGCGCTGGAGGCGGCGCGGGCCGGGCTTTTCGGCCGCCGGGCGCTGATGCGGCTGCCCGAGGCGCTGATCGGCAAATATTTCGAGCCGGTGGATGACGAGCACTGGCGGCTGATCGCCGATCTCAGGCAGTCGATCCATTTTTCCACCGTCAATCTGGTGGATCTGGCGCAAACCCGCGCCCATGGCCGCTTCGATGTCATTTTCTGCCGCAACGTGCTCATCTATTTCGACGAGGCCTCGCGGCGCATGGCGGCGGAGAACCTGTATGAAAACCTGCTGCCGGGCGGCTTCATCTGTCTGGGCCACAGTGAATCGATGAGCCGGATCTCGCCGCTGTTCGAGGTGCGCCGCTTTGCCGACGCCATCATCTACCAGCGGCCGGGGGAGCGCGGCGATGGCTGAGGCGGGGCGCGCGCGCATTCTGGTGGTCGACGATGCCGGCCTCGTCAGGCTCTATTACCGGCAGGCGCTGGAGGCCGCCGGCTTTGTGGTCGACGAGGCGCTGAACGGGGTCGAGGCGCTGGAAAAGCTGCTTCAGGCGCCGGCCGATCTCGTCATCGTTGATGTCAACATGCCGCTGATGGACGGCATCAGCTTCCTGCGGGCGCTGCGCCGCCAGCCCCTGCCGCTTGCCGCGCTGCCGGCGCTCGTCACCAGCACCGAGGCCGGCGCGGGCGATGTCGCGGCCGCCCGGGCGGCGGGGGCCAATCTCTATCTGGTCAAGCCGCTGGAGCCGGCAACGCTGGTGCTCCACGCCCGGCTGCTGTGCGGGGTGCCGGCGTGAACGAGTTCATCGAGCAGTTCCTCATCGAGGCGCGCGAGCTGGTGGCGCAGGGCACGGCCGATCTGCTGGCGGCGGAGGAGCGCCCACGCGACGCGGCGGCGATCGACGGCGCGTTCCGCGCCTTCCACACGCTCAAGGGTTCGGCCGGCATCATCGATTTCGCCGCCATGGCCCGCGCCCTGCACGCGGCGGAGGACGCGCTGTCGCAGGTGCGCAGCGGCGCCGTCCCCCTCACCGGCGAGCTGATCGGCCGGTGCCTCACCTGCCTCGACCAGGTGGTGCGCTGGCTCGACGCCATCGAAGCCACCGGCGAGCCGCCGACCGACGCCGAGCCCGCCGCCGGGGCGATGATCGCGCTGTTTGCGCAAGGCGATTCTGCCGCGCCGCCTGCGGCCGGGCCCATTGCCGCGGGCGCGCGCGAGGCCGCGCCCGCGGCGTTCGAGAGCTGGCTGGAGCGGTGTCTCGCGACGGCGTCGGCAAGCAAGGCGCGCTGCGCCCTCGCCTACACCCCGGCGGAAGACGCCTTCTTTCGCGGCGAGGACCCGCTCGCCACGGTGGAGGCGCTGCCCGGCCTGCTGGCCCTCGACCTCGTCCTTGACGCGGCCTCGCCGGCGCCCGAGGAGATCGACCCGTTCCGATGCCGGCTAACCCTTTTCATCGCCAGCTCAGAACCGCGCTCCCAGCTGGCGCCGGTCTTTGCCGGCCTGTCCGGCGCGGTGGAATGGCGCGATCTCGCCCCGCCGGCGGCGGATCCCGGCGAAGCGGCGCCCGACGCCGCCACCCTTCTGATCGAGGCGCAGATCGCGCTGCTGCGCGGGCCGCGCGACGGGGGCTTCGAGGGCCGGCGGGCGAGCGCCCTGCACGCCGCGTGGCAGGTGCTGCGGGCCAGCGGCCGCGCGCTTGAGGCCGACGCGCTGGAGCGCCTCGCCGCGAGCGGCGCCACGCCGGAACGTCTCGCCGAAACGCTTTCCGGCATGCTCGCCGGGGCGCCCGCCGCTTCTGCCGCTGCAGCGCCAGCCCCGCCGCCGGAGCCGGTGATCGCCGATATCGGGGCGCGCTCGCTGCGGGTCGATGTCGAGCGCGTCGACGCGCTGGTCCGCCTCACCGGCGAGTTCACCGTGCTGAAGACGCAGGCCGCCCATCATGCCCGGCTGGCGGCGGCGCCGGCCGGCAGCGGTGAGGCGGCCCGTGAACTCGCCGCCCGTGAACTCGCCGCACGGCTGAAATCCCATCACGAGGCGCTGGAGCGGCTGGTCGGCGAGCTGCAGCATGCGGTGCTCGGCCTGCGCGTGCTGCCGCTGCGCCATGTGTTCCAGCGCCTGCCGCGGCTGGTGCGCGACATGTCGGAGGCGCTGGGCAAGCCGATCCGCCTCGTCAGCGAGGGCGAGGAGACGCAGGCCGACAAGGCGATCGTCGAAGCGCTGTTCGAGCCGCTGCTGCACATTCTGCGCAACGCCGCCGATCATGGCATCGAGCCGGCGGCCGCCCGCGCCGCCGCCGGCAAGCCGGAAACCGGCATCGTCGTGGTGCGGGCCCGCCGGGTCGAGGACCGGCTCGCCATCGACATCGAGGATGACGGCGCCGGCATCGACACCGCCCGCCTGCGCGCCCGCGCCGCCGCCCGCGGGCTGGCCACGCCGGACGCGCTGGCGGCGCTGAGCGAGGAGGAGGCGCTGGAGCTGATCTTCGCCCCCGGCTTCTCCACCCGTGACGAAGTCACCGGCTATTCCGGGCGCGGGGTGGGCATGGACGCGGTGCGCGTCGCCCTGGCGCGCCTCGGCGGCCGGGTCAGCGTCCACAGCCGCCCGGGCGAGGGCACGCGCCTGGCGCTGAGCCTGCCGGTCAGCATCCTGAAAAGCGACGTCCTCTCGGTGGAAGCCGGCGGGCAGGTGCTGGGCCTGCCGCTGGAGGCGGTGGTGGAGACGGTGCGGCTGCCGCGCAGCGCCATCTCCCGCATCGGCGCGGCGCGGGCCTTTGTCTGGCGCGCCCGCACCGTGCCGCTGATCAATCTGTCGCAGTCCATGGGCCTTGCCCCGGCCCCGTCTCCCGCCCCCGCGCCAGCCGGCGAGGGCGAGGCGCTGGTCGTCATCACCCGCCTCGATGGCCAGTATGGCGGGCTGGAGGTGGAGCGGCTCGGCGCCCGCATGGAGGTGATGCTGCGGCCGCTGGAAGGGCTGCTCGCCGGCCTGCCCTGCCTCGGCACCACCCTGCTCGGCGATGGCCGCGTGCTCATCGTGCTCGATCTCGAAGCGTTGCAGCCATGAAGGCAAAGTCATGAGGGTGCGAACATGACGGTGCGGATTGCCGGCGACGGCACCCTCCATCTCGACGGCCTCTGCGGCAGCGAGGAGGCGGAGGCGCTGCTGGCGCGGCTCATCGCCACCCCCGGCGCCACCGTCGACTGGCAGGGCTGCACCGGCGCCCACACGGCGGTGGTGCAGGTGCTGCTCGCCCTGCGGCCAAAGCTGCGCGGCGTGCCGGCCAGCGCCTTCCTCGCCCGCCATGTCGCGCCCCTGCTGAACCGCCCGCCCGCTGGCGGCGCGGCCCGGCTTGAGGCATAAGATGCACTTTGAATACCAAGGGTGCGCCGTCGCCCGCCGGAGCCGTCCCCCCATGCCGTTTCAAGTTCTCATTGTCGACGACAGCAAGCTCGCCCGCATGGCGATTGCCAAGGCCATGAACAAGCTCCACCCCGACTGGGTGCGGACCGAGGCCGCCAATGCCGACGACGCCCTCGCCCTTGCCCACCAGCAGCCCTTCGACATCGCCCTTTTGGACTTCAACATGCCCGGCCGCGACGGGCTTGAGCTGGCGGGCGAGCTGCGCGCGCTGATGCCGGGCCTCGCCATGGCCATCATCTCCGCCAATCACCAGAAGGAAATCGTCGCCCAGGCGCATGATGTCGGCGCGATATTTCTCTCCAAGCCCTTGACGGAAGACGAGTTGGGCCGATTTCTCACTCAGGTTCAGCTGTCCAAGGGCCCCATGTGAGCGACCAGAGCCGCCTTGCCCTCAGCGAGCTGCAGATCGACGCGCTGACCGAGCTGGTCAATCTCGGCGTCAGCCGGGCGGCGGCGAGCCTGCGCGAGCTGGTCGGCCAGCAGGTCCTGCTCTCCGTTCCCCGGGTGACGCTGCTCAGCCGCGACGACGCGATTGATGTCGTCGGTGCCACCGAGGAAAAGCAGCTGGTCGCCGTGCACCAGCTGTTCGAGGGCGACATCACCGGCCGCGCCTTGCTGATTTTTCCGGAGATCAACAGCCTCGAACTGGTTCGCGCCGTCACCGGCGGCGGGCTGCCGCTGGAAGACATCATCGAGCTGGAACAGGAAGCGCTGGCGGAAACCGGCAACATCATCCTCAATGGCTGCCTGGCGACCATCGCCAACATGCTGCACCGCAGCCTCAAAATGTCGCTGCCGGAAATCCTGCGCGGCGACAGCCGCGACCTGTTCGAGCTGGCGCCGCCACCGGAATCCGGCGATGTGGTGCTGTTCCTCTACATCAACTTCGCCGTCCGCGAGCGCGACATTCGCGGCTATATCGCGATGCTGATGGACATGCCCTCGCTGGCCGCGCTGGAAGGGCTGCTCGACGAGTTCATCGAACGCACAGCCGGCGGAATGACGCCTGAGGCCGATGCCCCTGTCTGACCAACATCTGGCGCATGCCATTGTCGACGGGCTGGATGGCGGTGTCATCGTCGTCGATCGCGCCGGGCGCGTGGTGGTGTGGAACGAGTGGATCGCCGCCGGCACCCGCCGCCCCGCCGCCGAGTGTGTCGGCCAGAGCCTGCCGGCGCTGTTTCCCGCCCTTCCGGCGCGCTTCCACTCCGCCCTGGCCGAGAGCTTCGCCTCCGGCGCCGCCAGCCTGCTCACCCATTCGCTGCATCCCGCCGTGTTGCCGCTGCGCACCCGCGCCGGCCTGCCGATGGTGCACAACACCTCGATCCGGGCGCTGGGCGGCAAGCCGCACGACTTCTGCCTGGTGCAGGTGGTCGACGTCACCGCCAGCGCCAATCGCGAGCGGGTGCTGCGCGAGCGGCAGAATGCCCGCTACCACGCCGTCGTCGACAGCGCCCATGACGCGATATTGACGCTCGACGCCGACGGGGTGGTCCAGCTGGCCAATCCTTCCGCCGCCCACCAGTTCGGCGCCGCGCCGGAGGCGCTGGTCGGCGCCACCCTTTCGGCGCTGCTGGAAGAACAGGAGGCCTGGCGCACCGCCTGGGAGAGCGTGCGCGCCGGCACGCCCCTCACCCGCCCGGTGGAAGTCACCGCCCGCCGGCGCGACGGCTCGCCAAGCCATCTGGAGCTGACCGCCTCGCGCTGGTCGAGCGATGGGCGTTTCTTCGTCACCGCCATCCTGCGCGACGTCAATGAGCGCAAGGCGGCCGAGGCGGAGCTGCGCAGCCTCAACCTCACGCTGGAGCGGCGCGTGGCCGAGCGCACCGCCGACCGCGACCGCATGTGGCGCCTGTCCACCGACATCATGGTGGTGGGCCGGCTCGACGGCGTGGTCAATGCCACCAACCCGGCCTGGACCCGCATCCTCGGCTGGGAAGCCGAAGATCTCGCCGGCGCCAACCTGCTCGATTTCATCCTGCCCACCGACCGGCCGCGCTTCCGCGAGATACTGGCCGCGCTGAGCCAGGAGACGGCGCCGCAGCTGTTCGCGCTGCAGCTGCGGGCCAGGGATGGCGAGGTGCGCTGCATCGAATGGAGCGCGGTGGCGGCCGACGATTTGCTGCAGGCGGTGGGCCGCGACATCACCGCCGAGCGCGCGGCCGAGGAAGCGCTGCGCCGCACCGAGGAAGCGCTGCGGCAGGCGCAGAAGATGGAGGCCGTCGGCCAGCTCACCGGTGGCATCGCGCACGACTTCAACAACATGCTGACCGGCGTCATCGGCGCCGTCGACATCATGAAGCGCCGCCTCGCCTCCGGTCGCTTCGACGATCTCGACCGCTTCCTTGAGGTCGCCTCGGTCTCGGCCCAGCGCGCGGCGGCGCTGACGCAGCGCCTGCTCGCCTTCTCCCGCCGGCAGTCGCTGGATTCGCGGCCCGTCCACATCAATGCGCTGGTCGGCTCGCTGCACGACCTTTTGAGCCGCACGCTGGGTGAAACGATCGCGCTCGACATCGCCTGCGACGAGCGCGTGGGCTGGGGCACCGCCGACGCCAACCAGCTGGAAAGCGCGATCCTCAACCTCGTCATCAATGCCCGCGACGCCATGCCCACTGGCGGCCGCCTCACCCTCGCCACCCGCCCGGTGGTGCTGAAGGCGCAGGACGCCGCCGGCACGCCCGAGGCCAAGCCGGGCCGCTATGTCGTCATCGCCGTCACCGATACCGGCACCGGCATGACGCCTGACGTGCTGAGCAAGGTGTTCGAGCCGTTCTTCACCACCAAGCCGGTGGGGCTGGGCACCGGGCTCGGCCTGTCCATGGTCTATGGCTTCGCCCGCCAGAGCGAGGGCCATGTCGCCATCACCAGCGCGCCGGGCGAGGGCACGACGGTGGAGCTTTTCCTGCCCGCCGCCGAGCCGCCCGGCGAGACCGATGCCGACCTGCCGGCAATGGCGGCCGGGGGCGAGGGACAGACCGTGCTGCTGGTCGAGGACGACGCCTCGGTGCGGGTGCTGGTGGCCGACATTCTCGCCGAGCTTGGCTATGCCGCCATCGAGACCTCGGACGCGCCGGGCGCCATCGTCGAGCTCGCCTCCGGCCGCGATATCAAGTTGATGATCTCCGATGTCGGCCTGCCCGGCATGAATGGGCGCGAACTGGCCGAGGTGGCGCGCCGCCACCGGCCGGACCTGCCGATCCTGTTCCTCACCGGCTATGCCGGGGATACGGTGGCGCGCTCGCACGTGCTCGGCACCCATATGGAAATGCTGACCAAGCCCTTCGCCATCGAGACGCTCGCCGCCAAGATCGAGGAAATGATGGCCGCCGCCGTCGCCCGGACCGGCCGGCGCTAGAGTCCTTGCGCGACACTTGCTAGAGGTGAGCGATGGATACCCGCCATCTCGAAGCCTTCCGCGCCGTCTATGAGAACGGCTCGATGAGCGCCGCCGCCGTGCTGCTGGGCAAGTCGCAGCCGGCGATCAGCAACCTCATCGCCCGGCTGGAGGACGAGATCGGGCTGAAGCTGTTCCACCGCGCCCATGGCAGGCTGGAGGCGACGCCGGAGGCCGAGACCTTCTTCGCCGCCATTGTCCGCACGCTCGACGCGATGGACCGCACGCTGGCCATCTCCCGCAACCTCAAGGGCCTGTCCTCGGCGACGCTGCAGATCGCCAGCCCGCCGGGCCTCGCCACCTATCTGCTGCCGCCGATCATCGCCGATGTGCTGAGGGAGAATGCGGGCGCCACCGCCCGCTTCATCACCCGCTCCTCCTATGCGGTGCGCGACCTCGGCACGATCGGCGCCTTCGATGTCGGCTTCGCGGAACTGCCGATCGACATCCATGTCGCCTCGCTGGAGCTGTTCGAGGTGGCGTGCATGTGCGTGATGCGGGGCGACCACCCTCTGGCGCAGGAGCGCTGCGTCGGGCCGGAGCAGCTCGATTCCCAGCCCTTCGTCACGCTGTTTCCCGAGCACATCACCCATATCGCCGCCGCCGAGGCCTTCTTCGAGGCGCACGCCCACTGGAATGTGGTGGCGGAGGTGGAGTTCTTCGGCACCGCCTGCGTGCTGGTGCAGCAGCTCGGCGCGGTGACGCTGGTCGATCCCGCCACCGCCCGCTTCTTCCAAGCGATGGGGCTGGTGGCGATCCCCTTCCGCCCGCTCGTGCCCTACCGCTTCGGCATGTTCCGCCCCAGCACCCGCCCACCCTCGCGCATCTCGGTCGCCTTCATGGAGCGCTTCCGCCGCGCTGTGGCGCCTGATCTCGCCGCGCCGCGCTGAAAGCGGCGGCAGGCCCCCACCCGCCCGCTCAATCCTGAGGCAAAGGGGCCCCGGCGGAGCGCAGGCCATAACTTTGCTTTATGGATTCCCCGCTATTTCCCGTTTGACCTTGGCGCCAAATAGAACGGAGATCAGCGGGTGAGAATGGCCTGCTTGAGGGAGCCAGCATGACCCACTCGGCGACGCGGCGCGTGGCGGAACTTGGCCTCGTCCTGCCCAGCGCGGGCGGCGGGGCGGACTATTACGGCACGCTCTACGGCAAGATGAAGCCGCATTATCTCAGCGACAAGCTGTTGTTCCTCTCCGGCCAGACGGCCGGCGTCGATGCGGAGGGCAAGGTGCTGTTTCCCGGCCGGCTCGGGCGCGATCTCACCGTCGAACAGGGCTATGAGGCGGCGCGGCTCACCGCGCTGAACTGCCTGGGCTGCATCAAGGACGCGGTCGGCGATCTCGACCGGGTGAAGGGGCTGGTGCGCTCGCTCAACTTCATCGCCTGCGACCCCTCTTTCACCCAGCCGCATTTGGTGGCGAGCGGGCTTTCCGACCTGTTCGAGCAGGTGTTCGGCCCCGAAATCGGCGTTGGCGGCCGCGCCTCCATCGGCGTGATGTCGCTGGCCGACGATTATTGCTTTGAAACCTGGGTGACGGTGGAACTCCACTGATCCCGACGCCGACCCAACCAACCACACGGCCAGAAGGCCGGAACCTTCCGCAGCGTGCAGCACGCCCCGTCTCTTCCAGAGGAGAACTCGCATGACGACCCATCGCCTTGCCGCTGCCGTGCTCGGCATCGGCCTTCTCGCCTCCCCGGGCCTCGCGCGGGCGGAGGAGATCACCATCGGCTTCACCGCCGCGCTATCCGGCGACTTCGCCGCCTTCGGCCTCAACATGCGCAAGGGCCTCGACCTCGCGGTGGAGGCGTTGAACAAGAAGGGCGGCAACACCTACAAGATTGACGCGGTGGATGATCGCGGCGAGGCCCGCGAGGGCGTGCTGATCGCCCAGCGTTTCTGCTCCGACAAGAATGTCGACGTGGTGATGGGCTATTCCTTCTCCTCCATCGCGCTCGCCGCCATCCCGGTGTTCAACGAGTGCAAGCTCCCGGTTCTGGCCTCCGCCGTCACCAGCCCGGCGCTGTCCAATGTCAGCCCCTATTTCCGCCGCAACGTGCTCACCGACGCGGTGCAGGGCGCGATGATGGGCGACTATGCCGCCAAGACGCTGGGGCTGAAGTCGATCTATGTGCTGAACCAGCAGGATGATTACGGCATCGGCGTCGCCAAGGCGTTCTCCGCCGCGGCCGAGAAGGACGGCGCCAAGATCCTCGGCACCGAATCCTACCTGCTCGGCTCCAAGGATTTCCGCACCCTTCTGACCAAGGTGCGCGCCGCCAAGCCGGACGCCATCTTCATCGGCGGCTTCTACACCGAAGCGGCGAAGATCGCCGAGCAGGCGCGCGCGCTCGGCATCAAGGCGCAGCTGCTCTCCACCGATGGCGCGCTCAATGTCGAACTGATGAAGCTCGGCCGCAGCGCGGCGGAAGGCATGATCGTCTACGGCATGTTCGATCCGGCGGTGGCCACCCCGGCGACGGAGAGCTTCCTCACCGCCTACAAGGCGACCTTCAAGGAAGACCCGAGCGCCTGGGCGGCGCTGGGCTATGACGCCGGCATGGCGCTCGGCGCGGCGGTCGATCTCGCCGCCAAGGACGGCCCGGTCACCCGCGAGAGCCTGAACACCGCCTTCGGCAAGCTCAAGGACGTGCCCGGCGTCACCGGCCCCACCACCTTCGACGCCTCGGGCGACCGCGCCGGCGCGCTGTATTTCCTTGAGGTGAAGGACGGCAAGTTCGGCCTCGCCCCCAAGCAGCCCTGAAGCCGTCCGTCTCCCTCTCCCCCGCGGGGAGAAGGTAAACGCGAAGCACGTCGCCGGCCCGGCTTTCGCCGGACCGGCATGACCCGGAAGGCAACGCAGGCAGGCAATGGACTATCTCGGACAGCTGCTGGCGAACGGACTGGTGCTCGGGGCGATCTACGCCCTCGCCGCCGTGGCCTTCACCCTGGTGTACGGCGTGGTGCGCCTGGTGAACTTCGCCTTCGGCGAACTGTTCATGCTCGGCGCCTTCCTCACCGCGTCGCTGATGCTGCCCGAGGTGCGCCTGCTCGGCACCATCGTGCCGATGCCGGGGTTCTCGCTGCCCGTGGCGGCGGCGGGAGCCATCGCGCTCACCGCCGCGCTCGGCGTGCTGGTGGACCGCATCGCCTATCGCCCGCTGCGCAACGCCCCGCGCCTTGCCCCGCTCATCACCTCCATCGCCGTCTCCGTAGTGCTGCAGAGCCTCGCCCA
Source organism: Xanthobacteraceae bacterium 501b (assembly GCA_000378025.1). Taxonomy (GTDB): domain Bacteria; phylum Pseudomonadota; class Alphaproteobacteria; order Rhizobiales; family Xanthobacteraceae; genus Ancylobacter. The sequence goes on from KB899087.1 coordinate 3,625,160, forward strand.
GACGGTGTGGGGCGCCGAGGAGCTACGCTTCCCGGAATTCCACCTCGCCACCCTGCCGCCGGTGGTGCTGTTCGATTCGATCTATCTCTCGGTGATGGACCTGGTGGTGATGGCGACCGCGCTCGCCGCCATGCTCGGGCTTTCCGCCTTTATCGCCCGCTCCTCGCTCGGCCGGGCGATGCGGGCGAGCGCGGAAGACCAGATGGCGGCGACGCTGGTCGGCATCCCGGTCAACCGGGTGGTGGCCGCCGCCTTCGCCATCGGCTCGGGCTTTGCCGCGCTGGCCGGGCTGCTCTATGCCCAGACCTATGGCTTCGCCCATTCCAGCATGGGCTTTCTGCCCGGGCTGAAGGCGCTCACCGCCGCCGTGCTGGGCGGCATCGGCTCCATTCCCGGCGCGGCGCTGGGCGGGCTGATCCTCGGCCTCGTCGAGGCGCTGGGATCCGGCTATCTGCCCAACGGCACCGCCTGGAAGGACGCGATCAGCTTCGTGCTGCTGGTCGGGCTGCTGTATCTGCGGCCGCAGGGATTGCTGGGTAAGCCGGAGCTGAATGCCGCCGGGCGCGGCAGCCTGCTCGGCGGCGCCTCGGAGTTTGGCGCCGCCTGGCTGCGCGCCGCCTTCGCCAAGGTCGACGGAGGGCTGACCCGCGCCGCCGCCGCCGGCCCGCGCGCGGCACTCGCCCTGCTCGCGCTCGCCATCCTGGTCGGGCTGGTGGTGCCGTCGGACTATTGGCTGCGCATCCTCACCATGGTGGTGATCTACGGCATGCTGGCGAGCGGGCTGAACGTCATCGTCGGCTTTGCCGGCCTGCTGGATCTCGGCTTCGTCGCCTTCTGGGCGGTGGGCTCCTACCTCACCTCGATCCTGTTCGTGCTGGTGCTCAAAGACCAGTTCGGCGTCGCCCCGGCCGATATCTGGTGGCTGCTCTATCTCAATCTGCCGCTGGCCGGCCTGCTCGCCGCCGGCTTCGCCGTGCTGCTCGGCACGCCGACCCTGCGGCTGCGCGGCGATTATCTCGCCATCATGACGCTGGGCTTCGGCGAGATCGTCCGCGTGGTCGCCATCAACTGGATGGACCTGACCAACGGGCCGATGGGCATTCGCGGCATTCCGGCGCCGAACCTGTTCGGCATCGCGCTCGGTTCGCCGCGCGCGCAGTTCTTCTTCGCCCTGGCGCTGGCCGTGCTTGTCGTGTTCGCCATCGCCCGGCTGGTGCGCTCCTATGTCGGGCGCGCCTGGGTGGCGATCCGCGAGGATGAGGAAGCGGCGGAGGCGATGGGCGTGCCCACCGCCCGCTACAAGCTCTATGCCTATGCCGCCAGCGGCTTTGTCGGCGGCTTCGTCGGCGTGTTCTATGCCCACTCCCAGCAATATATCAGCCCGCTGAACTTCTCGCTGTTCGAGAACATCCTGCTCTTGATGCTGGTGGTGCTCGGCGGGCTCGGCACTTTTGTCGGGCCGTTCATCGGCGCGCTGATCTGGATCGTGTTCCTGCAGCTGGCGCTCGACCTGCCCTTCGTGCAGGCCTATCCCGAAACCCGCTTCGCCCTGCTCGGCGTGGTGCTGATCGTGCTGATGGTGTTCCGCCCGCAGGGGCTGGCCGCCAGCGCCCGCGTCGCCCTCACCATGCCCGGCGCGCGGCCCGCTAACGCGAAGGAGGCGGCATGAAACCGCTGACCGGCGCGCCTTCCCCCGCGCCGCTCCTGGAAGCCCGCGCCATCACCGTGCGCTTCGGCGGTCTGGAGGCGGTCGGCGGCCTCGACATGGCCGTCGCCCGCGACGCCATCCACGGGCTGATCGGCCCCAATGGCGCCGGCAAGACCACCGTTCTCAACGTGCTGACCGGCTTCATACGCCCCACCGAAGGCGAACTCGTCTTCGATGGCGCGGAGATCGGCGGGCTCGGCGTCAACGGCTTCGCCCGGCGCGGCCTTGCCCGCACCTTCCAGAACATCCGGCTGTTCGGCGCCATGACGGTGCTGGAGAGCGTGCTGGTCGGCGCCCATCAGCGCTTTTCCGCCAATGCGCTGTCGCTCGTCTTCGCCCGGCGTTCCGCCCGCGCGGCGGAAGCGGCGATGATCGCGCGTGCCTATGAGCTGCTGGAGTTCGTCGGGCTGGGGGCTGATGTGGCCGACCGCGTCGCCACCACCCTCTCCTATGGCCACCAGCGCCGGGTCGAGATCGCCCGCGCCCTGATCTCCGCGCCGAAGCTGCTGCTGCTCGACGAGCCGCTCGCCGGCATGAACGCGGTGGAGAAAAGCGAGATCGCCGACCTCGTCCGGCAGGTGCGGGCGCAGGGCATCGCCGTGCTGCTGATCGAGCACGACATGCAGGTGGTGCGCCGGCTGTGCGATCACCTCACGGTGCTGGAATACGGCCGCAAGCTGGCGGACGGCCCGCCGGAGGATGTGCTGGCCGACCCGGCGGTGCAGGCCGCCTATCTCGGCCGGGCGAGGTGATCGAGATGAGCCACACTGCACCGATCGTCCATCCCACTGCACTGACACTCCACCCGGCGGAGCCCCTACTTCAGGTTGCAGGTCTCGCCGTTTCCTATGGCCGCATCCGCGCCGTGGACGGCATCGACCTCACCGTGGAACCCGGCCGGATCGTCTCCTTGGTCGGCTCCAACGGCGCGGGCAAGACCACGACGCTGATGGCGATGTCCGGCCTGCTGCCGCTGGCGGCGGGCCGGATCCGCTTCGCCGGCGAGGACATCACCACCCTGGCGCCGGAGCTGCGTGTGGCGCGCGGCATCGCCCATGTGCCGGAGCGCCGCCGCGTTTTCGCCGGCATGAGCGTGCGCGAGAACCTGGTGCTCGGCGCCTATTCGCGCGGCGATGCCGTTGATATCGCAAGCGATCTTGAGCGGATGGTGGCGCTGTTCCCCAGGCTTGGCGAGCGCGTGGCCCAGCTGGCCGGCACCCTGTCGGGCGGCGAGCAGCAGATGCTGGCGATCGCGCGCGGGCTGATGTCGCGCCCGTCCTTGCTCATCATGGACGAGCCCACCATGGGCCTCGCCCCGCAGATGATCGACCTGATCCTCGACACGGTGCTGGAAATCCGCAAGCAGGGCATGACGGTTCTTCTCGTCGAGCAGAACGCCGTCGAGGCGATGCGCCTGTCCGACCACGTCTACATCATGCGCCTGGGCCGTATCGTCCATGAGGATAGCGGCGCGAATATCGACCCGGAGCGCGTGAAGTCTTTCTATCTAGGAGCCGATTCATGACGGAACACCTTGGCGCTGCGCCCCGGATGCGGCTCGGAACCTTTCTCGGCGTGCCTCAGGCCGCCTCGGCCACTGCCGGGCAGATCGCCGTCATCGGCCTGCCCTTCGATTGCGGCACCAACGCCACCCGCATCGGCTCGCGCCAGGGACCGGCCTCGTTCCGCGCCATGTCGAGCGAGGTGCGCCCGTTCTATCCCCCGCTGGCCGATGTCGACCCCCGCGCCGGCGGACGGGTGGTCGATCTCGGCGATGTCGACGTGGTCGCCTCCGATCTCGGCCCCTCCATGGCGGCGATGGAAGCCGCGATCTCAGACGTGGTGCAGGCCGATGCCGTGCCGCTCTGCGTCGGTGGCGACGGCACGGTGACGCTCCCCGTTTTGCGTGCCCTGGCAAAGCGTTATCCCGAACTGGTGCTGATCCATATCGACGCTCATACCGACGCCTATCCCGGCGAGGAACTCAACACCGGCACCACGTTCACCCTGGCGGCGCAGGAGGGGCTGGTCGACACCAAGCGCTCCTTCCACATCGGCGCGCGCGGGACGATGCTGGTCGGCGGGGCCTATGACCACACGCGGGCGCTCGGCTACCGGCTGATCCCCGGCGAGGAGGTCCGCCGGCGCGGGCCCGAGGCGATCGCCGCCGAGGTGCGCGAGGTGGTCGGCACGCGCCCCGTTCACCTGTCCTTCGACATGGATTATTTCGACCCTTCCGCCGCGCCCGGCGTCGCCACCCCTACCTGGGGCGGCCCGCCCGTGGCGGAAGTGTTCGATCTTCTGCACGGGCTCAAGGGGTTGGACCTGGTCGGCGTTGATATCAACACGCTCAGCCCGCCGCATGACGTGCAGGGCATGTCGGCCATGCTGGCCGGCCATGTCGCGGTCATCGCCCTTCATCTCGTCCAGCTCGGCCAGGCGGAACACCGCCTGAATGCCGGGCATCGCTGAACGGAGGCCGTCATGAGCCTGGAAACAACGCTGGTTCCCGAACCCTATGTCTGGTCCGAACCGCCGCTTGGCGACGCCAAGAGCGCGCCGACGCGGTTCTACACCGACCCGGCCGTGTTCAAGGCCGAGGTGGACCACATCCACATGAAGAGCTGGTTCTTCGCCGGGCGGGTGGAAGAGGTGGCGAACCCGGGTGACTTCAAGGCGCTCGACAGTGTCGGCGGGCCGGCGCTGCTGGTGCGCGGCGAGGATGGCGTGCTGCGCGCCTTCGCCAATGTCTGCCGCCACCGCGCCTCCATCCTCATGGAAGGCTGCGGCAACGCCAAGAACCTCACCTGCCCCTACCACGCCTGGAACTACCGGCTCGACGGCACGCTGGCCGGCGCGCCGGGCATGCGCGAAGTGCCGAAATTCGAGAAGCCGCCGCACGGCCTCATCCCCATCCGCATGGAGGTGTGGGAAGGCTCGGTCTTCCTCAACTATGACGACAACGCTCCCGGCCTGATGACCCATCTCGGCAACATGCCGGAGCTGGTGGGCAGCCACCGCCTGGCTGAGATGGTCAAGACCTGGCACATGGAAATTGAGACCAGGTGCAACTGGAAGCTGCTGCTCGAAAACGCCATGGAGACCTACCACACCGGCATCGTCCATGCCGCGACGGTAGGGGCCCAGCGCTCGGTGAGTTTCCCCACCCAGGGCAATTGGCACGTCATCCAGGTGCAGGCCAAACGGTCTATCGCCGTGCTCGGGCAGGAGCCGCCTTTCCCGGCCATTGAGGGCCTGTCGGAGCAGGCGCAACAGGGCACATTCTTCACGGTGATCGAGCCCAGCGTGCAGTTCGTCTACGCGCAGGACTGCATGTGGTGGCTGGCCGTGCGGCCGATTTCAGTTGATCGCTCCGTGCTCTCCGTCGGCGGCTGCTTCCCCAGGGCCTATACCGAGCTGCCCGATTTCGAGGAGCGCGCCGCGCCCTATTACAAGCGCTGGGAAGCGGTGGCGATGGAGGATGTCGATATCCTTCAGAAGCAGCAGGTGGGCCTGTCCTCCTGCCTCGCCCGCCCCGGCCCGCTCTCCTGGCGCGACGACATGGTGCTGGCGATGAACCGCTGGGTGATGGCGCAGCTGCCGGCCGACATCGTCGCCGGCATGACCGACGGAAACGGATGACCGACATGCGCGTGCTGCTCACCCATAACCGCGACCTGCTCAAGCATTTCTACGGGTACAGGGCGGTCGACGCCCTGAAGGCACTGCCGATCGAGCTGGTGATGAACGACAGTAATGAGCCCCTGTCGGGAGACACCCTCGTAAAGGCAGCGGAGGGCTGCGAGGTGGTCATCTCCGACCGCCTCGCAGCCGGCCCGCGCGCGGTGATGGAGCGGCTGAAGAATGTGAAGCTGTTCACCCGCTGCGCCGTCGACATGCGCAATATCGACGTCGATGCCGCCTCCGCAGCCGGCATCCTCGTCTGCAACTGCTCCTCGGGCTATGCCGACGCGGTGGCCGAGCACGCGCTGGCCCTCATGCTCGACCTCGCCCGCAACATCACGCGGGATGCCGAGCGCTACCATGCCGGCGACGCCTCCCACACCATGGTGTTCGGCCGGCAGCTGGCCGGCGCCCATGTCGGCGTCATCGGCTATGGCTCGATCGGCCGGCGCATTGTCGAGCTGGCGCTGGCCTTCAAGATGAAGGTCACGGTGCATGATCCCTATGCCCGCTTCGACAATGGCGCGGTGATCCCGGTGGGGCTGGACGAGGTGCTCTCCCAGCCGGATTTCGTCGTCTGTGCCGCCTATGCGACGCCGGAAACCGAGCGGATGATGAATGAGGGCGCCTTTACGAAGATGCGCCGCGACGCCTTCTTCATCAACATCTCGCGCGGCATACTGGTGGATGAGGACGCGCTGGAAGCGGCGCTGACATCGGGCACCATCGCCGGAGCCGGGCTCGATGTCGGCGACGGGCCGGACCAGCAGCCCTCGCTGCGGCTCGCCCGCCTGCCGAATGTCATCGCCACCCCGCATTCGGCGGCGCTGATGATCGAGCCCTCGGAGTTCCAGGCGATGGAGACCGTCGAGCAGGTGAAGGCGATGCTGGCGGGCCGGCTGCCGATCCATGCCCGGAACCCGCACCGCATCCCCAACTGGCTGTCGCGATGAGCGCGCTCCTGCCGGTGCGGGCGCCGGTCTTCACGCCTCCCCCGGGCGCGTGCGACTGCCACATGCACATCTATGGCCCGGAGGAGCTCTATCCGCCGGCCCCGGCTTCGCCGTTTCCCCCGGTCGCGGGCGGCGACATCGCCGCCTATCTGAAGGTGCGCGCCACGCTCGGCCTGACCCGCGCCGTGATTGTGCAGCCCTCGGTCTATGGCTTCGACAACCGCGCGACGCTCGACGCCTTGGCGGTGCTGGGAGCGGAGGCGCGCGGAGTCGCCGTGGTGCCGCCCCAGGTGAGCGACGCAGAACTCGAAAGGCTGACCGGCCTCGGCATACGCGGCATCCGCTTCTTCATGATCGGCGGCGGGGCGCTCGGCTGGGACGATCTGGAGACGCTGGCGGCCAAGACCGCCGCCTATGGCTGGCATGTACAGATGCAGATGGACGGGCGCCTGCTGCACGAGGAGGCGGATCGCCTCGCCCGCCTGCCGGGCCGGCTGGTGATCGACCATAATGGCAAGTTCCTGCAACCCGTCGGCCTCGATCATCCCGGTTTTGGCGCCCTGCGCCGGCTTCTCGACAATGCGCGCACCTATGTGAAAACGTCAGGCGTCTACGAGACCTCGCGCCTCGGCGCACCCGATTACACTGATGTCGCAGCGCTGGCCCGCGCGCTGATCGCCCATGCCCCGGAGCGCTGCCTGTTCGCCACCAATTGGCCCCACCCCTCCAAGCCCGGCACCCCGCCGGACGACGCCGCTCTGGTGGATCTGTTCCGCGACTGGTGCGGCAGCGAGGCGGTGGCCACGAAAATCATGACAGACAATGCGGCGGAGCTGTATGGCTTTGACCGCCCAACAGGTGAGCAGGAACGCCTCCCGTGATCACGACCCAACGTACCGACTTCTTCGGCCCGGCCCGCCCGACCCTGTTCGCCCGCGACGCGGCGATCGCCACTTCGCACCCGCTTTCCACGGCGGTCGGGCTGGAGGTGTTGCAGGCCGGCGGCAACGCCATCGACGCGGCGCTGGCGGCGGTGGCGACACAATGCGTGGTCGAGCCGGCGATGACCGGCATTGGCGGCGACTGCTTCGTGCTCTACGCGCCCAAGGGCCAGCCGACCGTGGCGCTCAATGGCAGCGGCCGCGCGCCGATGGCCGCCAGCGTCGAGGCGCTGAAGGCGGCGGGGCTCACCAGCGAGATTCCCCGCACCAGCCCGCATGCCGTCACCGTGCCGGGCGCGATTTCCGCCTGGACGCGCCTGCACGCCGACTATGCCAGCCTGCCGCTCGACCGGCTGTTCGCCCGCGCCATCGACTATGCCGAGAACGGCTACCCGATCGCCCAGCGCGTCGCCTTCGACTGGGCCGACGATTTCCCCCTGCTGGTGCAGGACGAGAACGCCACCGCCTTCTTCCTCAAGGACGGCAAGCCCTTGGTGGCCGGCGACCGCCACGCCCAGCCGCTGCTCGGCCAGCGCCTGCGCGACATCGCGGCCCGTGGCGCGGCCGCCTTCTATGAGGGCGAGACCGCGCACTCCGTGGTGCGCTATCTCAACAGCCTCGGCGGCCTGCACACGCTGGACGATTTCGCGGCGATGACGAACGGTGCCTTCTACACCACGCCGATCTCCAGCGAGTACCGCGGCTATACCGTGGAAGAGTGCCCGCCCAATGGCCAGGGCCTGGCGGCGCTGATGATCCTCAACATCCTCAGCGAATTCGACCTCGGCGAGGGAATGTCGCTCGCCGACCGGGTACATCTCCACGCCGAGGCCGGCAAGCTCGCCTATTACAACCGCGACGCGCTGCTCGCCGACCCCTCGGCGATGACGGTGCCGGTGGAAACCCTGCTCTCGCGCGAGACCGCCCGCCGTCTGGCGGCGCGGATCGACATGAAGCGCGCCCTGCCGCCGGCGCTGTGGGACGAACCCGAGCACAAGGACACGGTCTATATCAGCGTGGTCGACCGTGACGGCAACATGGTGTCCTTCATCAACTCGCTGTTCCACGGCTATGGCTCGACCCGCGTCGACCCGGCGACCGGCGTGCTGCTGCATTCGCGCGGCGCCTCGTTCCGGCTGATCGAGGGCCACCCCAACGCCATCGCTGGCGGCAAGCGGCCGATGCACACCATCATTCCCGGCATGCTGCGCCGGGATGGCGAGGCCGTGGGCACGTTCGGCGTGATGGGCGGGCAGTACCAGGCCTCCGGCCACGCGGCGCTGCTGTCGGGCCTGCTCGACCGCGGCCTCGACCTGCAGAACGCGGTGGATGCGCCGCGTTCCTTCGCCCATGACGGCGTGCTGGAGATCGAACCCACCTATCCGGAAAGCCTACCCGCCGAGCTGGAAGCGCGCGGCCACAAGGTCACCTCCGCCATCGAGCCCTTCGGCGGGGCGCAGATCATCCTGCGCGACACCGCCAGCGGCTTCCTGATGGCCGGTTCCGATCCGCGCAAGGATGGCTGCGCGCTGGGCTTCTGAGGCCTGATCCCGTGGGGCGCCTCAGGCGCTCCACGGTTCGAGGCTCTCCGCCACCTCGGCGACGCGCCGCGGGCCGCCAAGCCCCATCCACACGGCGGCGGCGCAGGCGGCGAACAGCTTCTGCACAAGCATGTCGGTCTCATCATAGATGTAGCGGGCCTGCGAGGCGGTGTTGAACATGCCGATCACCTCCCCCTTCCACATCACAGGCACATAGATCGAGCAGCCGACCCGCCCGGTCTTGATGATCTGGCGGAAGATCGGGTCAATGTCGGTGTTCGGCACCACCGCCGCCTGCCTTGTCTGCACCGTGTGGCCGGGCCGGCTGTCGGTGACGGAGATGCGCGCCCGGCCGAGGCCGAAATTATCGGCGAACACGATCATGTGGTCGCGGCTCGGCGCGATGAAGAAGCAGGCGGAGACGACGAACTGCGTCTCGCCCGGCTTCAGCGCGCCCGGCTGGTTCACCGCGTCGGGATCGCCGAGCAACCCGCGGGTGGCATTGGTGAAGTGGCGCACGCCTTCCTCGGGGTCGCTCTCGCGCCAGACCGCCTCATTGGCATCGTGCAGCACCGCGATGGCGCGGGCGTGGAAATCGGCGGGACGGGTCATGATGTCACTCAGTGGCTGAGGCGGGCGGGATAGGTGTCGGCGGCGATGTCCATGCACTGGCAGCGGCGATAGATGCGCTCGTAATGCGGGGAGATGCGCTCCACATCGATTTCCGAGGCGGCAAGCTGCGGCGCGATGCGTGTGTGCGCCTCGCGGATTTCCTCGATGATCGCCGCCTCATCGATGCGGGTCAGCCGGCCGTCGCGCTCGATCACCGCGCCATCGACCATGACGAGATCGACCTCCGCCCGGCTCGCCGCATAGACCAGCTGGTTCACCGCATTGTTGAGCGGGGTGAAGGGGATGCGGTCGAGCCGGTAGCCGACGAGATCGGCGACACGTCCCGCCTCCACCGCGCCCAGCTCCTTGTCGCGGCCGAGCGCCCGCGCCCCGCCCATGGTGGCGGCATGGAACGCCTCCTCGGCGCCGACCCAGTCCGTGTGGTCGCCGCGCAGCTTCTGCAGCAGCGCGGCCAGATAAAGCGCGTTCTGCATGTCGGTGCCCTCGATCGAGCCGCAGCCATCGGTGCCAAGGCTGACATTCACCCCGGCCTTCAGCAGTTCGCGCACCGGCGCGAGGCCGGAGCCAACCTTCAGATTGGACGGCGGGTTGTGCTGGATAGACACCCCCGTCTTCGCCAGCAGCTCGATCTCGCGCGGGTTGAGCCAGATGCCGTGGATGAAGGCGGTCTTCGGCTTCATGAAACCGATGCGGTGGAGATATTCGATCATGGTCGAGCCGTAGAACAGATGGCCCGTCACCACCTGCATCCGCGTCTCCTGCACATGGATCATCAGCGGCAGGTCGAAATCATCCGCCATGCGGCGCACGTCGAGCAGGAACTCCTGCGTGCAGCGCTGCGGCGCCGAGGGCGCGGCCATATAGGCGACGCGGTGGGTCGAGGGGTGATGGTCGCGCGCGAGCCCGCGCACGAAGTCGAGCAGTTCGGCGCCGCTATACATGCGGGTGCCGTCGAATTCGGCGAGCAGGTCCTTGGGGAATTCCTCGTCGACGAAGGGCACGGCGCGGAAGAACGGCTTGTCGAACAAGGTGATGCCGACATTGGCGCGGATGCCGATGTCCTCATAGGCCTGGAACACCTGCTCGACATGGTCGGGGCGGATGCGCGGGCTCTGGTTGGTGTCGTCGCACAGCGTGGTGGTGCCGCTCCTCACCGCCTCGATGGCGCCGATCATGGTGCGCAGATACACGTCGCGCGGCGTCAGCTCGATCGGCTTGAGCGGGCGGACATAGTTCATCCAGAGCTCGAGCGGCAAATTGTCCTTGCGGCCCTTGTAGAAGCCTTCATGGCTGTGATGGTGGCCATTGATGAGGCCGGCGGCGATCAACAGCTCGCGCCCATCGATCACCTCGCCAGCGGCCGGCTCGCGCGCGCCAGCGGGGCGGATTTCGGTGATCACGCGGCCGTCGATCTCGATGTCGACCGGCGCCGGCGACGGGGTAGCGGCCTCGCCGAGAAGGGCGCGGCAGTTGAGAATCGTGGTTTTCACGCGGCGTCTCCCGATGTGGCGAGGCAGTTTTCATTGGCGGGCGGGCAGGACGGCAGCCGTCCCTCCTCCACGGCATGGCAGGCGACGAGGGCCGCCTCGACGCGGAGCGGCCGCGGCCGCTCGCGGGCGCAGCGCGCATTGGCCAGCGGGCAGCGGGGGTGAAAGGCGCAGCCCGTCGGCGGGGCGAGCGGGCTCGGCACCTCGCCGGACAGTCGCGCGCGGGCGCGTTTCGGCGCGCGCGGATCGGGCACCGTGTCGAGCAGCAGCCTTGTATAGGGGTGCAGCGGGCGGGCGAGGATCTGGGCCGCATCGCCCTGCTCGACCAGCCGGCCGAGATACATCACCCCCATCGCGTCGGCCATGTGGGCGACGACGGCGAGATTGTGCGAGATCAGCAGATAGGTCAGCCCACGCTCGCGTTGCAGGCGCTTCATCAAATTGAGGATCTGCGCCTGCACCGACACATCGAGCGCCGAGGTCGGCTCGTCGCAGACGATGAAGGCCGGGTTCGCCGCCAGCGCCCGGGCGATGGAGATGCGCTGGCGCTGGCCGCCGGAAAACTGGTGCGGAAACTTGGCGGTGTCGCCCGGCGACAGACCGACCGTCTCCAGAAGCTCCGCCACCCGCGCCGTGAGCGCCGCCCCGCGCGTCATCAGCCCATGGGTGAGGATCGGCTCGGCAATGATCCGGCCGACCCGCCAGCGCGGATTCAGGCTCGCATAGGGATCCTGGAAGATCATCTGCAGATTGCGGCGGTAGGGCATGGCCGCGTGGCGGGTGCGGAATCCCGCAATGTCGACGCCCATGAAGGAGACGCTGCCGCCGCTCGGCGGCTGGATGCCGGCGATGGTGCGGGCGATGGTGGACTTGCCGCAGCCCGATTCCCCCACCAGCGCAAAGGTGGAGCCGCGCGTCACCTCGAATTCCACCTCCTCCACCGCATGCACGGTGCGCCGGCCGGCGCCGGTGACAAGCCGCTTGATGAGGGAAGGCGAGGCATCGAAGCGCACGGTGAGCCGGTCGACCGAGAGGATCGTGTCCTTGCCCCCGCTCATGCCGCGCTCCTCGCCACGGGGTCGGCCAGCCAGCAGGCGACCTCGGAGGCGCCCACCGCGAAGGTCGGTGGGCGCTCGCTGGCGCAGCGCACCAGCGCGTGCGGGCAGCGCGGATGGAAGGCACAGCCCGGCACCGGCGCATCGGGGCGCGGCATCGAGCCGGGAATCTGCGCCAGCTCCACATCCCGCCGGTGCATGTCGGGGATCGAGGCCATCAGCCCGCGCGTATAGGGATGGGCCGCCTCCGCGAGCAGGCGGGCGGTCGGCCCCACCTCGACCAGCCTGCCGGCATACATCACCGCCACCCGGTCGGCGACCTCGGCGATCACGCCCATATCATGCGTCACCAGCATCACGGCGGTGCCGCGCTCGCGGCACATGGCGCGCAGCAGGTCGAGGATCTGCGCCTGGATCGACACGTCCAACGCCGTGGTCGGCTCATCGGCGATGATGAGGCGCGGCTCGCAGCTGAAGGCGAGCGCCAGCACCACGCGCTGGCGCATGCCGCCGGACATTTCGTGTGGGTAGCTCGCCAGCCGCTCGCGCGGGGCGGGAATGCCGACCTCCGCCAGCAGCCGCGCGGCGCGCTCCACCGCTTCCGGCTGTGTCAGGTCCAGATGGGTGCGGATGGTCTCGGTCAGCTGGTCGCCGATGGTCATCAGTGGATCGAGGCTGGTCAGCGGGTCCTGGAATACGGCGGCGATCTCCTTGCCGCGCAGGGCACGCATCGCATCCTCGTCCAGCGTGTCGATCCGGCGCCCGTCGAACAGGATGCGCCCCGCCGCCTGCCGGGCCGGGGGCTCCAGCAGGCCGAGCACGGCGGTGCCGGTGACCGACTTGCCGGCGCCGGATTCGCCGACGACGCCGAGGATTTCGCCGCCGGCGATCTCGAACGACACATCGTCAATCGCGGTCATCGCCCGGCCGCGCCGGGCGATCTCGACCCGGAGGCCCTCGACCTTCAGCAGCGCCGTCATGAGGCGAGCTTCGGGTTGAGCGCGTCGCGCAGCCAGTCGCCGAAGACGTTCACCGACAGCGACAGCAGCACCAGCAGCAGCCCCGGCAAAGCGCTGATCCACCAGTCGCCGGAGAACACGAACTCATTGCCGATCCGCACCAGCGAGCCGAGCGAGGGCTGGGTGGAGGGCAGGCCGACGCCGAGGAAGGAGAGGGTGGATTCAGTGAGGATCGCCAAAGCGAGGTTGATGGTGGCGATCACCAGCACCGGGCCCAGCACATTGGGCAGAATGTGCGAGATGAGGATGCGCGGCGTGCTCACCCCGGTCACCTTCGCCGCCAGCACATAGTCGCGCCCGCGCTCCACCAGCACGAGGCCGCGCACCGTGCGGGCATATTGCACCCAGAACGAGGCGGCGATGGCCGCAATCAGGATCGGCACCGCCAGCTCGGCGTGGAGTTCTTGCGGCATGGCGGTGCGCGCCACCCCGTCGATCAGCAGGGCGATGAGGATGGCGGGAAAGCTCAGCTGCACATCGGCCGCGCGCATGATGAAGGCGTCGAGCACCCCACCGAAATAGCCGGCGATCAGCCCAAGCAGCACGCCGGCAAGGGCGGCGGCGGCGACACTGGCGAGGCCCACCACCAGTGAGGTGCGCAGCCCGTAGAGCATGGCCGAGAGCATGTCGCGGCCCTGCGGGTCGGTGCCGAGCAGATAGACATCGCCGAACATTCCCTCGACGCCGGGCGGCAGGCGGGCATCGGCGGCATTGGCGGCGGCGGGGTCGAAAGCGTCATAGGGCGCCAGGACAGGCGCGCCCATCGCCGCGACCAGCAAAGCGAGGCCGACCAGCGCGGCGAGGATCGCCACCGGCGAGCGGCGGAAGCGATAGGCGAGATCGCCCTGCCACCAGTGGCCCATGCTGCGACGAAGAGCGACGAGGCTCATGCCGTCCTCCTCACGCCGCCACCCGACCGCACGCGCGGGTCGATGGCGAGATAGGCGAGGTCCACCGCCAGATTGATCACGGCGAAGCACAGGGCGATCAGCACGAGATAGGCGGCGAGAAGCGGCACATCGGCGAACTGGATCGCCTGGATCACCAGAAGCCCCAGCCCCGGCCACTGGAACACCGTCTCGACGATGATGGAGAAGGCGAACACATTGCCGAACTGCAGCCCGATCATGGTCACCACAGGCACCAGCGTATTGCGCAGCGCGTGGCGATACTGGATCGCGCGCGGCTTCAGCCCCCGCGCCCGCGCGAAGCGGATGAAGTCGGCGCGCATCACCTCCAGCATCTCCGCCCGCGCCAGCCGCAGGATCAGCGCCAGCTGGAACACGCCCAGCGTGACGGCGGGCAGCACCAGCGCGCGCAGGCCGCTTGTGGTGAGCAGGCCGGTCGTCCAGCCGCCGATCTCCACCACCTGGCCCCGCCCGAAGGAGGGCAGCCAGCCGAGCCAGACCGAGAAGAACAGGATCAGAGCGATGCCGATCAGGAAGGTCGGCAGCGCCACGCCGATCAGCGAGGCCGCCATCAGCGCCTGCGCCGCCCAATGGTCGCGGTGGAGCGCGGTCCACACCCCCAGCGGCACGCCGAGGCCGGTGGCGATCAGCATGGAGATCAGCGCCAGCTCCAGCGTCGCCGGGAAGCGCTCGGCGATCAGCGTCGCCACGGGCTGGCCGAAGCGGTACGACATGCCGAAATCGCCGGTCAGCGCATGGCCGACAAAGCGGGCGAACTGGAGGATGAAGGCATCGTCCAGCCCCAGCGCCGCGCGCATCGCCTCGCGATCGGCGAGGCTGGCGCTCTGGCCGACCATGTTGTTGACGGGATCGCCGACATAGCGGAACAGCGCGAAGCTGACGAAGGCCGCGACGAGCAGCACGAGCACGGTCTGCCCGAACCGTCCGAGAACGAAGCTCATGTCGCGGCCTCCCTTTCAGAACGTCAGTCGACGCTCACCCATTTCAGCTCCAGGCTGTCATCCGAGCGCTGCACCACGTTCACGCCCTTGCGCACGCCCCAGGCGAGGCCGGCCTGATGCACCGGGATGTGGCCATAGTCCGCCTTGTCCAGCATCATCGCCTCGAAGATCATGGCGTTGCGCTTGGCCGGATCGACCTCGACCTCGATTTTCTGGGTCAGCTCGTCGACCTTGGGGTTGGAGTAGTTGCCGACATTGTAGGTGCCGACCTTCTCCACCGGCGTGTTCATCGTGTCCTGCAGCGTCGAATGAGCGTCGTAGCTCAGCGGCTGCCAACCGATCATCGCGAAGGAGGTGTCGCGGGCGAGCACCTTCTCGAAGAACTTCGAGCGGGTCTGGGCATTCAGCGTCACCTTCAGCCCGACGCGGCCGAGCATGCCGACAATGGCCTGGCAGATGCGCTCGTCATTCACATAGCGATCGTTGGAACAGTCCATGGTGAAGGTGAAGCCGTCGGGATAGCCCGCCTCGGCCAGCAGCTTCTTCGACGCTTCCGGGTCATAGGGCGCGGCGCGGTCGTCGAGCTTGGGGTCGTAGCCGTTGATGCCAGGCGCGATCATGGTGCCGGCAATGTGCGAGGTGCCGCCCATGATGCGGTCGCGGATCGCGTTCATGTCGATCGCCTGGTAGATCGCCTGACGGACACGCTTGTCCTTGAGGGGGTTCTTGCCCTTGGCGTCGGAGTTCTGCAGCTCGTCGCGGTGCTGGTCCATGGCGAGCATCATGGTGCGAAGCTCGGAACCCTTGATCACCTTGGTGCCATCGTTGCCGTCGATGCGCGCCACGTCCTGCTGCGGCACCGGATAGACCATGTCGACCTCGCCCGAGAGCAGGGCGGCGACGCGGGTGGCGTCGGACTGGATCGGTGTGAACACGACCTTGGCGACATTGGAGCTTTTCTCGCCCCACCAGTTCGGGTTGGGCACCAGCTCGGTCTTCACCCCGGCCTGACGCGAGGCGATCATGAACGGGCCGGTGCCGTTGGCGTTGGTGGACGCGAAGTTCTCGACCTTCGCCTTCACGCTCGCCGGCGCGGTGGCACCGTTCTTCTCCGCCCAGGCCTTGCTCATGATGTAGGTGGAGGTGATCTGCACCGGCAGGATCGGGTTCGGCTTGGCCATGACGAGATCGACGGTGAGATCGTCGACCTTCTTCACGTCGGTCACCGAGGCGACCGTATAGGCCATGTCGGAGCCGTCCTTCTTCACCCGCTGCAGCGAGAAGACGACATCGTCGGCGGTGAGCGGCGTGCCATCGGCAAACTTGACGCCCTCGCGCAGATGGAAGCGCCACACATTCGGTTCCGGCTGCTCCCATTTCGTCGCCAGCGCCGGCACCAGCTCCAGCTTCTTGCCGCGCCCGACCAGCGGCTCATAAACCTGCCCGAGCCAGGACAGGGTGAAAGTCTCGGCCAGCGCGTGCGGGTCGAGCGAGGCCGGATCGACCCGGTAGGCATAGCGGAAGGTCTTGCCCTCCTGCGCCAGCGCCGGGGCCGGGAACAGCGCCGGCGCGGCGGCGAGGAAGGCAGCGGAAAGCGCGGTGGTCAGCAGAAGGGGCAAGCGCATGACACGGCTCCTGGAAGGACTTTTTGAATTCATTATCGTGATTCAAGTCTGCAACAACTAAGTGGTCACTTAAATACCAAATAGTAGGCACCACGCCGGAAGCGCGGTCAGGGCGATGCCATCAGGCGCGCCATGCTCTGCACGATAACTATGCACTTTCGTTGATTTCGAAGCGCTCATCCGGATTGACTGACGTCGGCGCTCAGGGCAAGACGAAGGATAAGGGGCGCGGCGCACATGCAGGTGGACGCCGCGCCCGGTGATCAACGCGGCTTTTGTCGGGTCATTTTTGAATGCAAAATCTCGTCCCCTACCCCCGGCATCTGATCGGCATGCTCACGCCCTCGTCCAACACCGTGCTGGAGCCCTACACGGCGCGGATGCTGGAACCGCTGTTTCCCGCCGTCTCGGCGCATTTCGGCCGCTTCCGGGTGACGCGCATCGCCCTCGACGACAGCGCCTCCGACCAGTTCCGCCAGGAGCCCATTCTCGCCGCCGCCGAACTGCTGGCGGATGCGCGCACCGATATCATCGCCTGGAACGGCACCTCGGCGAGTTGGCTCGGCTTCGACACCGACGAGCGCCTCTGCGCGGAAATTCACGCCCGCACCGGCGTGCAGGCCACCAGCGCCATCCTCAGCCTCAACCGGCTGATGGCCGAGCGCGGCGTGAAGCGGCTCGGCCTGGTGACGCCCTATACCGGCGATGTCGGGGCGCGCATCGTCGCCAATTACGCCTCGATCGGCGTCGAGGTGGTGGCCGGGTCGCATTGCGGCATGTCCGACAATTTCTCCTTTGCGGAAATCGACGAGGACCGCATCGGGCAGATGTGCACGGACGTCGCCGGCGCGGCGCCTGACGCCATCGCCATTGTCTGCACCAATATGCGCGGCGCGCTCGTGGGGGCGCAGGTCGAGCGCGCGCTGGGCATTCCGGTGTTCGATTCCGTAAGCACCACGCTCTGGGGCTGCCTGCGGGCGATGGGCGTCCCCACCGCCCCGCTCGCCCCTTTCGGCGCGCTCTTCGCCGGCCCGTCCGGGTCCGGCCTGGCGCTGGCCGGGGAGTGAGGGCGATGGCCGCGCCGGCGCCGAACGAGGCAGAGACCGGCACGCTGCACGAGCAGATCGTCAGCAAGCTGCGCGCCGTGCTGCTCAATGGCGAGCTGGCCGATGGCGCGCGCATTCCCGAGGCGCAGCTGTGCCTGCGCTTCGGCATTTCCCGCACCCCGCTGCGCGAGGCGCTGAAGGTGCTCGCCGCCGAGGGCTTCATCGAGCTTCGGCCCAATCGCGGCTCCATCGTCGCGCCGATCGACCCGGTCGAGGTCGGCCATCTGTTCGAGATGAAGGGCGCGCTGGAGCAGATGATCGGCCGCCTCGCCGCGGTGCGGGCAACGCCGGAGGACGCCGAACGGATCGAGCGGGCCCATGCCGCGCTCGGCCGGCCTGCCGACCCGGCGGCCTATACGGCGCTTAACCAGGATTTCCACCGGGCGCTGGCGGTGGCGACGCACAATCCCGTGCTGCTGCAGAGCTATGACAATCTGCAGAAACGAGTGCTGCGGCTGCGCTTTGTCGTGAACGAGAACCCGCAGCGCGTGCTTGAATCCTTCGGCGAGCATGAGGGCATCATGGTCGCCTTCCGCGCCCGCGCCCGTCTCGATCTCGCCGAGCGGCTGGAAGAGCATAACCGGCTCACCGGCGAGGCGGTGATGCGCACGCTCAAGGGCGAGAGCGCCTGAGCTAGCGGCCCCACCCGCGCGGGAGCGGATTACGGGGAGCGAATTCCGGGGGAACGGATTCTAGGCAGCCCCTGCCCGCGGGGCGCGCAAGGGGTCCCGTCCTTTCAGAAATCCCTTCGGCAACAGCGTGTTGCATGGGCAGCGGCTGGCCAATCAATCGGCTTTACCGCGCCCTTCACCTGCCGCAAACTAAGTAAACACTTAATTGAGTTGCTCGCGTGCCCGGTGTGCCCCGGGCGCGACGCGCGGGCGCTGGAGGGCGCGCCGCCCGGCACCGTTCCGGCGCGCCGACTGAACCGCACGCCGCCCGCACCGCCGGCCGGAGGAGGCCCGTCCATGGACCTGATCGTAAGGAATGCCCGCCTTCCCGGCGCCCCCGACCGTACCGTCGATATCGGTATCAACGCCGGACGCATCGCGGTGATCGAGGCCGGCCTCGCCGCCGAGGGCGAAGAACTGGATGTGGACGGTCGGCTCGTCTCGCCCGGCTTCGTCGAGACCCATATCCATCTCGACAAATCCTGCATCCTCGACCGCTGCCAATCGGTGCGCGGCGACCTGCCCGAAGCGATCGGCGAGGTGGCGAAGGCCAAGGCCGGCTTCACCCCGGAGGATGTCTATGCGCGGGCCCGGCGCACGCTGGAAAAATGCCTGATGCAGGGCACCACCCATATGCGGACCCAGCTGGAGGTCGATCCCGGCATCGGCCTGCGCGGGCTGGAGGGCGTGCGGCCGCTGATCGAGGAATATCGCTGGGCGATCGACATCGAGATCTGCGTCTTCCCGCAGGAAGGGCTGCTGAACAATCCCGGCACCGACGAGCTGATGGTGGCGGCGCTGAACAATGGCGCCCGCGTGGTCGGCGCCGCGCCCTATACGGACAGCGACCCGCACGGCCAGATCGACCGCGTCTTCGCGCTGGCCCGCGAATTCGACGCCGATATCGACATGCATCTCGATTTCGGCCCGAGCGCCGACAATCTCGACCTCGACTATGTCTGCACGCTGGCGGATCGCTACCGCTGGGGCGGGCGCACCGCCATCGGCCATGTCACCAAACTGGCGGGGGCGAGCCCGGCCCGGTTCGAGGCGGCGGCGCGACGGATGCGCGACGCCGGGGTGGCGCTGACCGTGCTGCCCTCCACCGACCTGTTCCTCATGGGCCGCGACTGCGACTGCCACCAGCCGCGCGGCGTCACCCACACCCATAAGTTGCTGCATCACGGGGTGAACTGCTCGCTGTCGACCAATAATGTGCTCAATCCGTTCACACCGTTCGGCGACTGCTCCCTCCCCCGCATGGCCAACCTCAACGCCAATATCTGCCATATCGGCGCCGCCGCCGACATTCGCGAGTGCTTCAACATGATAACCGAGCGCTCCGCCCGGCTGATAAACGCTCCCGACTATGGCCTCGCTCCCGGCAAGGCGGCCGATTTCGTCGTGCTCGACTGCGCGCGGACCGAGGAGGCGGTGGCCGAGCTCGCCCCCGTCCTGTTCGCCTATAAGCGCGGCCGACGCACCCTGACGCGGCCCGCAGCAATGCTGCATCGCCCGCAGCCCAACTGAGCACCCCGCAATGCCCCCCGACGCCCAGCCCCCGGCCGAGCCCTTCGGTGCGTTCTGCCATGAGAACCATGTGGCCCGCCCGGCCACCGGCCAAGGGCCGCTGTCCGGGCTCAGTTTCGGGATGAAGGACGTGTTCGACGTCGCCGGCAGCCGCACCGGCTTCGGCCACCCCGCCTGGCTCGCCACCCACCCGCCCGCCACCGTGACGGCGGAGGCGGTGACGGCCCTGCTCGCCGCCGGCGCCGCTCTGCACGGCCGCACGCTGAGCGATGAGCTGTGCTATTCGATCTCCGGCGAGAATTTCCATTACGGCATGCCGATCAACCCCGCTGCGCGCGACCGGCTGCCGGGCGGCTCCTCCAGCGGTTCGGCGGTGGCGGTGGCGGCCGGGCTGGTCGATTTCGCCATTGGCACGGATTGCGGTGGCTCGGTGCGGGTGCCGGCGGCCTATTGCGGGCTGTTCGGCATGCGCCCGACCCATGGTGCCATCGCGCTCTCGGGTGTCGCGCCCTTCGCGCCGCGCTTCGACACGGTTGGCTGGTTCGCCCGCGACGCCGCCCTGCTGAAGAAAGTGGGCGAGGTGCTGCTCGGGCCCGAGTCCGGCGCCGGCTTCTCGCAACTCGTCGTCGCCACCGATGCCTTCGAGCGTTGCGACGCCAATGTCCGCGCCGTGCTCGACGAGGGCGTGACGCGGCTCGCGCGCCTCCTGCCCGCCCGCAGCGAGGCGCCGCTGAGCCCGGCCGGCCTCGACCGCTGGCTGGACATTTTCCGCACCGTGCAAGCCTTTGAAATCTGGCAGTCGCTCGGCGGCTGGATCAAGCGCGAGAGCCCCGGCTTTGGCGCGGGCGTGGGCCAGCGCCTCGCCGCCGCCGCCAAGGTCGGCGGAACGGAGGCGCAGGCCGCCCGGCAGCAGGCCAACGCCATCGCGCAGGAACTCGAAGCGACGCTTGGTGACGCGCTCATCTGCCTGCCGACGACGCCGGGCCTGCCGCCGCTGCGCGCCACCGCCTCGGCCGAAATCGAGACGGCCTATCGGGCGCGCGCCATGCAGCTGCTGTGCCCCGCCGGGCTCGGCGGCCTGCCGCAGATCACCGTGCCGGTGGGAACGGTGGATGGCGTGCCGGTGGGGCTGTCGATCCTGGCGCGACGTGGCCGGGACATGGCATTGCTGGAGGTTGCAGCGCAGGCTTTCGCCGACCTGCCGAGCCCGCCGGAGAGAAGATGAGTTCCGCCCTGCCCGAAGATGCCGCGCCGACGCCTGCCCGCACGCCCGGCAAGCGCAACGCCGCCGCCACCCGCCAGCGCATTCTCGATGTGGCGATGGCGGAATTCGCCGAACATGGCTTCAGCGGCAGTCGCATCGAGCGCATCGCCGCCGGCGCCAGCGCCAATGTCGGCATGATCTACCATTACTTCGGCAATAAGGACGATTTGTACCTCGCGGCGCTGGAGGCATCCTACAAGATCATCCGCGACCGCGAGCAGACGCTCGACATTGCACATGTGGACCCCCGTCAGGCGCTGAAGGCCCTTGTCGAACTGACCTTCGACTTCCTCAGCACCGATCCGCATTTCGTGCGGCTGATCATGAACGAGAACCTGATGATGGGCCGCACCGCCCAGCGCTCGGCCACCATCCCGCATATGACGCGCCCGCTGCTGGAGCAGTTGCGCAGCCTGCTGGCGCGCGGCCAGAAGGAGAAGATCTTCCACCGGGAGGTGGACGCCGAGGACCTCTATATCTCGATCCTCGGCCTCTGCTTCATCCATGTGTCGAACCGCTACACGCTCGGCAGCATGTTCCAGCACGATTTCGCCGCCCCCGACTGGCTGGCCCGGCGCAAGGCGATCGTGGTCGATGTGGTGACGCGCTCCATCGTCGCCACCCCGGACAAGTGACTTCCGGAGAAACGACGCCCTCCGGCCTCGTTACACAGCTTCGCGCGCCACTGCCTTTTCCGCGATGTCGGCAATGATCTCGCGCCCCTTGAGCATGTCGTCGATGCCGAGATAGTCCTGCATGTAGTGGCCGCGATAGCCGCGCCGCTCCAGCTCGCGGAAGATGTCGGCAAAGTCCACATTTCCGGTGCCGGGATAGAGATGCTCCTCGATCTCGCCGCGATTATCCGCAAGCCGTACCTCGCCGCAGCGGCTGAGATCCATCACATCGAGAAAGCCGCGAATACCGCACTCCAGCATGTGGGCATGGTTGGTGGTGAAGGCCCAGCGCAGCGCCGGCGAGGTCAGCCGCTCGAAGTAATACAGCGCCTCCTCCGGGTCGTGGACGAGATATTTCACCTCGGCGCCGGCCGGCTCGGGGTTCATGTTCTCCAGCAGGATCGTCATGCCCTCGTCTTCGGCGATCTTGCTCATGCGGGCGAGGCGGGCGACGGCGACGTCCATCCGCTCGCGCTTGTCGGCGGTGAAGTGATAGCCGCCATGCATGATGACCCAGCCAGCGCCGATCGCCTTTGCGGCCCGCAGATAGGCGGTCAGATAAGCATCCGTCGCCTCGCTGAGAAAGGGCGACTCCTCCGCCACATTGACCGCCGACAGCGTGTGCAGGCCGAGCGTGAGGCCGGCTTGCGCGATCTTTTCCCGGGCGCGGGCGAGGCGGGGATTGGCAGGGTCGAGCAGCGCCGGGTCCGGGTCGAGGCAGATGTTGAGGTAGCGCACGCCATTGGCGATCGCCCAGTCGAGGCCGGGCTCCAGCCCGATCCGCCGGTTGAGGTCGATGCCGATGCGGGAGCGGAAATCGTTGTTCATGGAGCTTCTCCTGCGCTGACCGGGCGCGGACGGGACGCGAGCAGCCCGGCGATCACCGGGATGGCGATGAACAGCACCGCCGCAAGCATGAGCGCCGCCGCGATCGGGCGGTTGATGAAGATGAAGGCGGTGCCATGCGACATGGTCAAGGACTGGCGCAGCGAACTCTCGAACATCGGGCCGAGCACGAGGCCAAGCACCATGGGCGCGGCCGGCCAGTCGAACCGCTTCATGGCCCAGCCAATGGCCCCGAAGCCCACCACCAGCCAGCAATCCTCCAGGCTGTTGGCCTGCGAGAACACGCCGACCAGGCAGATAGCAAGGATCGGCGGGTAGAGCCATTTATACGGCACTTTCAGCAGCCGGGCGAAGACGCCGGCGAGTGGCAGGTTCATGATCAGCAGCAGCAGGTTGCCGATATACATGCTGGCGATCACTGCCCAAACCAGCGTGGCGTTCTGGGTGAACAGCTCCGGCCCCGGCCGCAGCCCGAACATGATCAACGCGCCGAGAATGATGGCCGTGGTGCCGGAGCCGGGAACGCCGAGCGCCAGCATCGGCACCAGCGCGCCGGCAGCGGCGGCGTTGTTGGAGGATTCCGGCCCGGCCACGCCCTCAATGGCCCCCTTGCCGAACTCCTCGGGATGGCGGGAGAGCTTCTTCTCCATGATGTAGGCGATGAAGCTGGCAATGGTGGCCCCGGTGCCGGGCAGGACGCCGATCAGGAAGCCGACAAAAGAGCCGCGCAGGATCGGCATGCGGCTGCGCCGCCAGTCCTCCCGCGTCGGCAGCACGTTCTTCACCTCCGCCACCGGCCGGGCGGACGCGGCGGTGCAGCTCGCCAGCACCTCGCCGACGCCGAACAGGGCGACGGTGAGCACGATGAACTCGATGCCGTCGAGCAGCCAGACCATGCCGAAATCGAAGCGCGAGACGCCGCTCTGCGGGTCGATGCCGATGGTGGCCAGCAACAGCCCGGCGACGCCGGCGGCCACCCCCTTCAGCACCGAACGGCCGCTGACCGCCGCCAGCGCCACAAGGCCGAGCACCACAAGGGCGAAATATTCCGGCGGGCCGAAGGCGAGCGCCGCCTGCGCCAGAGGCGGCGCCAGCAAAGTGAGGCCCAGCGTCGAGATCGTGCCGGCGATGAACGAGCCGATGGCGGCGATGCCCAGCGCGGCCCCGGCCCGGCCCTTGATCGCCATCTGGTAGCCGTCGATGCTGGTCATAACCGTCGAGGATTCGCCGGGCACGCTGATCAGCACCGAGGTGATGGTGCCGCCATACTGGGCGCCATAATAGATGCCGGCGAACATGATCAGCGAGGCCGTGGGGTCGCTGCCGAAGGTGAGCGGCAGCAGAAGCGCGATCGCCGCCGAGGGGCCGATGCCCGGCAGCACCCCGACCAATTGGCCGAGAAACACGCCGAGGAAGCACATCATCAGGTTGTTCGGGGTCAGCGCGGTGCTGAACCCGCCGCCGAGATCCATCAAGGCTTCCATGTCAGAAATCCCAGGTCACGAGCGGAAGGGGAATGCTGAGCCAGTGCACGAAGACCAGCGCCAGGCTGGCCGTCACCAGCCCCGCGACCACTGCCGAGCGCAGGAGTGGCAGCCGCTCGATATAGAGATAGATGAACATCATCAGGCCGAAGACCGGCAGCAGGAAGCCGATGAAGCCGAGGCTCGCCACCACCACGACGAGCGCCGCCAGAACCAGCAGCGACTTGGTCAGGGGCTCGCGCTCCTCCTCCGCCTCGGCCTCGCCAAACCACAGCGAGGCCGCCACGGCGACCGAAAGCAGGAAGAGCAGGGTGCCATAGACCAGCGGCAGAAAGCCTGAGTCCGGCGCGAAGCCGGACCACAGGGGATAGTCGAACGAGCCGACCATCCAGTACAGGCCGAGCAAAGCCCAGCCGATGGCGAAACCCATGTCGCCGGTCAGGAATCGGTGCTTCATCGCCCGCTCCTCAGGCCGGCTTGGCCAGCAGACCGCGATAGAGCTTTTCCTGCGCCGCGAGGAAGGCGACGAAATCGGCCCCGACGATGGGCGCCTCGGTGGCGACATTGTCGGCGATATACTTCTTCATCGTCGGCGAGGCGGCGACCTTCTCCATCACCCCCTGCCAATAGAGCTGGGCAGCGGGGTCGACATCTTTAGGCACCGCGATGCCGCGCCACATCTGGAAGTTCGGCACGTCGAGCCCGACCTCCTTCAGGGTGGGAACCTCGGGCATGGCGGCGAAGCGGGTATCGCGGAACACGCCGAGCGCGCGCACCTTGCCGGAGGCCAGCTGTCCCATGAATTCCAGCGGATTGCCGATCGTGCCGTCGACATGACCGCCGAGCAGAGCGGTGAGCGATTCACCGCCACTGTTGAAGTTGACCGGGTTGATGTCCTTGCCCAGCGCCCGCGAGAACACGGTGATCGCCATGATGTCGGTGGTGCCACCGGTGGAAAAGTTGAACGTCTTGGTCGGCTTGGCCTTGATGTCGGCGATCAGTTCCTGGGCGGTCTTGTATTTGGAATCGCCATTCACGAAGAGCAGGAAGTCGTCGAGCATGAAGTTCATGATCGGCTGGACCTCCGACAGCGTGCGCGCCGCCGGGTTCAGGATCGGCGTGATCTGCGTCGTGCCGTTGATCAGGATGATGGTGTTGGGGTCCTTGCGCCGGCTCGCCGCGACATAGCCGATGCCGACCGCCCCGCCGCCGCCCGGCCGGTTGTTCAGCACCAGCGACTGCGGGATCAGCTTCTCCTCGACAATGATCTTGCCGACGACCCGGGCCAGAAGATCCGACCCGCCGCCGGCGGCGAACGGGATTACCAGCTCGACATCGCGGGTCGGCACCCAGCCGCTCTGGGCATTGGCGGCGCGCAGGAAGCCGCCGCCGGAAGACAGGAGGCATGCCGAAGCGGCCGCCCCGAGCATAAAATCTCGGCGTGAAACAGTCATGGGGTCCCCTCCCAGGGCGCGTTTTATTTCTGCGTCACTTTGGACGCATTTGAATTATGAATTCAGTTTGCCACTTTCTTTGGGGAAAGCAAACTGAATCTTCAGTATTCGCCCGGGGAGCTAAACCTCAACTACTTCAAGGAAATAGGACTCGTTTCCAACAGCCCTGACCCGTGCCATCATGGCCAGGGTCATGGCATCGAGCAGCCAGAGAACGCTGCTTTCCGGCGCCCCGCGCGGCCCGCCCGCCACCAGCACAAGGGCGCCGTCCGCCGTCACCGCCACGCCGCGCGGGCAGGCGGCGGCGCCGTCCACGCCCTCCAGCGTGGCACGCCGCACCTCGCGCCACAGGCCATCCGCGCCGCGCTCCAGCCGCGAGAGCGTGCCGGTGCGGAATCCGGCGGCGAAGACGCTCTGCCCGTCCGCGGCGAAGGCGACGCCCATCGGCCGGCTGGGCCGCCCGCTATCGCTGCCGACCTCGACATGGAAGGGGGCCGCCGCCTCCCCGCGCCGCAGGGCGGAGAGGTCGAGGAAGCTGACGCTGTTGCCTTCCGCGCCCGTGCGCGGGCATTCCCGGTTGGCCACCACCGCCTGCGTGCCATCGGGGCTGGCCGCTATGCCGAAAGGTCCGCTCGGCAGCGCCACCCGCGCCAGTGGCGGATGCCGCCCGCCCGCGAGCACATCGGCCAGCGCAAACACGCTCACCGTGCCGCTGCCTCCGTCGGCGGTCAGCACGAGGTCCGGCGCGCCGCGCGCGATGGCGATGCCGGCCGGGTTGGGAAAGCCGCCAAAGCCGGCGTCCGGCGAGGAGTGCGGGCAGGGGCTCCCCGCGTGCGGCATCTCGAAATTGTGCCGCAGCGCCGACGCTTCGAGGTCGATGACGCTGATCTGGTAGCCGCCATCCTCCAGCCCCGCGCCCTCGCCGGCCGCCACCAGCACATGGCGGCCATCCGGGGCAACGACGCAGCCCACCGGGCCGAACGTGCCGGTCGGCAGCAGGAGAGCGGGCGCCGTCGCCCGCCCCTCAAGCGTCGCCCGCAGCTCGAACAGCGCCACCGCGCCGGCATGGCCGTGCGGGCATCCGTCCATCGCCTGCGGCGCAGTGGCCCCGGCATGGTTGACCACGAGCAGGCGATTGAGCGCCGGCACCGCCGCCACGCTCACCGGCAGGCCGACCGCCGGCACGCACGTGCCGTCCTCCCCCACCCGATCGGGGGTAACGCGGGGCCGCGCCAGCACGGCCCGGTCGGTGTCGTGATTTGCGGGGTCGAGCGCCGCGTCGATGTCGACCACGGCGAGGCACGCATCCCAGCGGCCACTCACAAGGGCAAAGCGTCGCGCGCGCGCATCCATGGTCACACCCCAGCCCCTTGGCCCAGCCGCCAGCCGCCAGCGCGCACCTTGCCCCGTCCCCCGGGGATGGGCAATCAGGCCGGCAATCGAGGGAGCGCGGCGTCAGCTTCCATGAGCGCGCCGCCAGGCGGCGGGGGTGGCACCGGTGAGGCGGCGGAAGCTGCGGGTCAGATGCGCCTGATCGGTAAAGCCGGAGGCGGAGGCGATCTGTGTGAGCGGCAGGTCGGAGTTGGCGAGCAGCGCCTGCACTTTCCGCAGCCGCGCCTTCATGTGCCACTGATAGGGCGGCACCCCGGTCGCCGCCTTGAAAGCGTGGCTGAAATAGGATTGCGACAGGCCGGTCAGTTCCGCCAGTTCATGCAGCCGGATATTGCGCGAGCAATTGGCCTCGATGAAATCGGTCACGCGCCGGAGCTGGCGCGGCGACAGCGTGGCGCGCGGGGCCTGCGCGCCCGGCGTGGCGCGGCCGAGCCGCAGCAGGTCGATGAACAGCGCCAGCGTCAGCCCGTCGCCATAGAGATCATGATGGCGGTCCGGGCCGGTGCATTCCTCGGCGATCAGCTGCGCCAGGGTGAACAGGCGCGGATCGAGGAAGTCGAGCCGTGGCGTCGACAGCCGGTCGTCGGCGAGATCCTCGCCCAGCCGCTCGCTGAGCGTGGGCGCATGGAAATGCAGATCAAGGTGGCGCACCCGCACCGGCTCGTCGATATGCGACCAGATCGGCATGTCGGCGGGCACGAAGCTCATCCGGTGCGGCGCGCGCTGCACCGTGCGGGGGCTGCCATCGGCCGAGAGCTGCACATCCGAGCGCGCGCCCTCGCGCTCCAGCACCACAAACAGCCGGGCGTCGCGCGAGACATAGTGGCCACGCGCCCCCGCCGCGCAGGCGACATGCCAGACATCGGCGATGATACCGTTCCAGCGCCGCCAGTGCAGGTCATCCAGAAGGGTGATGCCCTCCACCGACGAGGTCATGCGGGGTTGGAATGTCATCCTGCGTGCCGTTCGCCAATATCAATGCGGGATTTCATAGATTAGAATCACTATGAACTAGCATCTCGCCTTATTCTGGCGCCAAATCCATTCAATCAACGCGCAATAGAAAACACGATCGTCCAAAACACAAGAGGATGCGACAAGAACGGCTGGATGTTCATTGCTATGAAGCGGTGTTTCCTGGGGCCGGAGGGAAACGCTTCTTTATAACTCATCTCAACTGTTTCAGAACGGGTAGCATGATGCGCGAACGGCTGGGCCTCTCGATGGTATCGCTGCTGATGGGCGGCGCGGCGATGATTGTTCCGGCCAGCCTGGCGCGGGCGCAGGAACGCGCGGCGGCGATCGAGCTCGAACAGATCGACATCGAGGGCCGCCGGACCACCGAAGAGGTCGATGGCTATGTCGCCCGCAGCAGCACCGCCGGCACCAAGACCAACACGCCGCTGATCGAGGTGCCGCAGTCGATTTCCGTCGTCACCCGCGACCAGATGGACGCTCGCGCCGTGCAGAATGTCGGTCAGGCGCTCGACTACACCGCCGGCGTCGTCTCCCAGCCCTTCGGCACCGACCCTCGCTTCGACAGCCCGATCATCCGCGGCTTCTCCGCCGACAACAGTATGTATCTCAACGGCCTGAAGCTGATGCGCGAGGCCGGCACTACGGCCCTCGATCCCTATGGCATGGAGCGGATCGACGTACTGCGCGGCCCCGCCTCGGTGCTCTACGGACAGGGCAATCCCGGCGGCCTCATCGATTTCATCAGCAAGCGCCCGACCTTTACCAATTTCGGCGAGGTGCAGGTGGAAGCCGGCAGCTTCGACCGCTACACCGGCCGCTTCGACATTGGCGGCGTGATCCCGGACCATTCCGATTTCGCCTACCGGCTCACCGGCCTCGTTCGCGAGGGCGACACCCAGACCGATCATGTCGACGACAACCGCCTGTTCTTCGCCCCGGCGCTGACCTGGCAGCCCTCCACCGACACCTCGCTCACCGTGCTGGCCAACATCCAGTACGACCAGTCCGGCACCCCGGTCGGGCTGCCGGTGCAGTACACGGTGGATGCCGATGGCGGCCTGCGGCTGCCGCGCAGCCTGTTCCTCGGCGATCCCGACTATGACAACTCCAACCGCACCTTCGGCAGCGTCGGCTACGAGTTCAAGCACCGCTTCAACGAGGCCTGGGAGTTTCGCCAGAACGCCCGCTACGCCGTGCTCGACTGGGATTACAACAGCCTCTACTACAGCGCGCTCAGCACGACGAACCCGTTGATCGCCAATCGCGGTTCGTCGGACAATTCCGAGGCCCAGCAGACCTTCAACCTCGACAGCCAGCTGCACGGGACGTTCGAGACCGGCCCGCTCAGTCATAAGGTGCTGATCGGTGTCGACTATCGGCGCTACAGCGAGTCCAACGTCACCGAATTCGGCACGGCCTCGCCGATCAACATCCTGTTCCCGGTCTACAACCAGCCGGTCAGCGGCGCGCCCTGGTACACGGCCGACGTGAACGGCACTATCTCCCAGACCGGCATTTACGCGCAGGACCAGATCCGCCTGCAGAACTGGCTGCTCACGGTCGGCCTGCGCCATGACTGGGCGGCCACCGATTCCACCAGCCTGACCAATTTCGGCGATACCGCGCAGGACCAGGACGACAGCGCCTTCACCGGCCGCGTCGGGCTGACCTATCTGTTCGACAATGGCATCGCCCCCTATTTCAACTACTCCACCTCCTTCGAGCCGGTCATCGGCAACATGCCGACCCAGCTCGGCGGGGCGGCGTTCCAGCCGATGCAGGGTGAGCAGGTGGAAGTGGGCGTGAAGTACCAGCCGGTGGGCTGGAACGGCTTCTTCACCCTCGCCGCCTATGACATCACCCAGTCCAATGTGGTGTCGACGGAGCTGATCGACGGCGTCAGCTACGAGACCCAGCTGGGCGAGGTCCAGGTGAAGGGCTTCGAGTTCACCGCCGTGGCCGGGCTGGCGGACGGGCTCAATTTGATCGCCAACTACACCTATATGAACGCCGAGATCACCCAGGGCGAATATGCCGGCAACCGCCCGGCCAACGTGCCCGAGAACATGGCCAATGTCTGGCTCGATTACACCATTCCCTCCGGCACCCTCGCCGGCTTCGGCTTTGGCGGCGGGGTGCGCTTCGTCGGCGACCGCTACGCGCTGGACGACAACAGCATCTTCCTGTCCTCCAACACCCTGTTCGACGCCGCCATCCATTATGAGAAGGGCCCCTTCAAGGCCCAGCTCAATGTGAACAACATCGCCGACGAGACCTATGTCGCCAGCTGCGGCTTCTTCGGCTGCTACTATGGCGATGGCCGCACCGTGGTCGGAACCCTCTCCTACAAATGGTAGAGCGGGCGCACCCAGCGCCGGCCGGCGCGCTCTGGTCGCTGCGCGAGGCGGCCTTCACGGTCGGCGAGCGGGCGATCCTTGCCCCGCTGACACTCGACCTCCCGGCCGGGCGCGTCTATGGGCTGATCGGGCCGAACGGTTCCGGCAAGAGCACGCTGCTGAAGATGATGGCGCGCCAGCTCGCCCCAACGGGCGGCGCGGTCAACTTCGACGGCCGCCCGCTCGGCGTGTGGGCCGGGCGCGCCTTTGCCCGCGAAGTCGCCTATATGCCGCAGTTCATGCCGGCCTCCGACGGGATGAGCGTGCGCGAGCTGGTCAACCTCGGCCGCTACCCCTGGCACGGCGCGCTCGGCCGCTTCAGCCCGGAGGACGAGGCGCGGGTGGAAGCGGCGATCCAGCGCACCGGGCTCGCCGCCTTTCGCGAGCGCGCGGTGGACAGCCTCTCCGGCGGCGAGCGCCAGCGCGCCTGGCTGGCGCTGATGCTGGCGCAGGGGGCGCGCTGCCTGCTGCTCGACGAGCCGACCTCGGCGCTCGACATCGCCCACCAGATGGAGGTGCTCGCCATTCTGCGCGAGCTGGGCGGCGAGGCCACCGGCGGGCCGGGGCCGCAGGGCGCCATGACCGTCATTGTCATCCTGCACGACATCAACCTCGCCGCGCGCACCTGCGACGCGCTGCTGGCGCTGCGCGGCGGCCGGCTCATCGCCCACGGGCCGTGCCAGGAGATCATGGAGCCGGAGCGGCTGCGCGCGATCTATGGGCTCGACATGGGCGTCATGGCGCACCCGGTCAGCGGCACGCCGATGAGTTACGTGCTGTGAGGTCCGGCACCGCGAGCGGAAAGCCGGGCCTCAGCCGCCGCGCCCTGCTGGCCGCGACGCTGTCTCTGGCCGCGCCGGTCGCGCGTGCCGAGAGCCCCGCGCTGCGGGTGGCGACGATCGACTGGGCGCTGCTGGAAACGCTGCTCGGCATGGGGATCACGCCGGTGGCGGCGGCCGAGCTGGTGCTGTTCCGCGCGGTGGCGGTGGAGCCGCCGGTGCCGGCCTCGGTGATCGATATCGGCCTGCGCGGCGCGCCGAATTTCGAGGCGCTGAAGCTCACGCGCCCCAGTCTCATCTTCAGCTCGAACTACTACACCGAGATGGAGCCGCAGCTGCGCCTCATCGCCCCGGTCGAGACCCTCTCGATCTACCGCACCGGCGACCCACCCTTCGCGCGCGCCGAGGCGGCGGCGGAGCGGATCGGGGTCGTGACCGGGCGGGAGGAGGCCGCCGGCGCGCTGATCGCCCGCGTCAACGCCCAGATCGCCGCCGAGCGTGGGGACCTCGCACGCCATGCCGGCCGGCCGGTGCTGGTGCTTAATCTCGGCGATTCCAGACATTTCCGCGTCTTCGGCGCCGATAGCCTGTTCGGCGAGGTGCTGGTCCGCCTCGGCCTAACTAATGCCTGGGGTGAACGCACCTCCTACGCCGCCTCCGCCCCGATCGGGCTGGAGGCGCTGGCGCGCTTTCCCGAGGCCTTCCTCGTCATCCTGCGCCCGGTGCCGCCGGATGCGGCGCGGGTGCTGTCCACCAGCGCGCTGTGGAACGCGCTGCCCAATGTCCGCGACGGTCGCCTCGCCGTGCTCGACAGCGTCGACCCGTTCGGCGGCCTGCCGACCGCCGCGCGCTTCGCCCGGCTACTGAGCGCGGCCTTGCGGGCCGAGGGCGACGCCGCCCGGCAAGGGGGGCGTCTTGGCTGAGCTGACACTCCCCCGCCCCGCTGGCCTGCGCCCGGTCCATGTCGGGCTGGCGCTCGCCGTGCTCGGCGCCGTCCTGTTCGCGCTGGTTCTGGCCCGCCAGCCGGCGCTGGAGGGCCAGGACGCCACGTCGTTGGAACAGCTGCTGCTCTGGCACAGCCTGCTGCCGCGTGCGGCGACGGCGCTGCTGGCGGGGGCGGCGCTGGGGCTTTCCGGCGCCCTGCTGCAGCGCGTGCTGCGCAACCCGATCGCCGATCCCTCGACGCTGGGTATCGCCGCCGGCGCCCAGCTGGCGCTGACGCTCGCCCTGGCCTTCGCCCCGGCACTGCTGGCCGCCTCCCGCGAGGGCACCGCCTTTGCCGGCGGCATCCTTGCCGTGGCGCTGGTTCTGGCGATGAGCTGGCGGCGCGGCTTCGAGCCGGTCACGGTCGTCGTCGCCGGCATGACGCTCTCGCTCATGGCGGGAGCGATGAGCGCGGCGCTGATCCTGGCGCGCGGC
This sequence comes from Xanthobacteraceae bacterium 501b, assembly GCA_000378025.1. Classification (GTDB taxonomy): domain Bacteria; phylum Pseudomonadota; class Alphaproteobacteria; order Rhizobiales; family Xanthobacteraceae; genus Ancylobacter. Next base: position 3,657,669 of record KB899087.1, read on the forward strand.
GACTATGTGTTCTCGCTGTTCATCTGGGGCGCCGGCGCGCTGCACCAGCAGAACTGGCAGCCGGCGCTGCTCATCGGCACGCGGTTGGCGCTCGGCGCCGGCGCCGCCCTGCTGCTGCTGCGCCCGCTGGAGCTGATGATTCTTGACGATGCCGCCGCCCGCAGCCTCGGCATGGCGGTGCAGGGCATGCGGCTCGTCCTCATCGCGCTCGCCGTCTGGCTGGCGGCCAGCGTCGTCTCGCAGGTGGGGGTGATCGGCTTTGTCGGTCTCGCCGCCCCCGCCTTCGCCCGCCTCGCCGGCGCGCGCCGACCCGGCGCGCTGCTGCTCGCCGCGCCATTGATCGGGGCGCTGATGCTGTGGATCACCGACAGCCTGGTGCAGCTCACCGCCAGCGGCGGCGGCGATCTCATTCCCACCGGCGCGGCGGTCGGCCTGCTCGGCGGGCCGCTGCTGCTCTGGCTGCTGCCGCGGCTGCCGGCCTCCGCGCCGCAACCGCCTATGGCCACCGGCCACGCACGGCGCCTGCGCCGGCCCGGCCGGGCCCTGGCCCTGCTGGCGGCCGGGGCGGTGGTGATCGGCGCGCTCGCGCTGCTGGCGGGGCGCGACCTCGATGGCTGGGCGCTCGCCACCGGCCCGCTTCTGGCCGAGCTGGCGGTGTTCCGCATCCCCCGCATCGTCGCGGCGGCGGCGGCGGGTGGGCTGCTTGGGGCGGCAGGGGCGATCATGCAGCGGCTCACCGGCAATCCCCTGGCCGGGCCGGAAGTGCTGGGCGTGAGCGCCGGCGCCGGGGTCGGCCTCGCACTCGCGCTCACCCTCTCGCCCGCGCCAAGCGCCGCCCTGCTGCTCGCCGCCAGCGCCGGCGGGGCGCTCGGGGCCCTCGCTCTGGTGCTGCTGATGGCGGCATGGACCGGTTTCGCGGCGGAACGGCTGCTGCTCGCCGGCATCGCCCTCGGCTGCACCGGGTTCGCGCTGCTCTCCGCCGTCTTCGCCGCCGGCGGGCCCGGCAGCTTCCGGCTGCTGGCCTGGATGTCCGGCTCCACCGACCGGGTCGGCACCCATGAGGCCTGGATGCTCGCGGCCTGCGCGCTGGTGCTGCTGCTGCCCGTCGCCGGTCTCGGCCGCTGGCTGGAGATCCTGCCGCTCGGCGCGGGGGTGAGCGCCGCGCTCGGCGTGCCGGTCGGCGCCAGCCAGCTCGCCCTCACTCTGTTGGCGGCGCTGATGACCGGGGTGGCGGCGTTCTTCGTCGGCCCGCTGAGCCTCGTCGGCCTGATCGGCCCGCATCTGGCGCGCCTCACCGGCTTCGCCTCGGGGCGGGCCTTCGTCTACGCCTCGGCGCTGATCGGCGCGGGGGTGCTGCTGCTCGCCGATTGGCTGGCCCGCACGCTGGCCTTTCCCTATCAGCTGCCGACCGGCCTGCTCGCGGCGCTGGTCGGAGGGCCCTACCTCATCTGGCTTCTGCAACGGGGAGGACGCCGGCATGGCTGACCCATTCACCGCTTTTGCTCACATACCCTGCGCCGCGCCGGCGGAACTGCTGGCCCTTCTGTGCGACCGGATGGAACCGGAGGCGACCCGCCACCGCTTGTCCGGCGCCGCCCGGCTGGAGAACTGGTGCGGCGAGGTCGATCTGGCGGTCGAGGCGCCCGGCCGTCTCTCCCTGCGCGCCCGCAGCGACCGCGAGGACCGGCTGGCGGTGCTGAAGATGCAGCTGGCCGAACATATCCACGCGGCGGCGGCCGGCACGGTTGCCGCCTTCGCCTGGGAAGGCCATGGCGCGGGCAACCCCTGCCTGCCCTATTTCCGCGAGATGCGGGTCGCCGGAACCCGGCAACTGACCCCCCTGATGCGCCGCGTGGTGCTGGCAGGCGACGCCGCGCATTTCGCCGCCGGCGGGCTGCATGTGCGGGTGCTCATTCCCCCGGCCGGCCGTGATCCGGTCTGGCCCCATGCCGCGCCGGACGGGCGCACGATCTGGCCCGGCGGCGCGGATGCGCTCACCCCCCGCGTCTACACGGTGCGGGAGGTGGATCTGGCCCGCGGCGAGATCGCCCTCGACGTGATGCAGCACCCCGGCCTCGCCACGCCGGGGGCGGACTGGTCCCGTCATGCCCGTGCCGGCGATCGGGTCGGCCTGCTCGGCCCCGGCGGCGCCGGCCTGCCGCCCGCCCGCTGGTACCTGCTGGCGGGCGACGAGACCGCGCTGCCGGCCATCGCCCGCATGGTGGCGACGCTGCCCGCCGATGTCGAGGCGGTGATCCGGCTGGAAGTGGCGGATCACCGCGAGCAGCAGCCCCTGCCTTCCCTCGCCCGGCTCGACGTGCAATGGCTGCACCGCAACGGTGCCGCCCCCGGCACGGGCGATCGGCTGGAACGGGCGGTGCGCGCGCTCGCCTTTCCGCCGGACGCGGAGAACGTTCATGTGTGGGCGGGCTGCGAGCAGAAGACCGCGCGGGCGCTTCGCCGGCTCATCACCGGCGAGCGCGGCCTCGCCAAACGCCGATGCGCCATCGCCGCCTATTGGCGGCTTGGCCATCCGGGTATCGATCTGGCCGATTGAGGCCGCTATAAGCGATCCATCATGCAGCTCATCCGGCCCTTCCTGACCTATTACGCTCCCTATAAGGGGCTGTTTATGCTCGATTTTTCCTGCGCGGTGCTGTCCGGCCTGCTGGAGCTGGGCTTCCCGCTGGCGGTGAAGCTGTTCATCGACCACCTGCTGCCGGGGCAGGACTGGCACCTCATCGTCTGGGCCGCGGTGGGCCTGCTGGTGATCTACCTGCTGAACGCGGCGCTGATGGCCATCGTCACCTATTGGGGCCACATGCTCGGCATCAATATCGAGACCGAGATGCGCCGGCGCGCCTTCGACCATGTGCAGAAGCTGTCCTTCTCCTATTTCGACAACAACAAGACCGGCCACCTCGTCGCCCGCCTGACCAAGGACCTGGAGGAGATCGGCGAGGTCGCCCATCACGGCCCCGAGGACGTGTTCATCGCGGTGATGACCTTCGTCGGCGCCTTCCTGGTGATGCTGAGCGTGAACGTCCACCTTGCGCTTCTCACCGCCATCATCGTGCCCGCCAGCGCGCTGATCACGACCCGCTACGGGCGGCGGATGACGGCGAATTTCCGCGCGCTATTCGGCCGGGTGGGTGCCTTCAACGCCCGCATCGAGGAGAATATCGGCGGCATCCGCGTGGTGCAGTCCTTCGCCAATGAGGCGCATGAGAGCCGGCTGTTCGCGGTGGAGAATGCGCATTACCGCAGCACCAAGCTGGAGGCTTACCGGCTGCTGGCGGCCAATGCCTCGCTGTCCTATCTCGGCATGCGGCTCACCCAGGTCATCATCATGCTGGCCGGCACCTGGTTCGTGCTGCGCGGCGAACTCAGCAATGGCGGCTTTGTCGGCTTCCTCCTGCTGGTCGGGGTGTTCTTCCGGCCGCTTGAGAAGATCGCGGCAGTCATGGAAGTCTACCCCAAGGGCATTGCCGGGCTGCGCTCCTATCTCGACTTCCTTGCCACCAAGCCCGATGTCGCCGACCGCCCCGGCGCGATCGAGCTGGCGGGCGTCAAGGGCGCCATCCGCTATGAGGGCGTGCGCTTCGCCTATGGCAAGGCCGCGCCGGTGCTGAACGGGATCGACCTCGACATTCGCGCCGGCGAGAGCGTTGCCTTTGTCGGCCCATCGGGGGCCGGCAAGACCACGCTGTGCTCGCTGCTGCCGCGCTTCTACGACGTCACCGGCGGGGGCATCAGCATAGATGGGCACGATATACGCGATGTGCGCCTCGACTCGCTGCGGCGGAACATCGGCATCGTCCAGCAGGACGTGTTCCTGTTCGGCGGCACGATCCGCGAGAACATCGCCTATGGCCGGCTCGACGCCAGCGAGGCCGCGATCCTCGAGGCGGCCCGCCGGGCGCAGCTCGACGGGCTGCTCGCGGAGCTGCCGCTCGGGCTCGACACGGTGATCGGCGAGCGCGGGGTGAAGCTGTCGGGCGGGCAGAAGCAGCGGCTCGCCATCGCCCGCATGTTCCTGAAAGACCCGCCCATCCTCATTCTCGACGAGGCGACCTCGGCGCTCGACAGCGAGACCGAATGGGAAATCCAGCGGGCGCTGGCGGCGCTCTCGGTCGGGCGCACCACGCTGATCATCGCCCACCGGCTCTCCACCATCCGCACCGCCGACCGCATCGTCGTCGTCACCCGCGAAGGCATCGCCGAGCAGGGCAATCATGCCGAGCTGGTGGCGCGCGGCGGCATCTATGCCCGCATGGTGCGGACCCAGTTCGCCGAGGCGGACCGCATCCCGGCGTAAGGGGGCGGGCCACGCTCCGGCGGGCCGCATTTTCTTTCGCAACGGCCGGAACCTTCCGGCTGCAGAGGTGTTTATGGGCGCCGGGCGAATGCGTCCTGCGCGGAATGAGCGGCGCGGCGGACGCGCCAGCACGTGACGCGGCGGACAGCACGGCATCTGGCGGGTCGGCGGCACGCAGCCTCGCAGCGTGTTTTCAGGGGAGTGAGGGCAGCGTGCAGTTCAGGGCGCTCGGGGAGAAGCCGGTCCTTCTCTATGTCCTTCTCGCCGCGCTCACCGCGCTGGTGTTTCTGGCGGACCTTTCGTTTCCCCTCGGCGTCGCCGTGTGGGTTATCTATTTCATCCCGGTGGTGCTCGCCTTTCTCGCCTGGCGCACCTCTGTGCCGCTCGTCACCGCCGCCGCCGTCACCTGTGTGATCGTCGCGGGCTTTCTCGTCGACCGCCCCGGCATCGACCCCAGCATCGCCCTGCTCAACCGCTCCATGGGCACGGCAACGGTGTGGATCCTGGCGGCGACGGGCTTCTTCTTCATCCGCAACAAGCTGGCGGTGCGGCGCGAGGAATGGATCCGCACGGCGCAGGTGGACCTGTCGCGCCGCATGATGGGCGATCTTTCCAGCCAGGAGCTGGGCGCGCGCGTCCTCGCCTTCCTGGCCGAGCGGCTCGGCGCGCAGGCGGCTCTTTTCTATGTCCGCGACCAGGACGCCTTTGCCCGCGCCGCCAGCTATGGCGTGCCCGCCGAGGCGCCGGTGCCGGCCCGGATCAGCCGCGGCGATGGGCTGGTCGGCCAGGTGATCGCCGATAATCGCAGCTTCACCGTCGACAACGTTCCCGAGGGCTATCTCTATTTCGGCTCCTCGCTCGGCAAGGCGAAGCCGAACTGGCTGCTGCTGACCCCCACCCGCGAGGATGATGCCGTCAACGGCGTGCTGGAGCTCGGCTTCCCCCGCAAGCCGGGCGCCGAGGCGCTGGAATTCCTGGAGCGCACCACCGGCGCGGTCGGCGTGGCGCTGCGCTCGGCGCAGTACCGCACCCGGCTGGAGGAACTGCTGGAGGAAACCCGCCGGCAGGCGGAAGAGCTGCGCGCGCATGGCGAGGAACTGACCGCCGCCAATGAGGAACTGCACGAACAGAGCCAGGCGCTTCAGGATTCGCAGCGCCGGCTGGAGCGCCAGCAGGCGGAACTGGAGGAATCCAACGCCCAGCTGGAGGAGCAGACGCAGCTGCTGGAAGCCCAGCGCGACGATCTTGCCCGCACCCAGGGGGCGCTGAAGGAGCGGGCCAACGACCTCGCCACCGCCAGCCGCTACAAGTCCGAATTCCTCGCAAACATGTCGCACGAGCTGCGCACGCCGCTCAACGCGCTGCTCATCATGGCGCGGCTGCTGGGCGAGAACCGGCACGGCAATTTGACCGAGGACCAGGTGGGCTTTGCCCAGATGATCGAAACCTCGGGCAATGACCTGCTCACCCTGATCAACGACATTCTCGACCTGTCGAAGATCGAGGCCGGCAAGTTGGAGCTGAAGCCGCAGCAGGTGGACATCGCGGCGCTGGCGGAAAAGCTGATCCGCAGCTTCGAGCCGCAGGCGGCGCAGAAGGGTGTCGGCCTGCGGGCAGAGGTGGCGCCGCACGTGCCGCAGCTCGTGGAAAGCGACCCGCAGCGCCTCGAACAGGTGCTGAAGAACTTCCTCTCCAACGCTGTCAAGTTCACCGCGCAGGGCGAGGTGGTTCTCGCCATCGACACCGACCCGGACGACCATATCGTGTTCGCGGTCCGCGATTCCGGCATCGGCATCGCCGAGGAACAGCAGGAGGCGATCTTCGAGGCCTTCCGCCAGGCCGACGGCACCATCGACCGCCGCTATGGCGGCACCGGGCTCGGGCTCTCGATATCCCGCGAGCTGACCGCTCTGCTCGGCGGCGAAATCCAGCTGGAGAGCCAGCTGGGCGAGGGCAGCACCTTCAGCCTGGTGGTGCCGACCCGCTTCCGCGGCATCGTCGTCGACAGCGCCAGCCCGGCCCCGCCCACCCGCTCGGGCCGGCGCAGCCCGGCCGCCCGCAGGCAGGCCCCGCGGCCCGCGCCGACCGACGAGGGCGCCACCCTTTCGCCCCGCGCGCCCGCCGGCATCGACGACGACCGCGCCCGGCTCACCGCCGGTTCCCGGGTCATCCTGGTGGTGGAGGACGATCTCGCCTTCGCCCGCATCCTGCTCGATCTCGCCCATGAGCTCGGTTTCCAGTGCATCGTCACCGCGACCGCCGATGACGGGGTGATCGCCGCGCGGCAATATCTGCCGCACGCGGTGGTGCTCGACATGGGTCTGCCCGACCATTCCGGCCTCACCGTGCTCGACCGGCTGAAGCACGATGCCCGCACCCGCCACATCGCCGTTCATGTGGTCTCCGCCAGCGATTACGAGCAGACCGCCCTCGCCTATGGCGCGGTCAGCTACATGATGAAGCCGGTCAAGCGCGACGAGCTGGTGCAGGCGCTGGAGCGGCTCGAATTCCGCATGGCGCGCCAGCTGCGCCGCATCCTCATCGTCGAGGACGACCCCGCCCAGCTGCGCGGCCTCAGCGAGCTCCTCTCGGCCAAGGAGGTCGAGACGATCGGCGCCGCCACCGCCGCCGAGGCGCTGGCCCGGCTGGAGAGCGAGACCTTCGACTGCATGGTGCTCGACATGACGCTGCCGGACGCCACCGGCTTCGATCTGCTGAGCCGGCTCGCCGACAATGAGGCGGCGGCGTTCCCGCCCGTCATCGTCTACACCGCGCGCGAGCTGACCGATGCCGAGGAGCTTCGGCTGCGCCGCTACTCCAAGTCGATCATCATCAAGGGCGCGAAATCCCCCGAAAGGCTGATCGACGAGGTGACGCTGTTCCTGCACCAGGTGGTGTCCGACCTGCCGGTGCAGCAGCAGAAGCTGCTCGCCACCTCGCTCAACCGCGATGCGCGTCTCGAAGGCCGCCACATCCTCGTGGTGGAGGACGATGTGCGCAACGTCTTCGCCCTCACCTCCATCTTCGAGCCGCACGGTGCCCGGGTGCAGATCGCCCGCAATGGCCGCGAGGCGTTGGAATTCCTGGAGAAGGCGGAGGGCGGTCCGCCGATCGACCTGGTGCTGATGGATGTGATGATGCCGGAAATGGACGGCCTCACCGCCACGCGCGAGATCCGCCGGCGGCCGGGCTGGGAGACGCTACCGGTCATCATGCTCACCGCCAAGGCGATGGCGGACGACCAGGAACAGTGCCTGGCGGCGGGCGCCAATGACTATCTCGCCAAGCCGCTTGATGTCGACAAGCTGCTCTCCCTCGCCCGGGTGTGGATGTCGCGATGACGGGCCTCGCCAGCGTGAGCGGCCACACCAGCGTCAGCGAGAAGATCGAGCTCGACCTGCTGGTCGAGGCGATCCATCGCCGCTATCACTATGATTTCCGCTCCTATTCGCGTTCTTCGCTGAGCCGCCGGGCCGAGCTGCTGCGCCAGCGCCTGCACTGCGACACGCTCTCGCATGTGCAGGCCCGCCTGCTGCGCGAGCCCGAGCTGCTGCCGCTCATGATCGAGTGCCTCACCGTGCAGGTGAGCGAAATGTTCCGCGATCCCGCCTATTTCCGCGCCCTGCGCGAGCAGGTGATCCCGCATCTGCGCACCTTCCCCTCGCTCAAAGTGTGGGTGGCCGGGTGCAGCGCCGGCGAGGAGCTGTATTCGCTGGCGATCCTGTTCCGCGAGGAAGGGCTGGAAGCGCGCACCCTGTTCTACGCCACCGACACCAACCCGGTGGCGCTGGCCCGGGCCGAGCTCGGCATTTACGATCTCGACCGCATCCCCCTGTTCACCGAGAACCACCGCAAGGCCGGCGGGCATTCCTCGCTGTCGGACTACTACACCGCCGCCTATGGCGGCGCGGTGTTCGACAAGTCGCTGCGCGCGCGCACCGTGTTCGCCGAGCACAGCCTCGCCTCCGACCAGGTGTTTTCCGAGATGCACCTGATCTCCTGCCGCAACGTGCTGATCTATTTCGATTCGAACCTGCAGGACCGGGCGCTGGGACTGTTCCGGGACTCGCTCACGCGCGGCGGCTTTCTCGGGCTCGGCATGAATGAGAGCCTGCGCTTTTCCGAGCACGCCGACGCCTTCGCCTCCTTCGCCCCCGATGAGCGCATCTATCGCCGGCTGGCGATGGTGGCGCAGATGGAGACCCGCCATGGCGTCGCCTGAGCCGGTGAAGTTCCTCCTGGTCGACGACATCGAAGAGAATCTGCGCGCGCTGGAGGCGCTGCTGCGCCGCGACGGGCTGGCGCTGTACAAGGCCCGCTCCGGCATCGAGGCGCTGGAGCTGCTGCTGGAGCATGATTTCGCCCTCGCGCTGCTCGACGTGCAGATGCCCGACATGGACGGCTTCGAGCTGGCCGAGATGATGCGCGGCACCGGGCGCACCCGCCGCGTGCCGATCATCTTCGTCACCGCCGCCGCCACCGATGAAGGCCGCCGCTTCAAGGGCTACGAGGCCGGCGCGGTCGATTTCATCTACAAGCCGATCGACCCGCTCATCCTGAAGAGCAAGGCGGAGGTGTTCTTCTCCATCGCCCGCCAGCATGAGCAGCTGGCCCAGCAGAAGGACGCGCTCGCCAAAGCGGCGGCCGAGCTGAGCGGGGCGCTCGACCGGCTGCAGGCCCACACCGACAATTCGCCGCTCGCCATCGTCGAGTTCGACCCGGACATGCGGCTGCTCGGCTGGTCCAAGGGCGCCGAGCGCATGTTCGGCTGGACCGCGCCGGAGATGATCGGCCATCCGCTCGCCGATCTCGGCTGGATGCCGGACAGCTGCATCGCCGACATGGTCACGCTGTTCTCCGCCTCGATGGCGGACACCTCGCACCAGCGCGGGCACGACACGGTGCGCTGCCGCGCCCGCGATGGCAGCATGCTGGACTGCGAATGGTACAGCTCGGTGCTGCGCCGCCCGGACGGCACCCCGGTATCGCTGAGCGTGCAGATCCTCGACATCACCGATCGCCGCCGCGCCGAGGAAACGCAGCTTCTGCTCATCGGCGAGCTGAACCACCGGGTAAAGAACACGCTGGCCAGTGTGCAGGCCATCGCCACCCAGACCCTGCGCTACACCCGCAATCCCGACCAGTTCTCCGCCACCTTTTCCGGCCGCATCCAGGCGCTGGCGCGCGCCCATGGCATGCTGAGCGACCGCACCTGGCAGGGCGCCGACCTGATGGACCTGGTGCAGGACCAATTGCGGCTCGGCACCATCGACCCTTCGCGTCTCAAGGCCAGCGGCCCGCGCGTGCAGCTGCAGCCGCAGCCGGCGCTGCGGCTCGCACTGATCCTGCACGAGCTGGCGACCAACGCGCTGAAATACGGTGCCTTCTCGCAGTCTTCGGGCGAGGTCGCGCTCGAATGGTCGGTAGAGGGCGAGCAGCTGCGGCTGCGCTGGCAGGAAAGCGGCGGCCCGCCGGTGCAGGCGCCGGTCAAACGCGGCTTCGGCTCCACCCTCATCGAGAGCAGCATGAAGTCGGACGGCGGCACGGCCGGCGTGTCCTACCGCAATGACGGCGTGGTGTGGGATCTGGCGATGCGGCTCGACTGCGCACTGGAGCCGATGGCGGAAATCGCCGGGCGCGCCCCGGTCCAGACGGCGCCCGTTCCGGCGCGCGAGGCGCAGGCGCTCGACGGCTGCCGCATCCTTGTCGTCGAGGACGAGGCACTCGTCGCGCTCGAACTCATCGCGGTGCTCGAAGATGCCGGCGCCACGGTGTGCGGACCGGCACGCACCGTCGAGGAGGCGCTTGATATGATCGAGGCCGACAGCTTCCAGGCCGCCCTACTCGACGGCAATCTGCACGGCAAGCCGGTGGACGTTCTCGCCGCCGCGCTGACCCGGCGCGGGACGCCCTTCGCCTTCGTCAGCGGCTATGGCCGCGAAAGCCTTCCGGCGGCCTTCGCGCACGCCCCGGTCATCAGCAAGCCCTTCACCCCGCAGCAGCTCGTCGAGGTCGCTGGCGGGCTGGCGCGGCGCACGGAGAATGTCGTGGCCTTCCCCGCCGCCGCCCAGACGTCGCGCTGAGCGGTTGGCCCTTAGCCGGCGAACTGCGCCAGCACGCTTTTGTCGACCTTGCAGATATAGGTGTATTTCGGGTTCACCACCTGGGTGCAGCGCGCCTCGGCGATCTGGCCGAGCAGCATATAGCCCTCCGCCGCCGGGATGCCGTAGTCGTCCTCCAGCCAGTAGATCATCTCCTGGAAGGCGATCCGCATCGCATCCTCCAGCGGGCGGGCGCAGCCGAGCGTGCAGATATGGGTCGGCGTCTCGATGCGGGGATGGGCGAGCCGGGCCGGCGCCTCTTCCAGCGTCACCCGCACGGTGAGCGTGGCGGCGATCTCGATCGCGCCCATGCCATTGGCCTCGCCATCGCCCTGCAGCGCGTGGCAATCGCCGAGGAAGAGATGGGCGCCGTCATGGTTCACCCGGAACATCACGGTGTTGCCGGGGGTGATTTCCTGCACGTCGAGATTGCCGCCATGGGTGCCGTTGTCGACGGTGAGCACGCCGCCATGCACCGGGGCGACGCCGGCGACGCCGATCATCGGGCGCACCGGCAGCTTCACCTTGTCGCTCCAGTGGACAACGCCGTCCTTCACCTCGACGACATGGGTACGCATGCCGAACTCCTTCTGCCGCACCCAGTCCGGAAACATGCCGATGCCCGGCCACAGCGCGGTGAAGCCGAGCGTGTCGAGCTCCATGCCGAGGATTTCCAGCTTCAGCATGTCGCCCGCCTTCGCGCCCTTCACCTCGATCGGCCCGGTGGCGCCGTTGACGAAGGGCAGCGAGACATCCGCCTCGGTCAGCTGCTGGCCGAGATGGCGGATGGTGCCGTCATTGGCGTTGATGGCGCACTCCACCACGAAGGTCTCGCCGGGCGAGACGGCGGCGACGAAGGCGTCGTTGGCCGACAGGGCGTATTTGATGTTGCCGGCCTTGCTGACACGCTGGGTCATGGTCACTCCTTTGGGCACTGACGCGGCGGATCGAAGGGCGGTTCAGCCGAGGCGGCGCCAGGGCATGAGCAGCCTTTCCACCTTGCCGACGATGAAGGTGAGGATGAGGGCCAGCGCGATGGTGGCGACCAGCGCGGCGAACACCTTGGGGATGATGTAGAGCGAGCCGGCCTTGAAGATGGCGTGGCCGAGCCCTTCCGAGGACGACATGAACTCGCCGACGATGGCGCCGATCAGCGCGAAGCCGACGGTGAGCTTGAAGCCGGCGAAGATATCCGTCAGCGAGGCCGGCACCACCAGCTTGCGGAAGATCTGGAACTTCGAGGCGCCGAGCGTCCGCATCAAATTGATCTGGTCCGCATCGACCCCGACCGCGCCCTTGTAGGATGTGACCAGCGCGACGATTACCACGGAGAGCGTCGACATGGCGATCTTCGAGGTCAGGCCGGTGCCGAACCAGATGATGATGATCGGCGCCAGCGCGATGATCGGGATCGAGCCGAGCGCGATGACGAAGGGCTCGATCACCCGCGAGACGAAGCGCGAATACCACAGCGACAGGCCGATCAGCGTGCCGATGACATTGCCGACCAGGAAGCCGAGCAGCGTCTCCACCCCGGTGACATAGGTGTCGCGCCACAGGCTGCCATCGCTCGCCATGGTGACGAGAAAGCCGGCAATGGCCGAGGGCGAGCCGAACATGAACGCCGCCTGCTTGTCGAAGGCGGTCATGTACTCCCAGAAGGCGATGAAGGCCGCCAGCAGCGCGACCTGGCTTGCCAGCACCAGCAGGCCGGCGCGCAGGCGGGCGCGCCGGTGCGCGGCGAGGCGCCGGGCGGCGGCATCCTGGGCGGCCGCGTCGATGCCAGCGTCGGCGGCGGCGCGGGGCGGGAGGGGGGAACCGTTCATGGCGTTCCTCCTAGTTCCGCGTCACGTCGAGATCGGCCCAGATGCGCCTGACGTAATCGACGAAGCCGGCGCTCTCGCGGGCGGCGATCATGTCGGTGCGCTCGGTGCCGAGCGCGATGTCGTACACTGCCTTCACCCGGGTCGGGCGCTTGCTCAGCACGATCACCCGGTCGGCGATGGAGACCGCCTCCTCGATGTCATGGGTGATGAGCAGCACCGAGCGCCGGCTCTCGCGCACCAGCTTGGCGGTGTCGCTCTCGATCAGCAGCTTGGTCTGGAAGTCGAGCGCGGCGAAGGGCTCATCGAGCAGCAGCACGTCCGGTTCGTTCACCAGCGTGCGGGCGAGCGCCACGCGCTGTCGCATGCCGCCGGACAGCGTTGTGGGGTAATGGTCGGCAAAGCCGTGCAGGCCGAGCTGGTCGAGCATGACATGGGCACGCTCCTCCGCCTCGGAAAGGCTTACCCCGCGTATCTCCAGCCCCAGCATCACGTTGCGCAGCGCCGTGCGCCAGGGCAGCAGCAGGTCCTTCTGCAGCATATAGCCGACGCCGGCGGGCTGGCCCGACATTTCCCGGCCGAACCAGCTGACGCGGCCGGAATCGGGGGCGATGAGGCCGCACAGCGTGTTGAGCAGCGTGGTCTTGCCGCAGCCCGAAGGCCCGACAATGGCGACGATCTCGCCCTCGTTCAGCGTCAGAGAAAGGTCGCCGATGACGGGCACCACCCGCCCGTCGGCATCGAAGCTCTTGGCTACATGCGCGACCACGAGGGGCGGCGCGCCGGCTTGCACCGGTGCGCGCGCCCCTGCCGCGATGGCGGGGGGAACCACCGCGCTCACCCGAGCTGCTTGACGGCCTTGTCGGCGAAGGAGTTGTCGATGATCTGGTCGAAGCTCACCGTGCCCTTGATGTTGCCGAGGTAGAGCTGCATGTCCATCAGGTTCTTCCACTGGTCGGGCTTGGTGACGACCGACTGCGCCGGGATGAGATATTTCAGCTCGGCGTCGATCGCCTTGTCCACCACCTCGCCCGGCAGATCGGGGAATTCGAGCCGCGCCACCTTCTTGGCGAAGGCCGGGTCGGCATAGGTCTTGCGCGAGGCTTCCTCGAACGCCGTCACCAGCGCCTGCACCATTTCCGGGTCCTTGGCGATGGTGGTGGGCAGCACCATGATGCCGGTGTTGCAGAACGGGCCGATATAGTTCGAAAAGTCGAACACGACCTTGGAGCCCTGCGCCTCGGCGGCGGCGACGCTCGGCTGGTAGGCCACCGCCATGTCGGCCTGGCCCGCCAGCATGGCGCCTATCTCGGTGCCGGGGCTCACCGGAACGATGGTCACATCGGTGCCGAGCTTCAGCCCGGCCTGCTCGACCATGCGCTTGGTGACGGAATAATTGGTGTTCGGCTCCGGCGAGGTGACGACCTTCTTGCCCTTCAGGTCCTTCGGGTCGGTGAAGGGCTCCATGGTCTTCGACACGCCGAAATAATGCGCCCGCTGCACGACCGTGCCGACGACGACGCCGGGGCCGCCATTCTCGCGCGAGATCTGCGCCATGGTGGCGTCGCCAATGGCGAAATCGGCCGAACCGCCCAGCACGGCGGCGAAGGTCTGGGTGTCGCCGCCGGCTGCGGAAACCTTCATGTCGAGCCCGTGCTTGGCGAAGATGCCGTCATGCATGCCGACATAGAGGTTGATGTAACCGAGATTGTGCACCGCCTCGCTGAAATTCACCGTCTTCAACGGCGCCGCCGTGGCTCGGGTGGCGATATAGGGCATGGCGACGAGGCCGCCGGCCGCGGCCATGGTGGTCTTGAGGAAATTGCGACGATCGACGCCGTTGGGGAAGATGTTCGACATGTGCGCTCTCCGGTTCCCGAAATAGTCGAGAGATTGGCACCATGAGAAATCTCCCTCCGTGGCAAGACAAGGTGAAATAGAGCGCAGCTGTCGGTAGGTTTCGGCCGCTGGGCGCACGACATCTTCATAATGACGCTTTTGACACCTCGCCTGGGCAATCCTTGACAGCGGCGTGCTCACCACGCCGGCTTGGCGCTGAGGTTTTGCGCGCCCCGAACCGCTTAATGGCAGAATTGCCAGAATGGCCGCCCGATATATCAGCATCCTGCCCGGCCGCGCGCCGCGCGGACTTGACCTGCCGCCCGCGCGCGCGCCAAAACGGGCCAGCCCGGCGTTGCCGGGAAAACAGGGCACAGGGCAGGGCCGGTGACGAGTTTCGGCAGCGCAGAGAACGGTTCCGGCGCCTCCGGCACACCCTGGCGGGTCGGCGTGCTGTTCTCCCGCAAGGGGCATATGCGCGAGCCGGAAACCGAGCATTTCCGCGGCACCGCGCTCGCCATCGAGGAGATCAACCTCGCCGGCGGCGTGCTCGGCCGGCCGATCGAGCCGGTGTGCTACGACCCGGAATCCAGCCCCGAGCTGTACCGCCGCTCTGCCGAGCGGCTGCTGACCGAGGACGGCATCAGCACCATTTTCGGCTGCTGCACCTCCTCCTGCCGCAAGGCCATCCTCGCCACGGTGGAACGGCGCAACGCGCTGCTCTGGTACCCCTCGCTCTATGAGGGCTTCGAATATTCGCCGAACGTGATCTACACCGGCGCGGCGCCGAACCAAAACAGCCTGCAGCTCGCCCGCCATCTGCTGTCCCGCTTCGGGCCGCGCTTCTATCTCGTCGGCTCGGACTACATCTACCCCCGCGAATCCAACCGCATCATGCGCGATCTCGTCTCGCGCGAGGGCGGCGAGGTGGTGGCGGAAACCTATGTGCCGGAGCAGCCGCACGAGGACCAGATCCGCCGCGTGGTGGAAGATATCCGCCGCCGCGCGCCCTCGGTGGTGTTCTCCACCGTGGTCGGCCAGGGCGCGCATCTGCTCTACCGGCTGTTCCGCGAGGCGGGGCTGGACCCGCGCACCCTGCCGATCGCCAGCCTCACCATGTCCGAGGGCGAGATCCGCGCCATCGGGCCGGAACTGTGCGTCGGCCACATCACCTCGGCGCCCTATTTCTCCACCGTCGACACCCCGGCCAATCGCCGCTTCGTCGCCGCCTACCGCGCCCGCTTCGGCCGGGACGCGGCGGTAACGATGTATGCGGAGGCCGCCTATTTCCAGATCCACCTGTTCGCCGACGCGCTGAAGCGGGCGAAGTCGCTCGACACCCAGCGCCTGGTCGACGCCGCGCTCGGCACCGAATATGACGCGCCGCAGGGCCGCATCCGCATCGACCCCGACAACAACCACACCTATCTCCTGCCGCGCATCGGCATGGTGAACGAGCATGGCGAATTCGACGTGGTGTGGGAGGCCAAGGCGCCGGTGAAGCCCGACCCCTATCTCGTCGACCACATCTATGACCATGCGTGAGCCGGCCCGCCCGACGGCGCGGAGGCGGCCGGCATGAGCGCCTCGCAGCTCATCCAGAACCTGCGCAACACCCGCGTCGCCGTGGTGCATCCGCGTGACCAGGATGGCGACGACCTGGTGCGCCAGCTCCAGCGCATCGGCTGCCAGGTGCAGGTGGTGTGGCCCCCGCCCTCGCAGCTGCCGCTCCCCCTCGACGCGGTGTTCTTCCTGCTCGACCGCGACACCAAGAGTTCGATGCCGTGGCGGATGGCGGACCTCGCCATCGCCCATATCGCCATCGTCGACTATGAGAACCCGACCGTGCTGAAGGCGCTCTTGGATTCCAGCGCCCATGGCGTGCTGGTGCGCCCGATCCGCGCCTCCGGCGTGCTCTCCAGCCTCGTCCTCGCCCTGTCGCAGCGCGGCTATGAGGGGCGGCTGCTGGCCAAGATCACCAAGCTGGAAGACACGCTGCGCACCCGCCGCGACGTCGAGAAGGCGACGCGGCTTCTGATGGGCCTGCGCAATCTTTCCGAGGACGACGCCTACCAGTTCCTGCGCAAGCAGGCGACCGCCAAGCGGGTGCCGATCGGCACCATCGCCGGCTCGATCATCAATGCCCATGCCATGCTGGCGGAGCTCGACCGCGACGGCGAGACGGACAAGTAAGCCCTCCTGCCTAACTCCTAGGCAAATGTGGCTGTGCCCTTAAGGCGTGCATTGGCGCTTGACAGGACCCCGGCGCTGCGCTTCCATAGGTCCAACGCTTCGTGAGCGTGGCGGCAGCGTTGCCGCTCAACATCCAGGCTATGCAGCCCTCGATGGTGCCGAAAGGCACTGCCGGGGGCTTTTTGTTTTCACGCCGCGGGCCGCCGCGGCGATCGCAGAGGTGTGCCTTCATGCCGGTCTCCAGCCTTGTCCGCGTCGCCTGCATCCAGATGGAGCCGCGCTTCGGCGACACCAGCGCCAATGTCGCCCATTCGCTCGACCTCATCGCCCGCGCGGCCGACGACGGCGCCAAGCTGGTCGTGCTGCCGGAACTCGCCAATACCGGCTACGTGTTCGAGACCCGCGAGGAAGCCTTCGCGCTGGCCGAGACCATTCCCGACGGGCCGACCTGCCTCGCCTGGGCGAAGATCGCCAATGAGCGCGGCCTGCACATCGTCGCCGGCATCACCGAGCGCGAGGGAACCGCGCTCTACAACAGCGCTGTGGTGATCGGCCCCGACGGCCATATGGGCACCTATCGGAAGATGCATCTGTGGGGCAACGAGAACCTGTTCTTCGAGCCCGGCAATAACGGCTTCCCGGTGTTCCAGACCCCGCTCGGGCGGATCGGCGTCGCCATCTGCTATGATGGCTGGTTCCCCGAGACCTACCGGCTGCAGGCGCTGCAGGGCGCGGACATTGTCTGCGTGCCGACCAACTGGGTGCCGATCCCCGGCCAGATGGAAGGCCGCGAGGCGATGGCCAACATCCTCGCCATGGCCGCCGCCCATTCCAACTCGCTCTACATTGCCTGCGCCGACCGCATCGGCACCGAGCGTGGCCAGCCCTTCGAGGGCCAGAGCCTCATCCTCAGCTACACCGGCTGGCCCGCCGCCGGCCCGGCGAGCCGCACCGGCGAGGAGATCGTCTCGGCCGAGATCGACCTCGGCGCCGCCCGCCGCGCCCGCAACTGGAACGACTTCAACCAGGTGCTGCGCGACCGGCGCACCGATGTCTATGCCGAGATGCTCGGCTCCGACATTTCCCGGGGCTGGTACTGACCGGCCCCCGCTCCGCCCTCCACCCCAACAAGAACCGCAACCTTCCGGAGAAAGCCTATGTCACGTAGCTCCCTGCTGATGGCCGGCGTGTTCGCCGCCGGCCTGCTTGCCGGCCCGGCGCTCGCCGCCGACGACACCATCACCATCGGCATTCCCGTCGGCCTTTCCGGCGCCAATTCGGTGGTCGCCCCCTCCGTCGTCCAGTCCGCCGAGCTGGCGGTCGAGGAGATCAACGCCAAGGGCGGTATCCTCGGCAAGAAGGTGGTGCTTGAAGTCGCCGACGACGCCTCCGGCGCGGCCGGCGCGCAGAAGGCCTTCGATTCGCTGATCTTCCAGAAGAAGGTCGACGCGCTGATCTCGATGGAGACCTCGGCCGCCCGCAATGCCGGCCTGCCGATCGTCAATCGCGGCAAGGTGCCCTACATCTACACCTCGTTCTATGAGGGCCGCTCCTGCAGCCCGTATATGTTCGTGAACGCTTGGGTGCCCGACCAGCAGGTCGCCCCCATTGTCGACTTCTTCAACAAGGAAGGCGCCAAGACCTATTTCCTGATCGGCTCGGACTACGCCTTCGGGCGCGGCATGCTGGCCTTCACCAAGGAATATATCGAGAAGACCGGCGGCAAGATCGTCGGCGACGAATACGCCCCGATGGACGCCACCGACTGGACCGCCATCCTCTCCAAGGTGAAGGCCGCCAACCCCGACGCCATCATCACCTCCACCGCCGGCGGCGCGCCGAACGTGACCCTGACCAAGCAGCTGCGCGCGGCGGGCATCAAGTCGCTCTATGGCAACCTCGCCGTGGATGAAGGCACCGCCAAGTCGATGGGCCCGGATGCCGAGGGCATCTACATCGCCGGCTCCTACTTCACCAATATCGACACCCCCGCCAACAAGGCCTTCCTCGCCGCGATGGAGAAGAAGTTCGGCAAGGACCTGAAGACCCCGAACGACCTCTCCGTGCCGGAATATGAAGCCGTCTACGCCTACAAGGCCGCCGTGGAGAAGGCCGGCACGACCGACGCCGCCAAGGTGATCCCGGCGCTGGCCGAAGTCGCGGTGGAAGGCCCGCGCGGCACTATCATCATGAACAAGCAGCGCCACGCGCCGCTCACCATGTATCTCGGCCAGGTGAAGGCCGACGGCTCGGTCGGCATCATGTCGACCTTCAAGGACGTCGATCCCGGCGAGCAGTGCCCGAAGCTGAAGTGAGCCCATCCACGTGAACCACCCGCCTCTCGCCATGCGGACGAGGCGGGTGCGACGTGCGGGGTGAGGGCCCCCGGCTTCCGTGCCTGGCCCGCCGGGGGCCCTCACCCCCTCCCTCTCCCTGCGGGGGAGAGGTTGCTCGCGGCACCGATGGCGCGATCCTTGCGGCCCGCCTTGCGACGTCATCCTGCGGCGCCCGACAAAGCCGGGCTTTGCGGGACGACGTGGCTCTCGACCCAACGTGCCTCCAACCAAGGACTTTCGCATGATCGGCCAGACGCTGGACATCGTGACCACCGCCGCCATTCTCTATGCGGTGGCGACCGGGCTGCTGCTCGTGTTCGGCGTCATGAAGATCATCAATTTCGCCCATGGGGGGCTGATGACGCTGGGCGGCTATGCCGCGCTCCTCACCACCCAGGCCGGGCTGAACCCCTGGCTGGCCATTCCCGCCGCCGCGCTGTTCGGCGGCGTGGTCGGCATGGCGATCGAACGCTTTGTCGTCCGCCCGCTTTATAACCGCCCGCTCGACGCCATCCTCGCCACCTGGGGCCTGTCGATCATTATCGGCCAGCTCATCACCATCGCCTTCGGCCGCGGCGTGCAGTTCGCGGAATCGCCGCTGAATGGCACGCTCGACCTGTTCGGCGAGAGCTATTCCGCCTACCGCCTCGCTTTGGTTGGCATCGCCGCCGTGCTCGGCATCGCCCTCACCGCCCTGCTCCAGGGCACGCGGCTGGGGCTGGAGACGCGCGCGGTGATCATGAACGAGGATTTGGCGCGCGGGCTCGGCATCAATAGCGGGCTGGTGCGCTTCCTCACCTTCACCCTCGGCTCGGCGCTGGCCGGCGTGGCGGGCGCGCTCATCACGCCCTTATCGAGCGTCGATCCTTCCATGGGCGTGCCCTGGCTGGTCAACGCCTTCATGCTGGTGCTGGTGTCAGGCGCCTCGCTGGTCAGCCTGCTGTTCGCCTGCCTGGTGCTGGGCGGGGCGCAGGTGCTGGTCGCCACCCATTTCAGCCCGGTTCTCGGAGGTCTCACCATCGCCGTGCTCGCCGCCATCATTCTGCGCATCCGGCCTCAGGGGTTCGCCCGTGACTGAAGCCCGCCGCCTCTCCCTCATCCTCGCCGTTTCCCTGCTCGCGCTGGCGGCGATCTTCGCCGGGCCCACTGTGCTCGACACCTATTCCGTGAACGTGCTCACCCGCTCGCTGCTCTATGCGGCGGTGGCGCTCACCGTCGATCTGCTCTGGGGCTTTCTCGGCATCCTCACCTTCGGCCAGTCGGTATTCTTCGCCTGCGGCGCCTATGCGGCGGGCCTCGTCTTCACCCATATGGATTTTTCCACCTCCAACGCGTTTCTCGCGCTGGGGCTGGGCGTCGGCGGCGCGCTGCTGGTCGCCGCCATTGTCGGATGGCTGGCCTTCTGGCACGGCGCCTCGGCGCTCTATGCCTCTGTCATCACCCTGGTTCTGCCGATCGTGGCGACGCAGCTGCTCTACTCGGGGGGCACCTTCACCGGCTCGTCGAGCGGGCTGTCCGGCTTCATGAGCTTCGATCTGTCGATGGAGGCGTGGTTCTGGCTCTCCGGCAGCTTCCTCGTCGGC
Organism: Xanthobacteraceae bacterium 501b; assembly: GCA_000378025.1. Classification (GTDB taxonomy): domain Bacteria; phylum Pseudomonadota; class Alphaproteobacteria; order Rhizobiales; family Xanthobacteraceae; genus Ancylobacter. The sequence goes on from KB899087.1 coordinate 3,677,862, forward strand.
GTGACGACGCTGGCCTATATCTTCGTCAAGAGCGACGCCGGCCGCCTGCTGGTGGCGGTGCGCGAGAACGAGCAGCGCTGCAAATATCTCGGCCTCGACACGTCGCGGCTGAAGATCCTCGTTTATCTCGCCTGCGCCGCCATCGCCGCTATCGCCGGCTATATCTATGCCGGCTACGCCATGGTGGTGGCGCCGGAACTCGCCGGCTTCGTCTTCGGCACCGAGCTTGTCATCTGGACCGCACTCGGCGGGCGCGGCACGCTGCTGGGCCCGGTGTTCGGCGCGCTGATCGTCGATTATGAGAGCGCCCAGCTCGCCGGCGATTATCCCTTTGTCTGGCAGCTCATCATCGGCACGCTGTTCGTGCTTGTGATCGTCGCCTTCCCGCGCGGCCTGCTGCCTGTGGTGTTCGACCTGCCCCGCAAGCTGCTCGGCCTCATCCGCCCGCGCGTCGCCACGCCCGCCGCCAGCGTGACGCTCTCCACGCTGGATCCCGCCGACACCCAGGGCGTCGAGCCCGGCGAAGGGGCGGCGCTCAGTGTTGCCGGCGTGGTCAAGCGCTTCGGCAGCCTCACCGTGCTGGAGGGCATCGATTTCGAGGCCCGCGCCGGTGAACTCGTCAGCCTTGTCGGCCCCAATGGCGCAGGCAAGACCACGCTGATGCGCTGCATCGCCGATGGCGCCGAGCGCACGGCCGGCAGCATCGCCGTCAATGGCTACGACATCGGCCGCAAGCCGCCGGAGGCCTGCGTCGCCCTCGGCGTCGGCCGCAAGTTCCAGATGGCGAATGTGTTCGAAACGCTCACCGTCGCGCAATGCCTGCAGATCGCCCGGGTGCGCCATGCCCGCCCCTCGCTGTGGTGCCGCGCGCAGGAGCTGAAGCTGCCGGAAGCGGCGATGCATGTGCTGGCGACGACCGGGCTCGACAAGCAGCTCTCCACCCCGGCGCATCTGCTCTCGCACGGCATGAAGCAGGCGCTGGAACTCTCGATGGTGCTGGCGCTGGAACCGCGCGTGCTGCTGCTGGACGAGCCCACCGCCGGCCTCACCAAGACCGAGCGGATGCAGATCGGCGCCATATTGATCGACCTCGCGAAGAAGCAGGGCCTGTGCGTGCTGCTGGTCGAGCATGATCTCGACTTCGTCCGCGAGATTTCCTCGCGCGTCATCGTGCTGCACCAGGGCCGCATCGTGCTCGACGGCTCGGTGGAAGAAGTGGTCGCGTCCGAGCTGGTAAAGCAGGTCTATGCCGGTTCCGGCCATGCCGGCATCGACCACGAGACGGCCCCCTCCCCCCGCACGGAGCTGCCGGCATGAGCGTCCTCTCGGTCGACAACCTTTCCAGCGGCTATGCCGGCGCCGTGGTGCTGCGCGAGGTGAGCCTCGCCATCGCCCCGGGCGAAATCCTCGCCGTGCTCGGCAAGAACGGCATGGGCAAGTCCACCTTGCTGAAAGCGGTAATGGGCTTCCTGCCGAAAATGACCGGCAGCGTGAGTATTGCTGGCAGCGAGGCGACGCGGCTCTCCCCGCACCGCGTCGCCCGCCTCGGAGTGGGCTATGTCGCGCAGGAAAAGGCGCTGTTCCAGGATATGAGCGTGGAGGAAAACCTGCGCCTCGCCGTGCGCCGGCCGGATTTCGACGCCGCCCTGGCCGAGGTCGAAGCCTCCTTCCCCTTCCTGCTGCAGCGCCTCAAGCAGCGCGCCGGCACGCTGTCCGGCGGCGAGCAGAAAATGCTGCTGATGGCCCGCTCGCTGGCAACCGGGGCGAAGCTCCTGCTGGTCGACGAGATCACCGAGGGGCTGCAACCCTCGGTCATCGACCGGCTCGCCGGGGTCATCCGCAGCGCCCGCGACCGCCACGGCACCACCATGCTGCTGGTCGAGCAGCATCTGCCCTTCGCTTTGGCGGTGGCCGACCGCTGGGCGGTGCTGGACCGCGGCGAGATCGCCGAGATGGGCACCTCCACCGAGCCGGATTCCCGTGCGAGGGTGCTGAAACATCTGAGTGTATGAGGATAAAGGCGTGACCTTCTCCATCGTCGCCCGCTGCCCTTCCTCCGGCCTTTTGGGCGTGGCGGTGGCCACCGCTGTGCCGGCGGTCGGTTCCATGTGCCCGTTCACCCGGGCGAAGGTCGGTGCCGCCTCGACCCAGTCCTGGGTCAACCCTTATCTGGCGCTCGGCGTGCTGGAGGCCATCGCCGGCGGGCAAGGCGCCCAAGCGGCCCTCGAAGCGGCGCTGGCGGAGGATGAGGCGCGCGAACTGCGCCAGATCGGCGTGGTGGATCACGCGGGCGAGGCCAGCGCCTTCACCGGTGCCGACTGCACGCAATGGTGCGGGCAGGAAATCGGCGATGGCTTCGCCGTGCAGGGCAACATGCTCACCGGGCCCGAGGTGATCGACGCCATGGCGAGCACCTTCCGCGCCAGCGAGGGCCAGAAGCTCGACGAGCGGCTGATGCGGGCGATGGAGGCCGGGGACGCGGCCGGCGGCGACAGGCGCGGACGGCAATCGGCCAGCCTGCGGGTGCAGGGCGAGGAAGAGTATTGCGCGCTGGATCTGCGCGTCGACGAGCATCCCCGGCCCGTCACCGAGCTGCGCCGGGTGCTGGAAATCGCCCGGCTGCAACTCGTGCCCTTCGTCGAGGGCATGCCAAAGCGCGGCGTCAAGGCGGGGCCGGCGCCGGAAGCCGTCACCGCCATGCTGGCGCTCGCCCCGCCGGACCGGCCGGGCGGCGGCGGCAGTGGGTCGGACTAAGGGCGCATCCACGAAAAATGGCGGCCCCTTGCGGGACCGCCACTCGTTCAACGCATGCCCTCGGAAGAGGGCCGCACTCAGCGGGTGCTGCGCGCGTTGCCTTCGATCTGGTTGGCGATATAGGGCTCGACGCCCTGGGTGTTCGGGCCATACATGCCGCCGGCACTGCGGCCGTCATACATGTCGCGACCGTCATACATGGTGGCGGCGTTCCGGCCCTCATAGACGCTGCCCTGATGCGACCAGCCATTATGGCGCGGCGCGGCATAGTTCTGCGTCTGGGCCTGGTTGGTGCCCGGCGACCAGCCGGAATTGCCGCCGATGACGGGACGGTTGGTATCGGCAAGCGCGGGGCCGACAAACGCAGCCGCGAGAACAGCACCCAGCATCGGAATGGAAACGGTCTTCTTCATAATCAACATCCTTTGAACAGAGCGACACTTCGGCACGGTAGTCGGCGCACAAGAGCGTCGCGTCTCTTGATTCAACTCTCATTCACCTGACCGAAGCACATCTGCGCAGCCGGTGAATCTGCCGGGACAACGTGCGCCCCGCGCCATTGTTTCCGCTCGACGCGCGGTTCTCGATCGCAATAGCGTGATGCGCCGCACCTCATCTGCGCCGCGGCGCAGCATGCTGGCGGTTTCGAGCCGTGACCGGAAAGAAAGGCGGTAGCCTATTCGCCGCGCGGAAAGCGCTGGCCGTCTTCCAGCACGTTCAGGTCCATATGGTTGCGCATATAGCGCTCGGAGGCCTTTTGCAGCGGCTGGAAATCCCAGGGGTAATAGGCACCGTTGCGCAGCGCCTCATAGACCACGTGGCGCCGCGCCTGGCTGGCGCGCACCTCGGCGTCGAAGCGGGCGAGGTCCCAGCGGGCGTTCATCGCCGCCGTCATGCGCTCCATAACCCCGGCGCAGGCGGGGTCCGCCGCGCGGTTGACCAGTTCCTGCGGGTCCTCGTCAAGGTTGGTGAGGATCGGCGGGTCGAGATCGCACAGGATGAGCTTCCACGGACCGTCGCGCAGCGCGACCAGCGGCGCGTAGGAACCTTCGGCGGCGTATTCCATCGGCACCGGCGACCGTTCGCCCTCGCCCTTGGCCGGGCGGACGAGGCTCTCGCCGTCGGTCCAGGGCATCACGCCGCTCAGATCGAGCCCGACCAGCTCGGCCAGCGTCGGCAGCACGTCGAGGGTCGAGGCCGCACGGTCGATCCGGCCGGCGGGAAGGCCGGGGGCGGCGATCATCAGCGGCACCCGCGCCGAGCCCTCCAGGAAGTTCATCTTGAACCACAGGCCGCGCTCGCCAAGCATGTCGCCATGGTCGGAGACGAAGACGATGATCGTGTCGTCACTTAGCCGGCAACGGTCCAGCACGTCGATGAGTTCGCCGATCTTCTCGTCGAGATAGGAGATGTTGGCGAAATAGGCCCGGCGCGAGCGGCGCACATCCTCGGGTGTCACCCGGCTGGCCGCGTGGTCGCTCGCCAGCATCAGGCGCTGGGCGTGCGGGTCCTGCTGCGCGAAGGGGATGGGCGGCACTACCGGGTCCAGCGCCGGGCAGTCCTCATAGAGGTCCCAGAAGCGCTTGCGGGCGACATAGGGGTCGTGCGGGTGGGTGAAGCTCACGGTGAGGCACCAGGGCCGGGAATCGTGCCCGCGCGCGAGATCGTAGAGCTTGCGGGCGGCGTGATAGGCCACCTCGTCGTCATATTCGAGCTGGTTGGTGATCTCGGCAACCCCTGCGCCCGTCACTGAACCAAGATTGTGATACCACCAGTCGATCCGCTCGCCCGGCTTGGCGTAGTCCGGCGTCCAGCCGAAATCGGCGGGGTAGATGTCGGTGGTCAGCCGCTCCTCATAGCCGTGCAGCTGGTCTGGCCCGACGAAATGCATCTTGCCCGACAGCGCCGTGTGATAGCCGGCGCGGCGCAGATGGTGCGCGAAGGTGGGGATGTCGGAGGTGAATTCGGCGGCATTGTCATAGACCCGCGTGCGGCTCGGCAACTGGCCGGACATGAAGGACGCCCGCGCCGGCGCGCAGAGCGGGCTCGCCGTATAGGTGTTGGCGAAACGCGCGGAACGGGCCGCCAGCGCCTTCAGATGCGGCGCGTGGAGAAAATCCGCAGGCCCGTCCGGGAACAGCGTCCCATTCAGCTGGTCGACCATCAGGATGAGGATGTTCGGGCGGGCAGTCAGGCGGGTCATGGATATGTTCCACGCGGCAGGCGAGGGGCGAGGGCGAGGCGGGCGCGGGCACGGGCCGGCAGCGGGCGCCGCCGGCCTCCCCGCCGGGGGTCACAGGCCGAGCGAGGCCTTCACCGCCGGCAGGCCGGGCTTGCCGTCAAAGGTGGTCACGCCGTCGAGCCAGGGGCCGAGCGCGGCCGGATTGGCCTTGATCCACGCCTTGGCGGCGGCCTCGGGGGTCTGCCCGTCATCGAGGATCTTGCCCATCATGGCGTTCTCGGTCGCCAGGTCGAATTTCAGCTGCTTGAAAAAGGTCGCCGCGTTCGGGCACTCGGCCGACCAGCCGGTGCGGGCGAGGGTCCGCACGCTCGCGCCGCCGAAATCGGCGCCGAAATAGGCGTCACCACCGGAGAGATAGGTGAGGTCGAACGTCTCGTTCATCGGGTGCGGCGCCCAGGCGAGGAAGACGATCCAGTTCTTGCCGTTCTGCGAGCGCTTCACCTGCGCCAGCATCGCCTGCTCGCCCGATTCAACCACCTTCCAGCCCTTCAGGCCGAAATCATTGGCCTCGATCATCTTCAGCATGTTCTGGTTGGCCGGCGCGCCGGGCTCGATGCCGTAGATCTTGCTGTCGAACTTGTCGGCGTTGGCGGCCAGGTCCTTGAAGTCCTTCACCCCGGCCTCGGCCACGTAGTTCGGCACGGCGAGGGTGAACTTGGCGCCTTCGAGATTGGTGGCGAGCACGTCCACCGCCTTCGCCTCGTTCAGCGCATCGATGAACTTCTGCTGCGCCGGCATCCAGTTGCCGAGGAAGACGTCGACATTGCCGTTCTTCATCGATTCATAGCCGATCGGCACCGAGAGCGTCTTCACGTCCTGGGTGTAGCCGAGGCCGCCGAGCAGCACGCCGGCGATGGCATTGGTGGACGTGATGTCGGTCCAGCCGGGGTCCGACATGCGGATGGTCTTGCAGGAAGGCGCGTCGGCCGCCGCAGCGGGGCCGGCCAGGAGGAGCAGCGAAAGGGCCGAAGCGGCCAGCACGGTACGGGTCATCATGAGACACCTCTGGAAGGGGATGAGACGCGCGAAATGTGCAAGGAGCCGCCTTGTGAGACCGGCCGCTTCCTTGCCTCCCGCACATCAGGCGGTTAAATGCTTTAGGCTGTGAAGCCGGATATTTTCGATGAAAGACATAAGCTGGCTCTATGTCTGAACGCGCTCTCGACCTTGGCTGGATCCGCGTGTTCGAGGCGGTCGGGCGGCTCGGCTCGATCACAGGCGCCGCCCGCGCGCTCGGCCTGTCGCAGCCGGCGGTGAGCTATGTGGTGCGCGAGCTGGAAACCCAGCTCGGCACGCCGCTTCTCGTGCGCGGCCATCGCGGCAGCGCGCTCACCCCGGCGGGCGAGGTGCTGCACCGCGCCACCCGGGCGGCGGCCGGCGAAATCGACACCGCCGCCCGCGCGGTGCGGCGCCTCAGCCGGCGGCCGGTGGTGCGGCTGTTCACCGATTACGGTTTCGCCTCGTTCTGGATGATGCCGCGCGTCGCCGCCTTCCGGCAGGTGCACCCGGAGACCGACGTGCACATCATCGCCTCCGCCGGCGCCGATCACGGCCTCGACGGGGCGGAGGATGTCGCCGTGCTGTTCGGCGCCCGACGGGACTTTCCGCCCGAGAGCGTGCAACTGGTCGAGGAGCGGATCTGGCCGGTGTGCAGCCCCGCCTTCGCCGCCCGCCACGGCCTCGGGCAGGACCCGGCGCGCATCGGCAATTTGCCGCTGCTGCATCTGGAAAGCACGCCGCATCCGCGCTGGTTCGGCTGGAGCGACTGGTTCGCCGCCATGGGGCTGGCGCGCGGGCCGGCGGGCAGCGATCTCAGCCTCAACACCTATGGCCTCGTGGTGCAGGCGGCGATGGCCGACCAGGGGGTGGCGCTGGGCTGGGCCGGGCTGATCGACGGGGCGCTGGCCGATGGCACGCTGGTGGCGGTCGGCCCGCCGCTGGCGCGCCGCGAAACCGGCTACTGGCTGGCACCGGGCGTCACCCTGTCCGAGCCGGCACGCGATCTCATCGCCTGGATCCTCGCCGAGGCGCGCGCGGGCTCCACAGGCGTGCCCGCGCGTGAAAAAGGTTCTTGACAAGAAGGTAACTTCACGCGAGCCTAAGAAACGAGCGACGGGCAAAGCTGCCCATTGTCGCGGCACTTTCGGACAACATTTCCAACGACGGCGTGTTCACGCTGATGGTTGGTGGCAACGACGCCCACGGCCTGACGGCCGGCGGGCGTTTTTTGTTTTGGGCTTCGGCCCGGGATCGTTTGGGCTCTAGGCCCGGTGGAGCAAGGCGTGTCGAAACCCGTCCGCATAGGCGTCATGTTCTCGACCACGGGGCCCTACAGCGTGGTCGCGCGCTCGATGCTGAACGGCGCCCTACTGGCGGTGGCGGAACGTCCGGCGCCGGGTCTTGCCATCGAGCCTGTCGTGGTCAATCCCGGCGGCGAACTTGGCCGCTACGCCGCGCTGAGCCGCGACCTGCTGCATGACGGCATCCGCCATGTGGTGGGCTGCTACACCTCGTCCAGCCGCAAGGAAGTGATCCCCTGCTTCGAGAAGCATGACGGGCTGCTCTGGTACCCCTCGCATTATGAGGGCTTCGAGAGCTCCAACAACGTCATCTACACCGGCGCCTCGCCGAACCAGCATGTGCTGCCGCTCGTCGACCACGTGCTGGCGACGCTCGGCTCCTCCGCCTTCTGCGTCGGCTCCAATTATATCTGGGCGTGGGAGAACACCCGCATCTTCCGCGAGGCGATGACGGCGCGCGGCGCCCGCGTATTGGCGGAACGCTATGTACCGGTGGGCGACACCGAGATCGACCAGGTGGTCGAGGCGATCCTGGAGGCGCGGCCCGCCTTCGTGTTCAACAATCTGATCGGCACCAGCAACTACGCCTTCTTCCGCGCTTTCCGCGCCGCCTGCGCCGCGCGCGGCATCGACCAGCGCAAAACCTTCCCGGTGGTCAGCTGCACCCTCTCCGAGCCGGAGCTGGAAGAGATCGGCCAGGAAGCGGTGGACGGGCATCTCTCCTCCTCGGTCTATTTCTCCTCGCTCGCCTCCCCCGCCAACGCCGCCTTCACCCGCTTCTATGGCGAGACCTTCCCGGACGGCCCCACCAGCTCGGCCGATGCGGAAGCCTCCTATATCGCGATGAAGCTGCTGATCTTGTCGCTAGCCGAGGCCGGCACCGACGATGTCGAGGCGGTGAAGGAAGCCGCCACCCGCCAGCACCTGCTCGCCCCGCAGGGCGAGGTGCGGATCGACCCGCAGACCCTGCACGCCTATCTCACGCCACGAATCGGGATTTCAAATGCGCAGGCCCGCTTCGACATTCTCGTCGAAGCGCCCGGCCCGGTGCGCCCGGACCCCTATCTCGTCCAGTCCTCGCCGCGCTATGCGGTCGCTGCCCGCAACTCTTCACTGAGAGTGGTAAAGTGATGGCACCTCGGCTGCTGCAAAACTTCAATGGCGGGCGGGCGCACATCGTCACGTCCAGCCTCACCGCGGTGGAAGCGCTGGAAAAGACGCTCGGCAAGCTCGGCGTCACGGCGCTCTATCCCGAGCTGGTGGACGGCCGGGCGCAGATCGACCTCGCCAGCCTGCAGCCCGAGCGCGACATCCTGTTCATCGACGGCGATCTCGACAACCCGGTGGCGCTCGATATCGACGCCGGCGCGCATCATCCCCCCGTGCCGGTGATCGGCCTGGTCGGGGTGGAAGCGCCGAGCCGGCTGAAGCACCTGATCCAGCTGGGCGCCTCGGCGTTCCTGCGCAAGCCCGTGCAGGGCGGCGCGGTCTACACCGCGCTGTTCCTCGGCATCAACCAGTTCCTGTTGCGCGGCGACCTTCGGGCGCGGCTCGACGACATGGATCGCCGCCGGCGTGGCCGCCGCGCGGTGGTGAAGTCCATCATCGCCCGCATGACGGAAGCGGGCGTCGATGACGACGAGGCCTATGAATGGCTTCGGCGCGAAAGCATGCGCTCGCGGCAGACCCTTGAGGCCTATTGCGAGGCGTTCATGACGGCGAGGGCTGGCCCCCTCGATGAACCGATGCAGCTCCGCCCGGCGGAGCCACGCGCGGAAAGAAGATAACCTTTCACAGGAGAAGAAAATGAACGGGAAGACCATGCGGGGGCTGCGTGCCGCAGCCCTCACGGGGACGCTTTTGCTCAGCGTCGCAAATGCCTTCGCCGCCGATCCGATCAAGCTCGGCGTGCTTGAAGACCAGTCCGGCGACTTCGCCGCCGCGACCATCGGCAAGGTGCACGCCATCCAGCTCGCCGCCGAGGAGATCAACAAGGCCGGCGGCATCGATGGCCGCCCGCTCGAACTGGTGATCTACGACACCCAGTCCGACAATACCCGCTACCAGGAATTCATGCGCCGCGTGCTGCAGCGCGACAAGGTGGACGCGGTGTTCGCCGGCTTCTCCTCCGCCTCGCGCGAGGCCTACCGCCCGATCGTCAACCAGTTCGACGGCCTCGCCTTCTACAACAACCAGTATGAAGGCGGCGTCTGCGACGCCAACATGATCGTCACCGGCGCGGTGCCCGAGCAGCAGTTCTCCACCCTCATCCCGTGGATGATGGAAAAGTACGGCAAGAAGGTCTACACGCTCGCCGCCGACTATAATTTCGGCCAGATCTCGGCCGAATGGGTGCGCAACATCGTCAAGGAGAATGGCGGCGAAATGGTCGGCGAGGATTTCATCCCGCTCGGCGTGTCGCAGTTCTCGCAGAACATCCAGAACATCCAGAAGGCCAAGCCGGACTTCGTGGTGACGCTGCTGGTCGGCACCGCGCAGGCCTCCTATTACGAGCAGGCCGCCTCCGCCAACGTCAACCTGCCGATGGCTTCTTCCGTGAACGTCGGCCAGGGCTATGAGCACAAGCGCTTCAAGCCGCCATCGCTCAAGGACATGTACGTCACCACCAACTACATCGAAGAGATCGACACCCCGGCGTCGAAGGACTTCTTCGCCAAGTTCAAGGCCAAGTTCCCGGACGAGCCCTATGTGAACCAGGAAGCCGAGAACTCCTATCTCGCGGTCTATCTCTACAAGCAGATGGTGGAGCGGGCGAAGTCGACCAAGCGCGACGACCTGCGCAAGGAGATCGCCAAGGGCGATGTCTGCATGGACGCTCCCGAGGGCAAGGTATGCCTCGACCCGAAGAGCCAGCACATGTCGCACACCATCTATCTCGCCAAGGTCGGCGAAGATCACTCCATCACCTTCCCGAAGGTGTGGGAGGGCATCAAGCCGTACTGGCTGGGTGAAGCCGGCTGCGACCTGACCAAGAGCGACCCGAGCGCGCAGTACACGCCCTCCAACCCGCCGCCGAAGAACTGATCGATCCTGACGCTCTCCGCGCCACGTCATCCTGAGGTGCACGGCCGAAGGCCGGGCCTCGAAGGATGGTGAAGCAGAAGACCCTCGGCGGAATAATCCTTCGAGGCTCGCTTCGCTCGCACCTCAGGATGACGGTCCGACAAAACCCAGGCCGCCATCCCTCCACCCCACCCGGCTGCCGCCTTGTTCCCCTCGGCGGCACCCGAAGGCATCGCCCCGGCCCGACCCCCCAGCTTGGCCGGGGCGATCGCCTGATCTGCTCACCTGCCGTCCCCTCATCCCCGCGCTTGACCCGGGGACCCAGCTGTCCCGCTGGGTAAGGGGCCCCGGGATGCCATGAACGGCGTCATCCTGAGATGCCGGCCGACAGGCCGGCCTCGAAGGAGGCTCACCCGGACGACCCTCCCTCACCGCCCGGTTCCCGCGCGGCTCAGGATAAGGTTGTCCCCTCGAAGCGAATGATCAAAGGCCCCACCGCACATGGATGTCGGAACCCTCGCCTTCTCCGCGCTCTACCAGTTCGGCGACGCCTTCGCCTTTCTGGTTCTGTCCGCCTGCGGCCTCGCCGTCATCTTCGGCATGATGGGCGTGATCAATCTGGCGCATGGCGAATTCATCATGTGCGGGGCCTATGTCACCGTCTCCGCCGCCCATGCCGGCGTGCCGCTGCCGCTCGCCATCCTCATCGGCGCGCTGGTCTCGGCCGCCGTGGGCGCGCTGGTGGAGATCCTCATCATCCGCCATCTCTATGACCGGCCGCTCGACACCATCGTCGCCACCTGGGGCCTCAGCCTCATCTTCACCCAGGGCACGCTGATCGTGCTCGGCTCCACCATGGCCGGCGTCGGCACGCCCTTCGGCAGCTTCACCGTCGGCGATTATTCCTATTCGCTCTATCGCCTCGTGCTGTGCGGCATGGCGGTAGTGGTCATCGCCGGGCTCTACGCGCTGTTCAACTGGACCCGCTTCGGCGTGATGGCCCGCGCCACCATCCAGGTGCCGCACATGGCGGCCGCGCTCGGCATCGACACCCGCCTCGTCTACAGCCTCACCTTCGCGCTCGGCGCGGGCCTGGCCGGCCTCGCGGGTGGGCTCTACGCCCCGACCATGACGCTGGTGCCGACCATGGGCACCACCTTCATCATGGAAGCCTTCGTCACCGTGGTGGTCGGCGGCGCCGACGTGTTCCTCGGCACCGCGCCGGCGGCGGCGATTCTCGCCGTGGTCAAGGCGACCATGACCTCCTGGTACGGCCAGTTGGCCGGCCAGATCGGCCTGCTCATGGCCGTCATCATCGTCATCCGGGTGCTGCCGCGCGGCATCTCTGGCTTCCTCCTGCGCGAGCGGGCCTGATCCCGGACACGGAAAACTGACATGAACGCGCTTTCACGTTTCTTCGCCCGCCTCGAAGGCCCGCAGACGCTGGGCCGGGGCCCCGGCTTCTGGATCGGCTTCCTCATTGTGCTGGCCGGCGCCTGCGCCTACCCGCTGTTCTCGGACGGCTACACGGTCGGCAACACGGTGTATTTCTTCACCTGGATCTTCATGGCGCTCGGCCTGTCCCTCATCTGGGGCTATGGCGGCGCGCTGAGCTTCGGCCAGACCGCCTTCTTCGGCATTGCCGGCTATGCCTATGGCATCCTCACCATCAATTTCGGCGCCGCCTATGGCTTCACCTTCATCGCGCTGCTGTTCGCGGTGGCGATCGCCGCGCTGTTCGCGGCGCTGCTCGGCTATTTCCTGTTCTTCGGCCGCATCTCCGGCGTGTTCCTCGGCATCGTGACGCTGTCAGTGACGCTGGTGCTGGAGCGATTCATGGCGCAGACCGCCGGCCCGGAATGGAAGATCGGCGCCGCCCGGCTCAACGGCTTCAACGGCATGAGCAACATGCCCCCGCTCACCGTGCCCTGGCCCGGCGGCGACATCGTGCTGTTCCCCGATGTGCAGCTCTATTACGTCGTGCTCGGCATGCTGGTGCTGGTGTATCTCGGCCTGCGCATCCTGGTGAACTCGCCCTTCGGCAATGTGCTCGTCGCCATCCGCGAGAACCCGGAGCGGGCGGAGATGCTGGGCTACGACATCCGCAAATACCAGCTCGGCACTTTCGTCATCGGCGCCGCGCTCGCCGGGCTGTCGGGCGTGCTCTACACCAGCTGGGGCCAGTATATCACGCCCTCCTCCATGGGCATGACCGCCGCCGCCCTGCCCATCGTCTGGGTCGCGGTCGGCGGGCGCTCGGACCTCACCACGACGCTGGTCGGCACCATCACCGTGCTCGCCGTGTTCCAGGCGCTCACCATCCATGGCAGCCAATATGCGCTTGTGGTGATGGGCATCATGCTGGTGCTCACCGTGCTTCTGGCGCCGCGCGGCCTCATCTACGCGCTGGCCCGGCTCATCGCCCGCCCCTTCTCCAAGCGTCAGCCGGGAGACGCCTGATGCCGATGCTCCAGACCCTAGGCCTCAACAAGCGCTTCGGCGGCCTGCACGTCACCAACAATGTCGACCTGACGCTTCAGGCCGGCGAGGTGCACTGCCTCATCGGGCCGAACGGCGCCGGCAAGTCGACGCTGTTCCGGCTGATCCTCGGCGAGCACCTGCCGAGCAGCGGCGCCATCCTGTTTGGCGGCGAGGACATCACCAGCCTCAAGCCGTTCCAGCGCATCCGCCGCGGCATGAGCGTGAAGTTCCAGGTGCCCGGCATCTTCAAGGCGCTGAGCGTCCGCCAGAACTTGGAGATCGCGATGCAGCACCATTATCCCCCGGCGGTGCTGGGCGAGGAGATCGACAAGCTGCTGGCATTCCTCAACCTCACCGCCGATTCCACGCGCCTCGCCGGCAATCTCTCGCACGGCCAGAAGCAGTGGCTGGAAATCGGCATGGCGGTCAGCCTCAAGCCGCGCCTGCTGCTGCTCGACGAGCCGACCGCCGGCATGTCGCCGGAGGAAACCCATGCCACCGGCGAAATGGTCAAGCGGCTCAATGCGCAGGGCATGACCGTGCTGGCGGTGGAGCACGACATGGCCTTTGTGCGTCAGGTGGCACAGCAGGTCACGGTGCTGCATCTGGGCAAGGTGTTCGCACAAGGCTCGATCGACGAGATCGTCGCCAATGAGGACGTCGCCGCCATCTATCTCGGCCAGACCACGGCACACGAAACCGCTCACGAGCCGGCGGGAGGCCCCCATGCGTAAGGAAGTCATGCTCTCCACCCTTGGCCTGCGCGCCGGCTATGGCGGCAAGCCGGTGCTGCAGGGCCTCGACATCGAGGTGCGCCAGGGCGAGATCGTCGCCGTCATCGGCCGCAACGGGGTGGGCAAGTCCACGCTGATGAAGAGCCTGATCGGCCTCGTGCCGGCGATGGAAGGCTCCATCGTCTTCGGCGACAAGCCGGTGGAACATCTCTCCGCCTTCAGGCGTGCGCGGCTCGGCATCGGCTATGTCCCGCAGGGCCGCGACGTGTTCCCCCGCCTCACCGTGGGCGAGAACATCGCGGTCGGCGGCATGCGCACGGGGCGCGTCACCGAGGCCGACCGCGAGCGCGTGCTCGGCTATTTCCCCATCCTGCGCGAGCGCTGGAGCCAGCGCGCCGGCACCCTGTCCGGCGGCCAGCAGCAGCAGCTCGCCATCGGCCGGGTGCTGGTGGCCAATCCGCAGCTCATCCTGCTCGACGAGCCCTCCGAGGGCATCCAGCCCAACATCGTGCAGGACATCGCCCGCATCATGGTTCAGCTCAACGCCGACACCGGCGTCACTGTGGTGCTGGTGGAGCAGAACATCGACATGATCCGGGCGATGGCCCAGCGCTGCTATGTCATGGACAAGGGCCGCGTCGTCGCCGAACTCACGCGCGAGGGGCTCGCCGATGGCGAGGCCATGCGCCGTCACCTCGCCGTCTGAACCAACAGCCGGAACCAAGGAGAACACCATGTCCTGGCTCGCGAACTCCCTCATGGCACGCAAAGGCCTCGCCAAAGGCCAGGCGGGCGCCACCCACTCCCTCACCGAGGCGGAGCAGGGCAAGTACCATTATGTCTACGGTCCCTATGTCGACCCGGTGCTGCGGGTCGATCCCGGCGCGGTCGTGGCGGCGGAAACCCATGACGCCTTCGAGGGCGCGATCAAGAGCGAGAGCGACAACCCGCTGGAGATCCTGAACTTCCCCTATCTCAACCCGCAGAACGGCCCGATCTTCGTCAACGGCGCGGAAAAGGGCGACACGCTCGCGGTCTACATCAAGAACATCGTGCCGCGCGGCCCGCAGCCGGTGGGTACCACGCTGATCATGCCCGATTTCGGCGGGCTGGTGCCGACCAAGGACACGGCGATGCTGAACGCGCCGCTGCCGGTCAAGGTGAAGAAGCTGCATGTCGATGCCGAAACCGGCACCAAATGGAGCGACAAGATCACCCTTCCTTACGTGCCCTTCATCGGCACCATCGGCACCTCGCCGGAGATCGAGGCGATCACCTCGCTGCAGCCGGACTATTACGGCGGCAACATGGACCTGCCGGATGTCGGCATCGGCGCGGTGATCTATCTGCCGGTGAACATCGCCGGCGGCCTGCTCTATCTCGGCGACTGCCACGCCACCCAGGGCGATGGCGAACTGTGCGGCGTCGCGTTGGAGCACCCCACCGTCACCACCATCCAGATCGACCTGATCAAGGGCTGGACCATCCACACCCCGCGCCTTGAGACGGAAGAGTTCATCATGTCCATCGGCTCGACCCGGCCGATGGAGGATGCCACCCGCATGGCCTATCGCGACCTCATCCGGTGGATGGCGTCCGACTACGGCTTCGACGAGATCGAGGCCTATATGCTGCTCACGCAATGCGGCCGCGTGCGGCTCGGCAACATGGTGGACCCGAAATACACGATGGGCGCCTCGATCCTGAAGTCGTACCTCACGGCCTGACCGTACAGATGCCGTCATGCCCGGCCGCAGGGGCGGGCATGACGCTTCCTCACACGCCACTTCTGTTCCAACCCGACGTCATCCTGAGGTGCCCGGCAAAGCCGGGCCTCGAAGGATGGAGGCTGCGTGCGCCCTGAGCGAACCTCCGTCGAGGCGCGCTGCGCGCGCGCCTCAGGATGACGGCGTCTTCCAAAAGAGCCCGGAGACCTGCCATGACCACGACGCTGAAGGTCGCAACCGTCCAGTTCGAGCCGACCCTGTTCGAGAAGGAGCGCAACCTCGCCCGGCTGGAGGCGCTGGTCACTGAAGCTGCGCAGCAGGGTGCCAAGCTCATCGTCACCCCGGAAATGGGCACGACGGGCTATTGCTGGTTCGACCGCGCCGAGGTCGCCCCCTTCGTCGAGACGATCCCCGGCCCGACCACCGACCGCTTCGCGGCGCTTGCCCGCGCGCGGGACTGCTACATCGTCATCGGCATGCCGGAGGTCGATCCCGCGACCAACCTCTATTACAATTCCGCCGTGCTGATTGGGCCTGAGGGCATCGTCGGCGCCCACCGCAAGACCCACCCCTATATCGCCGAGCCGAAATGGTCAGCACCGGGTGATTGCGGGCACAAGGTGTTCGACACGCCGATCGGCCGCATCGCGCTTCTCGTCTGCATGGACATCCATTTCATCGAGACCGCGCGCCTTGTCGGGCTCGGCGGTGCCGACATCATCTGCCACATCTCCAACTGGCTGGCCGAGCGCACCCCCGCGCCCTACTGGATCACCCGCGCGGTGGAGAACAGCTGCTACCTCATCGAATCCAACCGCTGGGGGCTGGAGCGCACGGTGCAGTTCTCCGGCGGCAGCTGCGTCATCGGCCCGGACGGCGCCATCGAGGCGGTGATCGATACGGGCGACGGCGTTGCCTGCGTCGAGATCGACCTGGAGCGCGCCCGCGCCCGCCGCATGCTCGGCGAACCCGTGTTCGAGCAGCGCCGGCCGGAACTCTATATGGAGCTGCCGACCACCACCTTCGCCTGGAATCCGCTCGACTTCTTCAGCCTCTACGGCCACCGCCCGCTGCCCAAGGGAAGGCGCTCGCAGGTCGCCGTGGCGCAGTTCGCCCCCACCGGCGACGCAAACGCCAATCTCGACCGCATCGAGGAGCTGGCCGGGGCGGCGAAGGCCGACGGGGCCGAACTCGTGGTCTTCCCCGAGCGCGCCGTCACCGGCCTCGATGCCCCCGCCGCCGTGCCGCTGAACGGGGAAGCGGTGGCCCGCCTCATCGCCATCGCCACCCGCCATGGCCTGCACCTCGCCGCCGGCCTCGCCGAGGACGAGGGCGGCACGCTCTATAACAGCGCCGTGCTGGTGGGACCGCAGGGGGTGATCGGGCGCTACCGCAAGACCCATCTAGACGCCTCCGACCACAATTGGGCGACGCCGGGCGATGAATGGGGCGTGTTCGACACCAAGTTCGGCCGCATCGGCCTGCTCATCGGCCATGACGCCGCCTTCCCGGAAGCGGGGCGCGTGCTGGCGCTGCGCGGCTGCGACCTCATTCTCTGCCCGGCGGCGCTGCGCGGGGCGCTCACCTCAGCCCATGCCGGCACGGCGATCGCGCAGAACTACCCGATCCCAACCGGCGCCGATCCGCATCACTGGCATTTGATGCGGGCGCGGGCCGGCGAGAACAATGTCCATCTCGCGTTCGCCAATGTGCTCGACGAGGCCTCTGGCTATGGCGGCAAGAGCGGCGTGTTCGGGCCTGACACCTTCGAGTTCCCCCGCCGCGAGGCCATTCTCACCGCCGTCGAGGGGGTCGTCGTGGCCGAGATCGACACCACCAATCTCGACACGCCCTACCCCACCAATGTGGTGCGGCGGAAGGATCTGGTGACGATGCGCCTGCCCCATCACTACCTCCCGCTCATCGGCTAAGGGCCCGCGCCTCATCCACAAGCCACGCCGCGCGGGCCGGGCGGCGTGGCCTTCGCGCGCGTGAGTGAATATGGTCTCGCCTTCCCCTCAAGCGATTCCGTGTTCCGCATGACCGATAAAAGCACCCTCGCCGCCGCCATCGCCCGCCAGATCGCGCAGACGATCGCGCAGGAGATCGGCGCGCGCCCGCAGCAGGCGGAAGCCGCCATCGCCCTGCTCGACGAGGGCGCCACCGTTCCCTTCATCGCGCGCTACCGCAAGGAGGCGACCGGCGGTCTGGACGACACCCAGCTGCGCCTGCTCGGCGAGCGGCTGATCTACCTGCGCGAGCTGGAAGCCCGGCGCGCCGCCATTCTCGAATCGATCCGCCAGCAGGAAAAGCTCACCCCGGAGCTGGAAGCCTCGCTCGCCGCTGCCGTCACCAAGGCGGAGCTGGAGGACATCTATCTCCCCTTCAAGCCCAAGCGCCGCAACCGGGCGGAAATCGCCCGCGAGCGCGGCCTCGGCCCGCTGGCGGAAGCGATTCTGGCCGAGCGTGCCGCCGTGCCGGCCGAGCTGGCGGCCGCCTATCTCACGGAAGAAGTGGCGGATGTGAAGGCGGCGCTGGAAGGCGCGCGCGACATCGTCGCCGAGCAGTTCGCACAGAATGCCGAGTTGCTGGGCCGGCTGCGCGGGCATCTCCGGCAGAACGCCAATCTCCGCGCCCGCGTGGTCGAGGGCAAGCAGGAGGAAGGCGCCAAGTTCTCCGACTATTTCGACCATGTCGAGCGCTGGGCCAATGCCCCCAGCCACCGCGCGCTCGCCATGCTGCGCGGGCGCAACGAGGATGTGCTGGCGCTGGAGATCGAGGTCGACATGGACGACCCCCGCCCGCTGAAGCCGGTGGTGCGGATGATCAACGAGGCCTACGCCATCGGCGACAAGCTGCCCGGCGATGCCTGGCTGATGGAGGTCGCCGGCTGGACCTGGCGGGTCAAGCTCTCGCTGCACCTCTCGCTCGATCTGATGACCGAGCTGCGGATGCGCGCGGAGAAGGAGGCGATCGACGTCTTCGCCCGTAACCTCAAGGACCTGCTGCTCACCGCCCCGGCCGGCTCGCGCACCACGATGGGGCTCGATCCCGGCATCCGCACCGGCGTCAAGGTGGCCGTGGTGGACGGCACCGGCAAGCTCGTTGCCACCTCGACCGTCTACCCCTTCCAGCCGAAGAACGATGTGCGCGGCACGCAAGCCGAACTCGCCCGCCTCATCCGCGCGCATGGCGTCGATCTCATCGCCATCGGCAATGGCACGGGCAGCCGCGAGACCGAGAAGCTGGTGGCGGAGCTGCTGGCCGCCCTCCCCGCGTCCGAAGCCGGCACCAAGCCGCTCAAGGTGGTGGTGTCGGAAGCCGGCGCCTCGGTCTATTCCGCCTCGGCTCTGGCGGCGGCGGAATTCCCCGGCCTCGACGTGTCGCTGCGTGGCGCGGTCTCCATCGCCCGCCGGCTGCAGGACCCGCTGGCGGAACTGGTCAAGATCGACCCGAAGTCGATCGGCGTCGGCCAGTACCAGCACGATGTCGACCAGTACCACCTCGCCCGCGCGCTCGATGCGGTGGTGGAGGACGCGGTGAACGCGGTCGGCGTCGATCTCAACACCGCCTCCGCCTCGCTGCTGGCGCGGGTATCGGGGCTCGGCACGGCGCTGGCCGAGGCCGTCGTCGCCCATCGCGACGCCAATGGCCCGTTCGCCAGCCGCAAACAGCTGAAGGACGTCGCCCGGCTCGGGCCGCGCACCTTCGAGCAATGCGCCGGCTTTTTGCGCATCCGCGACGGCGCTGAGCCGCTCGACGCCTCCGCCGTCCACCCGGAAGCCTATGGCGTCGCCCGCAAGATCGTGAGCGCCTGTGGGCGCGATCTGCGCAGCCTGATGGGCGACAGTGCCGCGCTGTCCGGGCTCAACCCCGCCGCCTTCGTCGATGAGCGCTTCGGCCTGCCCACCGTGCGCGACATCATCGCCGAGCTCGACAAGCCCGGCCGCGACCCGCGCCCGGCCTTCAAGACCGCCACCTTCGCCGACGGCATCGACGACATGAAGGACCTCAAGCCCGGCATGGAGCTGGAAGGCACCGTCACCAACGTCGCCGCCTTCGGCGCTTTTGTGGATATCGGCGTGCATCAGGACGGGCTGGTGCATGTCTCCCAGCTCGCCGACCGTTTCATCAAGGACGCGCATGAGGTGGTGAAGGTCGGCGATGTGGTGAAGGTGCGGGTGCTGGAAATCGACATCAAGCGCAAGCGCATCTCGCTCTCCATGCGCCGCGACGCCGGGGCCGGCGCGCCCCAGCGTGGCGTGGGCGACAAGCGTGAGACCCCGCAGCCCCCGCGCACGCCCAACTCCCGTCCACCCGCGCGCGAGCCGCAAAAGGCGCCGCAGGGCGCGCTCGGCGCCGCGCTGATGGACGCGCTGAAGCGGCGCTGAGGCAGGGCGGGACGCTCAGGCGCCGATCAGCACGATCCAGCCGGCCGCCATCGCCATGCAGGCGAGGGTGACCGGCACGCCGGCGCGGGCGAATTCGCTGAAGGAGATCTTCACCCCGCACGCCGCCGCCTGTTCCACCACGATGATGCCGGCGAGGCTGCCGAACACGATCAGGTTGCTGGAAAAGCCGGTGCCCAGCGCCAGCGCCGCGCCCAGCGCCTCGGCATCCCCGCCGGGGGTAAGAAAGGGGATGAGCAGCATCACGGCGGGGTTATTGCCGACGATATTGCTCAGCGCGCCACCCACGAGATAGAGCGCCAGCGGATCGTCGAGGTTCAGCCCGGTGGCGCGCAGCCCGTTCAGCAGTTCCTGCGGCAGGCCGGTGGCCGCCATCGCCGCATTGACCACGAACAGCCCCATGATCAGCAGCAGCAGGTCGCCATCGACATGGGCGAGCAGGTCGCGCGAGGCGATCTGCCTGTTGATCAGCAGCACGCCGGCGGCGCCGAGCGCGATCAGTTCGCGCGGCCAATCGCTGAAGATAAAGGCCGCCACCACGAGGAGCGTCACCAGCCCCGCCTTCGCCGTCTCCACCCGGTTGAGCGGCACCGGGGGAGGCGCCGCTTCCGGCGCAGCTCCCGGCATCCGCGCGCCCGCGCCCTGCGGCAGTGTCCAGCGGCCGCGATAGATCAGCGCCACGATCCCCCACACCAGCGGCAGCGAAGCCAGCGCTGGCAGGCCGGCAATGGCGAGAAACCCGTTGAAGGACAGGCCAAGCTGCTGCGCGGCGATCATGTTCTGCGGCGAGCCGATCAGCGTGCCGGCCGAGCCGGTATTGGCGGCGAAGCAGAAGGCGAGGAGGAACGGCACCGGGTTGAGCCCGCGCGCCAGGGTCAGCGACACCAGCAGCGGCGTCATCGCCACCACCACCACGTCATTGGTCAGCAGCGCCGAGAGCCCGCCGCCGACGCCGATCAGAACCGCCAGCAGCACCGGCGCGCTCACCGGAAGCAGCGCCACCCGCTCGGCGGTCCAGCCATAGAAGCCGGAGACGACGAAGGCCGAGGACACCACCATCAACCCGAACAGCATGCCGACGCTGGCATAGTCGATCGACTCCCACGCCGCCTTCGGGCTGATGCCGCCCGCCACCATCACCGCCAGCGCGCCGACAATGGCCGCCCCGGTGCGGTCCACCTTGAAGCCCGGCAGCTTGCCGAAGCCCATGGCGACATAGACGAGAAGGAAGATGAGAAGGGTCAGGGCCATGGCGGTCGCGGTTCCCGGCGCGGCGAAGGGCGCGGATCGCCGGAGGCGGCGATGCTTGAACGCCAACCCTTAGGCAGCGGGGCGCGCGAGGGCAAGACGTTCGGCGCCAGCGCGGGACAGCGGCGCTCAGAGCTCGCGTGGCGCGTTCGGCGTGATGAGCCGCCGTGCAAAGACAGCCGCCATGACCGGCACCTGCCAGGGCGCCCGCAGGATCCGCCGCCCGCCTTCGCCGAACAACGCCTGCGCCGCCCGCAGCGTGTAGTGCCAGCGCGGAGACCTGGCGAAGCGCTCCATCTTCCGCAGTTGCGCCGGGTCGGCCGGCAGTGGGTTGGGCAGGTCGAAACAGGTCTCGGTGACGGTGAGCAGGCGCTGTGCAGACCTTTCCCATCCCGCCTGCTTCACCCGCGCGAGAAAGGCCGCCGGCACCGTGCCCGCGAAATCATCATGAACCCGCTGGACAAGATCGAGTGCCTTCACCAGCGGGATTTCGGCAATGCCCAGCCACGATCCTCTGGGGTCGGTGCATTGCTGCAGCGAGCACAGCAACCGTCCCATCGGGTCGAGCTGGCCGATCCGCAGCCCCTCCCAGTCCAGCCATTCCACGCCCTGCGCCGCCTCATCGTCCGGCAGCAGGGCCTCATAGGGCGCCACGACGCTGTGGTGCAGCTCGATCCGGGCCATCTCGTCGGGATGGAAGAAGCCCGGAAAATGCCGGGGGCTCACATTCTCGGGGCCCTCCGAGACATAGCCGAGGCCGCGCAGCACCTGCATCGCCGCGCGCTGCGCGCTCTCTTGCGGCAGCCAGACGTCGAGATCCATCATCTGCCGCCCGGCGGCGGGCCCTTCCGGCGGCAGCAGCGTCAGCGCGCCCTTGAGCCAGACCGGCTCCAGCCCGGCCGCGTTGAAGGCGGCGCTCACCGTCCGCATCTGCCGCCGGAAGCCCTCATTGCGCTCGGCGTTCCAGTCCGCCACCGCCGCCAGCAGCTCGGCCAGTTCCGCATCGACCCGGTCGAGGAGCCCGTGACGGACGAGCGTGACGTGAAGGGCGGGAATCAGCCGGTGTTTGTCGGCCTGGGCGAGCAGGTCCTGCCAGGGCGGCGTCGCCGGCCAGTCCGCCAGCAGCGATTCGCGGGTGGAGAAGGGCGAGACGAGGGCGCCGAGCAGGCGCAGGCCTTCAAGGACGGATGGACGGCTCGGCATGGCGACCCCTTGACCGGCGCGGGTGGCGCGAAGCCGCCGCCCGGCCTGCGGCATCCCGGCCAACGCTATGTCAGCCCTCCGGGCCGGGCAAGCGCGCGGCAGGCAAATGCCGAAGCCGCACACGCCGCATTTCACGCTGGTGTCATAGGACCATTGACGGTAAATTGAAACTACCCTCCATTGTATGCGCCGATGGGGAATGCCTCCGGCGAACGTGCCGGTCCTGCCTTCCCGGCAACCTTGCTCTCACCTGCGAGACCGACCATGCCTCCTTCCCTGCCTGAGCCGGAAAAGACACCCGCCACGGATGAGCGCCGACGCGCGGCGTTGCGCCGCCTCGGCCGCGGCGCCGCCTATGCGGTGCCGGCCACCTTGGCGCTAATGACGCTGCGCCGCGCCTCGGCGGCTAGCCCGCCCGGCTGACCAGACGGGCTGCCGCACGACACCCGGTTCCCGCTCCCTCCTGAAAAGGCTCCAGCCCGCTAATGACCACGCGAGAGAACGCGCCGCCGCAGGGCGTGCTCCCCGGCAACGGGCCCGCCCCATCCCCCGCCGCGCCCGCCGACGCCCGTCGCCGCGACGCCTTGCGGCGCCTTGGCCGAGGCGCCGCCTGTGCCCTGCCGGCCACGCTGGCGATGATGACGATGGACCGGGCCGTCGCCCTCAGTTGACGCGCGGTCGGTGGAGGTGCATTTTTACCCTCCAGTCTTGGCTGCGCGTATATCCGCCTTGGCTCAACGAGATGAGGGAGCACCATGGCGACTGATCGCGAATCGACGACCGAGCGGGACACTCCCGCCACCCGCCCTGCGCTGGAAGGGGCTGAGCTGCGTCGGCGCGCGGCACTGGCCAAGCTCGGCCGCGCCGCCGCCTATAGCGTTCCCGCCACGGTGAGCCTTTTGATGATGTCCCGGTCCGCCCGGGCAAGCTGATCGCTGCGGCAGCATCGCTGACAACACAATTCTGCCCCGCTTTTCGCCACCCCTTCGGGATAAGCGCGCATGACACACTCTGACGACAGCGACTCCGACAACACCCACGCCGGGACGCAGGCCCCGTCCGCACACCCGGCGCCGACCGAGGCCGTCGACAGCCGCCGGCGCGCGGCGCTGGCGAAGCTCGGTAAGACGGCCGCCTATGCGGTGCCCGCCACGGTCAGCCTGATGGCGATGAGCCGCTCGGCCCGCGCCTGCGTCTGACCGGCGGCCCCGGGGACCCGGCGCCGCCTTCCGCCTCGCCCCACCGCCTCCGGGAAGCCGCGCATGACCATTTCTGACCACGTGGCCGACGATGTGCCGGCCACCGCTACCCTCCCGACCTCCCCTGCGCAGCCAGGCGAGGCGATCGACAACCGCCGGCGCGCCGCGCTGGCGAAGCTTGGCAAGACGGCCGTCTACGCGGTGCCGGCCACGGTGAGCCTGATGGCGATGACCCGTTCCGCCCGCGCCTGTTGACCCGCTGCACCGGGGGCATGACAGCGGTTCGGATAAGCCCCGCCCCGGGGCACCTTTGAAGAGGGCGCCGCCCCCCGGGAGGCGACCGCCGATCGGCCGGAGAAATCGATGTCAGCTGAAGAGAACACCCACCTCGTCAGGAAGCCGCCGACCACCGATGAGCGCCGGCGCGACGCCCTGCGCCGGCTCGGCAAGGCGGCGACCTATGCCGTACCGGCAACACTCAGCCTGATGGCGATCAAACGCGCGGCGGCGGATAGCTAGAGCCCTTTCGCGCGACGCGGCTCCGCTTCGCGTGCAGAAAATGCGTAAAACAAAAACCTGGAGCCTTTTCGAGCGAAGCGGGTCCGGTTCGCGCGACCCGAAAGCCCCCGGCACGCGCCTCTCCGTCCCAGAACCCCGTGCCCCGAGGGCGGAAAGGCCGACCCGTTTCGCATGACCCCGCAGAGCCCATGACCCCGCACCGCGTGCCCACCGACGCCGTCAGCGCGACCGATCCCTCGCCCGAGCGGTTCTATTTCCGCGTCGTCGACCAGATTCTGTTCGTCTTCGACGCCGATGACGAGATGGCGCATGCGCTGAACGAGGCGGCGGCGCAGCTGTTCCTCAGCCTGCCCCCGCATTTCCAGCCGATCGCCGCTCTTGCCGCCGAGGCCGGGCTGCCGCTTGAGGCGCCGCTGCGGGAAAGTCTCGCCGCCTGGGAAGAGCTCGGCTGGATCGAGAGCGACGGTGCCGGGCAGGTGCGGTTGCGGAACACGAGGGGGCCCCGGTCGGACGCGGCGCGCGCGGCCGACCTCGCCCCGGCTGGCGAGGAGAGGCTGGTGGATGGCTACCAGGTCCGGTTGGCCGGCTCCTCCGTCGCGTTCCGCCTGTTCGTCAGCGGCGGGCCGGAAGGCCCCGGCGGGGCGGCGACGCTGGACGAGCTATCCGCGTTCGACGACCCGTCCGATCCCGATGGCTTCGCCGCCCGGCTGGCGAGCGGCCGGCGCATGTTCGGCTTCTTCGGCGGCTTTCTCGATCCCACGCCGGAGCGTCATCCCCCCCTCGCCACCATCGACCTCGTGGCGACGCCGGAGGGTTTCCTGCTGCGCTGCGGCCCGCGCCGCCTGTTCACCGAGAAGGTGGCGGTCGTGGTCGGCAAGGTGCGGCTCTGGCTGCTCGATCTCGTCTATCGCGCGCCCCACCCTTCGGTCTTCGTCCACGGCGCGGCGCTCGCCACCACGGCGGGCGCGGTGGTGATGGCCGGCGTATCCGGCGCCGGCAAGAGCACGCTTTCCGCCTATCTGGTCACGCGCGGCTGGCGCTTCGGCACGGATGATTCGCTCGCCCTCGGCTTTCGGGACGGCGAGGCGGTGGTGCTGCCGTGCCCCGGCGCGATCAACGTCAAGCCGGGGAGCACCGCCACCCTGCTGCCCTTCCACCCGCAGCTGGCGGCGCTGCCGCTGATCGGCGTGGGCGAGAAGCGCGGGCGCTATCTGCCGGTGCCGCTCGCGCTCCACATCGGCGCCGAGGGTGGCGAGAACCATGTCCGCTGCTTCATTTTCCCCCGCTTCGCGGCCGGCTCGCCGACACGGGTGACGGCGCTCTCCCCGGCACAGGCGCTGCTCGAACTGATGGAAGCGGAGTTCGATCTCGCCGAAGAGGCCGGCGCGGCCGAATTCGACGCCTTCTTCGACACGCTGGAGCGGATGCCGCGCTACGCCATCGTCTATAGCGACCTCGTCGAGATGGAAGCCGTGCTGCGCCGGCTGGTGGCGGGCGAGAGCGCCTGAGACCCGGCCTGCCGGCGCGTCACAGCGCCGGCAGGCGCCCGCCCAGCTCCTCGTCGATATAGGCGTCGAGTATCTCAGCGAAATCCACGTCGCCGACAAAGCCGAGCGCGCGCGCCCGCGCCGCATCGAAGCGCTGCGGCCAGCTGCCCACCACGCGGGCCACGGTGGCATCGGGCGCGTGGCGGATCAGCCCGGCCACACGATCGCCCGCCCGTGCCCGCAGCGCCGCGATCTGCTCGCCCACCGTGACCGAGACGCCCGGCATGTTGAGGCTGCGGCGGGCACCGAGCGGGCCGGTGTCGAGGCTGGCGGCGTGCAGGAGATAGGACACGGCGGCGCGCGGCGAGGCGATCCACACGCGCATCGCCTCCTCCACCGGCAGCACGGCTTCCTCACCCTTCAGCGGCTCGCGCATGATCGAGGAGAGAAAGCCCGACAGCGCCGCATTCGGCCGGCCGGGGCGCACGCACACGGTGGGCAGGCGCAGCGCCAGAGCGTCGATAAAGCCGCGCCGGCTGTAATCGGCCAGCAGCAGCTCCACCATCGCCTTCTGCACCCCATAGCTGGAGGAGGGCGCGCAGAGATAGTCGTCGTCGACCACCTCAGGGCACGGCGCGCCGAACACGGCGAGCGAGGAGGCGAACACCACGCGCGGCCGATAGTCCGGCAGCGCGCGGATCGCCTCCAGCAGCGCCCGCGTGCCGTCGAGATTGACCCGGTAGCCCTCCTCGAACCGCGCCTCCGCCTCGCCGGAGACGATGGAGGCGAGGTGGAAGATCACCGCCGGCCGCCCCGCCACCAGCGCCGCGGCGGCACCGGGGGCGGCATAGTCGCCGGCCTGGCACTCCACCGCGAAGGGCTGCGACGCCGGCGTGGGGTCGACCACGTCGTGCAGCACGGCGGTCGTCACCGCCGCCCCGCCGAGCCCTTCCACCGCCAGGCGGGCGAGCAGCTTGCGGCCGAGCATGCCGGCGGCACCGAGGATCAGGATCTTCATCGGCGGGTCTCCGTTCAGGACGCCTCGGTTTTATCAGCCGGCCGGCGCCGCGTCCCGGCGCGCCCGCGCCATGCGGCAGGCGACATCGAACGCCGCCTGAATGGCGCCCCAGCCGGCCTCGCCCTTGCCATAGCGATCAAAGGCGGTGCCATGGGCGGGGGTGGCGATCGGGATCGGTATGCCGCCATGCACGGTGACGCCGCGCGAGAAGCCCATCAGCTTCATCGCGATCTGCCCCTGGTCGTGATACATGGTGACGATGGCGTCGAGCTCGTCTTTCTTCAGGAACAGCGTGTCGGCGGGGAACAGGCCGAGCACCGGCAGCCCCTGCGCCCGCGCCGCCTCCATGGCGGGGGCGATCACGTCGATCTCCTCGCGGCCGAAGCTGCCATTGTCGCCGGCATGCGGATTGAGCCCGCATAGGGCGATGCGCGGCTCGGCCACGCCCACCCGCACCAGCGTGGAATGGATGAGCCGGATCGCGCCGACGATGCGCTCCTCGGTCAGCAGCCCCGCCACATCCTTCAGCGGTACATGGCTGGTGACGCGGCTGGTCCACAGCCCGTCCAGCGCGTTCAGTTCGCCATAGGGGCCGTTGGGCTGCAGCATCTCGGCGAACCAGTGGGTCTCGTCGGGATGGCCGAGCCCGCCCAGATGCAGCGAATGCTTGTTCAGCGGGGCGAAGCACACCGCGTCGGTCACGCCGGCCGTGGTGTACTCGATGGCGCGGCGCAGCGTGTCCATGGCGTAGCGCCCGCCATTGGCGGTGGAGACGGCGCGCGCGAACGGCGCCTCGCCCCGGCCGCGATAATCCACCAGCACAGGCACGCCGGGGAACAATTCCGGGCGCTCGGCGTCGCCGGCCAGCGCATAGTCGAAGCGCGCGCCGCAGATCCGCATGGCTTCTTCCAGCTCATCGCGGTCGGCGACGATGAGAATGTCGGCGGCCTCGCGGTTCGGGGCATGGGCGAGCAGGCGGACGACGAGTTCGGCGCCGATGCCGGCAGGGTCGCCGGGCGCGATGGCGATGCGGGGGATCATGGGTGTCTCCTGGAATGTCGGCAAAGGGTCAGGAATGGGCCGGCGCGGTGTGGGCCGGGCCGAAGAACGCCGAATCCTGCAGGCGGCGCAGCGCCAGCAGTTCGGAGCCCTCCTCCACCGCGATATCGGCCATGGTGATCAGCTGCCCGGCCGCCACGGGCCGGACGAGGGTGCGGTTGGCGGCGAGGTAGAACGGGGCCGGCGCCTCCGGTGTCAGCGGCGCGCCCGGCACCAGCTCGGCGCTCGTGCCCTCGATCGTGTGGTGATGCCCGCCCATGGCGAGCACGCCGCCGGCCGGCAGGGGCTGGGTGGCGCGGGCGACGAGGTCGAGATGCGGGCGCGGGTCGATACCGCCGCTGGAAGCGCCGAGCAGCGCCGCCTCCAGGATCGTGGTCGCCGCCTCGACGCCGAGCAGATGGCGCGGCAGGTACAGCATCGCCGTGGCGCCGGAGCGCGACACGACATGGCCCTTCTCCGCCAGCATGTCCCAGGTCGCGCGGTCGGTACAGCGCACCACCACGAACACCCCGCCGGCAAAGCTCGGCTCATGCGGCGCGCGCAGGCAATGGAACACGTCGATCCGCTGTTCACCGGCGAGCAGGCCGCCTTCATGGCGGCCGGCGAGCAGGTCCGGCACCTCGCTGATGCGGGCGATCGGGGCGTGCAGCTCCGGCCGGTCCGGCAGGAATCCGGTGGCATTGCCGACGATGAGCAGTTCGCACAGGTCAGGCACGGCGCGCTGCGGCAGCATCGCGGCGACCTCCGCCCGGGCGGCGACGATCTCGGCGGCCGGGCGGGTGCCGATGGTGAAATGCGCGGCCATGCCGGGGGCGGCGATGGCGCGGCCATTGCTGGTCAGCTCATCCGTGGCGGCGTCGAACACGAAGTCATATTCGCTCGACTTGCCGGCGGCGACGATCTCGAATCCCAGAATCTGCGCCCAGGTGACGAGGCCGATCAGCAGGCTCGGCTGGTCGCCATCCACCGGCGTCGCCACCACGCCGCGCGCCGCCGCCATCCGGGCAAGGCCCGGGCCGACCACGCTGTCGAGTTCCTTGGAGACCACCGCGAGATGCTTGCCCGCCTCAAGGGTCAAACGCGCATGGCGGGCGCCGGCCTCGGGATGGCCGGTCGCTTCCACCACCACCTCGATGGCGAGGCCCAGCACGGTGGCGAGATCACCCGCCGCGACGAAATCGCCGGCCGCGAAAGCCGCCTGCGCCTCCTCCGGCGTCGTGCAAACATGAATGCGCGCCGGGTCGATGCCGACCGAGGCCAGCGCGCGCGCGGCAACCTCCGCCTCGCGGTCGACGGCGACCCGGCAGCGCATCAGCGGCACCCGCAGGCCCTGCGCGAGAAAACTGCGGCCGAAGCCGCCGGTGCCGACGACGCAGGTCTCGACCGGGCCCCGGTCGGCGGCGAAATAACGATGATAGTTCATGGACTTGCCTTTGGTGTCGCAGTGCCTCGGTCACGGTTCCACCACGCGGCGGCGCCGGGGGACGACAAGGAAACCGCGCGCCCCGGGCCGTCGAGGCCCGGATGCATGCAAGCGCAGGACGGCGCCCGCAGCAGCGGCGCCTCGCCCTCGGCATTTCCTCGCGTTCCGGCGCCTCTTGCACGGGCCTTCGTGAACTCGTGACACATATTGCATGCAATCATACGCAGAAATCAACCCGTCTGGACCGAGATTGCCGAATGTGCCACGATGTTTGCATGCAATACGCGCCCGACGCCGCCACCCCACAGCCAGTCCCAGAGACCCGCAGCCTGCGCGGGCGCAGCGCCGCCCATGTCGCCGAGCGCATCCGCGAGCGCATCCTGTCCGGCGAATTGCCGCCGGGCGAGCGGCTGTCCGAGCGTAGCCTGACCGAGGGGCTGGGCGTCACCCGCACGCCGCTGCGCGAGGCGTTCAAGATTCTGGAGGCCGAGGGGCTGCTCGCCATCGTGCCCAATCGCGGGGCGCAGGTGGTCGAGCTGTCGCCGGCCGATGTCGATATGGCGATGGAACTGCTCGCCGGGCTGGAAAGCGTGGCGGCGGAGCTGGCCTGCGCGCGCGGCACGGTCCAGCAGTTAGCCGAAGTGGCCCGGCTGCACGCCCGCATGGTCGCCTGCCAGCAGGCGGGGGATCTGGTCGGCTATTTCCGCGTCAACCAGGACATCCACCAGCACATTGTCGACTGCGCCGACAATCCCGCGCTGTCGCGGGTCTACCGCACGGAGAGCGCGCGGGTGCGGCTCTATCGCTTCGCCGGCAACCGGGTGAGCGCGCGCTGGAGCCGCGCTGTCATGGAGCATGAGCAGATTCTCACCGCCCTGCAGCAGCGGCAGGGGCCGCTGCTGCGCGAATTGCTGCGCGCCCACCACCTCAATGGCTGGCGCGTCACCCGCAAGGTGCTGGAGAACGAAGTCCAGCCGGACCTGTAAGCGCGGCCGCGCTCAGCTGCCGGTCCAGTTCGGCACCGCCTTGGTCTTGGCCAGGAAATTCTCGACGCCCCGGCGGAAATCGGCGCTGCCATAGACTTCCTCGACGATCGCCTCGATATCCGGCAGCGTGCCCAGCGCCATCAGGCGGATCGTCTCCTTGCTGGCCCGCGTCGTCAGCGGTGCGTTTTCCGCCGCCCGCGTGGTCAGCGCCGCGATCTCGGCGTCCATCGCCGCCGGCTCGACGATCTTCAGCAGGAAGCCCTTATCGAGCATTTCCTGCGCGGTGATGATCTCGCCCAGCAGCACCATCCGCTTGGCGATGCCGACACTCACCGCCCCGCCGATCCGCGCCATGGAGAGCGCCGAGAGGCAATTGCCCAGCGTGCGGCCGATCGGCGAGCCGAAACGCGCGCCTGGCGTGGCGAGGCGGAAATCGCAGGCAGAGGCGATGTTGAGCCCGCCGCCCACCGCCCAGCCATCGACCACGGCAAAGGTCGTCACCGGAATGGCGTCCACCGCCGCCATGCATTCGTCGATGCGGTGCTCATAGGCGATGCCGTCGGCACCGCTGGTGAATGTGGTGAAGCCGGATATGTCGGTGCCGGAGACGAAGGCCTTGCCGCCGACGCCGCGAAACACCGCCGCCCGGATCGAGGAATCCGCCGCGATTCGCAGCGCCGCATCGCGCAGGCCGAGCCACATGTCGGTGGTCAGCGCATTGTGCGCCTCGGGGTTGTTGAAGCGGACGAAGGCGACGTCGCCCTCGCGGTCGAAATTGATGCGCGGGCCGCTCATCACACGGTCTCCTTCGTGGTCGACGGCTTCAGCAGCCCCTTCTCCACCAGCTCGCGGCGGATGTCGGCGCCATGCTCGTCCAGCAGCGGCGGCGGCAGGCGGATTTCCTGCGGCGTCGCGCTCATCTTCACCGGGAAGCCGAGCGCGCGGAATTCGCCCTCCACCGGGTGCGGCACCATCTGCACCATCTCGCGGGCCACCGCCTGCTCGCTGGCAACCGCCTCGCCATAGTCGAGGATCGGCGCGGTCGGCACGCCGGCTTGCGTGAGCGCGTCGATCCACTCTTCGCGGGTGCGGGTGAGGAAAGTCGGCGCCAGTTCTTCCATCAGCTGCAGCCGGTTGGTCACGCGCGCCGCATTGGTGGCAAAGCGCGGGTCGTCCTGCAGTTCCGTGCGACCCAGCACCTTGAGGAAGGTGATCCACAGGCCCTGATTGGCGGCGCCGATGACGAACCAGCCATCGGAGGCTTCCACCGCCTGATAGGGCGCCGACATGCGGTTGGCCGAGCCGATCGGGGTGGGGGACTTGCCGGTGCCCCACAATTCGGTGGTCTCCCAGATCGAGAGCGCCAGCGCCGCCTCGAACAGCGAGGCGTCGATATGCTGGCCCTCGCCGCTGGTCTGCCGGCCGATCACCGCGCTGAGAATGGCATAGGCGCTGAACAGGCCGGCGCCGAGATCGGCCACGGCGATGGAATTCTTTGCCGGCTCCATATCCGGGAAACCATTGGAGCTGAGAATGCCGGACACCGCCTGCGCGATCAAATCGAAGCCGGGCCGCTGCGACCACGGCCCCGTCTGGCCGAAGCCGGAAATGCTGGCATAGACGAGGCGCGGGTTGATCGCCTTCAAGGTCGGGTAGTCCATGCCGAGCCGGCCGGCGACGCCGGGGCGGGCATTCTCCACCAGCACGTCGGCGGTCTTGACCAGCGCGTAGAGCACCTCGCGGTCCTCGGGCGACTTCAGGTCCAGCGTGATCGAGCGCTTGTTGCGGTTGAGCGCCAGAAAACCCGGGCTGTCGCTGCCCTTGAGCCGGAAGCCCATGGAATGGCGGGTGGAGTCACCCGTGCCGGGCGGCTCGATCTTGATGACATCGGCGCCCATATCCGCCAGCAGCATGCAGCAGAAGGGCCCCGCCATCACCTGCGAGATGTCGAGCACGCGAATGCCTTGCAGGGGCAGCGCCATCAGAATTTCCTCCCGTTTCGAGTGTTCTCGGCCCGCGCCTTGGCGGCGCCTGTCGCCGGACGGCCTGCTATTGGGTGCCGCCAGCGCTTCTGGCGGCGGGCAACGGGGCCGGCATCGAGCCCGACCCCACGCCGCGCGCGGCGCCGGTCCGCAGTGCCGCGTTCATATATCCTATATGATTTACCGGCGCCGCGAGGGCCTGTCAAACCCGCCGCGCCGGAGAGTGCCGCCGTGAAGGCCGGCCTCAGCGCCGGCGCGAACGGCCGCGCCGCGTCGGCCCGTCGGGCGTGGGCGGCGTCTGCGCCGCCGTGAGGCGTTCGCGCTCCTCCAGCACCACATTCATCCGCCCGCGCGAGGCTTCCAGATGCGCCCGCATCGCCCGCTCCGCCGCTACCGGGTCGCGCGCCAGCAGGGCGGATATGATCGCCTCGTGCTCCTGCACCGCCTTGTCGGTGGCGTTGGTCTTGAACAGGAAGCGGAAGATGTGGAGATGGGCATGCAGCCCCTCCACCGTCTCGGCGATGAAGCGGTTGCCGCTCGCCGCCGCCACCAGATGGTGCAGCCTGGCGTCGCCCTCGGCGAACTGGGCATAGGCCAGCTCGTTGCCGGTCTGCGCGCTCGACATCTCCCCGGCAAGGCCGGCGAGGCGCGACAGCGCGGCATCGTCCGCTTTCTGCGCCGCGAACGCCGCCGCCGCCGGCTCGATCAGCAGCCGCAGCTCGAACAGGTCGTGCACTTCCCGCCGGGTCAGCAGCTCGGCGGCGCGGAAGCCGACATTGGGGATCTTGTAGGCGAGCTTCTGCGCTTCCAGCAGCGTCAGTGCCTCGCGGATCGGGGTCTGGGAAATGTCCAGCTGCCGCGCCAGCGCCTCGATGCCGATATGCGCGCCGGGAGCGATCTTCATCGTCACCAGCATGGAGAGCAGCTGCTCGTAGGCCAGTTCCACCAGCGACTGCGGATAGGCCGGCCGCCGCTCGTCGAGTGTGACCAGCCGCGCGAAGGACAGCGGCTCCTGATTGTTGGCAGCCATGAGAATCGAACCCAAACCCCGGATGATATAAGATATAGGTTTTCATCTTTCCAACCAAGCCGGCCACGCCCTCACGCGGCTGCCTCCGGGCGGGCGGCGGGCTCCGTGGGGGCCGCCCGCCCGGAGGGCCTTCACCAGTTGACCGCGATATACTTGGCCTCGGTGAATTCCAGCAGGCCGTGATGGGCGCCCTCGCGCCCGAGCCCGCTCTGCTTGACGCCGCCGAACGGGGCGGCCGGATCGGAGACGAGGCCGCGATTGAGCGCCACCATGCCGTAGTCCAGCCGCTCGGCCAGCTGCAGGCCGCGCTTCATGTTCTCGGTGTAGACATAGGCGGCGAGGCCATATTCGGTGTCGTTGGCCATCCGCACCGCGTCCTCGACATCGGTGAACTTCACCACCGCCGCCACCGGGCCGAAGATTTCCTCGCGCAGCAAATCGGCATCGAGCGACACATCGGCCAGCACCGAGGGCGGATAGAAGAAGCCCGCCCCCTCAGGCGTCTTGCCACCGAGCCGCACGCTGGCGCCCTTGGCCACCGCGTCGTTTACCAGCGTCTCGATCTTGTCGATGGCGGCGCGGTTGATCATCGCGCCGCACTGGCTGGCGGTGTCGGTGCCGGCGCCCATCTTCAGCGCGCCCATCTTCTCCACCAGCTTCTCAACGAAGGCGGGGTAGATGCCTTCCTGCACATAAAACCGGTTGGCGGCGGTGCAGGCCTCGCCGGCATTGCGCATCTTGGCGATCATCGCGCCGTCAATGGCGGCGTCGAGATCGGCGTCATCAAGCACCAGGAACGGCGCGTTGCCGCCAAGTTCCATCGAGCAGTTGATGACATTGTAGGAGGCCTCGCGCAGCAGGATGCGCCCGACCTCGGTGGAGCCGGTGAAGGAGAGCTTGCGGGTGCGCCGGTCGCGCAGGATGGCGCGGCACACGCCGGCGGGGTCGGAGGTGTTGATGATGTTGACCACGCCCGCCGGCACGCCGGCCTGGCGCAAAATCTCGCCCACCGCCAGCGCGGTCAGCGGCGTCTCTTCCGCCGGCTTGAGGATGCAGGTGCAGCCCGCCGCCAACGCCGGGGCGATCTTGCGGGTGGCCATCGCGGCGGGGAAGTTCCACGGCGTGATCAGCAGCGAGACGCCGATCGGCTGATACTGCACCATGATGCGGTTGCCGCCGGCCGGGGCGACGGAGATGTCGCCATTGATGCGCACCGCCTCCTCCGCGTACCAGCGGAAGAACTCGGCGGCATAGAGCACCTCGCCGCGCGCGTCCGGCAGCGCCTTGCCGTTCTCCAGCGCGATCAGCTGGGCCAGCCAGTCGACATTATCGACAATGGCCTGGAAACAGCGCTGCAGGATCACGGCGCGGGCGCGCGGCGGGGTCGCGGCCCAGCCGGCGGCCGCCGCTTCGGCGGCATTCAGCGCCGCCATGCCGTCGGCGATGGTGGCATCCGCCACCGAGGTCAGCACCCCACCCGTCGCCGGGTCGAGAATGTCGATACGCTGGCCGCCCGAACCGGGCACCCAGGCCTCACCGACCAGGAGATCGGTCGGCACCGGGAAGGCCGCCGCCTCGAAGCCGGGAACGAGATAGGTGTTGCCGGCCGCCTGGACCGTCGCGCCTGAAGTGGTGAGGGTCATCGCTTATATCCCGTGTCAGAGGTCGCGCAGAGCGGCGCGTTCGCCTGAGAAGGCGGCCTGGGTGATGTTCAGCATGGCGGCAAGGTCGAGCGGGCGCGGGTTGTTCTTCACCAGCCGCTCCGCCTTCAGCGCGCCGGCGGCCACGTCCTGCTGGTGGTCGGCACCAAGGCCGAGCGCCTCCAGGGAGCGCGGAATGCCGATTTCCGCGAACAGCTTGGCCACCTCGTCGATGAACAGCTGCGAGCGTGCCTCCACGCCCATGCTGGCGTGGCCGAGGCCGACCACCTCGGCCAGCTCGGCAAAGGCTTCCGGGTTAGCGGAGCGGTTGAACTGCATGACATAGGGCAGCAGCGTTCCCACCCCGTCGCCATGCGAGGTGTGGGTGATGTTGCCCACCGGGTATTGCAGCGCATGCGCCGCCGCCGTGCCGGAGGTGCCGAAGGCGCAGCCGGCGGCGAGCGAGGCCAGCATCAGCCCCTCGCGCGCCTCGACATCGCTGCCGTCGGTGCAGGCGCGGGCGAGATAGCGGAACACATTCACCACGGCCAGCTTGGCGAAATGGTCGGAAAGCAGGTTCTTGCCGATGAACACATGCTGCTCGGTCAGCAGCGGCTCGGCCGGGCGGGTCTTGCTGGTGAAGCCTTCCACCGCATGGGCGAGCGCATCGGCGCCGGAGCAGGCGGTCAGCCCCTTCGGGCAGGTCATGGTCAGCTCGGGGTCGCACACCGCCATGTGCGGAATGATGTAGGGGCTGGCAATGCCGATCTTGGTGCCACGCCCGCTGTCGAGGATGACGGCGACCGGCGTCACTTCCGAGCCGGTGCCCGCCGTGGTCGGCACGGCGATCAGCGGCAGCACCGGGCCGGGCACGGCGAACTCGCCATAATAGGCGCTGGCCTCGCCGCCATGGGTGAGCAGCACCGAGACCACCTTGGCCATGTCGATGCAGCTGCCGCCGCCAATGCCGATGATGCTGTCCGGCTTGAAATCGCCGATGCCGGCGACGCAGTCCTGGATCGATTCGATCGGCAGGTCGGGGATGGTGCCGTCATAGACCCTCGCCTCGACCCCATGGGCGGCGAGGTCCGCCAGCAGGTCGGCGAGCACCGGCAGCTGCGCCAGCCGCGCGTCGGTGCATACCAGCGTGCGGGCGCCGATGCGGGCGGCGGCGGCGCCGATGACGTGGCGTTGGCCGCTTCCGAAAAGGATGGTGTGGGGCAGGCGCAGGGCTCCGAACATGGCGGCTCTCACTGGCTAATGGTTACTTATTACCTCTTGAAACATACGCCGGACGGACCGCCGCATCTCTGCGAGGCCTAGGGTCGGGAGGTCTGGCCGGCGTCGGTGCTGTCCCCGCGCCGGAACAGCGCGCCGAACAGCGTCGTGAGCAGCGGCAGCGACAGCAGCAGGATACCGATCCCCATCATGGTGGCGACGAGCGAACCCTCGAAGAACACGCTGAGCGAGCCGCCGGAGGACAGCATGGACTGGCGGAAGGCGTCCTCCGCCTTGTCGCCCAGCACCACTGCCAGCACGAAGGGTGCGAGCGGGTAGTCGAGCTTCTTGAACACATAGCCGACGAGGCCGAAGGCCAGCGCCACCCAGATGTCGAACAT
This sequence comes from Xanthobacteraceae bacterium 501b, assembly GCA_000378025.1. Taxonomy (GTDB): domain Bacteria; phylum Pseudomonadota; class Alphaproteobacteria; order Rhizobiales; family Xanthobacteraceae; genus Ancylobacter. The sequence goes on from KB899087.1 coordinate 3,713,946, forward strand.
GTGGTTGGAGACGGTATAGGCGCCGATCAGGCAGACGATGGCGATAAGCGGGCCGACCACGGTGAAGGGCGCGCGCAGGATCCAGGCGAAGATCGGCACGGTGGCGAGCACCAGCACCACGGCGATGACATTGCCCAGATACATCGAGGCGATGAGGCCCCAGACGAAGTCCGGCCGGGTGGTGAACAGCATCGGCCCGGGCGAGAGGCCCCAGATCATCAGCCCGCCCATCATCACAGCCGCCGTCGCCGAGCCCGGCACGCCGAGCGCCAGCATCGGCAGCAGGGCGCAGGAGCCGGCGGAATGGTCGGCCGTCTCGGGGGCGACGATGCCCTCGGGCTCGCCCTTGCCGAAATACTTGCCGCGACGGGAGAAGCGGCGGCCGAGCGCATAGCTCATGAAGGAGGCGGCGGTCGGCCCGCCGGGGGTGATGCCCATCCAGCAGCCGATCAGCGCGCTGCGCAGCAGCGTCACCCAGTAGCGCGGCAGCTCGGCCAGGGTGCGCACGATCACCCGCAGGCTGAGCTTGGCCTTCACCCCGTCGAACTTGTAGCCCTCGTCGATGGTGAGCAGCAATTCGCCGATGCCGAACAGGCCGATGACGACGATGAGGAAGGAAATGCCGTTGGTGAGCTGGGTGATGCCGAAGGTCAGCCGCCCCTCGCCCGAGATCGTGTCCATGCCCACCGTACCGACGGCGAGGCCCAGCATGATGCAGACCAGCGTCTTGAAGGGCGAGCCGCCCGCCATGCCGATGAAGCTGGCAAAGGCCATGAAATAGACGGCGAAATATTCTGGCGACCCGAACTGCAGCGCGAAATTCGCCACCCAGCCGGACAGCAGCGTGATCACCACGACGCCGACCATGGCGCCGAAGCCGGCGGAACCGAAGGCGAGAGTGAGCGCACGCACCGCCTCGCCCTGCTTGGCCATCGGGTGGCCGTCAAATGTGGTGGCGACGGAGGAAGGCTCGCCGGGAATGTTGAACAGGATGGACGTCGTCGAACCGCCGAACAGCGCGCCCCAATACATCGAGGTGAGCAGGATGATCGCCGCGATCGGGTCCATGGTGAAGGTCAGCGGCAGCAGCAGCGACACGCCGTTCGGCGCGCCGAGCCCCGGCAGCACGCCGACGACGAGGCCGAGCAGGACGCCGATCACCATGATCATCACGTGATGCACGGTGAGGGCGACGACGAACCCGTCCATCAATTGCCCGAAATTGCCCATGGCGCTTCCTCAGTCCGTTCTTGTTTTTTCAGTAGATGCCGAAATATTCGAGGATCGGTCCCTTCAGCAGCGGGACCATGAACAGCTTCTCGAACACGACGAAATTGACCGCGATCACCAGCAGCGCGGCGGCAAGGCTGGTCAGCGTGCGGAACCCGGCGGAAACACGCATCGTGTAGAAGATGTACAGCCCCATGCCGATATAGAGGCCGAGCCAGGCCGAGAGCGCCGTCATCGCCACGATCGGCAGCACGAAGGCCACCAGCAGCCGCAGCCGCGTGCCGTCGATGAACGGCTCCTCCGGCACGGCGCCTGCGCCGGCGCCGGCAGAATGCCCGCCGGCGGGGTGCGCGCCGGCATGTTTCCAGAAGGTCTGCACCAGGGTGGCGAGGCTGCCGATCAGGATCAGGCAGCCAATGCCGAAGGGGAAATAGCCGGGCTCGGGCCCGCCCGGCCCCCAGCCAATGCCGTTCTCCGTCGAGCCGTAGCAGATCAGTGCGCCGACACTGCCGGTCAGCACTGCCGTCGCCACTTCCATGGTCTTGCGGGAAATTTCCATCGCCTACACTCCGCGGGAGCCCGGGGCATCGGCACACGCCGACGCCCCGTCTCGCCCCACCCGGCACCGGCCGCAACCGGCGCCTGTCTGGTCCGTCACTCGCGCCGGGCATACCCGGCGCATGGCGTCACTGGCGCCGGGCATACCCGGCGCATGGCGTCACTGGCGCCGGCCCAGGCCGGCGCGTGGCGTCACTGGCTGGCGGGCAGCAGCCAGTTATTGTCGGCGTAGATCTTCTCGTAGTTCTTGGTCTGCTCGGCGAGGAAGGTCTTCAGCTCGTCGCCGGCCATGAACTTGGTGATCTGGACGTTGCGGGTCGTGTAGTCCTTGAATTCCGGCGTATCCATCGCCTTCTTCATCAGGTCGGTGTAGTAGGCCACCGCTTCGGGCGGCACGTCGGCGGCCATCCATACGGTGCGCGGCTGCACGAAGTCCTTCACGTCGATTCCCGCCTCGACGCAGGTCGGGATGTCGGCCCAGCTCATGCCGTCGGCGACCACGGTCTTGTCGGTGAGGCGGGCGGAGGTGAAGACGCAGAGCGGCTTCTGGTTGCCGGCCTTCCACTGCTCCAGGCTCTCGCTCGGATTATTGGTGTTGGCCTCGATATGGCCGCCTGCGACCTGGATCGCGGCTTCGCTGCCGGACTTGTAGGGGATATAGGCGAGGTCGATGCCGGCGGCGCGCTCGACCAGCGTCACCACGGTCTCGTCGGCGTCCTTGGCCTTGGCGCCGGCAACGCGGACCTTGCCGGGGTTTTCCTTCGCCTTGGCGACGAATTCCTGCGCGGTGTTGATGCCCGAGGCCTTGGGGTTCGACCACAGGATGAACACGTCGAACACCATGGACGCGACAGGCGTCAGGTCCTTCATGGAGTAGTTCACCTTGGTGCCGAGCGGCAGCACATAGGCGTCCTGGGTGCCGAAATAGACCTTGTAGGGGCTGCCGACATTATCCTCGGCGTAGTTGAACGCCTCCGAGCCCGAGCCGCCCGGCTTGTTGACGACGATGAGCGGGGTTTCGACCAGCTTGTTCTTGGTCAGCGCCGCCTGCACCACGCGGGTGAAGATGTCGGAGCCGCCGCCCGGGCCGGCGGAAACCACCAGCTCGACGGGACGGTTCGGCTTCCATTCCGCCAGCGCCGCCGTGGCGCCGGTGAGGCCGACGGCGAGCGCCGACGCGGTGAGAACGCTCGCGGTGAGAACACCCTTGCGGAGCGAAGTGATCTGCATGTCGTTTCCTCCCAGTTGCCTGCGGCAGCGCGGCCTCTCGCCGCCCGCCTCCGGGCAATCATTGCGATGTGACGGGCGCGCCTGTGCCGGCGGCCTTCTTGTTGCTGTTGCCTCGCAGCCGGCGGCGGAGAGGGCCGCGCCGCGTCGAGGGAAGGATCGGCCGTCCGCACGCGAAGGCGCATGGAACGGGAAGGCGAGCGTTGAGCCAGCCTTGGGCGCGCCGCCGGACGAAGGCCCGGTCGCGGGGTGGCAAACCCGCCAGCGCACCAAATCATATATCATCTATGATATTGTAAGAAGCAAAGATCAAGCATCTTTTGTCTGGCGCCGCAGCTAAACGTTCATCTCCTGCGCGGAAGGGCGCCCCTCTGCGGGCACGGCCGGGCGAAGGCACGTCCCGGCGCGCGTCCGGCGCGCCCAGCCCGTGTGCCGGCCCTTCGCCGCCGCACGCACTCTCGTCGCCGGGGGCGATGTCGCACGCCCACGGCCAGCGCGACGCAGCCGCCGCGACGGTGCGAGCCCCGCCGCGCGCGCGGCAGGCCTCGCCATCCGGAAGCGATGCTAAGCGTAGCTGGTATGATAGGTCAATAGGTGGCTAGGGCACCCCGATCAGATTGCCCATCTGATCGGTAAATCGCCCTCTCATTTTCGGAGAGAGCACGCGCCGCCGGTTCACCCGGCCGGGCGGTCGCGGTCCCAATACAGCGCCGCCACCGATTCCAGATGGGCGCGCATTGCCGTTTCCGCCGCGTCGGGGTCATGCGCGGCGATGGCGTCGTAAATGCGCTCATGGAAGGCGAGCGCCATTTCCTTTGCCTGCGCGACCTTCAGCGTCACGCTGCGCTGCTCGGACAGCCATTGCACCACCGCGCGGTGGACGCCGTCGAACAGCGGGTTTTGCGAAACCAGCACGATCTCATAGTGAAAGGCGATGTCGGAGGCCTCGAACGCCGCCATGTCGCCAAGGTCGCGCCGGTTGCGGGCGAGCGCGTCGCCGATGCGGGCAATGTCGGCCGGGCTGGCCTCGCGCGCGGCATGGCGGGTCAGCGCCATTTCCAGATGCAGGCGCGCGTTCTGGAAATGCCGCATGCCGGCGGGGTGGGCGAGATAGGAGCGCACCGAGGCCGACAATTCCTGGATGAAGTGCTTCGGGTCCGGCCGCACCACCCGCGCCCGCTCGCCATTGGCGATCGACACCAGCCCGGCTTTCTGCAGCGACATCAGCGCCTCGCGGATCGCCGGCCGCCCGACCTTGAACTGCTCCATCAGCTCGCGCTCGGAGGGCAGCACGTCGCCCTCGCCCAGTGTGCCGTCGAGCATCAGTTGCTGCAGGCGTTCAGCCACATCCTCATAGATGCGACGGCGGCGGATCGGTTCGATATCGAGCACGGCGACTCCCCTGGCTGGTATGAAAGGATCACCGGCCCGGCCGAACTGTCAACCGCAAGATGCCCTGCTACGATCTTACCGTATCTTTGGCTGCACCACGACCGTGGCGGAGAGGCCCGACACCAGCCGCACGCCGGGCGGCAGCGGGCCGAGCTTGATCCGCACCGGAATGCGCTGGGCCAGTCGGATCCAGTCGAAATTGGGGTTCACCTGCGCCAGCAGCCCCTCGCCGGGAATGGCGATGGCGCGGCTCAGCCCCTCGACCACGCCGTCGATCACCACCCCGCCGGCCATCAGCTCCACCCGGGCCGGGTCGCCGTCGCGGATGGCGGGCAGCTTGGTCTCCATGAAATAGGCGTAGACATAGAAGGAATGGCTGTCGACCAGCGCCAGCATGCCCTCGCCGACGCGGGCATAGTCGCCGGCATCGACATTGAAATTGGTGATGTAGCCATCGGTCGGCGCGCGCACGCGGGAGCGGTCGAGATTGATCTGCGCCGTGGCCAGCGCCGCCTGCGCGGCGTCGAGTTCCGCCTGCGCCTCGGCGGCGGTGGAAGCGGTGAGTTCGACCGTCTGCGCCGCGATCGCGTCGGCATCGGCGCGCTCCAGATTGGCATCGCGCCGGGCGGTGTCGCGGGCATAGTCCAGCGCCTGCTGCTTCAGCGCGACATCCGCCTGCGCCTGCTGCAAGGCGGCGGTGAAGCGCTTCTGGTCGATGACGAACAGCACGTCGCCCTTCTGCACCAGCTGGTTGTCGCGCACATTCACCGTGTCGACGAGGCCGGAGACATCGGGCGCGATCTCCACCACCTGCGCCAGCACCCGCGCGTCGCGGGTCCAGGGCGAGACGGTGTAGTAGAGCCACAGCCGCCAGCCGACAAAGACCGCCGCCAATGTGGCGAGCAGCGTGACGCCCACGCGCAGCACGGAGCCGATGTTCATCGCAGGATCTCCCCCAGCGCCGGCAGCAGGAAGATGACCACGCCGAACAGGATGATGTAGAGCGCCGCGTCGAACAGCGGCTTGTGCCAGACAAAACGATAGAACCCGGCCCGCGCCAGGCCCCGGCGCAGCAGCAGATAGGGCACCAGCGCCACCAGCGCCCACAGCAGAGCGGGCGGAAAATAGATCCCGAACGCCGCCGGGGTGAGGAATGGCAGGGCGGTGTCCATCAATCCTCCCCAAAGGCGTGCAGGAAGAACGCCCGGTCGATGTCGAAACGGTCGGCGATAAAGCGCAGCGACGCCCCGGCGCGCAGATTCAGCCCCGCCGCCGGCGAGCCGGGCGGCAGATCGCGCCCGGCGTCGCGCCCGGCCAGCGCCGCCGCGCGCGCCTCCGCCGCCGCCGCGTCGACACGGGCCGGCAGCGCCGGGCCGGCTTCGGGCAACGCCTCCAGCTGCGCGGCGAAGCGGTCGAGGAAGCCGGCAACCAGGGCGCGCGTGCCCTCCGCCAGATCAGGTGCCGCCAGCAGCCGGTGCAGGCGGCCGAGTTCCAGCGCCGTCGAGGCCGCGCCCAGTGTGCCGCGCAGGAACTCGTCCTCGCCCGGTCGGTCGAGCGCGAGGCGCGGCAGCAGCTCGGCCAGCCCCCCGACGATCTCGCGCAGGATCACCCGCTCATGGCGCACGCCCCGCGCCGCCTGCGGCAGCCGCTCGCCCAGCGTCTGCACCCAGAGCCGCCGGCGCGAGCCGCGCGAGGTCACGGGCAAGAGGTTCAGCAGCACCAGCGCCAGACCCATGCCGAACAGGGTCGACAGCGCCGCGTTGAAGAACCCGGCCTCATCAGGCAGGAACACATTGCCGGTGCCGATCTCGGCGACGAAGAAGCCGCCGAAGGCGATGCCCGGCCAGGCGAGCTGCGGCGTGCCCGCCATCAGCCCGGCCGGGAACAGCGCCAGCATCAAAAACAGCGCCAGCGCCTCGAAGCCCTCGATGCGCGGCAGCACCAGCACCATGGCGAGGAACGCCGCCGCCATGCCGAGCGCGGTCCACAGCAGGAAGGCGAAGCCGAGCGGCCCGGGCCGGTCCTGGTTGACCGAGAAGAACAGCAGCACGGCGAGGCCCGAGGCGGCGTTGAAACCGTCGGTCCACTCCGTGGCCGCCCAGAAGCCGCACATCAGCGCCAGGACCAGCCCGGCGCGCAGCCCGGCGAGCCCCGCTTCCCGCCGCTGCTCGGGGGAAGGCCCCACCGGCTTCAGCGGCGCGCGGGCGAGGCCCCGCGCCGGGCGCAGGCTCGCCGCCTCGCTCACCATCACCATGGAGAGCCCGTGCAGCAAATCCCCCGCCCGCCGCAGGATCAGCACCCCATCCGCCAGCGGCACGAAGGGCACGCGCCCGGCCATCGCCTCCAGATCGGCCCGTGCGGTGTCGAGCGCGACCCGGGCGGCGAGAAGATCGGACCGCACCCGGCGCGGATCATGAAACGCCGAGGGATCGCCGGCGAGCCGCTCCAGCCGCGCGGAGACGTCCGCCATCGCCGGGCGCAGCCGGTCCGCCACCACGCCCGCCCCTTCCACCTGGAAATCGTCGAGCCGCACATAGAGCCCGCGCGCCACCGCCAGCACGCGCAGGAACTCGCGGGTCATGCGGCGCAGCCCCGCGTCGCTGGCGCGCATGTCAGGCGCCTCGAACACGGTGTAGGAGCGCAGCGCATCGAACGTCACCACCCCCGCCACCATCTCCCGGCGCAGCGCCGCGAAGGTGGCGGGCGGCGTGCGCGGCTGAAGCGCCACCGCGCCATAATGGCAGAGCCGGCCGAACAGCGTCGCCAGCTGGCGGCGCAGCACGTCGCCGGCATAGACCGGAAACACCACCACGCTCACCGCCGTGATGCAGGCGATGCCGATGATGATCTCCGCCGTGCGGTCAAAGGCGATGTGCCAGGCCCCGGTCGGCGCGAACGCCCCTTCCAGCCCCACCAGCAGCGCGGTGTAGCCGGCGAGCAGGAAGCTGTAGGCGGCATAGTTGCGCCGCTGCGCCGCCAGGGTGAAACACAGGCCGAGCCAGAGCGCGAGGGAGCCCACCAGCGGCAGCGGCGCCTGCGACCACAGGCCGAGAATCACCAGCCCCGCCGCCGCCCCGCCCAGCGTGCCGACGACGCGGTAGGCGCCCTTGGCCACGGCGGCGCCGGCGGTCGGCTGCGCCAGCAGATAGACGGTGAGCGCCGCCCATTGCGGGTCCTGCAGCTCCAGCCAATAGGCGGCGGCAAGCGCCATCACCGCAGCGGCAGCGGTGCGCAGGGAAAAGGCGACATTGCGCCAGCCGAAATCGACCGGAACCGCCTTGCGAACGCTCTTCCAGAAGGTCGGGAAAGCGGTGCCGGCCGTGTTCATGGGGCTCCGTGGCGTCGGAAGAAAAAGCCGGGGCGCCCGGCGCGGGACCTTAGCAACAGCCCGCCCCGCCACGCAATGGCGCGCCCCGGCCGGCCCTCACCAGACCAGGGTCGGCGTCGCCACCGGCGCGCACCAGAGGGCGAACTCCTCCGGCGTCAGCAGGGCCAGCGTCACCGAGAGCCCCGCCATGTCGAGCGAGGTGACGAAGGTGCCGACCAGCGCCCGCGCCGGCACGATGCCGTGCGGACGCAGGAAGGCGCGGGTCAAATTGTGGGCGAGGTGCAGCTCGATCGGCGGGGTGCCGCCAAAGCCGTTGACGATCAGCAGCGGGCAGGCCTCCGCCAGCGGCGAAAGCTGCGCCAGCACCGGCTCGCACAGCAGCCGCACAATCTCCTCCGGTCCGGCGCGCCCGGTGCGGTAGAGCCCGGGCTCGCCATGAATGCCGACGCCGATCTCCATCTCGTCCGGCCCCAGCGCGAAGGTCTCGCGGCCATTGTCGGGAAGGCTGACGCCGCGCAGGGCGACGCCCATGCTGCGCACCCGGCCGGAAAGCCCCTCGCCCAGCGCCTTCAGCCCGGCGAGGTCGTCACCCCGCTCCGCCGCCGCGCCGAGCAGCTTTTCCACCACCACCGTGCCGGCGACCCCGCGCCGCCCCCGGCTGCGGACGGAAGGGCCATAGGCGGCATCGTCCTCGACGATCACCGTTTCGATGCGGTGCCGGCCGGCGGCCATTTCCGCCGCCATCTCGAAGTTCATCACGTCGCCATCATAGTTCTTCACCACCAGCAGGCAGCCGGCACCGGTGTCGGTCTCGTCCATGGCGGCGAGGATCTGGTCGGGGGTCGGCGAGGTGAACACATGGCCGGTGCAGGCGGCATCCAGCATGCCGGCGCCGATGAAGCCGCAATGCAGCGGCTCATGCCCGGCCCCGCCGCCTGAGATCACCGCCACCTTGCCGGGGGTGAGCCGGCGGCGGCGCACGAATTTGCCCTCAACGCCAAAGGCGACGAGGTCCTCATGCGCGGCGACGAAACCGGCGAGGCTCTGCGCCGCCGCCGTATCGGCGGCGTGGAGGAACCGCGTCATCCGATGGCCCCCGAACGCGCCCTCTTCCGCGCCATACGCCGCCCCCTCTGCCGCACCCGCTCAGCCCCGCCGGCCGGGAGTGGGCGCGCCGCTGTTCCTCGCGTGCATTCAATCGCCTCCATTCACCAGCGCCGCCATCTTAGCCACGAAGTCGGCGAGGGCATCGTCAAAGCTGCGGTTCTTCTTCTCGTCGCCGAAATCCGGCACCATCAGCGCCAGGGTCCGCATCGCCGCGCCGCCGCCGACCTCGGGCAGCCGGCCTGGATGGGCGGCCTCATAGGCGGCGAGAAAGCGCTCCTGCTCGGCCGGGCTGAAATGGCACACCCGCAAAATGGTCGGCAGATGCCGGGCCGGCAGCGGCGTGTCGTAGCTCGGGCTTGTGACCTGGGTCACGAAGCTGCGGTGCTTGCCCAAAGCCGCCGCCAGCCGCTGGCGCGTGCCGGAAGGCCGGTTGTCGAGAATGCCGGCGAGCAGGGTTTTATAGGCGATCACCGCCTCGTCACTGGTCTCGCGCGCCATGCCTAGGCCTGCCCCGTCGCAGGATCGGGAAAGCCGGTGCCCCGCGCCGGCGGCGGGACAGTTGCGGCCAGCGCCGCGCGCAGGGCGGGAAGCCGCCTCGGGGCGACGGAAAGCCCGTGCAGGCCGAGCGCGCGCAGGCGTCCGGCCGCCGCCGGTTCGGCGGCGAGATCGCCGCACAGCGACACCGGGCGGCCGAGCGCGCGGGCGGCGGTGCAGATCTGGTCCAGCAGCCGGAACAACGCCGTCTCCGCTCCCGCATAGAGCGGCGCCACGGCAGGATTGTCGCGCGCCGCCGCTGCGAGATACTGCATCAAATCGTTGCTGCCCACGGAAAAGAAGGCGGCCTGCCCGAACAGGTCGAGTGTCAGCGCGGCCGCCGGCACCTCCACCATGATGCCGAGCGGCGGGCGCCGGCCCTCGATTGCCTGTCGCGCCAGCCGCGCCGCCTCCTCGTCGAACAGCGCCGCCATCGCCGCCAGTTCCGCCGGCAGCGTCACCATCGGCAGCAGCACGCTGACCGGGCCCTGCGCCGCCGCGCGGATCAGCGCCCTCGCCTGGATGCGGGCGAGATCGGGATGGGCGAGCAGAAAGCGCACCCCGCGCAGGCCGAGCATGCCGGCCGGGTCGCCCTCGGTGAGGCCCGCCAGCGCCTTGTCGCCGCCGAGATCGAACATGCGCAGCGTCACCGGCTTGCCGGCGAGCGCCTCGAGGAGGCGGCGGTAGACCGCCAGATGCCGCTCCTCGCTCAGCGCCTCGGCCGCGCTGGTGAGCATGAACTCGGTCCGCACCAGCCCGACCCCGTCCACCTCGGCCGGATCGAGCGTGTCGAGATCGGCCAGCGTATCGAGATTGGCGAGCAGCAGGGGCGTTTCGCCCCCGCCGGCAGCAGCGGAGAACGGCGCCGCGCCGGCGGCGGCGTGCGGAGCGGGGGCAAGGGGGGCTTGGCGAGGGAGCGCCGCCGCCGGGCCCGCCTCGGCAAGAAGCCGTGCCTCGGGCAGAAGCCGCGCCTCGGGGTTAAGGCGGGCCAGCCCCTGCGTGCCGTCCACCAGCAGCGTCTCGCCCGTCTCGCCCGGCAGCGCCCCGAGGCCGACCACCATCGGCACGCCGCGCGCCCGCGCCAGCAGCGCGACATGGCTTGCCGTGCTGCCGGCGCCAAGCGCGATGGCGCCGCCGCTCGACCAGTCATGGGCGAGAAAGACGCTCGGCGGCATGTCGCGCCCGACATAGACCGCGCCGGGCGGAAAGTCGGCACGAATGCGCCCGGCCAGCGCGTCGAGCACCCGGTGCTGCAGGTCCATCAGGTCGACCGCGCGCAGGGCGAAGGGATCGACCTCGGACCCATCGTCCTGATTGGCCTCACTGCACTGACTGGCGCTCTCACTGCACTGACTGGCCATCGCGTCGATCTGATCGTTCAGCGCCGCGGCGAAGGCCAGCGCCGCCCCCTCGCCCCGGTCGATACGGGCCAGGGCCGGGGCGAGAAGCTCGCCATCAAGCAGCAGCTCGATCTGGAAATCGAGGATGCCGGCGCTCTCCGCATCGGCACCGGCCGAGAGCTGGCGCAGCTCGTAAACCGCTCTGTTCACAGCATTGTTCAGCGCCGCACGGGCCTCGGCCCCGCTGCCGGAAAGGCCGGACGGCGCCGGCGGCTCGCCCGCCCGGTGCACCGGGCCGACCGCCCGGCCGGGCGAGGCGGGATGACCGCGAAACTCACGCGGGGCGGCCATCGGCCCGCCCCGGCTTGCGATCCTCGTCGAAATTGCGCCGCACCAGCCCGCTCAGCGCCGCGACCGCCTCCTCCGCCCGCGCGCCCTCAGCGCGAATTCTCATTTTAGTTCCGCGTCTTATGCGGGCGCCGATGATCTTGACGATGCTCTTTCCGTTCAGCCAGTCGCCCGATCCATCCACCGCCACCTCGACAGTGCAGGGGAAGGATTTGGCCAGGCGGGTGAAGGCGACCGAGGGCCGCGCATGCAGCCCAACCCCATGCGTAACCTCAACTTCCGCCTGGCAACGAGGGGCGGAAGGCCGCCCGAGGAGGGGAGCGGGCTCGGCCATCACGCGGACAACTCTTCCGCCGTCGCCACCACCCGCGCCAATGGGGAGCCGCCGGAAGCCTCCGCCGCCGCGACCACCGCGCCCTCCACCAGCGGCGCGTTGCAGATGGCGACCTTGGCCGCCCGCGCCGGCCCAAGCATCTCCACCGCCATCTCGCTATTGGTTTCCGCCCCGCCGAGATCGACGAAAATGGCGACGCCGGCCTCGGACCACGCCGCCTCGATCGCTACCGAAATACCGACGACATGGGTGCCCAACCCACCCTCGACATTGCCGCCGGTCCAGGCGAGCGGCACGCAATCGCCCACCATCTGGCGCACCATATCGGCGGCGCCCTGCGCCACCAGCGGCGAGTGCGAGACGATCACGATCCCCACATTGGCGATGCGCGCGGGCGTCATGAGGGGGCATTCTCCTTGAAATACAGACAGATAGTCGTCGTGAGCAGCGCGCAGCTCGACGCGCCGGGGTCTTCATGGCCGATCGAGCGTGCGCCGAGATAGGACGCCCGGCCACGCCGCGCCAGCATCATTTCAGTCGCCTGCGCGGCATTACGGGCGCATTCGGCAATGCGCAGCGGCGCCGCATGTCCCGCGATCTCCGCCTGCACGGGGTAGAGCACATCCAGCAGCGTCTTGTCGCCCGGCCCGGAACGGCCCCGCCGCGCCACCGCCGCCACCGCCTGGGCGAGAATGGCGGCGAAATCGGTCGCGTCGTCACCCGTCGCCAGGCCGCGCCCGAGCTCCATCAGCAGCGTGCCATAGAGCGGCCCGGCGGCGCCGCCGATGCTCATGACCAGCACCAGCCCGATGCGCTCCAGCGCCGCCGGCAGCGGCAGGGCGGAAATGGCGTCGCGCTCGCGATGCACCGCCTCCAGCCCGCGCCGCATATTGGCGCCGTGGTCGCCATCGCCAATGGCGCTGTCGAGCCGGCCGAGACGCTCGCAATGCTGCTCGATCTGCTCACGGCACAGGCCGATGAGGGCCGTGACATCGGCGGCATCAAGCGTCATCGGCCTCAGCCCCGCTCCACCAGCGCCGCGAACACCTTGGCCACAGCCACGGCGCCGGGATCGGGCGAACCCTCCAGATCACGCGCGGCGACATAGGCCGCCCGCCCGGCCCGCGCCTGCACCATAGCCTTGGTCGCTTCGGCCCCTGAGGCGGCAGCGGCTGCGGCAGCCCTGAGATCACCGGCGGCAAGCGCCCTGAGGGCGGGATCGAGCGCATCGATCATGGTGCGGTCGCCCAGCGCGGCGCCGCCATAGAACACCATCCGTTCTAGGCCGGCGAGCAGGGCCTCGGGCAGCGCCTCCCCCGATGCGCGCGCCTGCGCGGCGGCAGTGAAGAAGATGGAGAGCAGCACCCCGCTCGACCCGCCCATGGCGGTACCGAGTTCGGCGCCGATGGCCTTGAGCGTAGCGGCAGGATCGGTCAAAGGCAGGCCGGAGAGACGGGCTTCGACGGCGCGGGCGCCGGTCGCGACAGTCGACCCCGTGTCCCCATCGCCAGCGCGGGCGTCGAGCCGGTTGAGTTCCTCCTCCAGCCCGATCAGTGCCGCGCAGGCGGTGCGGATGAGCGCTTCCGCCGCTGCGTCGGTGCTGGCGGGGGATGCCTCGTCGCGCGGCGCGGAAGGCGCGGCCCGGACCTCGACCCGGCCGGGTGCGACCGCCGGGCGCCAGGCCAGCGGCTCGGCCGGGGCGGTCAGCGCCGCTTCGCGCGCGGCGTCGAGCCGGAGATAGGACAGCGAAAAGCCGTTCATGTTCAGCGCCGTCATCAGCGCCGCCGGGCCGATGACCAGCTTCACCCCGCGCCCGAGTTCCGACCCCAGCAGCGCCTCGGCGATCAGGCTCATCTCCAGAGGCGGCACGGCGCCGAGATTGTTGATCAGCAGCGCGTAGTCGGCAGCGGGGTCGAGCCGGGTGGCGAGGCGCTCGCTCATCAGCGCGACGATCGCACCGGCCGGCTGCAGCGGGATGCGCTCCACCCCCGGCTCGCCATGGATGCCGAGGCCCAGTTCACCCTCTTCTGCGCCGAGCCGCGCCTCGAAGGGCTGGCCGGGGATGGAGCAGGAGGACAGCGACACGCCGAGCGAGGCGATGTCGGCCGCCGCAGCCCGTGCCGCCTCGGCGACGGCGGCGAGGTCCGCGCCTGCCTCGGCGAGATGGCCGGCGATCTTGTGCACGAACAGTGTACCGGCGACGCCGCGCGGCTGGGGAATGTCGGGCAGCGCGATGTCGTCGGCGACGATCGCCATCTCGATCCGATAACCCTCGGCACGGGCGCGCTCGGCGGCGAGGCCGAAATTCAGCCGGTCGCCGGTGTAGTTCTTCACCACCAGCAGGCAGCCGGGCTCGCCCGTCACGGCGCGGATGGCGGTGAGCACCGCCTCGACACTGGGCGAAGCGAAAATTTCGCCGGAGACGGCGGCGGTCAGCAGTCCCTTGCCGACGAAGCCGGCATGCGAGGGCTCGTGCCCGGCGCCGCCGCCGGAGACGACGGCGACCTTGGACTTGTCCCAGTCGGCGCGCAGCACAACCTTGATGTCGGGATAGGTGTCGAGCCGCGCCAGCCGGCCGGGCGGCGTCGTTCGCAGGAGACCGTCCAGCGCCTCGGTAACGATGCTGTCTCGCCGGTTGAAGAAATGTTTCATGGCTGCCTTCCCATCCGTTCGACGCGACATCAGGCGCGTGACCGTTCGTCCTCACGCGTGTCCGCTACACAAGTCTCTGGCCGTCCTGCCCGAAATAGAGCGGGTTCCGCAATGACAGGCTGATCCGGTCGCCGGGAGACACCGCCACGTCGGGGTCGGCGAGCGTCACCAGCTTCTGCTCGCCCAGCTTGATGTGCAGGTGGTTCTGGTCGCCGAGATGCTCGATCCAGTCGACCCGCGCATTGCCGCCCTCCTCCCGCGCCAGGGCGATGTGCTCGGTACGCGCGCCGATCGTCGTCGTTCCCGGCGGCGCCGGCACATCCGGCAGCAGGCCGACCGGCAGCAGATTGATGTGTGGCTGGCCGAGCCGGGCTGCCACGTGGAGATTGGCCGGGTCGGCATAGATCTCGCGCGGTGTGCCGATCTGCACCAGCCGCCCCTCGGCGAGGATGCCGATGCGGTCCGCCATGGTCATCGCCTCGATCTGGTCGTGGGTGACATAGAGCAGCGTCGCGCCCAGGTCCTTCTGGATGCGCTTCAATTCCAGCCGCAATTCGCCGCGCAGCTTGGCGTCGAGCGAGGAGAGCGGCTCGTCCATGAGATAGATGGAAGGCCGACGCACCAGTGCCCGGCCGATGGCGACGCGCTGCATCTCGCCGCCGGAGAGGCGGGTGGAGCGGTTTTCCAGCTTGTGGTCGATGCGGACCATCTTCGCCACCTCCCGCACCCGCGCGTCGATGGCGGCGGCCTCCATGCGCCGTGCCGGGGAGCGCAGCGGGAAGGCCAGATTCTCGTAGACGGTGAGGTGTGGGTAGAGGGAGTATTGCTGGAACACGAAGGCGACGTCGCGGCTCGCCGGCGCCAGATCCGCCATCGGCCGTCCGCCAATGCTGACCGTGCCGGCATCGGGCGTCTCCAGACCGGCGATGAGGCGAAGCGTGGTGGTCTTTCCGGCGCCGGTGGGGCCGAGCAGAACCACGAACTCCCCATCCGCGATAGCGAGATCGATGCCATCGACGGCGCGCTTGGCCCCGCCTTTGCCGAAGCTCTTGGTGATGCCCTTGAGCGTCACGTCAGCCATGGCGGGCCTCCTGGCGCAACGCGCCCTCGTGCAGGACGGAAGGAATCACCCGGCCGGAGCCGGCGTCGAACAGCGACAGCCGCTGGCTCTTGAAGGTGAGGCCGACCGGTTCTCCGATCCGGTAGCTGTGCTCGGCTGGCAGCCGGGCACGCACCAGCCCGCCCTCGATCTCCACCGTCACGATCTGGTTGGTCCCGAGATATTCGCTGCCATAAATCGCCCCGCGCAGCGGCGAGCTTTCCGAGAACCGGACATGCTCGGGCCGCACTCCCAGCGCCAGTGCGCCGGGCGCCACATCCCTGCGCAGTTCGGGCATTTCCACCTCCGCCGCGCCGATGCGCGCCGCACGCGCGCCCTTTTGCAGGCCGGCGGTAAAGCGGATGAAGTTCATCGGCGGCGACCCGATGAAGTCGGCGACATACATGGAGGCTGGGCGGTCATAGATTTCCTGCGGCGTGCCGAACTGCTCGATGACGCCATGGTTCATCACCGCGATCTTGTCGGCCATCGCCATCGCCTCGATCTGGTCATGGGTGACATAGACCGTGGTGGCATGGATGCGGTTGTGCAGCTCGCGCAGCTCGCGCACCATCACCTCGCGGAATTCGGCATCGAGCGTGCCGAGCGGCTCATCCATCAGGAAGCACATCGGCCGCCGCACGATCGCCCGGCCCAGCGCCACGCGCTGGCGATCGCCGCCGGCGAGGCCCGACACGGGACGGTCGAGAATGTGATCGATCTGCAGCAGGCGCGCCGTCTCCTCCACCCGCGCCTTGATCTCCGCCTTCGGCACGCCCTGGGCGAGCAGCGGGAAGCCTATATTCTTGCGCACATTCATATGCGGGTAGAGGGCAAAGAGCTGGAACACGAAGGCGATGTCGCGCTCGCTGGCCCGCTTGTAGGTCACATCCTCGCCGCCAAGGCGGATGGCGCCGCCGGTCGGCAGTTCCAGCCCGGCGATCATGCGCAGCGTGGTGGTCTTGCCGCAGCCCGAAGGGCCCAGCAAGGCGAGAAACTCGCCGTCCTCGACGGTGAAGCTCGAATCCTGCACGGCGACGAACTCGCCGAACGCCTTGCGCAGATGCTCGACCCTGATCTCGGCCATGCGCCTACTCCGGGAACTTGGACACGATCATGAACATGAACGTGCCGACGAGGAGGGTAATGAGCGAATAGGTGTAGAGCACCAGCGCGAAGGGCTGGAACAGCATGAGGAAGCCGAGCGCGATCACCGTCACGGCGACCGCCTCCATTGGTCCGCGCCGCAGGAAGAAGGGGCGGCGGCGCGGCGGCAGAGCGGGGCTTTGCGGGGTGAGGAGGGGATCGCTCATTTGCGTACCGCCCCGAAGGTGATGCCGCGCAGGAGCTGCTTGCGCAGCAGGATGGTGAAGACGAGGATCGGCACCAGGAAGATGGTGGTGCCAGCCGCCACTGCCGGCCAGTCCTGCCCGCCCTCGCCGATGATGGTGGGAATGAAGGGCGGGGCGGTCTGGGCGCTGCCTGACGTGAGCAGCGAAGCGAAGGCGTATTCGTTCCAGGCGAAGATCAGGCAGAAGATGGCGGTGGCCGCGATGCCGGTGGTCGCCTGCGGCAGCACCACTTTGCGGAAGGCCTGCAGACGCGAATAGCCGTCGATCATCGCCGCTTCCTCATATTCGCGTGGGATCTCGTCGATGAAGCCCTTGAGCAGCCAGACGGCGAGCGAGACGTTGACCGCCGTGTACAGCAGCATCATGCCGAGGGCGGTGTCCGACAGGCCAAGCTGGCGGTACATCAGGTAGATCGGGATGGCGACGGCGATGGGCGGCATCATCCGGGTAGACAGGATGAAGAACAGCAGATCATCGGCCATCGGCACCTTGAAGCGCGAGAAGCCATAGGCCGCCAGCGTGCCAAGCCCGACGGCGAGGAAGGTCGAGCCGAAAGCGATGATCAGCGAATTGGTGAAGCGCGGCAGGAAGTTGGAGGGTCCCGCGATCACCATGTTGCGCTGCCTTGTGACGGCGTCGCACACCCCGTCCGGCGCCGGCAGCGAGGCGATGTATTCCGGCGTCTGCCGCGTGCGAGTGGTGAACAGGTTGCAATAGCCCTCGATCGAAGGGGTGAAGAGGATCTTCGGCGGGTAGGAGATCGAATCCGGCGGCGACTTGATCGAGGTCAGGAAGATCCACGCCAGCGGAAGCATGGTGACGAGCGCGTAGACGATCACCAGCGTCCCGGCGATCCGTTTGGAGCGGGCGCTCGGCTCGACGACGGAATGGGCGGTATTGACGGTGGTTGTCTTGGCCGGGCTCATCGCTGCTTCACCCTGTTGAGCGCCTTGACGTAGATGTTGGCGAGGCCGAACACCGCGACGAACAGCACGATGGCGAAGGCCGAGGAGCGCCCGGTCGCCCAGGCCTCGAAGGCGTCGCGCTTCAGCGTGATCGAGGCGACCTCGGTGGTCGAGCCGGGTCCGCCGCCGGTGAGCAGGTTCACCATGTCGAACATCTTGAAGTTCTCGATGCCGCGGAACAGCACCGCCAGCATGATGAAGGGCAGCGCCATCGGCACGGTGATCGACCAGAACTGTCGCCAGTTAGAAGCGCGGTCGACCTCCGCCGCCTCGTAGATGTAGTCGGGGATGGAGCGCAGCCCGGCGAGGCAGATCAGCATCACATAGGGCGTCCACATCCAGGTATCGACGATGATGATCGCCCAGGGCGCCAGGTTCACGCTGCCGAGCATCTGGATCTCGGAGGTGGGGATGCCGGTCAGGAACGAGACCGCATAGGCGAACAGGCCGATTTGCGGCTCATAGAGGAAGCGCCAGAAATTGCCGACCACGGCCGGCGACAGCATCATCGGAATGAGGATGAGCGTCGTCCAGAACGCATGGCCGCGAAATTTCCGGTCGATGAGATAGGCGAGCGCGAAGCCGATCACTGTCTGCAACAGGATGGTCCAGAATACGAAATGCGCCGTGGTCTGCATCGACGCCCAGATGTCGGGGTCGTTCAGCACCCGCGAGTAATTGCCGAGCCCGACATTCTTGACCTCGGCATTGGGCCGGTTGGCGCGGAAATTCGTGAAGGAGAGGTAGATCGCCCAGAACAGCGGAAAGATGTTGATCGCCAGCAGCAGCACGATGGTGGGAGCGATGAAGAGCCAGGCGATCGCCCGGTCCGACAGTGCCCGCACTCGCACCACCACGCCGTCCGGCGTCGCCCGCGCAGCCGCCTCGGCGGCCTTGTCGGCTAGAGTATGATGGGATGTTGTCACGCGCGCACTCGCTTGCGTCGGCGGAAAAGGGGCGACCCGGTCAGGTCTCAGATGCAACCGGGTCGCCATCGGGAGGAAGCGGTCCTGTGCGCCAGGATCGCGCGGGGTCGTCGGCGGCCCGGGCCTGCGTCCTTCGAGGCCCGGCATTGCCGGGCACCTCAGGATGGTGGCATGGGGCAGCAGTCATCATGCTGAGGAGCGGGGCGGACACGCCCCGCGTCGCGAAGCACACGGGCCTGAGGCCCATCTTCGTTGAGAGACGGCGTCAGATCTTGCCGTCTTCCTTGAAGATCTCGGTCCAGTCCTTTTCCAGGCCGTCGAGCGCTTCCTTCGCCGTACCCTTGCCGGCGACGACATAGTCATGCACCCGCTTCTGCATCGCCTGCAGCAGCTCGGCATAGGAGGGCTCGGCCCAGAAATCCTTCACGATCGCCATCGATTCGAGGAAGGCGGGCGCGTAGGGCTGGCTGGTCTTGAAGTCCGGGGCGTCGACCACCGCCTTCAGGCAGGAATAGCCGCCGAGCTGCCACCACTTGGCCTGCACCTGCGGCTGGGCGAACCACTTGATGTATTGCAGCGCCGCGTCGCGCTTGTCGGAATAGGACACGACCGAAATGCCCTGCCCGCCGAGCTGGGCGAAATGGTACTTCTCCGCCGGGTTGGGGAAGAAGCCGATACGGTCGCCGCCGACCTTTTCGTCCTTGTAGAGGCCGGGCCAGGTGAAGGCGAAGTTCATCTGCATCGCCACCTGACCGGATTTGAAGGCGTCGGCCGATTCCACCATATAGACGTTGGAGGCGCCCGGCGGCGTGCAGCAATCATAGAGCGACTTGTAGAATTCGAGGCCCTTCACCGCGTCAGGCGAGTTCACATAGCCCTGCATGTCGTAGGGCTTCTTGGGGTTGTCATACATGAAGCCCCAATCATAGAGGACGTTGGTCACGCCCATGGTGATGCCTTCCGAGCCGCGCTCGGTGTAGATCGAGGCGCCATAGACGGTCTTGCCGTCGATCTGCCGCTTCTGGAAGAACTCGGCGATCTGCTTGAGCTGGTCATAGGTCTTGGGCGCGTCGAGGTCCCAGCCGTACTTCGCCTTGAATTCCTTTTGAATCTCCGGCCGCTGGAACCAGTCCTTGCGGTAGGTCCAGCCCACGACGTCGCCCATCGCCGGCAGCGCCCAGTAGTTCGGCGTATTCTTCGGCCATTCGGAGTAGCCGACGACGGTCGCGGGAACGAAGTCATCCATCTTGATGCCTTCCTTCGCGAAGAAGTCGTTCAGCTTCACATAATGGCCGTTCTCAGCCGCGCCACCGACCCACTGGCTGTCGCCGATGATGAGGTCGCACAGCTTGCCGCGCGAGTTGAGCTCGTTGAGGAAGCGGTCGGCGTAGCTCGTCCACGGGACGAACTCGAACTTCATGTCGATGCCGGTCTTGGTGGTGAAGTCCTTGGAGAGTTCGACCAGCGCATTGGCCGGGTCCCAGGCCGCCCAGCACAGGGTGAGCTGTTCGGCCTTCGCCGCCTGCGGCGCGGACATCAGCGCGCAGACGGCCGTCGCCCCAAGAAGGGGTATCCACTTCTTCAGCATGCTCTCCTCCCAGAGAACGAGGGGCTTTCTGCCCCTTTCATGGCTCACGCCGGGCGCGATGGCGCCGGCACGATTTAGCTTTATGTTTAGTTTTGCTCCATTTGCTCAACATGACAAGGGTAATTCGTTGCTGCAGTGCGGCGGTGCGCTGGAACCACTAGATCCACCCTCGCTGGAGAGGATGCCGTCCCCGCAACCCTAGGGAAAGGACGGCCTGACGGGCTTGGAGCGGAGAGGCTGCCAGCCGGCCCTCCCGCCGCGCGCCGGGATAGCCTCGCCCCAGCGCCGGAGCGGGGCGCTGGCATGCCAGAAAAGCCACGGAATTGCTGCAATGCACCTAAACGAAGGTTCGCTTCTTTCGATTTTGCGCTATTGCAGCCCAAAATGGTTTCGTATAGCGTCAATATGAACATAAAAACGAAAGCGCTGCTGACCTAAAGGAGCGCATCGGGAGACGCGCCTTGAACGCTCGCACGATGGACGAGATTTACGACCTTGCGATCATCGGCGGGGGCGTGAATGGTTGTGGCATCGCCCGCGACGCGGCCGGCCGCGGCGCGTCGGTGGTGTTGCTGGAGCAGGGCGATTTCGCCGGCGCCACCTCCTCCGCCTCGACCAAGCTGATCCATGGCGGGCTGCGCTATCTCGAACAATACGAGTTTCGGCTCGTCCATGAAGCCCTCGCCGAACGCGAAGTGCTGTGGGCCATCGCCCCGCACATCATCCGCCCGCTGCGCTTCGTGCTTCCTCACCATGCGGGCCTGCGCCCCGCCTGGCTGCTGCGCCTCGGCCTGTTCCTTTATGACCACCTCGGCGGGCGCAAGCTTCTGCCGGCCACCCGCTCGCTGGACCTGACCCGCGACCCCGCCGGCCGGCCGCTGCGCGAGGGCTATCGGCGGGCGTTCGAGTATTCCGATTGCTGGGTCGAGGACAGCCGCCTCGTCGTGCTGAATGCGCTCGATGCCGCCGAGCGCGGCGCCGACATACGTCGCGGCACGCGCGTCATCTCGGCGAGCCGCGAGGCCGAGCACTGGCGCATCGAGTTCGACGAGGACGGAACGCGCCGCGTCGTCAACGCGCGCGTGCTGGTCAATGCCGCCGGTCCCTGGGTGCATGAGGTGCTGGCGCATGTGCTGCGCGCCAATTCGCCCGCCAATGTCCGTCTCGTACAGGGCAGCCATATCGTCGTGCCCCGGCTTTACGAGCACGACCGTGCCTATATCTTCCAGAATGCGGATGGGCGCATCATCTTCGCCATTCCCTATGAGCAGGATTTCACCCTGATCGGCACCACGGACCGCGACTTCGGCCGCACCCCGAGCCCGCCAGTGGCGAGCGAGGAGGAGATTGCCTATCTCTGCGCCGCCGCGAGCGAGTATTTCCGCCAGCCGGTGACGCCGGGCGACGTGGTGTGGACCTATTCCGGCGTGCGCCCGCTTTATGACGATGGCGCCTCCAAGGCGCAGGAAGCCACCCGCGACTACGTGCTCGAACTGGACGATCAGGACGGGCGCGTGCCGGTGCTGTCGGTGTTCGGCGGCAAGATCACCACCTATCGTCGTCTCGCCGAACACGCGATGCAGAAGCTCGCGCCCTTTCTGCCGGCCGCCTCCAAGGCCTCGTGGACCGGCACCGCGCCGCTGCCGGGCGGCGATTTCGGCGTGCACGACCAGCCCCGCGTGGTCGCCCAGCTTTTGCGCGCCCATCCCTGGCTCGACGAGCATCTCGCCCGGCGCCTGGTCGTTGCCTATGGCACACGCGCCATGCGTATCCTCGACGGCGCCCGCTCCGCGCACGATCTCGGCCGCATGTTCGGCGCCGACCTGACCGAGGCCGAAGTGCGCTACCTGATGCGCGAGGAATGGGCCCGCACCGCCGAGGATGTGCTCTGGCGGCGTTCCAAGCTCGGCCTGCGCTTTTCGCCCGAGGAAACCGCCGCGCTCGACGCCTTCATGGCCGAGAGCGCTCTGCATGGCGCATCGCCGGCCTCGCTGCGGGGAGTTGCGCAATGACGCTCGAACTCGATCACGTCTCGCTCCGCGTGCGGGGCGTTCCCTTCATCAAGGACGTTTCGCTGCAGCTGGAGCGGGGCAGCCTCAATGTACTGCTTGGCGCCACCCTGGCCGGCAAGACCAGCCTCATGCGGCTGATGGCCGGGCTCGACGCCCCCACCTCCGGCCGCGTGCGGATGGAGGGACGCGACGTCACCGGCCTGTCGGTGAAGAAGCGCAGCGTCGCCATGGTCTATCAGCAGTTCATCAACTACCCCTCGCTGACCGTGTATGAGAACATCGCCTCGCCGCTGCGCGTGGCCGGCCTGCCGCGGGCGGAGATCGAAGCGCGCGTTCTCAGCGCGGCAAAGCTGCTGAAGCTCGAACCCTATCTGCAGCGCACCCCGCTGGCGCTGTCGGGCGGCCAGCAGCAGCGCACCGCCATCGCCCGGGCGCTGGTGAAGCGGGCCGATCTGGTCCTGCTCGACGAGCCGCTGGCCAATCTCGACTACAAGCTGCGGGAAGAACTGCGGGAGGAACTGCCGCGTATCTTCGCCTCCACCGGCGCGGTGTTCGTCTACGCCACCACCGAACCGACCGAGGCCCTGCTGCTGGGCGGCCACACCGCCACGCTGCTGGAAGGAGCCGTGACGCAGTTCGGCCCGACCGCCGAGGTCTATCGCCGGCCGGCCAACCTCGCCACGGCACGGGTGTTCTCCGATCCGCCGCTCAACGCGCTGCGCGTGACCAAGCAGGGCCACACGGTGCTGATGGAGAACGGGACCGTGCTGCCGGCCAGCGGGCCGCTCGCGCAGGTGTCGAACGGCGTCTACACGATCGGCGTACGCGCCCACCATCTGGAGGTGGAGGATATCGCCACCGCCGAGCGCATCACCGGAAACGGCCTCATCCGGCTGGGCGCCACCATCGCCGTGACCGAGGTCACCGGCTCGGAGAGCTTCCTGCACATGGATATGGGCCAGGAGCGCCTCACCGCTCTCGTCGCGGGCGTGCGGCGGCTGGAACCCGACGCGCCGGTGGAGGTGCTGATCGACCCCCGCCACATCCTGCTGTTCGGTGCCGACGGGCAGGCCATCGCGCCCGCCCGCGACGCCGCGGCCGCCTGAGGGAGAGCACCATGGCCAGCATCACGCTCGACGGTCTCGCCCATGCCTACCGGCCCGATCCGCGCGGCCCGCAGGATTATGCGCTCAAGGAAATCAACCATGTCTGGCGGCAGGGTGGCGCCTATGCGCTGCTCGGTCCTTCCGGCTGCGGCAAGACCACGCTACTCAACATCATCTCCGGCCTGGTAATCCCGACGCGCGGGCGCATCCTGTTCGACGACCGCGACGTCACGCAGCTGCCGACGGAGGCGCGCAACATCGCGCAGGTGTTCCAGTTCCCGGTCGTCTACGACACGATGACCGTGCGCGAGAATCTCGCCTTCCCGCTGAAGAACCGCAAGATGCCGCGCGAGGCCATCGCCCGCCGCGTCGAAGAGATCGCCAGCCGGCTCGGCCTGAACTCAGTGCTGGACCGCAAGGCCTCGAACCTCACGGCCGACGCCAAGCAGAAGATCTCGCTGGGGCGCGGACTGGTGCGCGAGGATGTCGCCGCCATCCTGTTCGACGAGCCGCTGACCGTCATCGACCCGCATCTGAAATGGCAGCTGCGCTCCTCGCTGAAGGAGTTGCACCGGGCGCTCGACCTGACCATGATCTATGTGACGCACGACCAGACCGAAGCGCTCACCTTCGCCGATACGGTGGTGGTGATGCATGACGGCGCCGTGGTGCAGACCGGCACGCCGGAAGAGCTGTTCGAGCGGCCGGCCCACACCTTTGTCGGCCATTTCATCGGCTCGCCGGGCATGAATGTTTTGCCGGCGAAGGTTGAGGGCCGCACCGCGCATGTGGGCGATGTCGCCATTGCGCTCGATCGCGGCTATGCCGCCCTGCCGGTGGGTGGGCGGATCGAACTCGGCGTGCGGCCGGAATTCGCCACGCTCGCCGCGCCCGGCACCGGCCTGCCGGTGAAGGTGACGCGCATCGAGGATATCGGGCGCGCCCGCATCGCCCGCATCGAGATTTCAGGCAATCCCGCCGCCGCCATGGTGCCGGAGGATTTGTCGCTCGACGGTGACAGCGCCGGCCTCACCCTCGATCCCCGGCAGATCCACATCTATGCCGACGGCGTGCTGGTGCCCGGCGAAGCCGCCGGCCGCGAGGGAGCCATGTGATGGACAAGCCCGTCAACAACGCCGCCTGGCTGCTGGTCGCCCCGGTTTTTCTCATCGTCGCCTTCTCGGCCATCCTGCCGATCATGACGGTGGTGAACTATTCGGTGCAGGACACCTTCGGCAACAACCAGTTCTTCTGGAACGGCCTTGGCTGGTTCCAGGAACTTCTGGACCCCTCGACCGAGCTGGGCGGGCGCTTCCTGGATGCGCTGTGGCGCAACCTGCTGTTCTCCGCCATCATCCTCGCCATCGAGGTGCCGCTCGGCATCCTGGTCGCGCTGTCCATGCCGCGCGACGGCTGGAAGGTCGCCGCGACGCTGGTCATCATGGCGCTGCCGCTGCTGATCCCGTGGAACGTGGTCGGCACCATCTGGCAGGTCTTCGCCCGCGCCGATATCGGCCTCGGAGGTTGGGCGATCAATGCGCTCGGCATCGACTATAACTATACGGGTGACCCGCTGGCGGCCTGGATCACCATCGTGGTGATGGACGTCTGGCACTGGACCAGCCTCGTCGCGCTGCTGTGCTATGCCGGCCTGAAGTCCATTCCCGACGCCTATTACCAGGCGGCCCGCATCGACGGTGCCTCCCGCTGGGCGATCTTCACCACCATCCAGCTGCCGAAGATGAAGCGCGTGCTTTTGATCGCCGTGCTGCTGCGCTTCATGGACAGCTTCATGATCTATACCGAGCCCTTCGTGCTCACCGGCGGCGGCCCCGGCAACGCCACCACCTTCCTTTCCATCGACCTCGTGAAGATCGCGCTGGGCCAGTTCGACCTCGGCAAGGCGGCGGCGATGAGCCTGGTCTACAATCTCATCGTGCTGGCGCTGTGCTGGGTCTTCTATACCGTGATGACCCATGCTGGCACCGAGCGCCGGCAGGAGGAGAACCCGGCATGAGCTCGCACGTGCAACCCTCCTCGCGGGCCGGCACCTTCGTCATGGCGCTGTATCTGGCGTTCCTGATCCTGCCGATCTACTGGCTCGTCAACATGAGCCTGAAGACCAATTTCGAGATTAATACGACGGTCTCGCTGTGGCCGAATGAGATCACTTTCGAGCACTATATAAAGATCTTTACCGATTCGAGCTGGTATTCGGGCTACATCAATTCGCTCACCTATGTGGCGTTGAACACCATCATCTCGATCACGCTGGCGCTGCCGGCGGCCTATGCCTTCTCGCGCTACAGCTTTGTCGGCGAGAAGCACCTGTTCTTCTGGCTGCTGTCGAACCGGATGGCGCCGCCCGCCGTGTTCGCCCTGCCCTTCTTCAATCTCTATTCCGCCATCGGGCTGTTCGACACGCCCTGGGCCGTGGCGCTGGCGCACTGCCTGTTCAACGTGCCGCTGGCGGTGTGGATCCTGGAGGGCTTCATGTCCGGGGTGCCGCGCGAGATCGACGAAACGGCGGCGATCGACGGCTATTCCTTCCCGCGCTTCTTCATCAAGATCTTCATGCCACTGATCGCGAGCGGGATCGGCGTCGCCGCCTTCTTCTGCTTCATGTTCTCCTGGGTCGAACTGCTGCTGGCGCGCACGCTCACCGCCACCAACGCCAAGCCGATCGCGGTGACGATGACACGCACCGTCTCCGCCGCCGGCATGGACTGGGGCCTGCTCGCCGCCGCCGGCGTGCTGACCATCATCCCCGGCGCGCTGGTGATCTGGTTCGTGCGCAACTACATCGCCAAGGGCTTCGCCCTCGGGCGGGTGTGAGGGAGGACGCCATGGAAAACGCCCCCGCCCCGTTCCTGGAAACCCTTGCCGAGAACACCGCCTGGATGGCGTGGACCTGGCCGACCGCGGCGTTCTTCGCCGTCATCGCCGGCCTGCTTGCCATCTTCACCGTGCTGGCGCTGTGGCGGCCCGAACGCGCCCGCGTTGGCGTGCTGGGCATTCCCACCACGCGCGGCGACCGGCTGTTCATCACGCTGCTCGGCAGCGCCTTCATCAATCTCGCCTGGCTTGCCTTGGTGGGACCCAATCTCGGCTGGGCGCTCGCGCTCTGCCTTGTCTACGCGCTGGCGGTGTTCCGCCTCGTGTGAATTCGCCTAAGCGGCAACAAGCCGCGGAATTCTGGGAAGAAACGGGAGGAAAGACCCATGTTGCCGTCTAAGAGCCGAGGCCGGCTTCTGCTGGCCGCCAGCGCCATGGCGCTGATCGCCTTCGCCGCGCCCGTCCGCGCGGACGAGGCTGCCGCCAAGAAGTGGATCGACAGCGAATTCCAGCCCTCCACGCTCTCCAAGGACGAGCAGATGCGGGAACTGGAATGGTTCATCAAGGCTGCCGAACCGTTCAAGGGCATGGAGATCAACGTCGTCTCCGAAACCATCACCACGCATGAATACGAGGCCAAGGTCCTGGCCAAGGCGTTCTCGGAGATCACCGGGATCAAGCTCACCCACGACCTCATCCAGGAAGGTGACGTGGTCGAGAAGATCCAGACCCAGATGCAGTCGGGCAAGAACATCTATGATGCGTGGGTGAACGATTCCGACCTCATCGGCACTCATTTCCGCTACAAGCAGGCCGTGCCGCTGACCGACTGGATGGTCGGCGAAGGCAAGGACGTGACCCTGCCGACGCTCGATCTGGGCGACTTCATCGGCATCTCCTTCACCACCGCCCCGGATGGCAAGGTCTACCAGCTCCCCGACCAGCAGTTCGCCAACCTTTACTGGTTCCGCTATGACTGGTTCACCAACCCGGACATCAAGGCCAAGTTCAAGGCCAAGTACGGCTACGATCTGGGCGTTCCGGTCAACTGGTCGGCCTATGAGGACATCGCCGAGTTCTTCACCAATGACGTGAAGGAAATCGACGGCGTCAAGGTCTATGGCAACATGGACTACGGCAAGAAGGACCCCTCGCTCGGCTGGCGCTTCACCGATGCGTGGCTCTCCATGGCCGGCAATGGCGATCGCGGCCTACCCAATGGCAAGCCGGTCGACGAATGGGGCATCCGCATGGAAGGCTGCCGCCCCACCGGCTCGACCGTCGAGCGCGGCGGCGACACCAATGGCCCGGCGGCGGTCTATTCCATCGCCAAGTATATCGAGTGGCTGAAGAAGTACACGCCGCCGCAGGCCGCCGGCATGACCTTCTCCGAGGCCGGCCCGGTCCCGGCGCAGGGCAATATCGCCCAGCAGATGTTCTGGTACACCGCCTTCACCGCCGACATGGTGAAGCCCGGCCTGCCGGTGATGAACGCCGACGGCACGCCGAAATGGCGCATGGCCCCCTCGCCCAAGGGTGCCTACTGGAAGGATGGCATGAAGCTCGGCTACCAGGACGTCGGTTCCTGGACCCTGCTCAAGTCGACCCCGGTCGACCGCCGCAAGGCGGCCTGGCTCTACGCCCAGTTCGTCACCTCCAAGACCGTCTCGCTGAAGAAGAGCCATGTCGGCCTCACCTTCATCCGCGAGAGCGATATCTGGGACAAGAGCTTCACCGAGCGCGCGCCCCAGCTCGGCGGCCTGATCGAGTTCTACCGCTCGCCGGCCCGCGTGCAGTGGTCGCCCACCGGCGCCAACGTGCCGGACTACCCCAAGCTGGCCCAGCTCTGGTGGCAGGCGATCGGTGACGCCTCCTCTGGCGCCAAGACCCCGCAGGCGGCGATGGACTCGCTGGCCCTCGCGCAGGAATCGGTGATGGAGCGCCTGGAGCGTTCCGGCGTGCAGGGCGAATGCGGCCCGAAGCTGAACGCCAAGCAGCCGATGGAATACTGGGTCAAGCTGGCCAAGGAATCGGACAACCTTGCGCCGCAGCCCAAGCTCGCCAACGAGAAGCCGCAGGGCGAGACGATCGACTACGACACCCTGATCGGCTCCTGGCCCGCCACCCCGCCGAAGAAGAACTGACGCGGGTCGGCTGATCGCACCACCGGGGCTGGAACCTGCAGTCGGTTCCGCCCCGGCATCTCGTCCCGGACGCCCCCGCCGTCCGGGACGATCCTTCTCCATCATGCCGTCGCCCGACGGCATCCCGCCCGACATGGACACTCATCCCGGACAGGAGCAAACCCTTCCGGGATGACGCCTTTTCGCGGAGCGCCCCGTGACGACCCATCTTCTCGCCATCGACCAGGGCACCACCTCCTCGCGTGCCATCCTGTTCCGGCCCGACACCTCCATCGCGGCGCAGGCGCAGCAGGAATTCCCGCAGCACTTCCCGGCCTCGGGCTGGGTCGAGCATGAGGCCGAAGACCTCTGGCAGACGACGCTCGCCACCTGCCGCGCCGTGATCGAGCAGGCCGGCCTCAAGGCCGCCGACATCGCCGCCATCGGCATCACCAACCAGCGCGAAACCACCGTGGTGTGGGACCGCAAGACCGGCGCCGCAATCCATCGCGCCATTGTCTGGCAAGACCGCCGCACCGCCGAGCTCTGCGCCCGGCTGCGCAGCGAGGGGCATGAGCCGCTGGTGAGCGAGCGGACCGGCCTGATCCTCGATCCCTACTTCTCCGGCACCAAGATCGGCTGGATTCTCGACCATGTGCCGGGCGCCCGCGCCCGCGCCGAGCGTGGCGAACTCGCCTTCGGCACGGTGGACAGCTGGCTGCTGTGGAAGCTCACCGGCGGGCAGGTGCACGCCACCGACGCCACCAACGCCGCCCGCACCCTGCTGTTCAACATCCACACCGGCGTCTGGGACGACGATCTGCTCGCTTTGCTGCGCGTGCCGCGCTCCATGCTGCCCGAGGTTAAGGACTGCGCCGCCGATTACGGCACCACGCAGCCGGAATTCTTCGGCGGCGCCATCGCCATTGGCGGCATCGCCGGCGACCAGCAGGCCGCGACCGTCGGCCAGGCCTGCTTCCAGCCGGGCATGATCAAGTCGACCTATGGCACCGGCTGCTTCGCGCTGCTCAACACGGGACCGACCGCCGTCCTGTCGCAGAACCGTCTGCTCACCACCATCGCCTATCAGCTCGGCGGAAAGCGCACCTATGCGCTGGAAGGCTCGATCTTCGTCGCCGGCGCGGCGGTGCAGTGGCTGCGTGACGGGCTCGGCATCATCAAGAACTCGGCCGAGAGCGAAGCGCTGGCGGAAGCCGCCGATCCGGCCCAGCAGGTCTATCTGGTGCCGGCCTTTGTCGGCCTCGGCGCCCCCCACTGGAACCCCGATGTGCGCGGGGCGATGTTCGGCCTCACCCGCAATTCCGGGCCGGCGGAATTCTGCCTCGCCGCGCTGGAAAGCGTTTGTTATCAGACCGCTGACCTGATCGCGGCGATGAACGCCGACTGGGCGCGCTCGGGCGCGGCGGGTCATCGCACGCCGGTGCTGCGTGTTGATGGCGGTATGGTGGCATCAAATTTCGCCATGCAGCGGCTCGCCGATTTGCTGGCCGCGCCGGTCGATCGGCCGGTGATCCGCGAGACCACGGCGCTTGGCGCGGCCTATCTCGCCGGCTACCACGCCGGCATCATGCCGGCGCCGGGGCGCTTTGCCGATTCCTGGCGGCTCGACCACCGCTTCGATCCGGTCATGCCGGCCGAAACCCGTGAAAGCCGGCTCGCCGGCTGGCGCGACGCGGTGCGGCGGCTCACTCTTCCCTAAGCCGGGTCGCCACCAAGTCCTTGCTGTTGCTTAGAATCTTTTCACGAACAGGCCGCGCCTCGCATAGACAGCGGCGGCTTCCTCGATGAGGGTGGCGACGCGGGTCGCGCCGTAGTCGCGGCGCAGAAGCGCCGCCCGGTCGAGCAGCTGCTCCGCGTTTTCGGCCCGGCCCGGGCGCAGCAGCTCATAGGTATCGAGGATCAGTTCCTGCGGCACGCCCACCAGGTCGGCCGCACGCTCGAAGTTGGCCGCCAGGGTCTCTCTCCCGGCGGCGCGGGCGATTTTCGCCTGCAACTTCAAGGCCTCAGGGGTGATGGCGATGTCCTCGGCGCCGATCTCGCCGGCCAGCACCGCCTCCAGCGTCAGGGCGGAAAGCGGCTTGCCGGTGGGGGTCTGCACCCGTTCGGGGGCCTTTTCGGCG
This sequence comes from Xanthobacteraceae bacterium 501b, assembly GCA_000378025.1. Taxonomy (GTDB): domain Bacteria; phylum Pseudomonadota; class Alphaproteobacteria; order Rhizobiales; family Xanthobacteraceae; genus Ancylobacter. Next base: position 3,744,143 of record KB899087.1, read on the forward strand.
ACGGGGTAGAGGTCGAGGTCGCTGGGGGGATTTGCACTCATTGCGCGGCCTCCAGCGCACGCCTTTCGGGGCGGTACGCGAGTTCGATGGGGTGAACAGTCGGTTCGATGAGACCAGTCTCGATCGCGTAGAGCAGCGCCACCCGCACATGGAAGCGGGCTCCGAGCGCCTCGCCATGGGTGGCCACCATCACCGGCTCCGGCGTCTCGCCGAAGGTGTGGCGAGCGGCGTTGCGGCCGAGCGCGCGGTAATGGTCGAGCCCGGTGAGGGGGGCGTTGGAGAACAGTTCGAGGTTCATGTGCGGCATGCGGTCGGCCTGGTGCAGGACTGTGGTGCCCTTGGCCTGGATGCCGATGCCGAATCCCGAGCCGGACAGCCGCGCGGCGGCGAGGCCGAGGAAGGAGGTGTCGGCGGTGTGCAGCATCCGCACCAGCCGCGCGGTGCCGCCGCCAGCGGTAATGCCGCCGACCAGCGCCGCCACCACATCGGCCAGGGCATGGCCGGCCGTGGTCTGGTGCAGCTGGCGGGCAAAGCCCGGGCTGACGCCGATCACCACCTCATGCGGGTTCGCCCCCTTCGCCGCCGGGCCGGCGGCCACCAGCCAGTCCACCTCCGCGCCGCCGGCACCGGCGACGACATTCTCCGCCGCCAGCACCCGCTCGCGGGTGAGCACGTTGCGAATGCCCTGCACCTGCTGCCAGCGCTTCTCCGGCATGCGGTAGCCGGTGCCCGGGCCGCGATAGTCGTTGGGATCGTTGATGGCGCTCATCACCCGCCCGTCCCGCACCAAAGCGGAGGTCTGGAGATAGTCGCCGGAAATGCGCTGGCGCAGCATGAGGAGGAGATTCTCCGCCTCCTCGGTAAAGCCGCGCTTTCCCAACGCCCGCACCACGTCGATGGCGGTGAGGCCGCGCGCCTTGATGGCGGCGCTGATCGGCGTCACCTCGCCCGGGGTGTAGCTGACCGTCTCCTCCGAGCCGGAGGCGAACACCACCGACATCATCCGCGCGCGCGGCACGCTGCCGAGGCCCAGCTCCTCCATGACAGCCGCCAGCGCCTCCACCGCCCGCACGCGCAGGCCCAGCACCTGGTCCTCCTCCACCGGTGTCAGGCCGCCATCGGTCTGGAAATCGCGCTGGAGCAGCAGATAGTCCTCGATCTCCTCGCCATTGAAGAGCGAGGGGTTGAACGAATTGTCGTATTTCTTGATCGAGCCGAAGCCCGAGCAGATGAGGTCAGAGCCGGCGAGCAGATAGGGCGTGATCTTGGCGCCGACGCGGATCTCCGATTCGCTGGTGCGGCAATCATTGCCGGAGGCGCATTCGAGCCCGAGCCAGACGGCGATCAGATTTTCCGCCATCAGTTCGCGCACCCCGCCGGCCATGGAGGCGGTGAGCGGAGCGCCGTCAATGCCGCCATTCTGCGTGCCCTGCACGCCCATCGCCCGCTGCAGGCACAGGCAGCGCGCTTCGAGATAGAGCAGCGAGCGCTGCTCGTGGAAGCCCATCAGCAGCTCCGCCGCCGCGCCCGAGGTGCAGCGGGCCTTGATGCCGCGCGAGGCATAGGCGGCGGTGAGCAGCGCCTTCGACCACGGCGTGTCGTCGCCATCGATGAAGGCACGCTCGGTGCCATAGACCGACACCGTCTCGGCATAGGAGGAAAGCCCCGCAAGGCCGATCTGCAGCTCCTCCGCCTCCTCGATGGAGCACTGGAACAGCACGCCGCCGCGCCCGACGGCCGCCCCCACCGTGCAGGCCAGCGCATTGGCCCAGCTGTTGGAGGCCACGCGCATGGTGGTCTCGATCTCGTCAAAGCCGAGCGCCACGGCCACCGCGGCATCGGCCGCGAGTTGCAGCGGGTCGTCCTTGGCATTGGTCACATGCGCCTGATTGCCGGGGGTCTGGCGCTGGCGCATCTTTGAGTAGGCGAAGGCGATTTCCAGCGCCGACAGCCGGCCCACCACTTCCGCCAGCCGCGCCGGGGTGAGCCCCCGCGCCAGCGCTTCGAGTTCGGGGCGCGGCACATTGATGTCGACCAGCTTGCGGGCGATCTCGCCCGGGTCCATCGCCATCGCCACCTCCGCCATGGCGGGGTCGATGTGATGGGCGGCGATGAAAGCGTCGAGAATGTCGAAATCCGCCGCCGCCTTGCCGTCCATCACCGTGACCCGGCCGCCCTCGATGCTGAGCGAGGGCGCGGGGTCATAGGGGCTGTGGAACACCGAGAAACCGGCCTCGGGGTTTTCCGCCGCGAACAGGTCGTGCCGCAGCGGCCGCGCGTCCCATTCGGCGAAGCGGCGCCAGCGATTGGAGCTTTGGGGCGCACTTGTGGGGGGCACGTCGGTTTCGGGCGCGTCAGTCATGCTCAGGCCTCCCGCATGGTCCTCTGCGGGACCCATGTCAGGATAGTGAAGACGGAAGGCGGGATAAAGCGGGCGGCGGCCCTGTCGGAGCTCCGGCGCGCGAAAGCCGGGGGGAACCGTCCCTCCGCCGAGGGCGCGCGGCCCCTGCAGGGCCGGCCGCCCCTCGAAACGGGCACGGGCGCGCGCGACGATCCGGTCGTGTGACCGGAAAAGGCTCTAGTGGAGCCGCGCGCCGCGGCGGCAGAGCAGCGGCTCAACCTTCACCTGATTGACGATAGTGAAGTCGCCGGCGAGGCGGCCGACGGTGTCCTCGATGATGATCTGGGCGCCGCGCGAGGAGACGCGGCCGGTGAGGGTGATGATTCCCTTGTCCGGGCAGATGCCGACATCAACGTCGGCGCCCTCCAGGGCATGATCCACGGCGTCCCGAAGGCGGCGATAAAGCGCGGCGTCCTGCATGGCATCCTCCCACTTCGGCCTCTGGCGGAAGTGAATGGGAGGAGCCAAGCACGCCGGGCGGACCGGCGCCTTGATCTGCCGCAAACCCGGCCCGGTGCCCGACGCCCCGCCCGCCAGGATCAGCCGGCCGCGACGAGGCGCTGCTCCTGCACGCCCAGCCCCGACACCGAGAGCCGCATGGTCTGGCCGGCGGTGAGATAGACCGGCGGCTTCATGCCGAGGCCGACGCCCGGCGGCGTGCCTGTTGTGATGATGTCGCCCGGCTGCAGGCTCATGAACTGGCTGACATAGGAGACGAGGGTCGGCACGTCGAAGATCATGGTGCGGGTGGAACCGGACTGGCGGCGCACGCCGTCCACCTCCAGCCACATGTCGAGCGTCTGCGGGTCGGGGATTTCGTCGGTCGTCACCAGCCATGGGCCGATCGGGCCGAAGGTGTCGCAGCCCTTGCCCTTGTCCCAGGTGCCGCCGCGCTCCAGCTGGAAGCCGCGCTCGGACACGTCGTTGACGACGCAATAGCCGGCGACATGGGCATAGGCGTCCTCGACGGCGATATATTTAGCCGGCTTGCCGATGACGATGCCGAGCTCGACCTCCCAGTCGGTCTTGGTGGCGCCGCGCGGAATCTCGACATTGTCGTTCGGCCCGACGATGCAGCTGGTCGGCTTCATGAAGATCACCGGCTCCTCGGGGATCGGCAGGCCGGCCTCCAGCGCATGGTCGGTGTAATTGAGGCCGATGCAGACGAATTTGCCGACGTGACCGACGCAGGCGCCGAGGCGGGGCGTGCCCTCCACCGGCAGCAATTCCTCGGTGTCGACCGCGCGCAAACGGGCAAGGCTCTCCGGCAGCAGCACCTTGCCGGCAATGTCGGACACCAGCGAGGACAGATCGCGCAGCACGCCGGCCTCATCGATCAGGCCGGGGCGTTCATGCCCGATCTCTCCATAGCGAACGAGCTTCATCGGACGTGTCTCCCTGCCGCCAGAACCGAGCCGCCGGGCTCCTGCCGACGCGCGCCCCAGAGGTACCGGCAAAGACGGGCGGCGTCGAGGCCGCGCGGGGCGACGGGGCGGGGCTGCCGTGCCGCTTGTCGAATCGGGGGCGCTCTCCTATCGCTCAGGGCCCGGCGCCGCCGGCCATGCGGGGGAGAAACCATGGGCCATGTGCTGGTGGTCGGAAGCGTCAATGTCGACCGCATCTGGCAGCTCGCCGCGCCGCTGCGTGCCGGCGGGCGGCTGACCCGGGAAGAGGTGACGCTGCGCTGTGGCGGCGGCGGCTTCAACACCGGCGCGGCGCTGCTCGCCCTCGGCCATCGGGTGACGCTGGCGGCGACGCTCTCCACCGATGCCGCCGGCGCCGCCTGCCGCGCCCGGCTGGAGGCGATGGGCTTCGACCTGCGCTATGTGCGCACCACCGACGCGCCCACCATGCCGCTGGACATTCTCGTCGACCCGAAGGGCGAGCGCACCATTATCGCCCCGGCCACGACAGAGGCGCGCCTTCTCACCGCCCTCCCCGCGCTTGAGGCCGACATCGCCTATGTCAATGTCCGCCGCGCCGCACCCGGCGTGCTGGAGGCGCTGGCCGCGCGCACAAAAGTGGTGGCGCAGCTGCCGCTGGAGCACACGGAGCGGCGGCCGGCGCAGGTGCTGATCGCGTCCGCCTCCGACCACGCGCTGTTTGCCGGCGCGGATGCCTTCGCCCACGCGCGGGAGACCGGCGGCGAGGGGCTGGCGGCGCTGGTGCTGACGCAGGGCGCCGGGCCGGTCGCACTGTGCGAGGCGGCGGGACGGACCGCCGTCGCGGTGCCCCCGCTCGCCGGGCCCGCCGACACGACCGGGGCGGGCGATGCCTTCGCCGCCGGCTTTATCGATGGCTGGCTGGCCGACCTGCCGGCGCAAGCGGCGGTGCGGCGCGGCAACGAGATCGCCGGGCGGCTGCTGGCCGGCGACGCCGGATTCGAGCGTCCGGCGCCGCTGCCCCTGACGACCGTGCTGATCGCCGCCGACTGAGCCGCATCAAGGAACACGACGTTTCCCATGGTAAGCTTGGGTCTGGCGCCGCGACGGGTTCCGCCCGCGCCAGCCAAGGAGGACGCCATGTCGCCACGCGCGCCGTCGCCCGAGCCTTTCGCCCCCTGGCAGGCGGCGCAGCGCGCCGTGCAGGAAAACTGGCGCGAGGCGCAGGCCCGCACGCTCGACCTCTTCGGCTATGGCGTCGCCGAACAGCGCTATGACATCGCCGCCGAGGCGCCGCTGCTGCGGCTGCGGCGCTATCGGCAGGGTGCGGCGCCGGTAGCGGCGCCTGTGGGGCCGGCGGTGCTGATGATCCCCGCCCCGATCAAGCGCCCCTATGTCTGGGACCTGACGCCGGAGCTGAGCGTGGTGCGCTTCTGCCTCGATCGCGGCATGGACGTGTTTCTCGCCGCGTGGCGCCCGCCGGCGGAAGGCGGGGCGCCGCACGGGCTGGAGGACTATGCGCGCGCCATCATTGACGCCGCGCAGATCGTCGCCGCCCGGAGCGGACGGGTACCGACGGTGCTCGGCCATTCGCTCGGCGGCACGCTGGCGGCGCTGGCCGCCGCGCTGGAGCCGGCGCTTTTTCGCGCTCTGGTGCTGCTCGCCGCCCCGCTGAGCTTCGCGCCCGGCTCCAGCGCCTTCCGCGACAGCGTGGCGGCGCAGCGAGAGCACACGGCCGGGGACGGCATCCTGCCCGGCGGGCTGCTGGCGCAGTCCTGCGCCCTGCTCGCGCCCGGCACTTTCGTCTGGTCGCGCTGGATGGACGGGGCGCTGAGCCTCACAGACCCGGCGGCGCTGGACCTGCATCTGCGCATCACCCGCTGGGCGCTGGACGAGGTGCCGCTGGCCGGCCGGCTGGTGCACGAGATGGTGGAATGGCTCTACCGGGAAGACCGCTTCACCCAGGGCCGGCTGGAGCTGGGCGGGCGGCTTCTGGGGCCGCAGGCGCTGGGTGTGCCGGCGCTGGCGGCAGTGAGCGCCGCCGACGAGATCGGCCCGCGCGCCGCCGTGGCGCCGTTCTTCGCCCGCATGGCGGAAGGGAGCACGCAGATTATCGAGCATCCCACGGAGGTCGGCGTCGGGCTGCAGCACCTCGCCATTCTCGCCGGGCGGCAGGCGCATCGCGAGGTGTGGCCGCGCATCGCCGACTGGATCGACGCCCGCACCTAAAACCCGCGCGTGAGGACGCGCCGTCAGCGCGTGGGCAGCTTCAGCCCGCCCTCGACAAGTTGGGTCCAGATGTCCTCGGCCGTGTCGGCGAAGCGGATCAGCGCCACTTCCCGCGCGCTCACCATGCCCTCGTCGATCAGCATCTGGAAATTGACCACGGAGCGCCAATAGGCCGTGTCGAACAGCACGATTGCGACCGGCGGCGCCTTGCCTGTTATCTGCAGGTTGAGGATCTCGAACAACTCGTCGAGCGTGCCGAAGCCGCCGGGAAACACCACCAGCGCATTGGCGCGCATGGCGAGGTGCATCTTGCGCATGGCGAAATAGTGGAAGCGGAAGGTCAGCTGCGGCGTGGTGTAGGGGTTCGGCACCTGCTCATGCGGCAGCGAGATGTTGAAGCCGATGCTGGGCGCGGCCACCTCATAGGCGCCGCGATTGGCCGCCTCCATCACCCCCGGCCCGCCGCCGGTGGCGATGACATTGTCGCGGTAGCCGCCCTCCGACACATCGAGCGCGCCGCCGCGCTGCGAGGCAAGCCGCCCGAAGGCCCGCGCCTGTTCATAGATGAAAGGCTGGCGGCCGGGGCCATTCTCGCGCACCCGGGCCGAGCCGAACACCACGAGGGTGGAGCGGATGCGCCAGCGTCGCAGCTCTTCCTCGGGCTTGGCGTATTCCAGCTGGAAGCGCACGCCGCGCATGGAATCACTGAGGATGAAATCCTGGTCCAGCGCCGCGAGGCGGTAGCTGTGGTTGGGGGAGATGTCGTCGTCCACGCCGGTTTCCTTCACGCGCGCGTCGCCGCGCGGCTCTCTCGCCTGCGGCAGATACCGCCTCAGCCCTCGTCGGGAAAGTTGGCGTCGAGCTCGTCCAGCCAGACCTGCGCGCTCGCATCCGAGGGCGCCCGCCAGTCGCCGCGTGGCGAGAGCGAGCCGCCCGAGGTGATCTTCGGCCCGTTGGGCAGGGCCGAGCGCTTGAACTGGTTGGCGAAGAAGCGCTTCAGGAACAGCCTCAACCAGTGGCGGATCTCGGGCCTGGAATAGGCACGCCGGTCCTCGGCCGGAATATTGGCCGGCCAGGCGCCGCGCGAAGCGTCCCCCCAGGCGTGCAGAGCGAGATAGGCGATGCGCGAGGGGCGCAAGCCATAGCGGGTGAGGTAGTACAGGTTGAAGTCCTGTAGCGCATAGGGGCCGACCACCTGCTGGGTCGACTGGATGGTGGCGCCCGCTTCCGCCGGCACCAGCTCCGGCGAGATTTCGGTGGCCAGCACCGCCTCCAGCGCCCGCGCGGTCGCGTCCGAGACATCGCCCGAGGCGGCAACGAAGCGGATGAGGTGCTGGATCAGCGTCTTCGGCACCGAGGCGTTGACGTTGTAATGGGACATGTGGTCGCCGACGCCATAGGTGCACCAGCCGAGCCCCAGCTCCGAGAGATCGCCCGTGCCGACCACCAGCCCGCCTTGCTGGTTGGCGAGGCGGAACAGATAATCCGTGCGCAGCCCGGCCTGCACATTCTCGAAGGTCACGTCATAGACCGGCTCGCCCCCCGCGAAGGGGTGGCCGAGATCGGCCAGCATCTGCCGCGCCGCCGGGCGGATGTCGATCTCGCCGCCGGTGACGCCCAGCGTCTCGATCAGCGCCTGTGCATTGGCGCGGGTGGCCTCAGACGTGGCGAAGCCCGGCAGCGTGTAGGCGAGGATATCGCTGCGCGGGCGGCCGAGCCGGTCCATCGCCCGCACCGCCACCAGCAGCGCCTGCGTCGAATCGAGGCCGCCGGACACGCCGATCACCGCGCGCCGCACGCCTGACGAGGAAAGGCGCTGGGCGAGGCCCTGTACCTGGATGTTGTAGGCCTCATAGCAGTCTTCCGCGAGGCGCTCGGGATCGTCAGGCACATAGGGGAAGCGCGCGATGAGGCGTTCGAGCGGCGCCGGCGCGGGCGGGGTGCCGAGGGTGAAGCCAAGGGTGCGGAAATCGCCCGCGCCTTCTTCCCGCACGCATTCGCCGAAGGTGGTGGTGCGCATGCGCTCCTGCCGCAGGCGCTCCAGGTCGATATCGGCGGCAAGCAGGGTCGGCCCATCGGGAAAGCGCGCGCTCTCGCCGAGGCACTCGCCATTCTCGAAGATCGCCGCCTGCCCGTCCCAGGCGAGATCGGTGGTGGATTCGCCCGGCCCGGCGGCGGAATAGGCATAGGCGGCGAGGCAGCGGGCGGAATGGCTGGCGCAGAGCAGCCGGCGGTGGCGCGCCTTGCCGATGGTGATGTTGCTGGCGGAGAGATTGAGCAGCACTTCCGCCCCCGCCAGCGCGCCTCGCGTGGAGGGCGGCAGCGGCACCCAGAGGTCCTCGCAGATCTCGACATGGAAGGTGAAAGGCACCTCCCCGCCGGAACGGAACAGGAGATCGGTGCCGAAGGGCACGTTCTCGCCCGCCACCGCGATCGTGCCCGAGGCGCCGAGCCCGGGCGCGAAGTGGCGGCGCTCGTAGAATTCGCGGTAGTTTGGCGGGTAGCTCTTGGGCACCACGCCGAGAAGGACGCCGCGATGGATCACCACCGCGCTATTGTAGAGCGCGCCCGCCCGGCGCAGCGGCGCGCCGACCACCAGCACCGGAAAGAGATCGCGCGAGGCGGCGACGAGCTCGGCGATCGCCGTCTCCACCCGGTCCAGCAGCGCGTCCTGGAACAGAAGGTCGTCAATGGCATAGGAGGACAGGCCAAGCTCGGGAAACAGCAGCACGCCGATGCCGCGCGCCTCGGCGCTGCGCGCCAGCGCCAGATGCTCGGCCAGCGCGAAGGCGGGATCAGCCACCCGCCCGCGCGGCACGCCGGTGCCGATGCGCAGGAAGCCGTGGCGATAAAGACAGTGCGAATCGGCCATTACGCCCTCATAAATGCAATAATAAGGTGATATTGGACCGCGCATGCGCCGTGAACCAGCAAAAGCCGCACAGGCGCCGCGCCCTTCGCGCCGAGGACGGCCGCTGCCCGCCCCACGCCGGTGCGGCGCGGCGGCGTTTGCTGCGGGCCTGCTTGGAGCACCGCTTGGAGCACCGCTTGGAGCACCGCTTGGAGCACCGCTTGGAGCGCTGCTTGGGGCGCTGCTTGGGGCGCTGCTAGGGATCACGCAGGCGCAGGCCGCCGAGCCACCGGGTGCGGCTTCCGCCCGCTACGTCAAGGCGTGCACGGCGGAGGGGCCGGGCTTCGCCTATATCCCCGGCTCGGACACCTGCCTGCGGCTGGGTGCCTATCTCTGGGCCGAGACCTATGCCAACAGCTACACCGACTACCCCGCCGCCAATGCGAGAAACTACTGGGTCTCCACCTTGGGGCTGCTGACAGACGCCCGCACGCGGACGGAATATGGCACGCTGCGCTCCTATACCGATCTGCGGATCATCTGGCGCACCGCCGACCCCTGGGGCGAAGGGGTTCGCGACGGGGCGGATTTCGACCCGCATGACATCCATATCGAATTCGCCGGTTTCACCTTCGGCTATCTCCAGTCCTTCTTCGACTTCTACGCCAATGCCGATGTGATGGGCACCGACCCGGCGACCATCGGCGACCAGACCCAGCTGCCCGTGCTCGGCTATAGCTGGCACCTGCCGGACGGTTTCCTCGCCCAGATCTCGCTGGAGGGATCAGCCAAGCGCGACAATGGCATCCTGCCTGTGGTGGCGAGCGGTGCCGTTTTCGTCGCCGACGACGAGGCGGATGCGGACGGGGCGGGCCGCTGGCCGGAAATCGTCGCCACCTTCGGCCAGAGCGGTGACTGGGGTAATTTCCAGCTCTCGGGCGCGCTGCACCAGATCGCGCAATCGCCGGTGAGCGAGCGGCTCGGCGCCACGACGGGGGAGTGGGGCTATGCGCTGCAGGCCGGGGTGATGTTCAACCTGCCCTCCCTCGCGCCGGGCGACACGCTTTACCTTCAGGCCGCCTATGCCGACGGGGCGACCTCCTATCTCGGGCTGATCGATCCCAGCGGCCGCTTTTCCGCTCCCGATGCCTTCCAGCGTCTCGACGGCTCGCTGTCGAAGGTGGCGGGCTGGAGCGCGGTCGGCCAGTTTCTGCACAACTGGAGCCCTACCTGGAACTCGGCCTTTTTCGGCGGCTATGGACGGTTCGACGTCGCCGACCCGTTGGCGCAGCTCACCTATGGCGCCAGCGGCATCGGCAACTGGAACTTCGGCGCCAATCTCAACTGGACGCCGGTCGGGCCGTTCACCGTCACGCTGCAATATCAGTACAATCTCTACGAGGCTGACGGCTTCCGCCCCGGCACGCAGGGGCCGGCGCTGGCGTCGCAGGCGGCGAACGACTTCCTGCTGATGTTCGCCGCCACCTTCTGAGCGCGCGGCAGGGTCAGGCGGTGCCCATCTCGTCCAGCGCCATCGGCGATTCCGGCAGCACCTGGCCGCCATCGATCACCATGCCCTGGCCGGTGATGTAGCCGGCTTCCTCGCTGGCGAAGAACAGCGCGGCATTGGCGATGTCGAACACGCTGCCGAGCTTCTTCATCGGCACGCAGGCGGCGGTGGAGGCGATATAGGCCTCGCCCATGCCTTCCATGCCCTCGGTGAGGATGTTGCCCGGCATGACGGCGTTGACCGTGATGTTCCACGGCGCCAGCTCGATCGCCGCCGTCCGCATGAAACCCATCTGCCCGGCCTTGGACGCGCCGTAATGGGTCCAGCCGGGAAAGCCGGTGATCGGCCCGGTGATGGAGGAGGTGATGATGATGCGGCCCTTCTTCGCCGCCTTCATCGCCGGCAGAACGGCGGAGACGGTGAGGAAGGTGCCCTTGAGATTGGTGCCGATGACATGGTCGAAATCATCGCCCGTCATCACCCCCAGCTTGGCGGCGGGAAAGATGCCGGCATTGGCGCAGAGCACGTCGATAGTGCCGTAGCGGTCCAGCGCCGCCTGCGCCATCGCTTCCATGTCCTCGGCCTTGGTCACGTCGGCGGCGAAGGCGGAGGCGTTGGGGCCGATTTCGGCCGCCACCTTCTCGGCTTCAGTGAGCACGCGGCTCACCACCAGCACGTTGAGCCCAGCCTGGCCGAAGCGCAGCGCGAGGCCGCGCCCGATCCCCTTGCTGGCGCCAGTGACGATGACGGTCTTGCCTTGAAGCGACATGAACATGGTGCGGCTATTCCCGATGACTCTCTGGAGTTTGTTTTCCGGCACAGCATACCGCCGGCGGTCGGCATGCCGTGAAAACAGGCTGCCTTCCTTTTCATCAGGTTGAGCCGCAAATTTAGTGTTGTAAAGCCCAAATCCAGATGTTTAGGATCACACACAGTCCAACATACCTCCCACATCCGCCCAACGCCGGATGCCGAACGAATGCGCGGCCGCCCAAGGTTCCGCGCCAACAATCCAGAGGGACTTCGAGATGGCGCATATTTCGAGAAGGTCGGTCTTGCAGGGCATGGGAGCGGGCCTTGGCGCGCTCGCCGCCGCCGGTCCGCTGTTCAACGCCAACAAGGCGTTCGCGGCGCGCGAGAAGGAGCTGAACATCCTGTGCTGGGAGGGCTACAATTCCGCCCAGGTGCTGGACCCCTTCCGCTCCAAGACCGGGGCGACGGTGAAGGCGGAAAGCCTCACCAACGACCCCACCATGATCAACCGGCTGCGCGCCGGCGAGATCAACACCTGGGACCTGATCAACGTCAACAATCCCTGGGCGCGCAAGGTGATGCTGCCCGAGAAGCTGATCAAGCCGCTGCCCAAGGCCGAGTTCGAGCCCTTCTTCGCCAAGATGATGCCGGAGTTCAAATGGCCCTATAAATGGGCCATGAGCGAGGATGGCAGCGAGCTGATCGGCATGGCCCAGCGCTTCGGGCCCTACAGCTTCGTGGTCAACACCGACAAGATCTCCCGCAAGACCGCGGAAGACACGGGCTGGGACCTGTTCAACGACCCCGCGCTCGCCGGCAAATACGGCATTCTCGAATCCGATGACTGGAACGTCTTCAACATCTTCATCATCGCCGGCATCGACCCGTTCAAGGTGCATACGCCGGAGGAGTTCACCAAGTTCGAGGAGACCGCCAAGCGCGTCTTCAAGGGCGCCAAGCTGATCGGCGACATCGCCTCGATGAACCAGGCGCTGATCTCGGGCGAAATCGACCTGCACATGACCGGCGGCACCTATTCGGTCTCCCCGGCCCGCGCCGACGGCCACCCGAATCTGCGCGGCATCACCCCGCTCCGGGGCCCGCTGCCCGGTGGCAAGGGCGGCGTCGCCTGGATCGAGATCACCTCGACGGTGAACAACCCGAACCTGTCGCCGCTGGCGCTCGACTTCCTGAAATATGTGCAGGGACCCGAGGTCGCCCACACCGTCGCCTTCGCCGAGGGCACGTTCAACCCGGTGGCGCAGATGGGCAACAAGGCCTGCTTCGACCTGTTCACCAAGGACGAGCTGGACGCCATCCAGTGGGACAGCCTGCAGGAAGAGATGGACCGCTCGGCCGAGTACGACATCGTGCCGGACTACGACAAGGCGCTCGACCTGATGAACGCCGCCAAGCGCCTGCGGGGCTAAAGCGGAGAGGACCTGCGTCCTTTACCTCATCCTGCCCTCATGGCCGGGCTTGACCCGGCCACCCAGGGGCAACGCCGCGCGACGGCGGAAACATCTGGGTCCCCGGGTCAAGCCCGGGGATGAGGGGCGGATAGGAACGATCGACATCCTCGACCACCTGCGGCGATTACCCGCCGCCACCGACCCATGACGGAAGTCCTGATGCTCCAGACCTCGCCGGCCGCCCCGCAGAGCGCCGAACTGCCGAAGCCGATCCTCCAGCTTGTCGGCATCCGCAAGACCTTTGGCGCCTTCACCGCGGTCGACACCATCGATCTCGATGTGCGCGAGGGCGAATTCCTCACCATTGTCGGCCCCTCGGGCTCGGGCAAGACCACGCTGCTGCGCATGCTCGCCGGCATGGATACGCCGAGCGAGGGCAACATCACCCTGCATGGCCAGCTGATCAACGACGTGCCGCCCAACAAGCGGCCGACCTGCCTTGTCTTCCAGTCGCTGGCTTTGTTCCCGCACAAGAGTGTCGGCGAGAACATCGCCTTCCCGCTCAAGGTGAAGGGCGTCGATGCGGCCGCCCGCAAGGCGCGGGCGCTGGAACTGATGCGCGTCGTTCGCCTGCCGGAAAACTACTTCGACAAGAACGTGATGAAGTGCTCCGGCGGCGAGCGCCAGCGCGTCGCGCTCGCCCGGGCGCTGGCCTATGATCCCGAGGTACTGTTCTTCGACGAGCCGCTCTCGGCCATCGACTACAAGCTGAAGAAGACGCTGGAGAAGGAGCTGAAGGATCTGCACCGGGAAACCGGCAAGACCTTCATCTACATCACCCATTCGCTGGAAGAGGCGATGGTGATGAGCGACCGCATCGGCGTGATGCGCGCCGGCCGGATCGTGCAGATCGGCACGCCCGAAGAGATCTATGGCGCGCCGGTCGACCGCTTCGTCTGCGAGTTCGTCGGCGAGGTGAACACGCTGAAGGTGAAGCGCGGCCCGGACGGCGCCTGGCAGGGCGTCGATGTGCCGGGCAGCTTCACCCTGGCGCCGCCGCGCGATGGCAAGACGCTGGACGAGGCCTTCGTGGTGGTGCGGCCCGAATTCATGCGGATTCTCGGCCCCGGCGAGAGCGCCGACAACCAGCTGGAGGGCGTGGTCTATAACGAGTATTCGCTCGGCTCGCGCATCCAGTACCAGGTGCGGGTCGGGGCCAAGGTAATGCTGGTCGAGCTGTCGCGCGGGCGCCCTCTGCCCGCCAGCGCCGACCGCAAGGTGACGCTCGGCTGGGACGCCGCCGACGCCTTCACGCTGGAGAGCTGAGCATGGCCGACCTCGCCATCGCCCCCGCGCGGGACGCGGCGCCCGAAGGCGCCGCCCAGCTGCGCCACGCCCGCATGCTCTCGGTCGGCGCGCGCTGCGCGCTTCCCGTCGCGCTGCTGCTCGGCATCGGATTTTTGGCCCCGCTGGTGGCGATCTTCGGCTATGCCTTCGCCACGCCGCGCAGCTTCGATGTCTTCACCAGCTTCACGCTGGCGAACTTCGCCACCCTGTTCGACACCACCAACACGGTGTGGCTGTCCTTCTTCTGGTCCTGCGGGCTGGCGCTGCTCACCGTGGCGATCCTCGCCGTGGTCGCCTACCCCATCGCCTATGGGCTGAACCTTGTCTTTGGCCGCTGGTCGGCGCTGATCAGCGTGTTCTTCGTCTTCCCGCTCTTCGTCTCGGAGAATGTGCGGCTCTATGGCTGGGTGCTGTTCTTCATCAAGAACGGCGTGCTCGACGGCACGCTGAAATGGCTCGGCCTCAGCGGCGGGCCGGAGGTGCTGTACACGCCCGGCATCACCCTGTTCGGCATGGTCTATACCTACCTGCCCTTCATGCTGTTTCCGATGACGCTCGGCCTTGCCCTGGTGCCGCGCGACCTCGTGGACGCGGCGCGCGACCTCGGCGCCGGGCGGCTGTTCATCTGGCGCGAGATCGAATTGCCGCTCGCCATGCCGGGAATCCTCATCGGCATGCTGCTCACCTTCGTGCTCGCCATCGGCGCCACGGCGGAGGCGAAGATCCTTGGTGGCCAGTCGATCATCGTCATCTCGCACGATATCGAGATCGCCTTCACCTATTCGCAGAACTGGCCGCTCGGGTCGGCGCTGGCGGTGCTCGTCACCTTCTTCATCGGCGCGCTCACCTTGTTCGCCCTGTCGAAGCTGGACCTCGACCGCATGCTGGGGAGGCGCTGAGCCATGGGCCACAAGCGCACCAATGCCGCCATCTGGACCTGGACGCTGTTCGTCCTCGTCGCGATCTACCTGCCCATCGTCTGCGGGGCGCTGGCGAGCTTCAACAAGAGCCGGTATTTCGGCTTCCCGATCAAAACCTACTCGACCGAATGGTGGCAGAAGACGCTGGATTCGATCGAGATCGGCATGATCGTCAAGACCTCGATCTCGATCGCGCTCTTGGTGACGGTGTTCTCCGTCGTCATCGCCACCTTCGGCGCGCTCGCCTTCGCCCGCTATGAGTGGAAGGGGCGCAAGCTCTACCAGAAGCTCATCCTGCTGCCGATCTTCTTCCCCCAGCCGGTGCTGGGGCTGGCCATGCTGCTCGGCTTCAACGCGGTGGGCATCCAGACCAGCTGGATGACGGCGGTGTTCGCCCACATGATCTGGATCGTGCCCGTGGTGACGCTGGTCATCGCCATCCAGGTCTATGGCTTCGACCCGTCGCTGGAAGAGGCGGCCTATGATCTCGGCTGCTCGCGCACCCAGGTTTTCCGCGAGGTGACGCTGCCGCTGCTGTGGCCGGGCATCTGGTCCGGCATGCTGTTCGCGTTCCTGCTCTCCTGGAGCAATTTTCCGCTCTCGCTCTACACGACAGGCGCCGACTCGACGATTCCCGAATGGCTCTACGCCAAGATGGTGGCCGGCTATACGCCGATGGTGCCGGCGCTCGGCACCATGGCGACGCTGGGCGCGGCGTGCCTGCTGCTGGCCGGCGGGCTGATCGGCATCCTGCTGCGGCGGCGGGCGGCGGCATGAGCCGGGCCGCCCCCCTCGCACGGGCGGAGCGCCGCCTGCCCCGGCTCGACAAGGCGGCGCGGCAGGCGCGCATCCTCGCCGAAATGCGCGCCTCCGCCACGCTGCGCGTCGGCGATCTCGCGACCGAACTCGGCGTCTCGACCGAAACGATAAGGCGCGACCTGTTCGAGCTGGGGGAAAAGGGCCTCATCAACCGCACCTATGGCGGCGCGGTGCGCCCCTTCGCCTCCGAACCCTCCGTCACCGAGCGGCACGGGCTGATGGTGGCGCAGCGCGAGGCCATCGCCGCCGCCACCGTTCAGCTGATCAAGCCGAAGGAGGTGATCGCCGTCGGCGCCGGCGCCACCACCACCCATGTCGCCCGCCGCATGGCCGCCGCCTGCCGCGACCTCACCGTCATCACCCATTCCTTCTCGGTGGCCACCGTGGTCTCGGCCAATCCGACCATCGAAGTCATCATGTGCCCCGGCCGCTACAATGCCCGCGAGGGCATGATGGTGGGGGTGGAGACCGGCGAGTTCCTGCAGAACTACAATGTGAACCGCGCCATTCTCGGCATTTCAGGCATCACCACCGACGGCCTCGCCGATGCCGAGCCGGATGCCGCCTTTGTCTACCGGGCGATGATGAACCGGGCGGCGCAGACCATCATCGTCTCCGACCACCAGAAATTCGACGTGCCCTCGCTCGCCATCTGGGCCCGCATTCCCGACATCCAGCACCTGGTCACCGACCGGGCCCCCGAGGGCGCGGTGGCGCGCGCGCTCGGCCGGGCGCGGGTCGAGATCACCGTTGCCGAGACGTAGACCATGACCCAGCCGATCTATGACGACGCCTTCCTGACCCGCATCGAGCACGCGCTGCGCGCCGCCCTGCCGCGCTGGGGGCTGTCGGCCGAGAGCGAGCTGCGGCTGCTCACCATTTCCGAGAACGCCACCTTTCGCGCCCAAGACCCCGCCAGGGGCCAAGACCCCGCCAGCGCCCAAGACCCCGCCAGTGGCCGCGATGTTGTGTTCCGCGTCCACCGGCCGGGCTATCACAGCCGCGACGAGATCGACTCCGAACTCGCCTGGCTCACCGCGCTCGGCCGCGAGGGGGTGGTGGCGACGCTGACCCCGGTGCCGCAGCTCGATGGCAGCCTGATCGCCGAGCTCGACGAGGGCGGCACGCGGCGGCACGCGGTGGCGTTCGAGCTGGTGGCGGGGCGCGAGCCGGCGGAGGGCGACGACCTCGCCCGCTGGTACCGCGAGCTCGGCGCCATCAATGCGCGGCTGCACCTTCACGCCCGGGTCTGGCAGCGCCCGGAAGGCTTCACCCGCAAACGCTGGGACTATGACGCCATGCTGGGCAAGGTGAAGCTGTGGGGCGACTGGCGCGCCGCGCTCGGCCTCACCCGCGAGGGCCGCGCCGTGCTGGAGCGCACCGACGCGGTGCTGCGCGCCCGGCTGGAGGACTACGGCACCGGCGAGGACCGTTTCGGCCTCGTCCATGCCGATATGCGTCTCGCCAATCTGCTGGTCGAGGGCGACAGGCTCTCCGTGATCGATTTCGATGATTGCGGCTTCAGCTGGTATCTCTACGACTTCGCCTCCGCCATCAGCTTCAGCGAGCACGAGCCCTATATTCCGACGCTGCAGGCGGCGTGGATCGAGGGCTATCGCACCGTCGCGCCGCTCTCGGATGAGGACTGCGCGCTGCTGCCGGTGTTCATCATGCTGCGCCGGCTGCTGCTCACCGCCTGGATCGCCTCGCATGCCGAGACCCCCACCGCGCAGGCGATGGGCGAGGGCTACACCCACGGCACGGTCGAACTCGCCCGCGCCTTTCTCGCCACCTATGACGTGCCGGAACGCGAGGGGAGCCACAGGCTTGCCGCAGCCGGGAGGGCCGCCTCGTGAAGAGACAGGACATCTTGAAAAAGCAGGACATTCCGGAGCAGGAGGAACTGCAGATCCTCTCGCTCAACGCCTTTTCCGGCATGGGAGGCGCGATGGCGCCCGATGTCGCGGCACTGGTGGAACGGCGACGGCGCGCCTTCGGTGCGGCCTCGGTGCTGTTCTATGACGAGCCGCTGCGCATCGTGCGGGCGGAAGGCGCGACTATCCACGCTTCCGACGGGCGGGCCTATCTCGATTTCTACAACAATGTCCCCACCGTCGGCCATTGCCACCCCAAGGTGGTGGAGGCGGTGCGGGCGCAGCTCGGCGCGTTCAACACCCATTCGCGCTATCTGTTCGACGTCGCGCATGATTATGCCGAAAAGCTGCTCGCCACCTTCCCGGCCGAGCTCAGCAATCTGGTGCTGGCCTGCACGGGCAGCGAAAGCAACGACCTGGCGCTGCGGCTCGCCCGCAAGGTGAGCGGGGGCGAAGGCATTATCGTCACCCGCACCGCCTATCACGGCAACACCGCCACCGTGACCGAGGTTTCGCCCTCCTCCTACAAGACCGGCGCGCCGCCGCGCTACATCCGCATGGTGCCGCCGCCCGACCCGGCGCTGTTCGGCAACGATATCGCGCAGGGCTTCGCCGACGCGGTGAAGGCCGAGATCGCCGCGCTGAAGGCGGACGGCATCGGCTTCGCCGGGCTGCTGGTCGACACCATCTTCTCCTCCGATGGCGTCTATGCCGACCCGCCCGGCTTCCTGAAAGCCGCGGTGGAAGTGACGCGCGCCGCCGGCGGCCTGTTCATCGCCGACGAGGTGCAGCCGGGCTTCGGGCGCACCGGCGAGGGCATGTGGGGCTTTTCCCGCCATGGCGTGGTGCCTGATATCGTCACCATGGGCAAGCCGATGGGCAATGGCTACCCGATGGCCGGCCTCGTCACCCGGCCGGATATCCTCGACGCCTTCTGCGCCGATTTCGGCTATTTCAACACCTTCGCCGGCAGCCCGGCGGCCTGCGCGGCCGGTCTCGCCGTGCTGGAGGCGATCGAGGAAGACGGCCTCATCGCCAATGCCGCCCGCGTCGGCCGGCATCTCACCGCCCGGCTGAAGCGGCTGCAGGCGCGCGCGCCGATCACCGCCGTGCGCGGGGCCGGGCTTTATCTCGGCATCGAGTTCGGCACCGAGAAGGGCCCGGCGCCTGATATCGCCAAGGGGCTCATCAACGGGCTGCGCGACCACGGCATCCTCATCGGCGCCGCCGGCCGCTATGGCAATGTGCTGAAGATCCGTCCGCCGCTCTGCGTGACCACGGCGCATGCCGATCTGCTGGTCGACACGCTGGAGGAGTTGCTGACCTAGATCATTTCACTGTTTCAAGGAAAAAGTGAAATGATCTAATTCTTTGTTTTATCGCGTTTTCTTCTCGCGAACCGGCATCCACTTCGCTCGAAAACGCTCTAGGAAAACAGCGCCAGCAGGTTCTCCAGCCGGTCGATTTCCAGGTCGACCGCCTCGAAGCCGCCGCCGGTCGGGGTGTAGCCGACCACGAACAGCCCCGCCGCGCGGGCGGAGAGCGCGCCGGAGCGGCTGTCCTCCACCGCCACCACGCTGGCCGGCGGCAGGCCGAGCCGTTCGCAGGCGCGGCGATAGGGTTCGGGATCGGGCTTGCCGGCCGCCACATCGTCGAGGCTGAGCGAGAAGGCGATCGCGTCGGCAATGCCGAGCGCGGCGATGTTGGCGTCCACCACCGAGCGGCTCGAATTGGAGACGCAGGCCTGCGTGACGCCCAGCTTTTCCAGCGCTCGGATGGTGGCGACGGCGCCGGGCAAGGCGATCAGGCTGTCGCGGTTATCGACATAATGCGCGTTGATCCGCGCCGCCCATTCGGCTTCCGCGACGGCGGCGGGCAGGCGCGGCGAGACCTGTTTCCACACATCGCCCATATGGATGCCGCGAAAGGCCTGGTCCGGCAGGTCGGAAAGATCCGCGCCGAGCGCCCGGCAGGCGGCCACCAGCGCGCGATGATGCAGCGGCTCGCTGTCGATCAGCGTGCCGTCAATGTCCCAGGCGACCGCCTTCAGCGGCGCGCGGCTCATGTGGGCCGCCCTTCGAGGCGGCGGTAGAGATCGCGGTAGCGGGCATAGAAGGCGGCATAGGTTTCGGCCGAGGCGGGGTTCGGCACCAGCGTTTCGCCCTGCTCGACAAAGCGGGAAATGCCGCTCCAGGTCGCCGCGCCAATGCCGACCGCCGCCGTCCAGGCCGCGCCGAGCGAGGAGCCGGGGTGCCCCTTCAGCCGGTGCACCGGTTGCTGCAGCACATCGGCGACAATCTGCATCCACACACGCGAATTCGAGCCGCCATCGGAAACCAGCACGCGGCCGGCGGCGTGGCCCATATCGGCCAGCACTTCCACATGGTGGGCGCAGGCATAGGCATAGCCTTCCAGGAGCGCCCGCCAGACATGGCCGATATCGTGCGAGAGGGTGAGCCCGTCGATGACGCCGCGCGCGGCGGGGTCATGGATCGGCGTCTTCTCGCCGAGGAAATAGGGCAGAACCGTCAGCCCGTCGGCGCCGGCGGGGCGCTGTTCCGCGAGCGCGTCGAGATGCTGGTGCAGGCTGAGCCCGGCCTTCTTGGCCGCCGCCGCCTCGCCGCCGGCGAAATTGCGCACGAACCAGTTGAGCCCCGAGCCGCCGGTCGCCATGCAGCCATTGGGCATGTAGAGGCCGGGAATGAGGTGGTAGTCGAGATAGAGCCGCGGGTCGGGCTTTACCTGGTCGGTGGCCACCAGCACATCGATGGCGCCGCCGAATTTGAGCAATATGTCGCCGCGCTGGGTGACGCCGGCGCCGAGCGCCGAGGCGATCATGTCGGCCGCGCCGCCGATGACGGGCGTGCCGGCGGCAAGGCCGGTCTCAAGCGCGCCCTGCGCGGAGACCCGGCCCATCACCTCATGCGAGGCGGTCTTGCGCGGAATGGCATCGCGCGGAATGCGGGCCCAGCCGACGAGATCGTCGTCAATGGCGTGGCGGGAGACGTCGACAAAGCCGGCCTCCAGCGCCCAGTTCTGCTCCACCGCGCGTTCGCCAGTGAGGCGCCAGTTCACATAGTCATAGGAGCCGAACACGGTGGCGATGTCAGCAAAGACCTCCGGCTCGTGGCGGGCGATCCAGCGCAGCTTGGCGGTCACGAGCTGCTGGTTGATGCCGTTGCCGGCCTTGGCGATGAAGGCGGCCTCGTCGCGCTCCCCGCGCAGTTCCGCCACCTCCGCCCCGCAGCGCCCGTCGCTCTGCTGGATGGAGGGGCGCAGCAGGCGACCCTCGGAATCCAGCAGCACCACGGCGGGCAGCATGCCGGTGACGCCGATGGCGGCGATCTCGGCCGGGTCGATGCCGGCGGTGGCGACCAGTTCGCGGGTGAGGGAACACACATTGTCCCACCACTCGGCGGGGTCTTCCTCCGCCCAGCCGGCATGCCGGGAGGTCAGCGTCACCGGCCGCGAGGCGACGCCAAGAATCTCCCCCGGCAGCCGCAGCAGCAGGCCGATGGTGGAGGTCGTGCCGATATCGAGGCCGAGAACGCAGCTCTTCATGGGGAGCCTCTTGGGGTCGGTGGGCCAGTGCAAGCCGAGAAACACGTGATCCCGGACGGCGGCAAGGCCACCGCGCCGGGATCGTGTACGGAGTGTCAGGCGGGCCGCGCTCCCGACGCCGACCGGCGGCCGGTCCGGGAGGACGGCGCACGATCAGCGGATGGAGTTGACCACATCCATGAAGCGCGACACCCGCGCCTGCTCCACCGCGTTCCAGGTGTTGCCGTCGACCTTGAAATGAGTGCCGATGACCACGCCCGAGGCGACCGAGAAGATGTCGCGGATATTGTCGATGTTGACGCCGGTATTGGCGAAGATCGGCACATCCTTCACCGTCTCCGCCACCTTCTGCAGGTGCGACTGGTCGGCCGGCTGGCCGGTGATGGGGCCGGAGACGAGGATGGCATCGGCGATGGAGGAGAACACCGCGCTCTTGGCCCTCAGCTCGATCGGCCGCTGGTCGAGCGAATGGGCGAACTCGGCATTGATGTTGAACAGCATCTTCATGTCGTCGCGCTTGAGATCATGGCGCAGCCGCGCCGCCTCGGCGCAGTTCGGCTCCCACAGGCCCATGTCGGAGGCGAACAGGCCGGTGAAGATCTCGCGCACGAAGCTGGCGCCGGTGACGGCGCCGATGGCCACCGTGGCGACCGGATCCCAGAGATAGTTGACGCCGAACGGCACCTTCAGGCTCGGCTTCACCGCCTGCACGATGGCCGACATGGCGGCGATGGAGGCGGGCGAGCCCTTGAAGACGTAGGGGCGATCATTCTCATTGCCGAACATGATGGCGTCGACGCCGCCGGCCTGCAGCTTCTCGACATCGGCGAGCACGCCCTCGATCAGCTTGTCGAGGCCGCCATCGGCATCATAAAGCGGCGCGCCAGGCAGGGCGCCGATATGGGCCATGGAGATGACGACCTTCTTCTTGGCGCCGAAACACTCGAAAACCATTCCAACTACTCCTTGAGGGGACGGCGCGCGCGGCGCCTCACTGTCCGGCGACGGGCGGCGCGAGCCGCACCTCGACACGCGCCGCCGCCAGGGCGGCTGCGATGCGCGGGGGCGGCTCGGCGTCGGTGATAAGCAGGTTGATGTCGGCCAGCGTGCCGACCTGGACCAGCGACATGCGCTGGAACTTGGCGCTGTCGCACAGCAGGATCTTGAACCCCGAGCGGCGCAGATAGACGCGCTTCATGTCGGTGTCCTCGAAGGAATAGTCGAAGAAGCCTTCCGAGGTGATGCCCGACGTGCCGAGCACGGCGACATCGAACCACAGCTTCTCGAACTGGGCGGTGGCGGTGGGGCCCCACACCGACATTTCTTCCGGCCGCACCCGGCCGCCGGCGACATAGACCTCCGGCGCGCCGCCATCGAGGCGGGTGGAAACGCGCAGGCTGTTGGTGAAGACCTTGAGATGGCCGACTTCGCGCAGATGCCCGGCCATCAGATAGGTGGTGGTGCCGACATCGATGGCGCAGGTGCGGTAGCCGGCGACAATGCCGGCGGCGCAGGCGGCGATGGCGGACTTGGCGTCGCTACCACGCCGGAGCCGGGCGTCGAAACGCGGTTCCTCGCTGTCCATGGCGACGCTGGCCGGCGTCTCTGCCAGCACCGCCCCGCCATGCACGCGCAGCAGCCGGCCGTCGCGCTCCAGCTCCAGTAGGTCGCGGCGGATGGTCATGTCGGACACGCCGAGCTCGGCGGCGAGGACGCTGACGCCGACCGAGCCGGCGGCGGCGAGATGATCGAGAATGCGGGCATGGCGCACATGCGAGAGCAGGCGCTGGCGATCCTCGCCTGACGGCGGCTCGGCCACAGAATTCTCTCGGAAAGACACGTCTTCGGCCATCGCTCCACCCTGCCTGATCGCGGTTCCGTTGCAGAGGAACGGATTCGCGGCCGGTCGGCTAATTCTGTTTAACCGATCAATCGCACAAGATCAAACATAAGAATGCTCTTGATGTGAGTTCTTGTTCATATAAACTGACGAGCGAACATGAGGAGCTTCGCATGACCCCCCCCGCCACCGCCGTGCCCGTCCCCGCCTATTATGAGCTGAAGGGCCGGCTGGCCTTCGTCACCGGGGCGGCGGCCGGCATCGGGCGGGCGATCGCCGTGGCGCTGGCCCGGCAGGGCGTGCGGGTGGCGGTCGGCGACATCAATTTCGCGGCAGCGCAGGAAGCAGCGGCGGCGCTCGGCGGCGGCGCCATCGCGATCGAGATCGACGTGCGCAAGCGCGCCTCGGTGGAGACCGCCTTCGCCCAGATGCTGGAAGGGCTCGGCGGCTGCGACCTGCTCGTCGCCAATGCCGGCGTTTCCACCATGCGGGCGGCGCTGGAGCTGACCGACGAGGAGTGGGATTTCAACTTTGACGTCAACACGCGCGGCGTCTTCCTCACCAACCAGATCGCCGCCCGGCACTTCGTGGCGCAGGGCAAGGGCTGCATTGTCAACACCGCCTCGCTGGCCGCCAAGGTCGGCGCGCCGTTCCTGGCGCATTACTCCGCCTCGAAATTCGCCGTGCTCGGCTGGACGCAGGCGCTGGCCCGCGAGCTGGCGGCCACGGGCATCCGCGTCAACGCCGTCTGCCCCGGCTTCGTGGCGACCAGCATGCAGTCGCGCGAAGTGGAGTGGGAGGCGAGCCTGCGCGGCGTCACCCCGCAGCGGGTGATCGACGACTACATCGCCCAGACCCCGCTCGGCCGGCTGGAAGTGCCGGAAGACGTCGCCGATGTGGTGGTGTTCCTCGCCTCCGAACAGGCCCGCTTCATGACCGGCCAGGGCATCAACGTCACCGGCGGCGTCTACACGACCTGAGCAGGGTCGGAAGGTCGTGATCGACTCTGAACGAACAACGTTTGAATTAGCACTTGCGATGTTCGTTTTTGTCCGCTTACACTCCGCGCGCCAGCGGCGCACCGGGCGGGGTTTTTCTCTTCCCTCCGCCCCGCGTGGCGGGACCCTGCCCCTGCAGGCAAAGGATCGCTGATGTCGTCGATCGAACTCGATCATGTCTCCAAGCTCTACGCCAACGGCGCCTATGGCGTGCGCGACGTGGACCTTTCCATTGGAGAGGGCGAGTTCGTGATCTTCCTCGGCCCCTCGGGCTGCGGAAAATCGACGACGCTGCGGATGATCGCCGGGCTGGAGGGCATCTCCTCGGGCGATCTGCGCATTGGCGGGCGCAGCGTCAACAATGTTGCCCCGCGCGACCGCAACATCGCCGTGGTGTTCCAGTCCTACGCGCTCTACCCGCATATGAGCGTGCGCGACAATATGGGCTTCGGCCTGAAGATGCGCGGTGTCGCCCGCCCGCTCATCGAGGAGAAGATCCGCGAGGCGGCGGGCCTGCTCGGCCTCACCCCCTATCTCGACCGCAAGCCGGCGGCGCTCTCGGGCGGCCAGCGCCAGCGCGTGGCGCTGGGGCGCGCCATTGTGCGCGATCCCGTCGCCTTCCTGCTCGACGAGCCGCTGTCCAATCTCGACGCGCAGCTGCGGGCGGAAATGCGGCTCGAACTGGTCAAGCTGCACCGCCGGCTGGGCCGCACCATTGTCCATGTCACGCATGACCAGGTCGAGGCGATGACCATGGGCGACCGCATCTGCATCATGCGCGAGGGGCGGATGATCCAGGTCGGCAAGCCGCTGGAGGTCTATGCCGACCCGGTCGACACCTTCGTCGCCCGCTTTCTCGCCACCCCGCCGATGAACCTGCTGCCCGCCCGGGTCGAGGGGCGCGGCGATGACCTTGCCGTCATCGGCGACGGCTTCACGGTCGAGGTGCCGCAGATGCACCGCGCCGCCTATGCCGGGCTGGCCGGCCGCGAGGTGATCTTCGGCCTGCGCCCGGAAGACCTGCACGAGGCGCCGCAGCCGGGATTTTCGCCGATCGAGGTCTCCGTGGTGGCGATGGAATCGCTGGGAGTGGAGAACATCCTGGTCGGGCAGATCGGGACGGGTGCATCAGGCGGCAAGCCGCTGGAAATCTCCGCCCGCCTCTCGCGCCATTTCACCGCGCCGGTGGGTGCGCGCGTGCCGCTCCATCTCGACCCCCGCCCCATGCACCTGTTCGATCCGGAGACGACGCGGGCCTTCCCCCGCCCCAGCCTCCGCCTCGTGACCAACTGAGGGAGGGGGCAGCATGCGGCGCATCGGACTTCACCTTGGCCTTCTCTTCGCCTGCGCCGTCATTCTCGTGCCCCTGCTCTGGGTGGTCCGCACCAGCCTTCTGCCAGAGCACCTGTCCTATTCGCCGGAACTGATGCCGGCGGTGACGCTCGACAATTACGTCGCCCTGTTCACCTCCACCCGTTACGGCCAGTCCTATCTCAACAGCCTGATCGTCGCCTTCGGCTCGGTGGTGGTGGCGCTGCCCTTCGCGGCGATGACCGGCTATGCCTTCGCCCGGTTCAAGACCAGCGGGCGGGCCGGGCGCTTCGCCGTGCTGGCGACGCAGATGCTGCCGCCCGTCGCGATCGTGCTGCCGGCCTTCGCCCTCTTGCGCACGGTGGGCCTCACCAATTCGCTGACCGGCCTCATCATCGTCTATGCGGCGGTGAACCTGCCCTTTCTGATCTGGATCCTGATGGGGTTCTTCGAGGGCATCCCGGTCGATCTCGAATGGGCGGCGCAGACCGATGGCGCCACCGCCTGGGGCGCGTTCTGGCGCATCGTGCTGCCGGTCTCGCTGCCCGGCATCGCGGCGGCCGGCGTGCTCGGCTTCATCCTCACCTGGAACGAGTTCCTGTTCGCGCTGGTGCTGAGCGGTCCACAGACCGCGACCGTGCCGGTGGCGCTGGCCGCGCTCCAGACGTCCAACGGCGTGCAGATCGCCAAGGTCTCCGCCGGCGTCGTGCTCGCCGTGCTGCCGCTGGTGATCGCCTCGCGCTTCATCCAGCGCTTCATCGTCCAGGGGCTGACCTTCGGCAGCGTGAAGTGACGGTGTCTTCCGCCGCGTCCATTCGGGCGTGCGCCAACGAGGCGGGCAAAGCCCGTACCAGAGGAACAGGAGAACGAGATGCAGTTTAAGTGTAGCCTCAAGGCGGCGCTGCTCGGCGCCACCCTGCTCGCAGCGGCCGGCTCGGCCCAGGCGCAGAACGTCACCCTGCGCGCCCTGATGGAGGACGTGCCGGAGACGCAGATCATCGAGAAGCTGCTGCCGGAATTCGAGAAGGAAGCCGGCATCAAGGTCGAGTTCGAGAAGATCGGCTATGGCGACATGCACGACAAGCTGGTCGCCCAGCTGGTCTCGCCCGAAAGCTACTACAACCTGCTCGAAGTCGACTTCCTGTGGGCGGGCGAATTCCCCGCCGCCGGCTGGCTGGAAGACCTGAACCCCTATATCGCCAAGTCCGGCTTCGACCTGAAGCCCTTCATCCCGTCCATGCTGGACCTGCTCGGCCAGACCAAGGACGCGACGCCGATCCTGCCCATGTACAACTACTCCATGGGTCTGATCTACCGCACCGACCTGTTGAACGACCCCAAGATCAAGGCCGACTACAAGGCCAAGACCGGCAAGGATCTCGCTCTGCCGGCCACGCTGGCCGACTATGTCGCGCTCTCCGCCTTCTTCAAGGCGAACACCCCCGTCGTCGGCGCCGCCATGCAGGGCCAGCGCGGCGACCCGAACGCGATGGAATTCTCCAACTACCTGTTCGCCGTCGGCGGCGCCTATCTCGATGCCGACCGCAAGGTGGTGCTGAACAGCCCGCAGGGCCTGACCGCGCTGAAGCTCTATGCCGAGAACGTGCAGAAGGGCGCGCAGCAGGGCGCCCTCTCCGCCACGCTCGACGACACGATGCGGCTGATGTGCGCCGGCGACACGTTCAGCATGGTCACCTATTGGTGGATGCTGCCGCAGCTCGACAATGCCGAGAAGTGCCCGAAAGTGGCCGGCAAGCTCGCGCTCTCCGTCATGCCCGGTGGCCATGGCGAAAGCGGCGGCTGGGGCTGGGGCATCCCGAAGAACACCTCGGATGAATCCAAGGCCGCGGCCTGGAAGTTCATCGAATGGGTGCAGGGCAAGAAGATCTCCGTCGCCCGCGCCATGGAAGGCCACGCCCCGGTGCGCTCGGACGTGTTCGAGGACGCGGCCGTGCTGAAGAAGTACCCCTTCTACAAGACCGGCCTTGAGGTCGTCGCCTCCGGCAAGTCGTTCCCGATCTTCGCCTATTCCGCGCAGTATGAGGACGTGCTGGGCGCCCAGCTCTCGCTCGCCGCCGGCGGGCAGGCCAAGCCCGAGGACGCGCTGAAGGCGGCCGCCGACGGCCTGACCCAGCTGCTCAACAAGTAACCCCATCGGCCGGGACCCCGCGTGAGCCCCGCAGGACCCCGGCCATACGGCGCGCCAGCCTTCCCCCTCGTTGGCTGGCGCGCCGGTCTCTTTTCTCGGCACGCTTTGGACGGAATGGACGACGCGCATGCGCTTTGCGGCACTGGCGGATCGGGACTGGCGCACCGGCTGGGCCTTCGCGGCTCCGGGTCTTCTCACCCTCGCCATCGTCATGGGCCTGCCGCTGGTCTATGCGGCGCTGATCTCGGTCTCCTCGCTCACTCTGCTCAAGCCGATGCTGCAGCCCTTCACGGGCTTCAAGAACTTCGCCATCGTGATGAGCGACCCGCTGTTCTGGGACGCGCTGTGGCTGACCATCAAATATTCGGTCATCACCGTGGCCGGCGAATTCGTGCTCGGGCTCGGCGTCGCCCTGATGCTGAACCGCGCGGTGACGATGAAGCCGGTCTATTTCGCCATTCTCACCATTCCGATGGCGATGTCACCGGTGAGCGTGGCGCTGATCTGGCGCATGCTGCTGCAGCCCAATCTCGGCATCGCCAACCAGCTGCTGGAGAGCCTCGGCCTGCCGCGTGTCGACTGGCTCGGCGATGCCGATTTCGCGCTGTGGACCATGGCGGCGATCGACATCTGGCAGCAGACCTCCTTCGTCATCCTGATTCTGGCCGCCGGCCTCGCCTCGCTGCCGCGCGATCCCTATGAGGCGGCGGAGGTGGACGGGGCCTCGCCGCTGCAGCAGTTCTGGTACATCACTTTGCCAATGCTGCGCCCGGTGGCGGCGATCGCTGTCATCATCCAGCTGATCAACGAATTCCGCACCTATGACCTGCCCTATATCCTCACCAAGGGCGGGCCGGGCAATTCCACCGAGGTGCTGAGCTTCTTCGCCTATCGCCGCGCCTTTCTCGGCCTGCACCTGAATGAGGGCGCCGCCGCCGCCTTCGTGCTGCTGCTAATCGTGCTCGGGCTGACCATCCTGTTCTTCGCCACGCTGGAACGCCGGCGCTGACCCGGGGCGACAGGGCGCGACATCCGCGCCTGATGTAGGCGCCGCGGCGGCGGCCGGTCAGCGATCGATCATCCGCAGGCGCGATCCACGGCCGCTGCGCCAGGATCCAGGCCAGCGCGATCTGTGCCGGGGTGGCGGCCACGCCCGGCCGGGTTTTCCCCCGCCACACGAAAAAGGGCGCCCGCGACGGGGCGCCCTCTCCTTCGCTGCGCAGCGACGGGGGGTCAGATGCGCGCCGAATTGGCGTAGAAGGGCGTGGGCTCGGCCTCCGGCAGATAGCCCTCATAGAACTTCTTCACATAGGGGAACACGGCGTGGCCGAGCGCGTGACGGGCAAGCTCGTCCTCGTTGCGCGGCTTGCCCAGCGTGTCGGCGATCTCCGCCAGCACCGCCTCGCGGTCGACCTTGGTGAAGCGGCCATCCTCATAGACACGCTCGCCATTGATGAAAACGGCATCCACCGCGCCCATCTTCGCGCGCTGCACCAGCGCGTCGAGCATCGGAATGTCCGGGTCCTGATAGGGATAGGTCGCCTTGGTCCAGTTGATCAGCACCGCGTCGAAGAAGCGGCCCGCGTCCAGCCGGCCGATGCTGGCGCCGAAGGCGGTGGTCATGGCGCCGGCCTCGGTCGCCATCTTCACCACCTGCGGGCAGGTCGGCACATCTTCCTCGTCCATGCCCGGCTCGCGGTGGACACGCAAGGCGAGGCGCAGCTCGGAGAGCATGTCGCGGTCGTCATTGATGCCGGCCTCGTCGAGGCCCATGCCGACAGTGATGCCCTTGGCCTCCCAGCGGTTGAGCGGGGCAAGGCCCGAGCGCAGGCGGAAATTCGACGAGCAATTGTGGCAGATGCAGGTGCCGGTATCGGCGACAATGTCGATGTCTTCCTCGTTCAGCCACACGCCATGGCCGAGCGTCATGTGCGGGCCGAGCACGCCGAGATCGTGAAGGTGGCGCAGCGCCGTCTTGCCGGTGCGGCGGCGGGCATATTCCTTCTGGTAGATCGTCTCCAGCAGGTGCATGTGCATCGGCACGCCGGCCGCCTTGGACTTCGCGTCGAGCGCCTGCAGGCCCTCATCCGTGCACCAGTGCAGGTTCGCCGGCGCGAGCTGGATGCGGGTCAGATCCTGGCCGGCATTCTCGGCCGAGAGCTGGTCGAACAGCTTGAGGAAATCGTCGAAGGGCATGGCCTGCGCCTTCAGATATTTGCCCAGCGCCTCGCCGAGATCGGCCGGCAGGCGGGCGCAGAAGGCCTCGTCCGCCTCATAGACCAGCCGGTTCTGCTCGCGCACGGCGTAGCAATAGGAGGCGCGCATGCCGAGCGAGCGGTAGGCGCCCAGCACCTTGCTGGCGGCGCCGTGGACAGCCGCATAGCCGCCCGGCATCCAGCCATGGATGTGCTGCACCGTGGTGACGCCGGACGCGATCATCTCGAAGGCCGAGTAGAGCGTGTCGAGCGTGAGGTCGAGCCGGCGCGCCGGCATGCGGCTGGCGAACCACAATTCCAGCGCATGGTCGGGCGAGCCGAGCTGCAGCGGGGTCATGCCGACATGGTGGTGACTGTTGACGAAGCCGGGCAGCATGGCGTGGTCGGGGTATTTGCGCAGTTCCGCCGTCGGCGCCAGCTTCTGCATGTCTTCCAGCGTGCCAGTGGCGATGATGACGCCGTCGCGCGAGAGCACCGCCCCCTCGTCGATCACCTCGGGGGTGAAACGGTCCCGGATGCCGGTGACGACCCAGCGGGCCTGGACGATCAATTCAGACATGATGCTTCCTCAAACTGACGGCAGGCGCAGGCGCGCCTGTGTGGCGTTGGTCGCTCGCGCCTGGGCGAGGCGCGCGGGATCGATGGAGACGAGGAGCGGCCGGCGGTCGCCGCGCGAGGCACGGGCCAGCGGCGCGCCATCGGGGCCGAAGGCGAGAGTCTCGCCATCATGGCGCACGGCGCGGCCGGTGACGGTTTCCGTGCCATAGCGGGCCGCCGCCAGCGCATAGACGGCATTGGCCCGGGCGCTCGCCTGCAATTCGGCGGCGTAGAGCCCTTCCGGATCGTCCGGCGCCGGCCCGCCGACGAGCACCGCCACCACATCCGCCCCGGCGCGCGCGGCGGCACGCCAGCATTCGGGAAAGCGGCGGTCGTAACAGATGAGCGCGGCGACTTTCACCGAGCCGACCTCAAGGGTGCGGATCTCAGGCGCGCCAGGCGAAAAATGATCGGCCTCGCCATAGGCCTCGCCGGGGCCGGCCGGCGGCAGGTGGATTTTGTGCGCCAGCGTCTCCACCCGCCCGTCCGGCCGCGCCAGCAGCGCGGCGTTGAAGGGCAGCCCGCCCTCGCGCCGCAGCGCCAGACCGAACAGCACGGCAACCTCGAAACGCCTGGCCGCGGACGCCATGCGGGTGGCGGTCGGTCCATCAAGGTCTTCGGCAAAAAGGGTCCAGTCGCCGGGCGCCTCGGCCGCGACATAGGGAAGGGCGAAGAGTTCGGGCAGCACGACGAGACCGGCGCCGTCGCGGGCGGCGGCGGCAATGCCGGCCTCGGCCTCACGCCAGAGCGGCGCGGGATCGCGGCCCGCCGGGCCGATGGGCAGGGCGACAGCGAGGAACGGGGCAGCCATGGCGCCTACACCGCCTCCTGCTCGGCGAAGGCGCGGTCGACCTCGTCGGCGAGAAGCTCCGTGAACATGTCGCGATAGGCGTGGTAGCGCGGGTCGCGGGATTCACGCGGGCGCGGCAGGTCGATGGGCACGATGGTCTTCACCCGGCCGGGGCGCGAGGTGAACACCACCACCCGGTCGGCCAGCGAAATCGCCTCGTCGATGGAATGGGTGACGAGCAGGATCGAGGCGCCGCTGTCGCGCCAGATCTGCAGCAGGAAGTCCTGCATGCGGGCGCGGGTCTGCACGTCGAGCGCGGCGAAGGGCTCGTCCATCATCAGCACCTTTGGCCGCATGGCGAGCGCCCTTGCGCAGGCGGCGCGCTGGCGCATGCCGCCGGAAAGCTCGTCCGGCTTCTTGTCCAGCATGTCGCCGAGGCCGACGCGCTTGAGCGTTTCCACCGCGATCTCGCGGCGCTTCACCGGCTGCACATGCTGCACGGCAAGGCCGAAGGCGACATTGTCGGCGATGGTGAGCCAGGGAAACAGCGAAGCTTCCTGGAAAATCAGCCCGCGCTCGGCGGAAGGCTCGGTGACGGGCTCGCCATCGCAGGCGATGGTGCCGCCGGACACGTCCTCCAGACCCGCGATCATGTAGAGCAGCGTGGACTTGCCGCAGCCGGAAGGGCCGAGCAGGACAATGAACTCGCCCGGCGCGACGTCAAAGCTGAGATCTTCCAGCGCGTGCACCGGGGCGCGGCCTTCGGGGGTCCAGCGCTTGGAAACGGACTGGATCGAGACGGCGGGGCGGCTCATCGGGCGGCTCCCTGGTTGGGGGCGACCCACCACAGCATCTTGTGCTGCACCTGGCGGAGCGCGAAATCGGAGAGGAAGCCGAGCAGGCCGATGATCGCCATGGTGAAGAAGACCAGCTTGGCGTTGAAGGTCGAGCGCGCCATCGAGGTGATCTGGCCAAGCCCGGTGCCGACGCCGACCGTCTCGGCGATCAGCACCACCATCCAGGCGGCGAACAGGTTCAGCCGCAGTGTCATGAACAGGCTGGGCAGGATGGCGGGCAGGATCACCTTCCAGAAGGTCTGCCGCTGGCTGGCGCCCATGATGCGGGCGACATGGATGTAGTTCTTCGGCACGCTTTCGATCTGCGCCCCGGTGGAGAGCACGATGGCGAAGAACACGGTGATGAAGACGAGGAAGATCGCCGGCACATCGCCAATGCCGAAGACGAAGATGGCGACCGGCAGCCACGCCACCGGCGAGATCGGCGCCAGCAGGAGGATGGTCGGCAGCAGGAGGTTGCGCAGGAGCTTCACATAATGGATCGCCGCGCCCACCGCGACGCCGCAGGTGAAGCCGAGCGTGAGGCCGACCAGCACCCGCAGCGTGGTCGAGCCCATGGTGAACAGCAGCGGCCACACGCCCACCCCGCTCGCCACAGAGCCGATGCGGTTGGAGCGGTCGAAGAATTTCAGCGTGCCGGGAATGTCGGAGAGAAACAGGTGCGGCGGCGGCAGCAGCAGCGGGTTCAGCATGCCGAAGAACCACAGCGCCTCCCACAGGCCGGCGAACAGGCTGAGCGAGACCAGCCCCCAGCCAATAGCGCTGAGCCGCCGGCGCAGGGCGGGCGAGAGGAGCGGGGCTTTCGCTATGGGCGCCGCCGTGTTGGGCGCCGCGCGCCCGGCCTCGGCGTGGCCGAGGCCCGTCTGCCCGGCATCTGCGGTCATCGTCATGGCGTCCTTCCAGTGAAGCGGGGGCGGGGCCAGAACCGGCCGGTCGCACGCACGGGTGCCGGCAGGGGTCCCTGGTGGTCCGGCGCAGTCTCCCTCCCCCCGGCGGGGAGAGGGAGAACCCGTGCTCAGGCCGACTTCAGCTTGAGGCTGTCATAGACCGGCTTGTTGGCGGCGATGACCGCCTCCAGCAGGCTCCAGTCGAAGGCGCCCTGGTCGGGCAGCTTCTTGACGTAGCCGAGTTCCATCATCGACTGGCCGCGGTCGATGATGAACTGGGTCTGGTTGCGCTGGTCGACGACGATCGGCTGCTTCGAGGAGGCATCCTCGGCCGCTTCCATGCTGGTCTTGTAATATTTGCCGACCGTGTCCTTCAGCGCGGCCTGCTTGTCGGCCTCGGCCTGCGACTGGGCGACCATCAGCGCCTTGATGACAGCCTTCACCGCCGCCGGGTTGCTCTCCAGCAGCGGGGTGCGCACCGCGAGCACGCAATCCGAATAGCCCTTGCCATAGACGTCGGTGCCATCGGACAGCACGGTCGCGCCCTTGCGGCCAAGCACGCATTGCGAGGCATAGGGTTCGATGTGGCAGATGGCGTCGATGGCGCCGGCCATGAAGGCCTGGGCGAGTTCCGGCGAGGTGTCGAGATATTTGATCTGCACGTCGTTGAAGGAAAGACCGGCCTTCTTCAGGTAATCATAGGGCAGCACTTCCAGCGTGTCGGCCTGGAAGGTGCCGAAGGTCTTGCCCTTCAGGTCGGCGGCGGAGGTGATGCCCTCCTTGGCGACGATGATGCAGCCTTCGACGCCGCCACCGGCGACGATCTTCACCGGCGCGCCGGCATCGTAGAGCGTCATGAAGTTCGAGTAGGGGATCATCGACATGTCGACGAGACCCGCGCCGAACATGGTGGTGATCTCGGTATTGGACGGCGTCACCACGAAGTCGAGTTCGACGCCGTCCGCCTTGGTCAGTTCCCGCTCCTTGGCGAGGAAGATGCCCATGTTGCAGAAGCCGGAGCCGTGCGTCGCCTTGATGGTGGTGCCGGCGGCGCGGGCCACATTCGGCGCCAGCAGGCCGGCCAGCCCGGCCGGCAGCGCGATGCTCGCCGCCGCGCCCGCCACCGAGGTCTTCAGGAAGCCGCGGCGCGAGAAGTTACGATAGAAAGTGCCGTCACGATCACACATGATCCCCTCCGGATCTTGAGAACCGATACGACCCCGCCTTACAGCCCGTTCGTTGTCGAACTGTAGATCACGCCGCCACGGTTGCACACCGCAGCAACGGGACCCGCAGACGGGATCACGATGATGGGCACGCCAACCCGAAAGAGCATTTTCGCCCTGCGCTACACCACAGGTGCGGCGAAAACATCCGCACTATACGAGGCCAATACAGGCAGCCAAGCGCAAATAAGCGTCAGAATACCCATCATTCTGACCAAGAAATGGGCTGAATACGCTCACTCCCCTTCGCACCCGCCGCTCGCACTGACCGAAACCCGCACCGAACCGCCGCTCAGGCGGGCCGTTCGCACACGCCCCGCATCCCCTGAGCCCGGAGAAGGCTTCCTCCCATTCGACGGAGCCCGCCGAACCGGATCGTCCCTCCGGACGGCCCGCGACACCGGCCTGACGCTTCCTGCGAAGCGGCAGCCGGACCGCATCTGCCGAGGAGTAAAAGACGCGCGGACAGCCAGCGCAATGATTTTTTGTATGCTGAATACAATTTACTCCAAGCGCCTATTCCTACGTCAGAATGTGACTATAATTGCAGCGTTAGGGCCCCTTATCGCGGTGCGCGTGCGTGCTAGGATCGGCGCGGGACGGAACAGATGGACACACCACGCAAGCGAGGGCGCCCGCGCAAGCTGCGCCCGGTCGAGAACTCAGGCACGGAACGGCTCAGTCGCGCCGGCCTGCACGAACACGCCGGCCGTCAGCTACGGGAGATGATCGTCACCGGCGCGCTGGCGCCGGGCGCGCCGATCGTCGAGGCCGATCTGTGCGCGCGCCTCGGCATCTCGCGCACGCCGTTGCGCGAGGCGGTGAAGATGCTGGCGGCGCAGGGGCTGGTGGAGCTGCGTCCCAATCGCAGCGCCCGCATCGCCCCTTTCGACGCCCCCCACATCACCGAGCTGTTCGAGGCGCTGAGCAATGTAGAGCGGATCGCCGCCGAATATGCCGCCCAGCGCATGAGCGCGCGCGAACTGGCGCATCTGCGCGATCTGCAGGAGACGATGGAGGCGCATTACCGCGCCGGCGATCTCGCCGCCTATTTCGCGGTCAACCAGGCCATTCACAGCGCCATCCTCGCCGGCGCCCACAATGACACGCTGGTCGAAATGCATGGCTGGCTGTTCGCCCGCGCCGAGCGGGCCCGCTATTTCGCCCTTGGCGCTCATGCCCGCTGGGCCGAATCGATCGAGGAACATCGCGCCATTCTCGCAGCGCTGGAGGCGCGCCAGCCCGACACCGCCGGCCGGCTGCTCGCCGCCCATGTCATGCATACGGGCACCGGTGTGCTGGCGCGGCTCGCCGACACCGCCGGCGCCGCGGCCTGAAGGAACAGCCCTTGCGTATTCTCGTGCTCAATCCCAACACCACCGAGGCGGTGACGCAGATGCTGCTCGCCGCCGCCCGCCCCGCCGTGGCGCCGGGAACGGTGCTCACCGGCCTGACCGCGCCGCGTGGCGTGCCCTACATCGCCTCGCGCGCCGAGGCCCAGCTCGGCGGGGCGCTGACGCTGGAAATGCTGGCCGAGCACCATCGCGACTACGACGCCGCCATCATCGCCGCCTTCGGCGATCCCGGCCTGCTGCCGGCCCGCGAATTGTTCGACCTGCCGATCCTCGGCATGGCGGAAGCGGCGATGCTGACCGCCTGCACGCTGGGCCAGCGCTTCAGCATCGTCACCTTCACCACCACCATGGCCAATTGGTACCAGGACACGGTCGAGGCCTACCGCCTCTCCGGCCGCTGCGCCGGCATCCGTGCCCGCAGCCTGCCCTTCTCGGCGATCGAGAATGTGCAGGCGGAGATGGAACAGGCCATCGCCGCGCTCGCCCGCGAGGCGGTGGAGCAGGATGGGGCGGATGTGGTGATCCTCGGCGGGGCGCCGCTCGCCGGCATGGCCCCGCGCCTGCGGGCGCAGGTGCCGGTGCCGGTGGTCGATCCCATTGTTGCGGCGGTGAAGATGGCCGAGGCGCTCGTCACCCTCGCCCCGCGCAAGCCGGTGCTCGGCACGTTCAGCCGACCTCCGGCCAAGCCGACCTTCGGCCTGCCGCCCGCGCTCGCCGCCCGCATCGAGCACAGCGACGCGCCGGTGGGCTAAGGCGCGGGACAGCCGGAAGGCCGATGCCCCCTACATGTCCGCTGCCGAAAAGACGCCGAAGCGCCGCAGCAGCGTCTTCTCGATTTCGAGAAGGACCATGAGCGCCGCGCCGACGCCGATAATCATCACCCCGTCGAGCAGGGCGATGGGGCGGGTGTCGAAGATCGCCTGCATGACCGGCAGATAGGTGAAGGCGAGCTGGCCGGCCACGACAGCCGCCAGCGCCATCAGCACCGCCGGCGTGCCCAGCGCGCCGCGCCAGCTGAGCGAGCGCATGTGCAGGAAGCGCACATTGAAGAGATAGAAGATCTCCATCACGACAAGCGTGTTGACCACCATGGTGCGCGCCATCTCCAGTTCCTGCCCACGCCAGATCGACTGGAAGAAGACGGCGAAGGACACGAGGGTGAACAGCACCGAGACCAGCACCACCCGCCACAACATGAAGCGGGTGAGAAGCCCGGCACGGGCGGGACGGGGCGGGCGCTCCATGACACCCGGTTCAGTCGGCTCGAAGGCCAGCGCCAGGCCGAGCGTCGCGCTGGTCGCCAAATTGATCCAGAGGATCTGTGCCGCCGACATCGGCATGGCGATGCCGAACAGGATGGCGCCGATCACCGCCAGCACCTCGCCGCCATTGGTCGGCAGCGTCCAGGCGATCATCTTGCGGATATTGTCGTAGACGGTGCGCCCCTCCTTCACCGCCGCGACGATGGAGGCGAAATTGTCGTCGAGCAGCACCATGTCGGCCGCCTGCTTGGCCGCTTCCGTGCCCTTGTGGCCCATGGCGATGCCGACATCGGCCTGCTTGAGCGAGGGCGCGTCATTGACGCCGTCGCCGGTCATCGCCACCACCGCGCCGGTGGATTGCAGCGCCCGCACGATGCGCAGCTTGTTCTCCGGGCTGGTGCGGGCAAACACGCTGGTGCGCGCCGCCATCACCACCAGATCCTCGTCCGACACCGCATCGACCTGCGCGCCGGTCACCACCACCGGATTCTCGGCCAGCCCGAGCTGGCGGGCGATGGCGCCGGCGGTGACACCATGATCGCCGGTGATCATCTTCACCCCGATGCCGGCGCTGCGGCACTCGGCGATGGCGGCCACCGCCTCGGGGCGCGGCGGGTCGATGAAGCCGATAAGGCCGAGAAAATCGAAACCCTCGCCCAGCTCCGCGAAGGAGAGGCGCGGCGGCGCCTGCGCCAGCCGCTTGATCGCGAAGCCGAGCACCCGCTCGCCCGCCGCCGCCGCGCGGGCAATGGCCTGCTCCCACGCGCCGCCGCCGGGCAGGCCGGCGAGCTTCAGCACCTCTTCCGGCGCGCCCTTGACGAAGATCACCGCCCCGCCCTCCGGGTCGCGATTGAGGCTGGCCATGAAGCGGTAGGCGGCATCGAAGGGAATCTCGTCGAGCCGGGCAAAGGCGGCGCGCTCCCGCTCCGGGCGCAGCCCCGCCTTCAGCGCGAGGGCGACCAGCGCCCCCTCCATCGGGTCGCCTTCCGCCCGCCAGACGCCGTTCTCGGCGTGAAGATGCGCGTCGTTGCACAAAAGCCCGCAGCGCAGCAGATGCGCCGCCACCTCGGCCGGGGCCCGCGTCGCGCCCTCGTCCGGCGCCTGCCAGGCGAGCGCGCCGGCGGGGTCATAGCCGATGCCGGAGACGGCGATCTCGGCAAGGTCCCCTGTGGCCGGGACCACCAGCCGCCGGGCGGTCATCTCGTTGCGGGTCAGCGTGCCCGTTTTGTCGGAGCAGATCACCGAGGTTGCGCCCAGCGTTTCCACCGCCGGCAGCTGGCGGATGACGGCGTGCTGGCGGGCCATGCGCCGCACGCCGATGGCGAGCGTGATGGTGATGACCGCCGGCAGCCCCTCCGGCACCAGGCCCACCGCCAGCGCCACCACCGCGATCAGCGCCTCGCTCCAGCCGTAGCCACGCACCGCGACGGCGAACAGGAACAGCGCCGCCGACCCGCCAAGGGCGAGCCAGGTGAAGCGGCGGGCAAAGGCATCGACCTGCCGCAGCAGCGGCGTCGCCAGCGGCTCGACATCGGCGATCAGCCGGCCGATGCGGCCGATCTGGGTGTGCGGGCCGGTGGAGACGACGATGCCCGCGCCCTGCCCGGCGGCGATGGTGGTGCCGGAAAACGCCATCGAATGACGATCCCCCAGCGCCGCCTCCATTGCGGCCGGCGCCTCGTCCTTGGCGGCGGCGACGGATTCGCCGGTGAGGACGGCCTCGTCGATCAGCATGCCCCGCGCGCGGATCAGCCGCGTATCCGCCGGCACCCGGTCGCCCGCCTCCAGCAGCACGAGGTCGCCGGGCACGAGGTCGCGTGCGTGCACGCTCTGGCGCCGGCTGGCCCGCATCACCGTGGCATGCGGCGCGATCATGTTGCGGATGGCCCGCAGCGCCTGTTCGGCCTTGCCCTCCTGGATGAAGCCGACCAGGGCGTTGACCAGCACCACGGCGACGATCACCCCGGCATCGACATAATGAGCGAGCACGAACGCCGCCGCCGCGCCGGCGAGCAGGAAATAGATCAGCGCATTGTTGAACTGGGCGAGGAAGCGCAGCAGCGGCGAGCGGCCGGGCGGCTCGGGCAGCGCATTGGGGCCATGGGTGGCAAGGCGCGCCTGCGCCTCCTCCGGCGTCAGCCCGGCGCTGGTGACGCCAAGCCGGCCGGCCACCTCTTCATGGGGAATCGCGTGCCAGTGATCGGCGGCGGGATCGTGCGGCAGGCCGGAGGGAACGGCATCATTCATCGGTCGGGGGCGCTCGCTGACGTTGCGTTAGCCCGAACCTAGAAGCACACCCTCCCCCGGCCTAGCGGAGTTTCCCGTATGGCGTCGCGTCGCCGGCCCGGTTCAGCGCGGCGCGCGCTTGGCGAGGATGCGCTGGAGCGTGCGGCGGTGCATGGAGAGGCGCCGCGCGGTTTCCGAGACATTGCGGCCGCACAGCTCATAGACCCGCTGAATATGCTCCCAGCGCACCCGGTCCGCCGACATCGGGTTCTCGGGCAGCTGCGGCTTGAAATCGCCCTGCGCGTTCAGCGCGGCGCAGATGTCGTCGGCATCGGCCGGTTTGGCGAGATAGTCGACCGCGCCGATCTTCACCGCGTTCACGGCGGTGGCGATGTTGCCATAGCCGGTGAGGATGATGCCGCGCGCTTCCGGCCGGCGGCGCTTCAACGCGGAAATCACGTCCAGCCCGTTGCCATCGCCGAGGCGCATGTCCACCACCGCATAGGCCGGTGCGCTGCCCTCGACGCTGGCGAGGCCATCGGCCACGGTTTCCGCCGTCGTGACCATGAAGCCGCGCGTTTCCATCGCCCGGGCGAGCCGCTGCAGAAACGGCCGGTCGTCGTCGACAATGAGCAGCGTGCGATCCTGCGGTTCCATGGCGATATCGAGCATCTCAGTGCTTTCCAATGTGCCGGCTGCGGCATCCCCGGGCGGGGTCAGAGACCGCCACCCGCGATGCGTCGCCAAGTCGACTTTTGACGCAGCTTATACCCCGAGGGCAGCGAGATCAAAATGTCGCAACCCTTCTACGGCCGGGCGGGCGGCCGGTTCTCCGCCTCCGGTTCACGATCACCTGATATGTCGATCAGCGCGCGCGGCCAGCGCACCCCCACCGAGGCGCCATGCGCCGGCGGCGGGCGGTTGACGAAGGTGAGCCCGGCGCCGGTGCGCTCCAGCAGCGTCTTGGCGATGAACACGCCGAGGCCGAGGCCGTTCTGGTCCTCGCCATCGCTCTCCGTCCCGCGCTTCCAGCGGTTGCGGCCGCGGCTGGTGACATAGGGTGCGCCGATGCTGTCCAGGAGTTCGATCGGAAAGCCCGGCCCGTCATCGGTGACGGAGATCGTCACCTCGTCCTCGCTCCAGCTGGCGACGATGTTGACCCGCCCTTCGGCGAAATCCACCGCGTTCTCGACAATGTTGCCGAGGCCATAGAGCAGGCCGGGATTGCGGGCGATGATCGGCTCGCCGGGGGCGCCATTGGGCAGAGTGACGGCGATGGTGATGCCGAAATTGCGGTGCGGCGCCACCACGTCTTCCAGCAGATGCGAGATCGGCATGCGGTCGAACGGCGCCTCGCCGGCATCCAGCGTGGTCAGCCGGCGCAAAATGGCGCGGCAGCGCTCGGCCTGTTCGCTCACCAGCTTGATGTCGTCGCTCATCGGGCTGTCGGCCGGCAGCGACCGGGCCAGCTCCTTGGCCACCACGGTGATGGTGGCGAGCGGCGTGCCCAGCTCATGCGCCGCCGCCGCCGCCAGCCCGTCCAGCGCCGAGAGGTGCTGTTCGCGCGCCAGCACCAGCTCGGTCGCCGCCAGCGCCTCGGAGAGTTCGCGCGTTTCCTCCGCCACCCGCCAGGCATGCACCCCGATGAAGGCGATGGCGATGGCCAGCGCCAGCCAGATGCCGACGAGATAGAGCGTCGGTAGCTCCGGCACAGCGCCCAGCGCGCCACTGCTGGCCCAGGGCAGCGGCATCTGCCAGAAGCCGACCAGCGCCGCGCAGGCCGCCGCCAGCACGCCAAGCAGGATGGTGGTGCGCGGGGAGAGCGCCGTCGCCGAGATCAGCACCGGGGCGAGAAAGAGCAGCGCGAAGGGGTTGGAAAGCCCGCCGGTGAGGAAGAGCAGCGCGGCCAGCTGCAGGATGTCATAGGCCAGCAGCCAGGCCGCCTCCACATCCGACAGCCGCCGCGCGCCGGGATTGCGCAGCCGGAGCGCCAGATTGAGCCAGGCGGACAGCGCCACCACGGCGAGGCTGGCGCCGATCGGCAGCGAGAAGCCGAGCAGCCACTGCACCACCACGATGGCGACGGTCTGGCCGGAAATCGCCAGCCAGCGCAGGCGGATAAGCGTATCCAGCCGCAGGCCGAAAAAACGTTCGCCAATGGGATGATCGAGCGAGAGCGACATGAAGGCCCCTTGCGCGGCGCCCCACCGCGCCGTGGCGCCCTCTATAGCGCCGTTGCCCGCCCAAGCGCGAGAGCGGGCCTCACGTTGACGCGGCCGCGAAAGAGCCTATTTATGCTGCAACGCACAAGAGCGACGCGCGACAACGACGCGACAGCGCCGAACGGGCGGAATGAACTACGGAGGCTTGCATGGCGATCGGCGTTTTCGGCGATGTTCCCGATGCGGAAGACGTGGTGGTGGCACCCGAGGTGACGCTTGAAGCGGCCTCGGCGCTGGCGCGGCCGATGTACTGGATGTTCGAGCTCGGCCACGCCGCGCTCGACCCGCTGCGCATGATGGCCGATGCCGGCCGGCTGTTCTACCGCAACCCCGCCAACCCGCTCAGCCACACCGGCTTCGGCAAGACTATGTCGGCTTCGCTGGAAATGTTCGAGCGCACCACGCGGCGCTATGGCAAGCCGGACTGGGGCATTGACGAGGTGACGGTCGGGGGCGTTTCCGTGCCGGTCGAGATCGAGACGGTGTGGGAGCGGCCCTTCTGCAAGCTGCTGCATTTCAAGCGTCATTTCACCAACAAGCCGCGCCGGCCGCAGCCGCGCATGGTCATTGTCGCGCCGCTGTCGGGCCATTACGCCACGCTGCTGCGCGGCACGGTGCAGACCCTGCTGCCCAATCACGATCTCTACATCACCGACTGGGTGGACGCCCGCAACGTCCCGGCCACTGAGGGTCCGTTCAGCCTCGACGACTATATCGACTACGTCATCGAGATCTTCCACCATCTCGGCGGCGGGGTGCATGCGCTCGCCGTGTGCCAGCCGGCGGTGCCGGTGCTGGCGGCCGTGGCGCGGATGGAGGAGCTGGGCGACCCCGACGTGCCCGCCTCCATGGTGCTGATGGGCGGGCCGATCGACACCCGCGAGAGCCCGACAGCGGTGAACCATTTCGCCGAAGAGCGGGGTATCGAGTGGTTCCAGCGCAATGTCATCACCACGGTTCCCTGGCCCAATGCCGGGGTGATGCGCCAGGTCTATCCCGGCTTTCTCCAGCTGCACGGCTTCATGGCGATGAACATGGAGCGCCATCTGAAGGCCCATGCCGACATGTTCGGCCATCTGGTGAAGGGCGATGGCGATTCCGCCGCCAAGCATCGCGAGTTCTATGACGAATATCTCTCCGTCATGGACCTGCCGGCGGAATATTACCTGCAGACGCTGCAGACCGTGTTCATCGACCACGCGCTGCCGAAGGGCACGATGACCCATCGCGGCGCCAAGGTGGACCCGTCGAAGATCCGCAACGTCGCGCTGCTCACCGTCGAGGGCGAGAATGACGACATTTCCGGCATCGGCCAGACGCGGGCGGCGCAGACGCTCTGCTCCAGCCTGCCCGACGACATGAAGGCGCATTATCTGCAGCCGACCGTCGGCCATTACGGCGTGTTCAACGGCTCGCGCTTCCGCGCCGAAATCGCCCCGCG
The DNA here is from genome assembly GCA_000378025.1 of Xanthobacteraceae bacterium 501b. Lineage (GTDB taxonomy): Bacteria > Pseudomonadota > Alphaproteobacteria > Rhizobiales > Xanthobacteraceae > Ancylobacter. Next base: position 3,786,579 of record KB899087.1, read on the forward strand.
CATCTCCGACTTTGTGCTCAGCCATAACTGGCCGAAGAAGGGCCACAACCGGCCGGACAGCGACACCCCGACGGGCGGCACGGGCGATCATAAGCCAGCCTCCCAATAGGGCGGATCGCCGAACGCCTCGCGCAGACATTGCGCCAGCGCGCGCAGCTTGGCGGAAGGTTGGCGGCCCTCGGGATGGGCGACATAGATGAATTCCGCCTCCGGCTGGGCGCCGACATCCACCACCTGAAGCCGGCCGATGCGTATATCGGGGCCGGCGATGAACAGCGGCAACAGCGTGATGCCGAGGCCGGCGGCGGCCGCATCGCGCATGATCACGCCGTTATTGACGCGAAGCGCCGGCCGCGCCCGCACTTGGATCGCCTTCCCTTCCGTCACGAAGCGCCAGTCGGCGATGCCGCGATGGGTGTAGAAAATGCCCCGGTGGGCCTCGAGCTCCTCAAGACTTCCCGGCCGCCCGTTCTGTTCGAGATAATCGGGCGAGGCAACCAGCACCCGCCGGCTGCGGGCGAGGCGCCAGGCCATCAGCCGGCTGTCGCGCATCGGCCCGTGGCGCACAACGCCATCATAGCCTTCGGCCTGCGCATCTACCACGCGGTCGTCGAGCTCGATCGTCAGGTCGATCTCCGGATGCTGGCGCAGGAAGGGGTAAAGCGCCGGCCCGATATGTAGCGCCGTCAGCGTCACCGGCGCGGATAGGCGCAGCGGGCCGGAAAGCGTGCCGCGCCGCTCGGCCAGCGTCGCGGCGGCTACATCCAGGCCGCGAAGCGACTGCGAGGCCAGTTCGAGGAAGATCAGGCCGTCCTCCGTCAGCGTCAGTCGGCGCGTCGAGCGGTGCACCAGCTTGGCACCGAGCTGCCGTTCAAGCTGCGCCAGACGGTCGCTGACGACGGACTTCGCTAGGCGCAGCCGGCGGGCCGCCTCACTGATCGAGCCCGCCTCGGCAATGGCGACGAAAGCGGCGATGCCGTCGAGTTTCATCGTTCGGTTATTCCGGACATGGTTTCCGCTCACCGCAGGCTAATCCGAACGTGGCGTTATCGCCATACTTCTCCCCGACACGCCGCCGAGGGCGGCCGTATGATGAGGAGAATTGCGATGGGACGTCTTGAGGGCAAGGTCGCGCTGATCGCCGGCGCCAGTTCCGGCATCGGCCGGGCCGCTGCGGTGCTGTTCGCCCGTGAGGGCGCGAGGCTGGTGCTCGGGGCCCGCCGCCAAGGCGAGCTGGACGCGCTGGCGGCGGAGATTGCCGCCGAGGGCGGCGCAGCGGCTGTGCTCGCCGGCGATGTGCGCGAGGAGGAGTATGATCGGGCGCTCGCGGCATTGGCGGCGGAGCGGTTTGGCCGGCTCGACATCGCCGTGAACAATGCCGGCACGCTCGGCGAGAAGGGACCCAGCACCGAGATTTCGGCCAAGGGCTGGGAGGATACGCTGGCGGTGAACCTCACGGGCTCCTTCCTCGGCGCCAAGCACCAGATCGCGCAGATGCTGAAGACCGGCGCGGGCTCGGTGATCTTCACGTCGACCTTCGTCGGCTACACGGCAGCCTTTCCCGGCCTCGCCGCCTATGCCGCCTCGAAATCCGGACTGGTCGGCCTTACCCAGGCGCTCGCCGCCGAGTTCGGCCCGAAGGGCATCCGGGTGAACGCCATCCTGCCCGGCGCGGTGGAGACCGAGATGTACCGGGAAGCGAACGACACGCCGGAGGCACAGGCCTTCGTCACGGGGCTGCACGCCCTGAAACGCGTGGCCGCGCCGGAAGAACTGGCCCGCTCGGTGCTCTATCTCGCCTCCGACGACTCGTCCTTCGTGTCCGGCACCGCGCATCTCGTCGATGGCGGGCTGTCGATCAACCGGAGCTGAGCCGGCGTGGCAGATTCGCCTGCCCTCTAACCCCCAGCTAGAGAACACGTAACCGATCGGCTTGCGATGCAAGCTGATCGGCGCGCGCTCAATGTGCGCGGGCGAACATCTCGTTGAAGGAATAGCCGGAACCGCGCACGGTGCGGATCGGGTCGGGCTGGCGGGGGCGGTTGAGCGCCTTGCGCAGCCGGCCGACATGCACGTCGACCGTGCGCTCGTCGATATAGACGTCCTGCCCCCACACGCCGTCGAGCAGCTGCTCGCGCGAATAGACGCGGCCCGGCGACTGCATGAGGAATTCCAGCAGCCGGAACTCGGTGGGGCCGAGATGCAGCTCGCGGCCGGCGCGGTGCACGCGCTTGGTCTCGCGGTCGAGCTCGATGTCGCCGGCCCGCAGCAAGGTGGAGATGTGCTCGGGCTTGGCCCGGCGCAGCAGCGCCCGCACCCGGGCGACAAGCTCGGGCACCGAGAAGGGCTTCACCACATAGTCGTCCGCGCCGGTGGCGAGGCCGCGCACGCGCTCGGTCTCCTCGCCGCGGGCGGTGAGCATGAGGATGGGCATGCGCTCGGTTTCCGGCCGGGCCCGCAGGCGCCGGCACAGCTCGATGCCGGAAAGGCCCGGCAGCATCCAGTCGAGGATCAGAAGGTCCGGCACGCTTTCGCGCAGCCTTGTCTCCGCCTCGTCGCCCCGCCCGACATTATCGACCGAATAGCCTTCGGATTCGAGATTGTAGCGGAGCAGGAGGGTGAGGGGCTCCTCATCCTCCACGATCAGTATGTTGGTGGGCATGATCTTGATCCCGAGCGTTCGCGGGCCGTGGGGTGTCAGGCCGGGAACGCGACGCTGGTCAGGCTGCTGGTGTCCTGCTTGGGCCGCTCTTCGGTGAGGAGCTGGCCGGTCACAAGATAATGGATGGTTTCCGCGACATTGGTGGCATGGTCGCCGATACGCTCGATGTTCTTGGCGCAGAACAGCAGATGCGTGCACAGCGAGATGTTGCGCGGATCTTCCATCATATAGGTGAGCAGTTCGCGGAACAGCGAGGTGTAGAGCACGTCGACCTCGCCGTCGCGCTGCCAGACTTCCAGCGCCCGCACCTCGTCGCGGGTGGCATAGGCGTCCAGCACCACTTTCAACTGTTCGAGCACGATGTTGGACATGTGCTCGACGCCGCGCACCAGCTTCTGCGGGTGGAACTCGCCGGTGAGGGCGAGCACGCGCTTGGCGGTGTTCTTGGCGAGGTCGCCGATGCGCTCCAGATCATTGGCGATCCGCATGGCGGCGACGATCTCGCGCAGGTCGCCAGCCAGCGGCTGGCGGCGGGCGATGATGAGCACCGCCTTTTCCTCGATCTCCCGCTGCAGCAGATCGACCGGGCCGTCGAGCACGATCACCTTCTGGGCGAGCTCGCTGTCGCGCTTGACCAGCGCCTGGACGCTGTCGGCGACGAGACGCTCGGACTGGCCGCCCATCTCCACCACACTGCGGCCGAGTTCCTTTAGGTCGGTGTCGAACGACGAGACGATATGTTCGGTCATGGGGCAGGCCTCTCTCGTCGCGGGCTCAGCCGAAGCGGCCGGTGATATAGTCGCGGGTGCGGGCTTCACGCGGGTTGGTGAAGATCTCGTTCGAGGCGGCGACCTCGATCAGTTCGCCGAGATAGAAGAACGAGGTGATGTCGGCGCAGCGCGCCGCCTGCTGCATGTTGTGCGTCACGATGACGATGGTGAATTCCTGCTTCAGTTCGTCGATCAGGTCTTCGATCTTCGAGGTCGAGATCGGGTCGAGCGCCGAGGTGGGCTCGTCGAGCAGGATCACTTCCGGCCGCACCGCGATGGTGCGGGCGATGCACAGGCGCTGCTGCTGGCCGCCGGAGAGGCCGAGCGCCGAGGTGTGCAGCCGGTCCTTGGCTTCTTCCCAGATCGCCGCCTTGCGCAGGCACCACTCGACGCGCTCGTCCATCTGCGCCTTGGAAAGGCGCTCATGCAGGCGCACGCCGAAGGCGATGTTGTCATAGATCGACATCGGGAACGGGGTCGGCTTCTGGAACACCATGCCGATGCGCGAGCGCACGACGGTGGAATCCAGGTCCTTGCTCAGCAGGTCGGCGCCGTCGAACAGGATCTTCCCTTCCGCGCGCTGGCCCGGATAGAGCTGATACATGCGGTTGAAGATGCGCAGCAGCGTGGACTTGCCGCAGCCCGAGGGCCCGATCATCGCGGTGACGCGCTTTTCCGGGATCTCGAAATTGATGTTCTTCAGCGCGTGGTTGTCGCCGTAGAAGAAATTGAGCTTCTCGACCTTGAGCTTGGACTCGGCCGAGGGCGCGGTGGCGCGGTTGACGGCGGAGGCGATGTCGATCGACGTCTCGGGTGCGAAATTCATGGTCCGTCTCACTTCATCTTCGCCAGGACGAGGCGGGAAAGGATGTTCAGGGTGAGAACCCCGACGGTGATGATGAGGGCGCCCGCCCAGGCCAGGGCGACCCAGTCCTCGAAGGGGCTGGCAGCGTATTGATAGATGGCGATCGGCAGGCTCGCCATGGGGGCGTCGAGGCTGAGCGACCAGCCATTATTGCCGAGCGAGGTGAACAGCAGCGGCGCGGTCTCGCCGGCGGCGCGGGCGATGGCCAGCAGGATGCCGGTGACGATGCCGGCCCGGCCGGCGCGCCAGGTAATGAAGGTCACGACCTTCCACTGCGGCGCGCCGAGCGCGAAGGCGGCTTCGCGCAGGCCGATCGGCACCAGGTTCAGCATGTCCTCGGTGGTGCGAACCACCACGGGGATGATGATGATCGCCAGGGCGATGGAACCGGCCCAGCCGGAGAAGCCGCCGAAGGGCACGACCAGGAGCTGGTAGACGAACAGGCCGATGAGGATCGACGGGGCGGAGAGCAGCACGTCATTGACGAAGCGCACCGCATTGCCGACCTGCGTCCCGCGGCCGTTCTCGGCCAGGAAGGTGCCGCACATCAGGCCGATCGGGGTGCCGATGATCAGCGCGACGCCGATCTGGATCAGCGAGCCGACAATGGCGTTGAGCAGGCCACCGCCGGCGCCGGGCGGCGCGGTGATGTGGGTGAAGACATGCGGCCCGAGCGCGGGCAGGCCGCGCGCCACCAGGGTCCACAGGATCCAGGCGAGCAGGACCAGCGAGAGCGCGGCGAAACCGACGCTGATCGCCTTGACGGTGTAGTCGGTCGCGCGACGGCGGGCGAGGGATGCCATGTGTGTCTCCACTCAGCCCTTGAGCCGGGACCGGACGAGCAGGCGCGAGAGCGCGAGCACGATGAACGAAATCACGAACAGGATGAAGCCCAGTTCCAGCAGCGCCTGCAGCTTCAGCGAGCCGATCGAGGCCTCGGGAAACTCGTTGGCGATGGTGGAGGCGATGGTGGCGCCCGGGGCGAACAGCGAGGCCGACATGCGGGTGGCATTGCCGATGACGAAGGTCACGGCCATGGTCTCACCCAGCGCGCGGCCGAGGCCGAGCATGATGGCGCCGACCATGGCTGTGCGGCCATAGGGCACCGAGACGTTGCGGTAGACCTCATAGGTGGTGGCGCCGACGCCATAGGCCGATTCCTTGATCATCGGCGGCACCGATTCCAGCACCTCGACGAACATGGCGGTGATGAAGGGCAGGATCATGATCGCCATGATCAGGCCGGCGGTGAGCATGCCCGCGCCGAGCGGCGGGCCCTGGAACAACGCGCCGATGATCGGCAGCGGCCCGAGCCATTCGATCAGCGGCGGCTGCACATAGGCGGCCATCAGCGGCACGACGATGAAGAAGCCCCACATGCCGTAGATGATCGACGGGATCGCGGCGAGCAGCTGGATCGCGACGCCGATCGGCCGGCGCAGCGGGCCGGGGGCGATCTCGGTGAGGAAGAAGGCGATGCCGAAGGACAGCGGCAGGGCGATGATGACGGCGATCACGGCGCTGAAGACGGTGCCGAACACCATCACGCCGGCGCCGAACACTTCCGTTACCGGGTTCCACGTCGTCGACCAGATGAAGGACAGGCCGAATTCCTGAATCGCCGGCAGGCCGCCCTCGAACAGCATGGCGATGATGAGGCCGAGCAGCAGCAGAACGACAATGCCGCTGGTCCATAGAATGCCGACAAAGATCGGGTCGCTGACGCGGCCGGTCGGCTTGCGCGCGGCGATCAGGCCGGTGCCCGCCTGCCTTCCGCTGAGAGTGGCATCCATGTCGTGTAATCCTTGGAGCGCCTTGTCACCCGAAAGCCGCGATCGGCCTGAGGGGCGGCGTGCTGTGACGGAGCGTGGGCGTCGCGGGCGTTAGGGGCAGACTACAATTGGCTGAGCCGGACGAGAAGAGGCGGCCGGACGAGAAGAGGCGGCCGGACGGCCGCCTCCTCCCCCTGCAGGGCAGGATCAGTTGGTCCAGACGGCCTTGCCGTCGGCCTTGACTTCGCTGGCCCAGGCCTTGCGCACTTCGTCCGCAACCGCGTCGGGGAGCGGGATGTAGTGCAGCTTCTCGGCGATGGCGTCGCCTTCGGCGCTGTAGGCCCAGTTGAAGAACTTGATGGCCTCGGCCGACTGCGTGGCGTTGGTCGGGTTCTTCGGCAGCAGGATGTAGGTGGCCGAGGTGATCGGCCAGGCGCCTTCGCCAGCGGTGTCGACCATCGAGGCGGCGAAGTTCTTCGCGCCCTTCCAGTCGGCGGCGGCGGCCGCTTCCATGAAGCTCTTGGTCTCGGGCTTCACGACCTTGCCGGCCTTGTTCACGAGGTCGGTGGTGGCGAGCTTGTTGGCGGCGGCGTAGATGAACTCGACGTAGCCGATCGCGCCCTTGGTGTTCTTCACGGTGCCGGCAACGCCTTCATTGCCCTTGGCGCCCGCGCCGACCGGCCACTGGACGGAGGTCGCGGCGCCGACGCCGGACTTCCAATCGGCGCTGGCGGAAGCGAGGTAGGAGGTGAACACGAAGGAGGTGCCCGACGAGTCCGAACGGTAGACCGGGACGATGGCGATGTCGGGAAGCTTGGCGCTCTTGTTCAGGGCGGCGATCTTCGGGTCGTTCCACTTGGTGATCTTGCCCTGGTAGATCTCGGCAATGATCTCGCCATTGAGGGTCAGCGCGTGGTCTTCGCCGAGATTGACGATGGCCACGACCGAACCGATCACGGTCGGGAACTGGAGCAGGTTGGCGGATTCGAGCTTGTCGTCCTTCATCGGCGCGTCGGAGGCGCCGAAATCGACGGTGCGGTTGACGATCTGGTTCTGGCCACCGCCGGAACCGATCGACTGATAGTTCAGGCCCGTGCCGGTCTTTTCCTTATAGGCGGCAGCCCAGGCCTGGTAGACCGGCGCCGGGAAAGAGGCACCGGCGCCATTGATGTCAGCGGCGAAGGCGGCGCCCGAAAACACGGCGCCGAACGACAGCGCCGCGGCGCCAAGCAGATGGGTGAATTTCAAGGGTCTTCTCCTTAGGTCGGGAGATCGGCGGCATCGCGGAGATGGGCCCGGATGCGCGATTGGCCGAAGGGCGGTGGACGTTTCACACGGGAGTCTTACCGCCCGGGCACCAAGGTTCTATGACCCTTCGATGAAGTCTTGATGACAGCACAAGCCATTGATAACGCTTGAACTATCTCTTGGCCGCGGAAGCTGTCGACAGGCGGACCGAGAATGTCGAGCCCGCGCCCGGCACGCTTTCAATGCCCATCTTGCCGCGATGGCGGGCGACGATGTGCTTGACGATGGCCAGCCCGAGCCCGGTTCCGCCCTGTTCGCGCGAATGGGCGGTGTCGACCCGGTAGAAGCGCTCGGTCAGGCGCGGCACATGCTCGGGGGCGATTCCGGGGCCATAATCGCGCACCGTCACCAGCGCGTCCGTCCCCTCGCGCTGGATGGCGATCTCGACAAGGCCGCCGGTGGCGCCATATTTCAGCGCGTTCTCGACCAGGTTCTCGAAGACGCGGATCAGCTCGTCGCGGTCGCCGCGCACCTCGACGGGGTCCGCCGGGGGCGCGAAGGCGATCTCCACCCCGCGCTCGCGGCCGAGCGGGGCCAGCGCGTCGCGCACATGGCTGACCACGGCGACGAGATCCACCGCCGCCTCGGGCCGAAGATGGGCGTTGAGCTCGATGCGCGAGAGCGAGAGCAGGTCGTCGATCAACCGCGACATGCGCCGCGCCTGCTCGTTCATGATCTTGAGAAAGCGCTCGCGGGCGCTGGCGTCGTTGCGGGCCGGGCCCTGCAGCGTCTCGATGAAGCCCGAGAGCGAGGCCAGCGGCGTGCGCAGCTCGTGGCTGGCATTGGCGACGAAGTCGACGCGCATCTGTTCGACCCGGCGCTGCGGGGTGAGGTCGATGAAGCTCAGCAGCACCGCCTCGGTCGGCGCGCCCTCGCGCAGCAGGCCGGGGCGGATTGGCACGATGTCGGCGCGCAGCCAGCGGTCGATCGGCACGCGCTCGGCGAATTCGATCCGACGGGCGGCGCCGTCTGTGATCGAGGCCCGCAGCGCTTCCAGCACTTCGGGCACGCGCACGGCGAAGGAGACGGGATCGCCGACCCGCACGCTGGCGAGCAGGCCGACCGCGCCGGCATTGGCGGTGAGCACGGTGCCGCGCGCGTCGAGCAGCAGCGCCGCCTCGGGCAGCGCGCGCACCAGCGCCGGCAGCCGCTCCTCGGCGCGCGGCGAGGGCTTGGGCTCGCCACCGAAGCGGGCCAGGGCGGCCGCGACCGGGCGCCGGCGCGTCGGCAGCATCGCCCCCAGCGCCACCAGCCCGCCAATGGCCAGCGCCGCGCCCGGCGTCATCGTGCCGGCCCAGCTCGCGCCACCAAGGCCCAGCGCGGCCGCGGCGAGAATCCAGCGCGCGCCGATGAGGCGCTCACGCAGCGTATCCTCCGCCAGTTGCTGCGATTCTCCGAGGGCCATGCCCGCTCTTCCTGCCCAACAATCGTGGACGACGTTGCCACCGCCCTTCCGGGCGCGCCGTTCTTTCCTGATATGCTTCTGTCGCGCCTGCCGAAAGGCGAATCGCCTCGCGGCCGAACCTTTCGCAGGCCGGCACGTTGCCCCTTATTATACAGTTGAAAGGCTTCCATATGACGAAGAAGCCGGCCACGCCCCCGCCCGCCCCGAAGGGGAAAGCCGAGAAGGGGAAAGTCGCCAAAGGCAGCGCCAGTAAAAGCAGCGCCGCCGCGCCGGAGCCCGCGCGCCGGGAGGCGGAGCTTTCGGCCGTCGTGGCAGCCTTCTCGGTGGAGGCGGCGGAACTGCCGCCGCTTATCGCCGCGCACGCTTATGGCAGCGGCGGCTACCCCTATAGCGACCGGCCCAAGCGCAAGACCTATGAGAAGGAACTGCGCGCCCTGCAGATCGAACTGCTGAAGCTGCAGGAATGGGTGAAGGCCCAGCACGAGCGCATCGTGATCGTGTTCGAGGGGCGCGACGCCGCCGGCAAGGGCGGCACCATCCACCGCCTGACGCAGCACCTCAACCCGCGCTTCGTGCATGTCGTCGCGCTCGACAAGCCGACCGAGGTGGAAGCCGGGCAATGGTATTTCCAGCGCTACATCGCCCATTTGCCGCGCCGGGGCGAAATCGCGGTCTTCGACCGCTCCTGGTACAACCGCGCCGTCATCGAGCCGGTGATGGGCTTCTGCACCCCGGCGGAAAGCGCGCATTTCCTCACCCAGGTGCCGGTTTTCGAGCAGATGCTGCGCGATGACGGCATCAGGCTGTTCAAGATCTGGCTCGACATCGGCCGCGAAATGCAGCTGCTGCGCCTGCATGAGCGCCATCAGGACCCGCTGAAGCGCTGGAAGCTCTCCCCGGTCGATCTCGCCGCCCCGGCGCGCTGGGACGCCATCGCGCAGGCGCGCGACACCATGATCGAGGCGAGCCACTCCCCGGTCCCGTGGTCGGTGGTGCTGGCCAACGACAAAATGCGGGCGCGGATCGGAGCCATTCGTCAAATCCTCGCCCAAATCCCGTATGAGGGCAGGGATGATGGCGTCGTCGGCATTCCCGACCCGGCCATCGTGCTCGATGGACGCGCCTTTCTCGGCCGTCGCACCGCCCGATGAATCGCGAAGGGACCCGAATGCGCCGCCATGGGATCGTCAGCCTGATGCTGGGCATCGGCATGTCGTTCGACGTTACCGGCCTCGCCGCCGAACCCATGCCGGCGCCCGCCGCCGACTATCGCGCCAAGGCGCGCGCGGCGCAGGGCGTGGAGATGAGCGTGGCGCATCACCAGGGGCAGGTGCGCGTCGAGGTCGCCACCGGCAACCTGCCCGAGGGCATGGTGAGCCTGATCGATCTCAACCGGCGCGGCATGGTGGTGCTGATGGACGTGCCCGGCATGGACCGCATCGCCGTCGAGATGGAGATGCCGCCCGGCTTCGCCTTTTCCGACGCCGGCCGGCAGGGCACCCACACCGGCACCGGCGAGGCGCTGGGAGAGGCGTGCGAGCTGTGGCGCTTCGAGGTCAAGGCGCTGAACCAGCCGGTGGAGAGCTGCGTCACCGCCGACGGCATCGTGCTCAGGACCACCACCTCGATGGCCGGCAAGCCGGTGGTGCTGTTCGAGGTCACGGAACTCACGCGCGGCCCGCAGGACCCGGCGCAGTTCACCCTGCCCAAGGGCATGAAGGCGCGCAAACTGCCGTCGAGCATGCGCAGCCTGCTGCCCGACCTCGTGCGCTGACCGCCGCCAGCCCGCCCCTGCCCTCAGCCGGCGGCGCGGCGGCGTTCCGGCTTTGAGGTGTCGTCCGGCGCCGCGTCCGGCGCCCCGTCTGGCTCGATCACCGGCAGGGCGGCAAGCGGGTCGACCGAGATGCCCCGGGTGGCGGCGAGGCGGCGGCGGCTCATCATCAGCTCGCGGCTGCCCATCAGGATCAGCGCGATGGCGAAGGGCGTCACATAATAGAGCAGGCGCAGCAGCAGCAGCGCGCCCAGCAGCGGCTCGGTTTCGAACTGAGGCAGCGCCACCAGCATCGCCGCGTCGAACACGCCGAGGCCGCCCGGCGCATGGCTGGCGAAGCCGAGCAGCGTGGCGGAGATGAACACCACGCCGAGCGCGATCGGGTCGATATAGGGCTGCTGCGGCATCAGCACATACATGGCGGCGGCGCAGAAGGAGAGATCGATGATGCCGATCACGATCTGCATCAGGGTGAGCTTCCAGCCCGGCAGCGTGACGGTCCAGTGCCCCTTGCCGACGCCGATGCGGCGCGGCTTGAGCCCGACCCAGACGACATAGGCGGCAAGGCCGCCGAGCAGGGCGAGCCCGATCAGCCGGTTCACCCAGGGCGGCAGATGGTCGACCGCGCTGGCGGCCCAGGGCTCGATGGTGATGCCGAGGCCGAGAATGGCGATATTGCCGAGCCAGAAGGTGAGCCCGGTGATGAAGCAGAGCTTCGCCACATCCACCGCGCCCAGCCCGTGGGCGGAATAGATGCGGTAGCGCACCGTGCCGCCGGTGAAGGCGGAGAAGCCGATATTGTGGCCGATGGAATAGGAGGTGAAGGAGGCCAGCGCCGCAACCCGGTAGGGTACATGCGGCTTGCCGATGGTGCGCAGGGCGAACCAGTCATAGAAGGTGAGGGTGAAATAGGCCCCCGCCACGAACAGCGCCGCCACGCCGATCCGCCACAGGTCCGTGCCCGAGATCGCTTCCAGCACCTCGCGCGGCCGGATATGGCGCAGCATCTCGTAGAGAACGAAAACGGCGATGCCGATGATGACCAGGCTCGCGACCAGACCGAGCGTGTGCCAGCCGAGCCGCGCGCGCAGCCAGCCGGGAATCAGCTTCAGTCCCTTCATCGCGTGCCTGTCCTCGCTGTTATGCCAGTGTGCCGGGCAGCCCTAGCAGACCCGGCCGGCTTGCGAAACACGTTCAGCGGGCCGGCGGCGCATTAACGCACCCGCCCCGTTCCGCCGATTCTCGCGTCTGTCTGACGCCAGATGGCGGCGCGGGTGCGACGACGCAATGACAGTCACGCCGGCGTGAGCGCGTTCCACGCCTAGAGCCGGACCGGATAACCGATTTCGATGGTGCGCGGGCGCGGCAGGCCGAAGCGGTCGACCGAGCGCTCGGCATTGCGGGCGAGAAAGGCGAAGACATGGGCCAGTACATCGCGCACGCCGAGAATGTCGTCGGGCGGCATCACCCGCTCGTGGCCGATGACATAGACCGCGTCGTCGGGTTCGATACCCTGGGCGTAGAGGGCGGGGCCGAGCACGGCCGGGACGTCGATCTGCTGCATGTAGCCAAAGCGCACATCGACGCGCAGATGCGCGGCGTCCAGCGGCAGCACCCGCACCCGCTCGTCCACCGGCACGCGCGGGCGCGAGGCGATCCACACCGAGACGATGACGGCGCGGGTGAACTGCACATTGAGCAGTTCCGACAGGCGCCCCAGCGCCACCGGCGTGACGGCGCCACCGCGCGAGAGGAAGATGGCGGTGCGCGGGCTTACCGCGCAGCCTGGCGGGCGGCCCTTGGCGACGAACTCGTCCAGCGGCTGGGTGAAGCGGCGCTGCTGCAGCCCCACCCCTTCCATGCCGCGCCGCCACGACACCATGATCACCAGCACCAGCGCGGCGATCGTCACCGGCAGCCAGCCGCCATCGTGCAGCTTGGTGAGGTTGGCGGTGGCAAAGGACAGGTCGATCACCGCCAGCCCGCCGGCTAGGCCCACCAGCGCCGGCCAGGGCCAGTGCCAGCGCCGGCGCACATAGGCGACGAACAGGATGGTGGTCGAGACCATCGCCATCGCCACGGCGATGCCATAGGCGGAGGCCAGCCGGTCGGACGAGCCGAACGACACCACGATGGCGGCGCAGGCCGTCATCATGATCCAGTTGAGCCGGCCGACATAGATGTGCTGGTCGTTGTGTTCGCTGGTGTAGCGAATCCGCATCGGCGGCAAATAGCCGAGCTCGATCGCCTGCTTGGCCAGCGAGAACACGCCGGTGATGATCGCCTGCGAGGCGATCACCGTCGCCAGGGTCGCGAGGATCAGCAGCGGCACCTCGACCATGTCGGGCGCCAGATCGTAGAAGGGATTGCGCACGGACTCGCGGTGCAGCAGCACATGGGCGCCCTGGCCGTAATAGTTAAGCAGCAAGGCCGGCATGGCGACGAAGAGCCAGGCGCGGGTGATGACCGGCCGGCCGAAATGGCCGAGATCGGCATAGAGCGCCTCGCCACCTGTTATCGCCAGGAAGGTGGCGCCGAGAATGACGCCGGCGAGCAGCGGATTGTCGGCCAGGATCGCGATGCCATGGCGCGGGTCGAACGCCGCCAGTACCTGCGGCGCCTGGACGATGCCATGCAGGCCGAGCGCGCCCAGCGACAGGAACCAGACCAGCATCACCGGCCCATAGAAGGCGCCGATGCGCTCGGTGCCGGCGCGCTGCGAGATGAAGACGAGCAGGATCACCAGCACCGTGGCCGCCACGATCCAGTGGTCGAGCGCGGGGGCGATCACCTCCAGCCCTTCAATGGCCGACAGCACCGAGATCGCCGGGGTCAGCACGCCATCGCCGATCAGCATCGCGGCGCCGACCAGGCCGGCGACCAGCAGCCAAAGCCGCTTGCCATTGGCCGAGCGCTGCAAATCGAGCAGCGTGACCAGGGCGAGGATGCCGCCTTCGCCGTCATTGTCCGCCCGCAGCACCAGCGTGACGTATTTGAGCGTGATGGAAAGGATGATGGCCCAGGTGATCAGCGACAGCAGGCCGAACACGTCGGCATCGGAGATCGCCGGGCCGCCCACGGCGTTGAGCCCCTGCTTGAAGGCATAGAGCGGACTGGTGCCGATATCGCCGAACACCACTCCCAGCGCCGCCATCTCGGCGGCGAAGGGAATCGTCCGGCGTCCCGTGGGGCGACGCTCAGCCATGGAGCCCCCGCGCGTCCCCGGCGCCGCCACGGCACGGGCCGGGAAGGCAGTGGCCTGCAGGACCCGGCCGACCGGCGCTGTGCGCGCGGGCGGGACGGGAGATCAATGGAGAAGACGCGACAGGACGGTGCATGAGGGCCGGGTGTGCGCAGAGCAATGCCGTGGCATCGGGGGGCGTTGCAGCAATACCCCGCCGCGCCACCGGCGCCAAGCGCTCTCTCGGGGGCGCCGCGGGATCGCGGCGGCCGCGCCGACACCGCGCCAACGCCGCACCCACGCGAATGTGAAGACGCCCCGGACGATCGGCCGATTGGGGCGATCGGAATGAGGGAGGGGGATTGGGGGGGCGGTTTAATCCCCCTCCCTCTACCAGCGGGCCTGTGTTGTCCAAAGGCTTGCGGGCTCCTTGGGACCAGATCCGCTGGCGCGTTTGGATCATTAAACGGTTCATCGCTCGCGATCAATATCGACTGAACCGTTCGGTCAATTTGTTTACCCGCCCCTCAGCCGCCCTCTGCCACATTGCTTAAAGGCGCCCGGCGCTCCAAACTGTTGTTGCGAATAAGTCATAATTGCTCATCCCGATCAGATTGTTCATGGCCTCATTACCGGACTTCGCCCATCAACGGACCGAGCGCCGGCCGGCCGGCGGACGGCAGGCCGGGCCGGGGCGCGCCGAAACGGCCGCCGCCCCCGCCTCCACCAAGCACGACCAGATCCTGCGCGGCGCGCGGGAGGTGTTTCTCGCCTCCGGCTTCGACGGCGCTAGCATGGGCGAAATCGCCCGCGCCGCCGGCGTCTCGAAGGGCACGCTGTACGTCTATTTCGATTCCAAGGAAAACCTGTTCACCGCCCTGGTGACGGATGAATGCACCCGCACCGCCGAAGCCTGCTTCGACCTCGATTCCGACGGACCCACCGAGGAGACGCTGCGGGGCCTCGCCGGACGTTATATCCACGCCATGCTCGAGCCGGGCCATATCCGCACCGTGCGGATGGTGATCGGCGTCGGGGAGAAACTGCCCGAGATCGGCCGGGCCTTCCTCCAGGCCGGACAGGAGGCCGGGGTCAGCCGGCTGTCCGACTGGCTACGGGCCAAGATCGCGCAGGGCGAATTCGTCATCGAGGATGTCGAGATGGCCGCCTGGCAGTTCATGCTGGGCTGCCAGGGCAAGCTCATCATGCCGATGCTCTTCGGCGACAATACCCACCCGGACGCGGCGACGATCCGCAATGTGGTGGACCAGACGGTGCGCTCCTTCCTCAGCGCCTTCGCCGCCAAGAAGCCAGGCGAAGCGCCGCCGGCCTAGGCGGCGAAACAGGTCGAGGCGCAGCAGGTCGAGGCACCCTCGCCTTCGCCCGTGCCCGCCGGCGAAAGCCCGCGCCGCTGAGCCCGCACCGCAGACGGCGCGGCCGCGCGGCCTCCACAGGTCAGAGGGTGAACCACCGATCCGGCTTGTTCAGCCGGGCCGGTGGACCGCGCTCTATTGCGAGAAGCCGCCGGTGGAGGGGGCCGGGGCGCCGATCCACTGAGTCTGGCCGTTGTCCGGGGCGGGAGCCGCCGCAGCCGGCGCGGTCGCGGCGGGAGCCGTTGCCGCCGGCGCCGGGGTGGCGGGAGCGGTCTGCACGGTGGAGGTCGGCGCCGAGGGGCTGGTGCGCGGCGCGGCGCTGGCGGCCGGCGTGACGGTGGGCGAGATCTGGCGCGGCGTGGCGGTCGGCGCAGGCGTCACCACCGGGGTCGCGCGCGGCGCTGCCGTGGCGGCGGGAGCCGGCCGCGGCGCCTGCTGGGCCTGCGGCTGGGCGCGCGGCGTGGTCGGGCGCGCCCGCGTGGGCTTCTCTTCCTTGCCCTGCGGGTCGAAGCCGACATAGACGATGTAGCGCTCGGAGAGGCCGGGCGTCGGGCGCGGGAAGTTCACATCATCCGCCACCAGGCCGAAATCGACCTGCATCACGTTCGGCCCCACTTCAACCGGCACCGAATAGAACTTGGTCCACACCGATTTCGGCGCCGGGCCTTCCTCGACGACGGCGAGACGGATCGGCACGGTGAGCTTGCCCGGGCCGCCCTTGGGGCCGAGCAGCACCCGGCCCTGAATGCCGACGCGCATGTTCATGTCGGGGGCGGAGAAGCGGCATTCGCGCGAGAACTGGCCGAGCGTCGCCTGGTAGCGCACGCCGCCATCGGAGGGTTCCGTCACCTGCCAGGCCGCCGCGCCGGCCCGCACCTGGATCGGCGGGCAGGTGAACGCGGAAGGATCGGCATCGCCTGGTGTAACCGCCGCCGTGCCGGCGCCCACCGCGCCGCCCGCCGCCGCGCTGCCGCCGGTCGGGGCCACGGTGGTGGTCTGCATGGTGGAGCCGAAAATGCCCTGGTCGCCGGCATTGCCGGACCCCATCGGGCCCTCATTGCCGTCGCCGCCGCCAATGCCGTTGCCGGCGCAGCCCGCCAGCAGCAGAGCGAGCGCCGGGAGTGCGAGCCAGTGGCGGGCACGCCCCCTGTGCGTCCGCCCGCGCCTCGCCGCACCGGCCGGCTCGTTCACCTGTTCGGCGTTCCCCACGTTCCGGCTCCCAACGTCCCCGATACCCATACGCATACTCCCCGCCGTGGCGGCTGGATGGACCCCGGCGCCCTCCCCCGCAGCGCCGGATGGCCGATGTGCTTGATCCATACGTTCCCGGACGCTCTTATAGCAGGGGATCGCTGACAGGGAACATGCCCTGACGCCCTCCCGTCAAGCGTCCGCGCGGGCGCGGGGGGCGCAAACGCCCGGCCCGCTCCCGTCGTCACTCGGGTTGCCCGCCATCTGGCGCTGCCGCCCGCGCCGGCCGGCCGTCACTGGGTCAGCCCCTCGGGCTTGCCGACCAGGCTGAACAGCAGCGCGGGGTGCTCATTGAGCCGGGCCGCGACCCGCTTCACGTCGTCCAGCGTCACCTTCGCCACCAGCTGGTTGCGGATGTCGATATAGTCGATGCCGAGATTGTCGATCTGGATCTGCAGCAGCTGCGAGGCGACCTTGGCCGAGCTGTCGAAGCGCAGGGCGAAGGAGCCGATGAGGTAGCTCTTGGCGTCCTCCAGCTCCTCCTCGCTCGGGCCTACCGTGAGCAGGCGCTCATATTCCGAGCGGATCAGCGCGGCGCTCTCGCCGGCGCGCTCGTTCTTGGTCGCGGTGCCGCCGAGGATCAGCGCCGTGTGGTCGAGCGGGGCGAGATGGCTGTAGACCGAATAGGCCAGCCCGCGCTTTTCCCGCACTTCGCTGAACAGGCGCGAGGAAAAGGCCGAGCCGCCGAAAATGTGGTTGAGCACGAAGGCGGGGATGAAGTCCGGGTCGTCGCGCTTGAGGCCGATGCCGCCAAAGACGATGGAGGTCTGCGGCACGTCGAGCGTCTTTACCACATCGGTGCCGAGGCGCTGCGGTTCCACGTTCGGCACCGGGGTCAGCTGGGCCTTGGCCGGCAGGGCGCCGAACATGGCGTCGAGCGCCGGGCCGAGCTTTTCCGCCGTGATGTCGCCGACCACGGCGATCTTCAAATTGTCGCGCGCCAGGGTGCGGCCGACAAAGGCCTTGAGGTCGTCGCGGCTGATGGTGGGCACGCTCTCCAGCGTGCCGGCCACCGGGCGGCCATAGGGATGGCCGGGGAAGGCGGCGGCCGACCAGCCAAGGCTCGCCAGCGAGGAGGGGTCGTTCAGCCGCCGGCGCAGCTGGGCCAGCTGGCCCTGGCGGATGCGCTCCACCGCTTCGTCGTCGAAGCGCGGCGCGTTCACTGCCAGCGCCATCAGCGCGAAGGCGTCGTCGACATTCTCCGAAAGGGTGCGCAGCGAGCCGCCGAGGCTGTCGCGCGAGGCGTCGAAGCGCAGTTCGATCGCCTTCTCCGCCATCCGGTCCTGGAAGGCGCGGGAATCGAGATCGCCGGCGCCCTCGTCGAGCAGCGAGGAGGTGAGGCTGGCGACGCCGGGCTTTTCCGTCGGGTCCTGCGCCGCGCCGCCGACAAAAGCGATCTCCATCGCCACCAGCGGCAGGGTGGTGTCGTGCACCAGCCAGGCCTCGATGCCGCCCGGGCTGATCACCCGCTGGATGCGCGTGGTCTCGGACTGGGCGAGGGAGGCGGGGGCGAGAGCGATGGTCATGAGGGTGGCCGCGGCGAGGGACAGGAGGGAACGGGAAAGGCCGGCGCGCCGCGGGGTGGCGGCGCCGGTCACGAGCGGTCCTCCGCCGGGGCCGCACGCTCGGTGCCCGGCTCGGGCAAAGCGGCGGCGGGGGCGGGCTTGACCTGCAGCAGCTGGCTGGTCACGGCACGGGCCGGCACCAGCCAACGGCGGGCGGCGTCGCGCACCTGCTCGGCGGTCACGGCCTTGACCAGATCCGGCCAGATCTTCACGTCCTGCGCGGTGGAGCCGGTGGCGAGCGCGGCGCCGTAGATGCGCGCCAGCGTCGCCTGGTTGTCCTGGGCGTAGATCGCCTCGGCCACCAGCCGCGTCTTGGCGCGCTCCAGCTCGGCCGGGTCCGGCCCGTCCTTGGCGAGGGCGGCGATGGTCTCGTCCAGCGCGGTCTCCAGCGCTTCCATCGTCACTTCCGGGCGGGGGGTGACGGAGAGGCCGAAGCGGGTGTCGTCCAGCGCGGTGGACTGGTACCAGGCGCCGGCATTGGCCGCGACAGCCTTGTCGGCCACCAGCGTGCGATAGAGCCGGCCAGTGGAGCCGCCACCCAGCACCTGGGACAGCACGTCGAGCGCGGCGCTCTCCTGCTTGTCACCCTTATAGGACGGCACGAGATAGCTGCGCGACAGGCTCGGCTGGCCCACGCGCCCATCGGCCAGCACCAGCCGGCGCTCGGCGCGCGGCGGCGGCTCCTGCGGGCGGACCCGCTCGGCGGTCTCGGCGCGCCGTTCGACCTTGCCATAGGTGTCCTCGGCGAGCTTCCTCACCTCGTCCGGCTCGACATCCCCGGCCACCACCAGGATGGCGTTGTTGGGGGTGTAGAAGCGGCGGTAGAAGTCGAGCGCGTCCTGCCGGTTCAGCTGGCGGATCTCGTCTTCCCAGCCAATGATCGGGTGGCCATAGGGGTGGTTGACGAACATCGCCGCCTGCGCGGCCTCGGAGAGCTGCGAGGCGGGGTCGTTGTCGGTGCGCATGCGGCGCTCTTCCAGCACCACGTCGCGCTCGGGCAGCACCACCTCATCGGTCAGCACCAGCCCGGTCATGCGGTCGGCCTCGAAGCCCATCACGGTGGCGAGGTTCTGCTTGGCCACGCGCTGGAAATAGGCGGTGTAGTCCTGCGAGGTGAAGGCGTTCTCCTGCCCGCCAAGCTTGGCCACCACCTGAGAGAACTCGCCCGCCGGGTGGGTGGCGGTGCCCTTGAACATCAGATGTTCGAGGAAATGGGCGATGCCTGACTTGCCCGGCTGCTCATCGGCCGAACCGACACGGTACCACACCATATGGGTGACGACGGGGGCGCGATGGTCAGGCACCACCACCACCTGCAGGCCGTTACCCAGGGTGAATTCCGACACTTCGGTGGCATCGGCGCGCGAGGGGGCCGTGGCGAGGCCGGCGGCGGCGCCGGCCAGCAGCATCAGAGCGGGCATGATTCTTCCAGTCACAGCTTCATCCGTTTCGGCGACCGCCCGGAGGGCGCCGGGGGCGCACGGCCCGGGATAGGGCCGCGCAGGGCGGGGAACGCCACACAATGTAGCGACGAAGCGTGCGCGGCGCGACGCGCCGCCGGCGTGCTTCACCGCGAAGTGAGAGAAGCCCGCGGCGGCGGCAGAGCGCGTCTCCGTGGCGCGTCTCCGTGGCGCGTCTCCGTGGCGCGCATCAACGGCGCGCCTCCAAGGCGCTTTGCCGGCGGGCCTGGCGACGGCGCGCGGGCGCCGTGCGCTGCAGCCGATCAATTGTTCGGCTGGGCCCGGTCGAACCAGGCCGGCATCTTCCAGTCCTTGTCTTCCGGACGATCCGACACCACGCCATATTTGGCGCCGGGGGCGGGCGTCTGGTAGCCGGGCGGCGGCTGGACCAGCGATTCACGGTCCGGCTCGCCCTCGAACGGGACCGTCTCCTCAGCCTTCTTGTTGCCCCAGCCGAAGAAGTCGAGCTGGTTGAGCGAGAGGCGGTTGTCGTCATTGGTGCGCCGGTTGTTGAAGCCGGAACCCGTCACCTTGCTGGCCTTGTAGCCCTTGTCGAGCTCGGCCGGGGTGAGGGTGCGCGAATTGGTGTTGCCGTCGCGGGCGATCGATTCCCACGCTTCGGACCAGTTGGTCTTTTCCGCCTGCTCGCGGACGACCGCGTCATGGTCCTTCGGCCAGGCCGGGTTCTGCGCGATGGCGGAGGCGTCGCGCGGCGGCGGGAGGATGTCGCCGGTCGGCGGCACCACCAGCGGGGCGCGCTCGCGATAATCGATATTGGGCGGCGGCGGCGCCACCAGGCCGAGGCCGGTGAGCAGCTGGCCGGTGAGGTTCATCTCCGGCGGGTCGTCGGCGGCAAAAACCGGCGCGACGCCGAAGGCGCCAGCCATCGTGCAGACCATGGCGCCCCGCAGTAGCGCGGTGCGGGTTGCATGAACTCGTTTCGTCATCCGGTCGTCTCCTGCCGGTCGGGTGAGGCGGGCGAGATGCCGCCCCCGCGCGACCGCTCAAGCGTGCGGAAGATCCGATCTCACCTCAGGGCGGCGATTTTGCGGCGCCCCCGAAGAAGGAAGCATACAAAAGCACGCCCACCCCGGCAACAATGGCGACATCGGAGAGGTTGAACACGTACCAGTAGAAGCCGAAAGCGTGCAGCGAAATGAAATCGAACACCGCGCCATAGGCCGCGCGGTCGATGGCATTGCCCAGCGCGCCGCCGATCAGCAGCCCCAGCGCCGCCGCCTCCAGCCGGTTGTCGATGCGCGCCAGCCAGAGCCAGAACAGCAGGGCGGCCGCCACTTTCAGCCCGCCGAGAATCCACCAGCCCTCCGCCCCCAGCGAGAACAGGCCGTAGCTGATGCCGGTGTTCCACGCCCAGACGATGTCGAGGAAGGGCGCCACCTTCACGATGCCGTCAGGGCCGAAATCGACCCCGCCCAGCACGGCGAGCTTGGACGCCTGGTCGGCGACCAGCGCGGCCAGCGCGAAAGCGCCTCCGTAAAGAGTGAACGGGCCGGCGAGGCGGAGGTTCACGGGGCGCCGCTCATTCCGCCGCCCGCCGGGCATGGGCGAGTTCGCGCAGTGCCATGGCGTCGCGCGGGGTCACGTCCGGATAGTCCGCATCCGTCCCCACCAGCGGCGAGATCTTCCAGGAGCGGGCGCATTTATGGCCCACCGCCCGGTTCGGCACCACCGCCACTCCAGGCACCTCCGCGAGGCGGAAGGCGTCTTTCGGGCCCTCGTCGGGCATCAGATGCGCGTCGGAGGTGATGCACACTTCCGCCAGATCCACAGCGCTCACCGCCGCGAACAGGTTCGGGTCGGACACATGCACAACAGGCGCCGCTTCCAGGCTGGAGCCGATGCGCTTGGCCGCGCGCTCCACTTCCAGCGCGCCGAGCACCACGCGCCGCACCTGGCGGATCTTGCGCCACTCGTCGGCCAGCGTGTCGTCGCGCCACTTCGCCGGCGTGTCGGGGAAGGTTTCCAGATGCACCGAGCCGGTCTCGGACGGGAAGCGCGCCAGCCAGGTCTCTTCCGCCGTGAAGGGCAGGATCGGCGCCAGCCACACCACCAGCCGCGCGAACACCTCGTCCAGCACGGTGAGGCAGGCCCGCCGCGTCACCGAGGAGATCGGGTCGCAGTAGAGCGCGTCCTTGCGCACGTCGAAATAGAAGGCCGACAATTCGCTGGTCATGAAGGCGGTCATCGCCGCGTTCACCCGCTTGAAGTCGAAGCCGGCATAGGCCTCGCGCACCACGCCGTCGAGTTCGGCCAGCCGGTGAAGCACCATGCGCTCCAGCGCCGGCATGTCGGCATAGGCGACGCGCTCGGCCTCGCGGTAATGGTGCAGCGAGCCGAGCAGCCAGCGCAGCGTGTTGCGCAGCTTGCGGTAGGTCTCGACCGTGGTCTTCAGGATTTCCGGCCCGATGCGCAGATCGTCGGAATAGTCGGAGGCGCACACCCACAGCCGCAGAATGTCGGCGCCGGAATTCTTGATCACCTCCTGCGGGGCGACCACGTTGCCGACCGATTTCGACATTTTGCGGCCCTGCTCGTCGAGCACGAAGCCATGCGTCAGCACCACGTCATAGGGCGGGCGCCCGCGCGTGCCGCAGCTCTCCAGCAGCGAGGAGTGGAACCAGCCGCGATGCTGGTCCGAGCCTTCGAGATACATCACCCGGTCCGGCCCGCCGGCAAAGGCGCGGTCGGCTTTGAGGTCTTCGCGCACTTCCAGCGTGAAGGCGTGGGTGGAGCCACTGTCGAACCACACGTCGAGAATGTCGTCGACCTTGGTCCATTCATTGGAACTGTAGTCGGTGCCGAGGAAGCGCTGGGCGGCGCCTTCCTGGTACCAGGCATCGGCCCCCTCGGTGGCGAAGGCCTCGGCGATGCGGGCATTCACCCGCTCGTCGCGCAGGATCTCGACCGTGCCGTCGCCCTTGTCCTTGACGAAGACAGCGATCGGCACGCCCCAGGCGCGCTGGCGCGAGACCACCCAGTCCGGCCGGTTCTCGATCATGCCGGTGATGCGGTTCTGGCCCGAGGCCGGCACCCACTGCACCTTGGCGATGCCGTCGAGCGCGCGGGCCCGCAGCGTATCGCCGCCGGTCGACGAACCGTCCGCCGCCGCGATGTCCTTGTCCATCGCGATGAACCATTGCGGCGTGTTGCGGAAGATGATCGGCGCCTTGGAGCGCCAGCTATGCGGGTACTGGTGCTTCAGCCGCCCGCGCGCCAGCAGCTTATCGGCGCCCATCAGCGCCTTGATGACCGCGTCGTTGGCGTCGCCGTCCTTGCCCTTGTCGTCCATCACCCGGGCGCCGGCGAACAGCGGCACATGGTCATAGTAGCGCCCGTCCGGGCCGACCGTGTGCGGCACCTCGCCCAGATGGGCGGACATGAACAGGTTGAAGTCGTCGGCGCCGTGGCCGGGGGCGATGTGGACGAAGCCGGTGCCGGTGTCGTCGGTGACGAAGTCGCCGGGCACCACAGGCACGCGGAAGTCGAAATAGCCCTGCGCGCCCTCCACGCCGTTCAGCGGATGGGCGCAGACGAGATGCGTCGGGTCCACCTCGCGGTGGCGCTCGTAAGCCGTGACGCGGGCGGCCTTGAACACCTCTTCCGCCAGCTTGTCGGCCAGGATGAAGTGCTCGCCCACCTTGGCCCAATTGTCGTGCGGGGCTTCCGTCACCTCGTAGACCGCATAGGTCACGTTCGGCGAGAAGGCGATGGCGCGGTTGCCGGGAATGGTCCAGGGCGTGGTGGTCCAGATCACCACGCTGGCGCCCTCATAGGAGGGGAACAAATGGATGTCCGCCGCCTCGTCCGCCGGTTCCAGCCCCTTGGGCAGGCCGCCGGCGGTGGCCGCGCTCTTGCGGTAGCCGGTGACGGGGAACTTGACGAAGATCGTGGTCGACTGGTGGTCGTGGTATTCGACCTCGGCCTCGGCCAGGGCGGTGCGCTCGACCACCGACCACATCACCGGCTTGGAGCCGCGATAGAGCAGGCCGTTGCTGGCGAATTTCACGATCTCGCGGGCGATCTGCGCTTCCGCGTCATAGCTCATGGTCACATAGGGGTGCGCCCAGTCGCCCTCGACGCCGAGCCGCTTGAACTCGGCGCGCTGCACGTCGATCCAGCCCTGGGCGAAGGTCCGGCATTCCTGGCGGAACTCGACGACCGGCACCTCGTCCTTGTTCTTGCCCCGGGCGCGGTACTGTTCCTCGATCTTCCACTCGATCGGCAGGCCGTGGCAGTCCCAGCCCGGCACATAGTTGGAATCATGGCCGAGCGCGCCTTGGCTGCGCACCACCACGTCCTTCAGGATCTTGTTGAGCGCGTGGCCGATATGGATGTTGCCATTGGCATAGGGCGGGCCGTCATGCAGCACGAAGCGCGGGCGGCCTTCGCCGGCCTTGCGCTGCTGGCCATAGAGGTCGATCCGCTCCCAGCGCGCCAGCAGCTCCGGCTCGCGCTGCGGCAGGCCCGCGCGCATGGGAAACTCGGTCTGCGGCAGGAACAGGGTGGCGGAATAATCGTGCGCCGTCCCCTCGCCGGCCGGTTCTCCGGCGGGCTCGTTCCCAGTGCGACCATCGCTGTTGCGGCTCGTCATGACGCGCTCCTTAGCCTTCGCGCCCGGTTTAAGCGCAGCGCCGGGCGCGTGCAAGGGAGGGGGCGGTATGAGGCCATGCGTGCTTCGAGGCCGGCCTGACGGCCGGCACCTCAGCATGACGACGTCGCTGGCCGCTTGGAAAGGGCCACGTCATCCTGAGGTGCAAGCGGAGCGAGCCTCGAAGGATGGAAGCCACGAGCCCCCTACGCCAGCGCCGCCCGTGCCCGCGCGCTGTCGATGTCCATCTGCGCGATCAGCGCCTCGATGCCGTCGAATTTCAGTTCCGGCCGCAGCCAGGCATGGAAGGCGACGGGCAGCACCCGGCCATAGAGGTCGCCTTCATAATCGAACACGAAGGTCTCCAGCCGCGGCGCGCCATCATCAAAGGTCGGGCGGCGGCCGAAGCTGGCCACGCCCTTGTGCCGCACGCCGTCGATCTCCACCGTCACCGCATAGATGCCGTGCGCCAGCGCCACCGCCGGGTCGAGCCGCATATTGGCGGTGGGGTAGCCAAGTTCCCGCCCGCGCTTGTCGCCATGGATCACTTCCGCCGCGATCTCGAACGGCGCGCCCAGCATATGGGCGGCCTGTTCGACGCGGCCCTGCGCCAGCGCGGCGCGGATGACGCTGGACGAAATCTGCGCGCCCTCATCCAGCAGCGGCGGCACGATTTCCACGCCGAAGCCATGGCGCTTGCCAGCCTCGCGCAAAAACAGCGGCGAGCCGCCGCGCCCCTTGCCGAAATGGAAATCGTAGCCCGCTACCACCATGGAGACGCCGAGCCGCCCGACCAGGATGTCGGCGACGAAATCCTCCGCCTCGCGCCCGGCCATGGCGGCGTCGAAGGCCAGCACCACCGCGCCGTCGAGCCCGGTCTCGGACAGCCGCTTCAGCTTCATCGGCTCCGGGGTGAGGCGGAAGATCGGCTCGGTGGGGCGGAAAAAGGCGCGCGGGTGCGGCTCGAACGTCACCGCCAGCGCCGGCCGGCCCAGCGAGCGGGCCTGGTCGATCGCGGTGCCGATCACCGCCCGGTGGCCGCGATGCACGCCGTCGAAATTGCCGATGGCGACCACCGGGGCGGCAAGGCCCGCCGGCAGCGCGTCATCCTTGCGCAGGACGGGGAAGGGATGCGGGGCGGCGGCGGCGTGGGTCATGTCAGCGCTACGCAACGGGAAGGCCGCCCGGGGGCCGGCGAGGAACAGGCCTGTTAAGTGGCCCCGTCCCGCCCCGGCGTCAATCCGGGGGAGTCGCGACGGGGCGGCGGCGCACTACCAGGCGAGGCGCGTGGTCACGGCGGCCGGGCGGCCCGGCCCGTCGGCCAGCAGCCGGGCGAGCGCGCGCGGCTCCACCTCGCCCCCCTGTCCGAGGCCCAGCTCGCCGGCATGGATGCCGGCCGCCACGAACAGGCAGTCAATGCCATGGCCGAGCGCGCCGGCCAGATCGGTGCGCAGCGCGTCGCCGATGGCAATCGCGCGCGCCTTCGCCACCGGGGCGCCGCGCAGCTTTTCAGCGGTGGCGAAGGCGGTCTCGTAGATCGGCCGGTGCGGCTTGCCGCAGAACACCACCTCGCCGCCGAGTTCCGCATAGGCCTCGGCGATGGCGCCAGCGCACCAGATCAGGTCGCCGCCGCGCTCCACCACGATATCAGGGTTGGCGCAGATGAAGGGCAGCCCCCGCCCGTGCGCCGCCGCCAGCGTCTCGGCATAGTCGTCCGGCGTTTCCACCGTGTCGTCGAACAGGCCGGTGCAGACGATCAGCTCCGCCTCCTCGAACGAAGCGAGGGAGAGGTCGAGGCCCTTATAGATGCCAAGGTCACGCTGCGGGCCGAGATGCCACATCTTCACCCCCGGCCGCCCGGCCAGCAGCGCGCTCGTCACCATCCCCGAGGTGACGATGGCGTCATAGGCGCTGCGCGGAATGCCGAAGCCGTCGAGAATGCGGGCGACGCCTTCCGGCTCGCGCGGGGCGTTGGAGACCAGGATCACCGTGGTGCCGGCCTCGCGGGCGCGCACCAGCGCCTGCGCGGCCGCCTGCGAGCCGAGGACGCCATTATGCAGCACGCCCCACACATCGCACAGGACGAGGTCGTAGCGGGGCGCCAGCGTGGCGAAGGACGAGACGAGGGGCGGGGTGTTTTCGTGTTCCATGACGGCGCGCATGCCATGTGCGCGCGCGCCGCACAAGGCCCGCCCCGGCAAGGCAGGGCTGCGGGAACTTTTCGGCACCGGCCTTACGGGCGGAAGGAAGGGCCGTTGGTGATGACCATGCCGTGGCCGGCGACCTCGTTGGCGCGGGGATAGACGCCGCCGAGCACCTCGTCGAAATGCCGCTTCACCGCCGCATGGCAGCCGCAGCACAGGCCGCGCAGCCGGTCGGGATCGGTGATGCGGATGCGCCCGCGCAGCGGGTCGACCGCGCCGGCCTCCTTCATCTGCCCGAGCACCCGGCTGATATAGGGCCGGCCGACCGCCAGCATCGAGGCCAGCTGCTCCTGGGTGAGGGTCAGCGTCTCGTCGCCGGTGCGGTCATAGGCGGCGAGCAGCCATTTGGCGGTGCGCTGGTCGATGGAATGGGTGGCGTTGCAGGCGACCGACTGGAACACCTGCGCCAGCAGGCAGTCGGAATAGCGGGCGAACAGGTTGCGCAGCGGCGGCGAGGTTTCCTTGGCCCGTTCCAGCTCGACTCCGTCGAGCCGCAGCAGCGGGCCTTCCATTTGCACAACAGCGCGGGAGAAGGCCGGCAGCCGGCCCTGGCTGACAATGCCGCCCACCGCGCCCTCGCGGCCGATGCTGGTGATCTCCACCTGCCGCCCATCCTCCAGCAGCACCATGAAGGACAGCAGCGCCTGGCCGCAGGGGAAATAGACATGGCGCACATCGTCGCCCGGCTCGTACAGCACGGCGCCGGCCGGCCGGTCGATCCGCCGGAGATGGCCGCGCAGCAGAGCGAAATCGGCCGGGCGCAGGGCGCCCAGCAGATTATTGCCGCCCGACGAGGTGACGGCGACGCCATGGCCGCCGGCTTCTTCGCTGGTGTCGACGCGCATGAACTTCTCCCCTTTGCCGCGTCAACGCACGGACCGGGGAAATGTTCACAAGCGGACAGAACTCAGGTGACGAGTTGGGTACAAACAGGCACACTCGCGCACCAGCGGAAATCGCAGCGCTTTGGGGGAGTCCGGTTCGATGTATGCGACTTCCTTGGCGGGCGATCCGGCGCGGGGCGCTTCGCCCGCGGCGAGCGCCGCCGGGGCCGGAACCCGGCCTTTTGCGCAGGCGCCGTCGGCGCGGCCTTTCGCCCATGAATGACGGCGCAGCCCGTCAGCGGGACGCTGCAGGCAGCGTCGTCGAGGGCGAATCAGCCACGCAAGGGGGCGGGGAGGGTTCGTTCTTCTGGTCGCTGGTGCGCGCCGCCCAGCCGCTGCGCCGCCATCCCTGGCTGGCCGATGCGGTGGGCGTGGCGATGTTCGCCGTGGCGCTGGTGCTGCGCTTCGCGGTGGATGGCGAGCTGCCGCCCGGCTTTCCCTTCCTCACCTTCTTCCCGGCGGTGATCCTCACCACCTTCTTCTGCGGGCTGCGGCCGGGTGTCACCTGCGCGGTGCTGTCGACCTTCGCCGCCTGGTTCTTCTTCATCGGCCCGGCCAACGACATGCGGGTCGACGGGCAGACGCTGCTGGCGCTCGGCTTCTTCGTCGTCATCGCCGCCATCGACATCACGCTGATCCACTTCACCTTCAGTGCCGCCGACCGGCTGCGCACCGAGAAGGAGACGACTGCCCGGCTCTATGAGAACCAGCGCACCATGTTCCAGGAGCTGCAGCACCGCGTCGCCAACAACATGCAGTTCGTCGCCGCCCTGCTCACCCTGCAGAAGCGCAAGGTGGGGCAGGATGCGCGGCAGGCGATCACCGCGCTTGATGAGGCGCGCTCGCGGCTCGACACCATCGCCCGTATCCACCGCCAGCTCTACGCGCCCGAGCGGCTCGACCTGCCGACCGACCAGTATCTGCGCCAGCTGTGCTGCGATCTCGTCACCGCCTCGGGCACGGCCGGCATCCGCTCCACGGTGGAGTCGCCGAACCTGCCGCTCAGCGTCACCCAGCTCACCACCCTGTCCATGCTGGTGGCGGAGATCGTCACCAATTCGCTCAAGCACGCCTTCGTCGAGGCCGATTCCGGCGTCATCACCATCACCGTGCTGCCCGCCGGCCCGGGCCGCTACGAGATGACCATCGCCGATGACGGGCGCGGCCTGCCACCCGATGCCGACCTCTCGCGCAGCGACGGGCTCGGCTGGCGCATCATCCAGAGCCTCGCCGCCCAGCTCGGCGGCAAGGTGGAACTGGCCAGCCGGGTGGAACCCAGCCGCGGCACGGCGGTGCGGGTGCAGTTCGCGCTGGCGTGAGCCACCGGACCGGGACGGGAGGCGTTCACCTCAGCCGCGCTTTGGCGTAAGAGCGAGCCGGCGCGGCGTTGCGGCGGCAACCTCTCATCACCGGCGGGGACAGCATGACTGAGACTTTCGATCTTCTCCTCAAGGGCGGCACGGTGGTGAACCAGGACGGCACCGGCGCCCGCGATGTCGGCATTCGCGCCGGGCGCATCGCCGGCATCGGGTCGTTTGACGCCGCCCAGGCCGGCGAGACGATCGACTGCACCGGCCTGCACCTGCTGCCCGGCGTCATCGACACCCAGGTGCATTTCCGCGAGCCCGGCCTCGACCACAAGGAAGACCTCGAATCCGGCTCCCGCGCCGCTGTCATGGGCGGCGTCACCGGCGTGTTCGAAATGCCGAACACCAACCCGCTCACCACCTCGGCGGAAGCGCTGGAGGATAAGCTCGCCCGCGCCCATCACCGCATGCATTGCGACTTCGCCTTTTTCGTCGGCGGCACGCATGACAATGTGAAGGACCTGCCGGAGCTGGAAATGCTGCCCGGCGTGCCCGGCATCAAGGTGTTCATCGGCTCCTCCACCGGCTCGCTGCTGGTGGCCGACGATCCGGGCGTGCGCGCCATCCTCAAGGTCATCCGCCGCCGCGCCGCCTTCCATTGCGAGGACGAGCCGCGCCTTGAAGAGCGCAAGGGCCTGCGCGTTCCGGGCGACGCCTCCTCGCACCCGGTGTGGCGCGACGAGGTCGCGGCGCTGACCGCCACCACCCGGCTGGTCAACCTCGCCCGCTCTGAGGGCAAGCGCGTGCATGTGCTGCATGTCACCTCCCAGGAAGAGATCGAGTATCTGCGCGGCCAGAAGGATGTCGCGACCGTCGAGGTGACGCCGCATCACCTCACCATGGACGCTTCCTGGTACGCCTCGCACGGCACGCTGGTGCAGATGAACCCGCCGGTGCGCGAGGCGCGGCACAAGGCGGCGCTGTGGCGCGGGCTGGCGGAGGGCGTGGTCGACGTGCTCGGCTCCGACCATGCCCCGCACACGCTTGAGGAAAAGGCCAAGCCCTACCCGGCCAGCCCCTCGGGGATGACCGGGGTGCAGACCTTCGTCCCGACCATGCTCGACCATGTGAATGCCGGCCGGCTGACGCTGGAGCGCTTCGTCGACCTCTCCAGCGCCGGCCCGGCCCGCATCTTCAACATCGCCACCAAGGGCCGCATCGCGGTGGGCTATGACGCCGACTTCACTATCGTGGACATGAAGCGGCGCCAGACCATCCGCAATGAATGGATCGCCTCCAAGGCCGGCTGGACGCCCTATGACGGGGTGGAGGTGACCGGCTGGCCGGTCGGCACACTCATTCGCGGCAACAAGGTGATGTGGGAAGGCGAACTCGTCGCTCCCGCGCAGGGCGAGGCCATCCGCTTCCTGGAGACGCTGGCCAAGGGGTGAGGCGCATCCATCGTCCCGGACGGCCGACGTTTCCGGCTCCGCGCGGCTGATCATCCTTCGAGGCTCGCTGCGCTCGCACCTCAGGATGACGGCGTGATCAGCGGAGAGGAAAAACCTCGTCATGCTGAGGCGCCGGCGCACCGCGCCGGCCTCGAAGCACGCAGTGTTTTATCATCCCCACCCACACAGGCCGCCCCATGCCCCGCCGCACCCTGCAGCCGCCGCAACTGTTCGACAGCCGCCCTTGGGGCTTCTCGCAGGTGAGCGTCTCGCCGCCGGGAACCCTCGTCCATGTCGCCGGGCAGGTGGCGTGGGATGCCGACGGAAAGGTCAGCGCGGTGGGGCGCGAGGCGCAGCTGCGGCAGGTGCTGCGGCAGGTCATCCTCGCGGTGGAGGCCGCCGGCGGCACGGCGGACGACCTCCAGATGCTGCGGCTCTATATGCCCGGCTTCCGTTCCGGCCCGGAGGCCGACCTTGTCGGGCGGGTGCTGGCGGAGGTGTTCGGCACGGAAAACCCGCCGAGCTCCACCTGGATCGGCGTCGACGCCCTCGCCCAGCCGGAATATCTCGTCGAGGTCGACGCGGTGGCGGTCATCCCCCTGCGGTGAGGGGAGCGGTGACGTTCATCCTTCACGGTGCGCTGGCCGACCAATCCCTCATGGCCGGGCTTGACCCGGCCACCCAGGCTTCCGCCTCTCTGGGTCCCCGGGTCACGCCCTGAAATGAGGGGAATATACCAGTACTGGCAAACTCGATCTGGGGCGATGAAGCCGGACAGGCCATCGGTCTATTAGGGGGCGGAAGCCGATATCGGAGCCGCTAGGGGGACGTGCGCACCGCATCAAAATAGTCGTTTTGACCTTCATCGACATAGTGACCATGGAGCCTCATCCCGGCCTGCTCCAGTGCGCTTTGATATTCCTCCTCTCCAAGGGAAAGTGACGGCTGTCCCGTCAGCATGTCATCCCATACGCAAGGTTGGCGCGGCGCGCTGAACAGGAACCGCCCGCCTGGCTCCAAAGCCCCCGCTACCCGATCAATGACCTTGCGTTGGTCGTTGGCGGGCAGCAGAAACAGGAGGCCAACTGCGACGGCTCCATCGAACCTTCGCCGAAAAAAGTCGCTCGTCTGCGCCGCCTCGCAGGCTATCTCGGCGGACGGGAACTGGCGGCGGAACTCCGCCACAAGCGCTGGAGAGGCGTCGATCCCGAAGACTTCAAAGCCTTCTTCCGCGAGCACTGTGGAAATAGGTTTGCCCGAACCGCAGCCGACGTCCACCACGGTTCCGCCTGATGGCAATTGCCTTGCCCATCGACGCACAATCTCGGCGCCTATGCCTGATCGCACCTCGATGAACCTATGCGCGATCGCGTCCCAGCCGCGAGATGGGTCAATGGCCATCTTTTAGAATTAACAGAGTGGTGCGCATCCGCGAGGCCCGAATGGGCGACTTAAGGGCTTCAGATCATCACCGTGAGCCATTGTCGGTCCCGGTGAACACCCGCCCGGGGATGACGGCGATGCAGGGGGCTCATCCCAAGGCACCGGGCCGCGCCCGCCCCCCACTTACCCCCTCAATACGTCACTTCCGCCAGATACAGCCCGGCCGAGGGCGCCATCGGGCCGCAGCGTGTGCGGTCGGCGGCCTCCAGCGCGGCGGTCACGTCGTCCGGCGTCCATGCCGCCTCGCCCACCTTCACCAGCGTGCCGACCATGCTCCGCACCTGATGGTGCAGGAAGGAGCGGGCCTGCGCGTGCACCCTTATCTCCATGCCCGGCCCTTCCAGCGGCACCGTCTCCACATCAAGCCGGTCGAGCGTCTTCACCGGCGAGGCGGCCTGGCAGCCAATGGCGCGGAAGGTGGTGAAATCGTGCCGGCCGATAAGCCGGGCCGCGCCTTCCGCCATCGCCTGCGTGTCGAGCGGGCGCAGCACCCGCCAGGCCCGGTTGCGCTCCAGCACCAGGTCCGGCCGGCGGGCGATGATGCGGTAGACATAGCGCCGCCCGGTGGCGGAGAAGCGGGCGTGAAAATCCTCGGCGGCCGGCTCGGCCTCCAGCACCGCGACCGGGTGCGGGCGCAGATGCGCGTTCATCGCGTCGCGCACCGTGTCCGGGCGCCAGTCGCGGGTGAGTTCGATATGGGCGACCTGCCCGGTGGCGTGCACGCCGGCGTCGGTGCGGCCGGCGCCGTGCACCACCACCTCCTCGCCGGAAAAGCGGCGCACCGCCTCGGCGAGCACGCCCTGCACGGTCCGCCCCGCCGCCTGGACCTGCCAGCCGACAAAGGGGGTGCCGTCATATTCGATGGTGAGCTTGTAGCGGGGCATGGTGTTTTCCTGTGCGCTCTGTAGCGCCGGAAGGCCGGCGCGTCACCTGCGCAGCCCAATGCCCGCCTCTCACGCCCCTTGCCCCGGCGCGGCGGCGGGGGCATCGTGCGGCGCGAAACGGAGCCCGCAATGCCCGCCACTGATGCCCATCACGAGACTGTCGACACCGGCGACCATGTCGTCCTGATCGACGGCTCGGCCTATATCTTCCGCGCCTACCACGCTTTGCCCCCGCTCACCCGTTCCTCCGACAAGCTGCCCGTCGGCGCGGTGGCGGGGTTCTGCAACATGCTGTGGAAGCTGGTGCGGGCCGGGCAGAATGGCGGCGGCTTCGCGCCGAAGCCGACCCATCTCGCCGTGGTGTTCGACAAGTCCGAGCAGACCTTCCGTAAGGACATCTACCCGCTCTACAAGGCGCAGCGCCCGGAGCTGCCGGAGGATCTGCGCCCGCAATTCCCGCTGATCCGCGAGGCCACCCGCGCCTTCGACCTCGCCTGTGTCGAGCAGTCCGGCTTCGAGGCCGACGACCTCATCGCCACCTATGCCGAGCAGGCCAAGGCCAAGGGCGCTCTTGTCACCGTCATCTCCTCCGACAAGGATCTGATGCAGCTCGTCGATGGGCTCGTGCGGATGTACGACCCGATGAAGGACAAGGCGATCGGCGTCGAGGAAGTGTTCGAGAAGTTCGGCGTCGCCCCCGACAAGGTGGTGGACGTGCAGTCGCTGGCCGGCGATTCGGTGGACAATGTGCCCGGCGTGCCGGGCATCGGCATCAAGACCGCCGCCCAGCTCTTGGGGGAATATGGCGACCTCGACACGCTGCTGGCCCGCGCCGGCGAGATCAAGCAGACCAAGCGGCGCGAGAACCTGATCGAATTCGCCGACCAGGCCCGCCTATCGCGCCAGCTGGTCACGCTCAAGCGCGACGTGGCGCTCGACGTGCCGCTCGACGACATCGCCGTGATCGAGCCGGAAGGGCGCAAGCTGATCGCCTTTCTCAAGGCGATGGAGTTCACCACCCTCACCCGCCGCGTCGGCGAGGCCTATGAGATCGACATCGCCGCCATCGATCCCGATCCCGGGCTGAAGGCGGGGGGCGGCGAGAGCGGGCTGCTGGCCGCCGGGCTCGACCCGGACACGCGCGAGACCGCGGTGCCGCTGGACGCGGCGCCGAGCCCGGCGGAAGGCCTCACCCCGCAGGCGCTCGCCGCCGCGCGGCAGGCGGAGGCCACCGCCACCCCGGTCGACCGTTCCCGCTACGAGACGGTGACGACGCTCGCCCGCCTGCAGGAATGGGTGGCCCGCGCCACGCAGATCGGCTTTGTCGCGGTCGACACCGAGACCACCGGGCTCGACCCGATGCAGGCGGAGCTGGTCGGCTTCTCGCTCGCCACCGCGCCTAACGAGGCCTGCTATGTCCCGCTCACCCATAAGGGCGGCGATGAGGGCCTGTTCAGCGAGGGGCTGCTGCCCGGCCAGATTCCTCCCCGCGAGGCGCTTGCTGTCCTGAAGCCGCTGATGGAGGACCCGTCTGTCCTCAAGATCGGCCAGAACCTGAAATATGATTGGCTGGTGCTCAAGCGCGCCGGCATCGAGGTCGCCCCTTACGACGACACGATGCTGCTGTCCTATGTGCTGGATGCCGGCGCCTCGCCGCACGGCATGGACCCGCTGTCGATGCGCTGGCTCGGCCACACCCCGATCAAGTTCGAGGAGGTGTGCGGCAAGGGCAAGGGGCAGATCACCTTCGACCGCGCCCCGCTCGACAAGGCGAGCGAATACGCCGCCGAGGATGCCGATGTCACCCTGCGGCTGTGGCGGGTGCTGAAGCCCCGCCTCGCCAGCGAGGGCAAGGCGACCGTCTACGAGACGCTGGAGCGCCCGCTGGTCGCCGTGCTCGCCCGCATGGAAGCGCGCGGCATCATGATCGACCGCCAGATGCTCTCGCGCCTGTCCGGCGAGTTCGCTCAAGGGATGGGCCGGCTGGAGGCCGATATTTCCGAGATGGCGGGGGAGAGCTTCAACCCCGGCTCGCCCAAGCAGCTCGGCGACATATTGTTCGGCAAGATGGCCATTCCCGGCGGGCGCAAGACGCCGACGGGGGCGTGGTCGACGGGCGCCGACGTGCTGGAGGAACTGGCCGAGCAGGGCCACGAGCTGCCGCGCCGCATTCTCGACTGGCGCCAGCTGCAGAAGCTGAAATCGACCTATGCCGACGCCCTGCCCTCCTATGTCCACCCCGAGACGGGGCGGGTGCATTCCTCCTTTGCCCTCGCCGCGACGACGACGGGCCGGCTTTCCTCCTCCGAGCCGAACCTGCAGAACATCCCGGTGCGCTCGGAAGAGGGGCGCAAGATCCGCAAGGCCTTCATCGCCGCCCCCGGCCACAAGCTCATTTCGGCCGATTATTCGCAGATCGAACTGCGGCTTCTGGCCGAGATCGCCGACACGCCCTCGCTGCGCCAGGCGTTCCAGGACGGGCTCGACATCCATGCCATGACCGCCTCGGAAATGTTCGGCGTGCCGATCGAGGGCATGCCGGGCGAAGTGCGCCGCCGGGCGAAGGCGATCAATTTCGGCATCATCTACGGCATTTCGGCGTTCGGCCTCGCCAACCAGCTCTCGATCCCGCGCGAGGAGGCGGGCGCCTATATCAAGCGCTATTTCGAGCGCTTCCCCGGCATCCGCGCCTATATGGACGAGACCCGCCTGTTCGCCCGCGAGCACGGCTATGTCGAAACGCTGTTCGGCCGGCGCTGCCATTACCCCGATATCAATGCCAAGAACCCCTCGATCCGCGCCTTCAACGAGCGTGCGGCGATCAATGCACGGCTGCAGGGCTCTGCCGCCGACATCATCCGCCGCGCCATGGTGCGGATGGACGGCGCGCTGGAGACGGCGCGCCTTTCCGCCCGCATGCTGCTGCAGGTGCATGACGAACTGATCTTCGAGGTGCCGGACGACGAGGTCGCCGCCACCATCCCGGTGGTGCGCGAGGTGATGGAACTCGCCCCCTTCCCGGCGGTGGCGCTGAAAGTGCCGCTGAAGGTCGACGCCCGCGCGGCGTTGAACTGGGACGAGGCGCACTGAGGGGCGGGGCGGGCCGACCGGCGGTGGGAGCGGTCCTAGGGCGATCCTGAAAGAAACGCGCCGGCCGTGAACCCGGAGAGAGCCGCCTCGGGCAGGCGGACCTCGGCCGCGAGAACATCCTGTCCGCCACCAAGGCTGCGCATCGTCTTCCAGTCGGCCTTGCCGAAGCGGGAGTCCGATGCGGCGAAGCCCAGATTTTCCGTCTGGTAATCCTGGACGAAGGCTTTTCCCTCTTGCGAGAGGACAACCCGGTTGGCGCGGGGGTCGAAAACCAGAACCCTGGTGGTGTCGACATCCGGGCTTTTGCGGGAAGCGACGCCACGCGCGGTCGCCGCCACTGACAGCGCCGCGAAGATTTCGGCGTCCTGAGCCTTGCCGGTGCCCCGCAGCTGCGTCGCGATCTCGCTGCCAAGGATCGCTATCTTGCCGTAGTCCGCAGCGGTGAGGGCCTCTTTGACCTTGTCGGAATAGGCCGTCGCATAGCCTTCGGCGTTCTCGACGCCGCCGAGTGCCTGAACCCACGCCGCTTTGTCCGAGAAGCGTTCGATCAGGTTGGCCGCGCTCGTCACGTAGAAATCGGCGAAGACGATTTCCGGGTATTTGCACTTCACTTCTCTTATCGGAACCTGTTCGATAAAAGACGTGGTCGAGATGGCCCTGTATTCAATCGAGTCGTTGCACACGTCTTCGAGGACTTCGTAGATTCCCACACCTCGGGCCGCAGCGTTCGCCTTGGCCCAGGCGTCACCGTTCTTCCGTCGCTCGATGACGACGTTCACCGCGACGTTGTCGTTGGTCCGGGTGATGATGCGGACCTTGACCCGATCGGCGAAGGCGACGCCGGCGGAAAGCCAGCAGCCGAGGCCCAGTATCCAACCGCACGAGACGCCGAGGCGACGCCAATGACCCATCATCCCCTCCTTCTATCGGCACGGGCTGTTCAGCGCGGAGCGGCCGCCGCCTCGCCCCTCTGCAGGCTGACAAATGCGATCACAATCCAAGCGACAAAGCACAACCCAACGAAGATCAAAGAATAAATGATCATGGAAAGATAGTTTTCGAGCACCCAACCCTCCAGGGTGGGCCCTCGGCCAAAGACGACGCCGACCGCGCTGCCGCCATTGGCGGCGATGTCGACGCCCGCGAGGTCATAGCCGACGCGGACATCCGCGTTGATGCCAACGAGCCCCATGCGATAGGCGACCTGGGCGCGCGGCGGCACGACGGCATCGACCGTGTAGATGTCGTCTGTCACCAGTTGGGGAGTGGAACGCAGCCAGATCGCCCCGCTTCGCACGAACTCGACGGCCTGCCCGCTGCCCCGCCGGCTGCGGAAGCACGGGCCGGTCTCGCCCGGCGGCAGCAGGCATTGAAATCCGAAGCGGCCGACACTGATCGGTTGGCTCATGGATCGGTTGATGAAGCGGACAATGGCCTGCCGATCGTCCGCTCCACCGGAATAGGAAATGGTGTACTCGATGAAGCGGGTGTTCTTGAGCTCGACAACCGCAGAATTCAGCAGCCAACCGAGCGCCCCGGCGATTATCGCGAGGACATAAGGCGCATTGCTGTCCCTGAAGATACTGCCCATGGCTGCCTCCTCCGGCACGGCACAGCAGAAGCAACGCAAGAGGACGGATCTTGGCGGGGCGTTCTCGCGTCATCTATGCCGGTACAATATGCCCCCCATATTTTGCGTGGGAACGCCTCCCGTCAAGATTGTATTTTCACGACGCACAAGCCGATACGTGTCCCTCAGAACTCCACGTCGAGTTCCTCCATCTCGTCCGGCTCCTCCCGCGCCGCCGTGGTCCATTCCTTCATCGCGGGCAAAGCGAGCATGGTCTTGCAATAGGCCCGGCTCCTGGCGTCCAGCGGCACGTCATAGGTGGTGAAGCGGGCGCAGACCGGGGCGTACATCGCGTCCGCCAGGGTCGGGGCCGGCCCGAACAGATAGGGCCCGCCATAGGTCTTCAGGCACTCGGTCCAGATGGCGAGGATGCGGACGATGTCGCCCTGCGCGCCGCTCCACACCTTGAAGCCGGGATGGTGCGCCTTGAGGTTCATCGGCAGCGCCGAGCGCAGATTGGCGAATCCCGAATGCATCTCGCCGCTGATGGAGCGGCAATGCGCCCGCGCTGCGCGATCCCTAGGCAGAAGCCCGGCCTCTGGCTTCAATTCGTGCAGGTACTCGGCAATGGCCAGCGTGTCCCAGATCCGCAGCCCCTCATGGTCGAGGCGCGGCACCAGGAAAGAGGAGGATTGCAGCAGCAGCTCGGCGCGGATTGCGGGGTCGTCGGCGGAGACGCGCGCCTCCGCCACATCGAGCCCCGCCAGCCGGCACAGCAGAAAGCCCCGCAGCGACCAGGACGAATAATTCTTGCTGCTGATGGTCAGCACCGCCGCCGGCGGGGCGGCGGTGGATGCGGCAGTGGATTCGGCGGCGGCCGCTTTCGCCACGGGCTTGGCGCCCGCCTTCACGCCCGCCGCCGTGCTCGGGGCCTTCTTCGTCCCGCGCGCGTCGGGCGTGGCGGCAGGCTTCGAGGCACCCTTGGCGGCGGGCTTGGCGGTCGAGGTCGGGGCGGGCATGGCAGGCTTCCTGTTCCGGCGGCGCGTCCATTGTGCGGCCCGCAAGCGGCAATCACACTTCGTGCCATTCCTGACGGGGGTATGACGCGCCCAGTGCCGCCCGGCATCCCCGCGCAAGCCACACGCGGCAGAGTGCTCGCCGGGTGCGTTGGCCGGGTGCGTGCCCGCTACTCCGCAACCGTCTTGGCAGCGGCCTTGCATCCGCTCTAGGATGGGTCCGGCAGGCCCCATTACAGGCGAACCGTGCGCCCCGCACCGATCGCCGCACATGGACCCTCTGCCGGAGCGCGCATGACCTCTCGCCGCCCACACTGTTGTCGCCCGAGCTGCTGCCGCGCAGGCTTTTGCCGGAAGATTCCCCGCCGATGATCTATGCCGCCTATCAGGCCCAGTCCGACCTCCTCGATCCGATCCGCCTGGCCGCGCGCCTGTCGCGGCAGATGATCGGCACGATGGGCGGCTTCGGAGACACGCCGCTGCTGCGCAATGTCACCGCCGTCTGCGAGATGATCGAGCGCGCCGGGCTCAGCCATGCGCGCCCGACCTTCGACATCGGCACCGTCACCTCAGGCAATCGCGAGGTGGAGGTGCGCGAGGAGGTGGCGCTGACCCTGCCCTTCGGCTCGCTGCTGCATTTCGCCAAGGATGTCGACCAGAAGCAGCCGCGCCTGCTGGTGGTGGCCCCGCTGTCCGGCCATTTCGCCACGCTGCTGCTCGACACGGTGAAGACGCTGCTGCCGGAAAACGACGTCTACATCACCGACTGGCACAATGCCCGCGACGTGCCGCTCTCCGCCGGCGGCTTCGGCTTCGACGATTATGTCGGCCATGTCGTGCGCTTCCTGGAGGAGATCGGGCCGGGCGGGCATGTGCTCGCCGTGTGCCAGCCCTGCGTGCAGGTGCTCGCCGCCTGCGCCGTCATGGCGCAGGAGAACAACCCCGCCCAGCCGCTGTCGATGACGTTGATGGCCGGGCCGGTCGATACCCGCATCAACCCGACCAAGGTCAACGAGCTCGCCACCTCCAAGCCGATGGAATGGTTCGAGCAGAACCTCATCGCCACCGTCCCGCCCGGCTACAAGGGCGCGGGGCGGCGGGTCTATCCCGGATTCCTGCAGGTCAGCGCCTTCATGGCGATGAATCTGGAGCGCCATGTGAAGGCGCATGTCGGGCTGTTCGAGAACCTCGCCATGGGCGAGCACGACAAGGCCGACACCACCAAGACCTTCTATGACGAGTATTTCGCCGTGCTCGACCTCGCGGCCGAGTTCTATCTGGAAACCATCGACAAGGTGTTCCAGCAGCATGAGCTGCCGCGCGGCGTGCTCACCTATCGCGGCGGCAGCCTGGATTTCCGCGCCATCCGCCGCACCGCGCTGCTCACCGTGGAGGGCGAGCGCGACGATATCTGCGCGGTCGGCCAGACGGTGGCGGCGCAGGACATCTGCACCGGCCTGCGTCCGCATCTGCGCCGCCACCACATGCAGGCCGGGGTGGGCCATTACGGCGTGTTCTCCGGCCGGCGCTGGAAGGGCCAGGTCTACCCGCTGGTGCGCAACCACATCCTCGCCGCGGATGCGTGAGGGGGGGGCGATGCCGTCATCCCGGACGGCAACAGGCCGATCCGGGATCGCGCGCCGTGCCACCAGACCACGACCCGATCCCGGCCCTCGCCGAAGCTCGGCCGGGATGACGCCCGCACCGCGAACCTCTCCCTGTCCGCCGTCATGCTGAGGTGCCGGCCGCAAGGCCGGCATTGAGGCACGCAGCCCACGTCGCGCGCCTCCCCCCGCCGCCCCGTCACGCGCCCGTCACCATTGACGCGGCAGGCTGCGGCGTCCCATGGTGCGCGCGCATCTGTGCCTTTTGGAACCAAAGGAGTGTCCCCGCGAATGTCAGTCTGGCCGGTCTACGGAAAAATCGACGGTCCCCTCGTGCTCATCGGCTTCGGCTCGATCGGGCGCGGCATCCTGCCTCTCCTGGAGCGGCACTTCGATTTCGACAAGGAAAGCCTGACCGTCATCGACCCGGTGGACGACCACCGCGCCCTGCTGGACGAGCGCGGCATCCGCTTCCTGCAGCTCGCCATCACCCACGAAAACTACCGCGAGGTGCTGACCCCCCTGCTCACCACGGGCGGGCGCGGCTTTGTCATCAACCTCTCGGTCGACACCGGCTCGGTCGACCTGATGCTGTTCGCCCGCGAGCTCGGCGCGCTCTACATCGACACGGTGGTCGAGCCCTGGCTCGGCTTCTATTTCGACAAGGACGCCACCCCCGCCAGCCGCTCCAATTATGCGCTGCGCGAATCCATGCTCAAGGCCAAGCGGGCTAATCCCGGCGGGCCCACCGCCGTCTCCTGCTGCGGCGCCAATCCGGGCATGGTGTCCTGGTTCGTCA
The DNA here is from genome assembly GCA_000378025.1 of Xanthobacteraceae bacterium 501b. GTDB lineage: Bacteria > Pseudomonadota > Alphaproteobacteria > Rhizobiales > Xanthobacteraceae > Ancylobacter. The sequence continues at coordinate 3,826,823 of KB899087.1, forward strand.
AGCAGGCGCTGGTCAACCTCGCCACCGATACCGGCCTCGCCTTCACCGAGCCGACCAGCCGTGAGGGCTGGGCGGAGCTGATGAGCCGCGTCGGCGTCAAGGGCATCCACATCGCCGAGCGCGACACCCAGCGCGCCCGCGACCCGCGCCCCTTCGGCATGTTCGTCAACACCTGGTCGGTCGAGGGCTTCGTCTCCGAAGGCCTGCAGCCGGCCGAGCTTGGCTGGGGCACGCACGAAACCTGGATGCCGGAAAACGGCCACACCCATAATTTCGGCTCCGGCGCGGCGATTTACCTGATGCAGGCCGGTGCGGCGACCAAGGTGCGCACCTGGTGCCCGACGCTGGGCCCGCAGCACGGCTTCCTCGTCACCCATAACGAATCGATCTCGATCGCCGACTATTTCACCGTGCGCAACGGCGCGCAGGTCGCCTACCGCCCGACCTGCCACTATGCCTACCATCCCTGCAATGACGCGCTGCTGTCCTGGCACGAGATGTTCGGCAATGAGGGCCGGTTCGACGGCAACTGGTCGATCCTGACCGAGCACGAGATCGTCGACGGGCGCGACGAGCTCGGCGTGCTGCTCTATGGCCACGCCAAGAACGCCTATTGGTACGGCTCGCAGCTCACCATCGAGGAAGCCCGCGACCTCGCCCCCTACCAGACCGCGACCGGGCTGCAGGTGACGTCAGCCGTGCTCGCCGGCATGGTGTGGGCGCTGGAGAACCCGGAAGCCGGCATCGTCGAGACCGACGAGATGGACTATCGCCGCTGCCTGGAAATCCAGAAGCCCTATCTCGGCACGGTGCAGGGCTATTACACCGACTGGACCCCGCTGGACGGCCGCCCCGGCCTGTTCCCCGAGGATATCGACCCCACCGACCCCTGGCTGTTCCGCAACATTCTGGTGCGGTGAGGGATCACGGCCGGGGGGTCACCCCTCCCGGCCGATGGTGAGGCAGCGCCGGCGGGCGGCTTCCAGCCCTTCGGCCACAACATCGGCAAGGCCGGCCGCGCGCAGCGCCTCCAGCCCGGCCGCCGTGGTGCCGGCATAGTCCACCATCTCGGCAACGAAATCCGCCGCCGGCTGTTCGCTTCCCGCCAGCAGCGCGCCGGCGGCGTGGAACAATTGTCCCACCGCCCGCCGCGCCACCTGCGGATCGACGCCCTGCCCCTGCGCATAGTCCTGCACGCTGGCGGCGAAGGCGGCGACGAAGCCCGGCACCGGGCCGGTGATGGCGGTGAACACGTCGATCTGGCTTTCATCAGGCACCTCGTCGGTGATCCCGCAGGCGGAGAACAGCGCCCGCACCACGCGCCGATCGGCCGGGGTGACGCCCGCCCCGGCGAACCAGGGCGAATAGGCCATGCCGATGGCGGCGGCGGGCGAGGACATCGCCCGCACCACCCGCGCCCCGCCGCTGATCGCGCCCAGATCCTCCACGCTCACCCCGGCCATGACAGAGACCACCAGCCGCCCCGCGCCTTCAAAGCGCAGCGGACGCCCGGCGGCGGGCGGCAAGGCGAGCAGCAGCGTGTCGCATTCTTGCCCCAGCACCTGCACCTCGCGGGTCCAGTTCAGCGCGGGATAGTGGGCAAGCGCGGCGACCGGCCCGGAGCGGTTGGCGATCCACATCCGCGCCGGGTCCACCGCCTCGGCCCGCAGCAGCGCCGTGGCGATGGCCACGCCCAGCTGTCCGCAGCCGACCAGACCAAAGCTGCCGTGCATTTTGTCCATGGTGCCCCCTCCCGCCGTGAACCTCGGCGCGCCGGGCAGCGTACAACGCTCTGCCGGAAAACGCGCGGGCCGCCACGCACGCCTGCGACATGCGCCCGGTTGGAATGCGCCCGGTTGGAATGCGCCGCCCATCCACCTATAAGCACGGCAGAAGCTGCCGGCAGCGATCCGTCGAGGGAGTACCGATGACCAAGCCTGTTCCGGTGGACGCGGCACACGTGGCTCTCGCCCCCGCTCTCACCCCCGCCCTCCGCCGCGGCCCCGATGGCGGGCTGCCCGCCGGCCATCCGCCGGTCAAATTCGGCAAGATCGGCGTGCTCATCGTCAATCTCGGCACGCCGGACGGCACCGACTACTGGTCGATGCGCCGCTATCTCAAGGAGTTCCTCTCCGACCGCCGGGTGATCGAGGTCAACCGCGTGCTGTGGTGGTTCATCCTCAACGTCATCATCCTGTCGATCCGCCCGCAGGCCAAGGGCAAGGACTACGCGACGATCTGGAATAACGAGCGCAATGAAGGCCCGCTGCGCACCATCACCCGGTCGCAATCGGAAAAGCTCGGGGCTGCGCTGGCCCCGCGCGACGACCGCCTCGTGTTCGACTGGGCGATGCGCTACGGCCAGCCTTCCATCGCCTCGCGCATCGAGGCGCTGCAGGCGGAGGGTTGCGAGCGCCTGCTGCTCATCCCGCTCTACCCGCAATACGCCGCCGCCACCTCGGCCACGGTGTGCGATGCCGCCTTCGACGCGCTGAAGAAGATGCGCTGGCAGCCGGTGCTGCGCGTCGCCCCGCACTGGCCGGACGAGCCGGCCTATATCGAGGCGCTGGCCAATTCTATCACCTCGGAACTGGCGAAGCTCGACTGGGAGCCGGAGCTGGTGCTCGCCTCCTTCCACGGCATTCCGAAGGAATATTTCGACAAGGGCGACCCCTATCACTGCTACTGCTACAAGACGATCCGGCTGGTGCGCGAGCGGCTCGGCTGGCCCGAGGGCAGACTGCGCCTCACCTTCCAGTCGCGCTTCGGCAGCGCCGAGTGGCTGACGCCCTACACCGACAAGACGGTGGAAGCGCTGGCGAAATCCGGCGTGAAGCGCCTCGCCGTGCTCACCCCCGGCTTTGTCGCCGACTGCCTGGAGACGCTGGAGGAAATCGCCGGCGAAAACGCCGAGATCTTCCACCATAATGGCGGCGAGAAGTTCCACTTCATCCCCTGCCTCAACGATAGCCCCGACGGCATCAAGGTGCTGGAAGCGGTGGTGAAGCGCGAGCTGAAGGGCTGGGCGGAGCTTTAGGGGCACCCAAGACCACCCTCATCCCCGGGCTTGACCCGGGGACCCAGCCCTCTTCGGCGTCGCGCAGGCCCGGGTGGCCGGGTCGCGCCCGGTCCTGAGGGGATGTGTGGGAGTGGAGCGCCCCGCGTATCAACCGCGAAACCGAACGTGTCTTGCCGGCCCGACGGCCATCACGGATGCAGAGGTCCCGCCCCTCCCGACAAGAGCCGCGCATGTCCGACGCCCCCGCCCCCCGCACCGAACTGCAGAAGATGCTGGCCGGCGAGCTCTACCGCGCCGGCGATCCGGAGATCCAGGCGGCGCAGCGGGCGAACTTCGCCTGGCTGGCGCGGTTCAACGCCTCGCTCACCCTCTCGCGCGAGGAGCGGCGCGAACTGGTGCGCGAAGGGGTCGGTTCGGCCGGGGAGCGCACTGGCATCCGCCCGCCCTTCCATTGCGACTACGGCTTCAACATCCATCTCGGCACGGGCGTCTTTCTCAATTTCGACTGCGTGATCCTTGATGTAATGCCGGTGCATATCGGCGACGGCACCGAGATCGGCCCCGGCACCCACATCTACACCGCGGACCACCCGCGCGACCCGGAGGTGCGCCGCTCCGGCCTGCAATATGGCCGTCCGGTGCGGATCGGCCGCAATGTCTGGATCGGCGGCAAGGCCCTTATCCTGCCGGGCGTCACCATCGGCGACGATGCGGTGATCGGCGCCGGCGCGGTGGTGACACGCGACGTGCCGGCCGGCGCCACGGCGGTGGGCAACCCGGCGCGGGTGCGGTGAGAGGCGGCCCGGCCTATTCCGCGCGGCGGCTGGTGCCGGCGAAGCGCTCGGTGAAGGCCAGCACCGCATAAGCGGCGAGGAACAGCACGCTCGCCGCCATCAGCCAGCGCACCTGCGTCTCGCTCACATCGGTTTCCAGCCGCATCAGCGCCTTGAGCAGGGTGATGGCGGCGATCGCCATCAGCGAGGCGAACAGCTTGAGCTTCAGCTCGAAGAAGCTGATCCGCATCATCCAGGCCGGCGATTCCGGCGCCTGCCGGCGGTCGATCTGCTCGACGAAATTCTCGTAGCCGGACTGGATGACGATCACCATCAGCCCGCCGACCAGCACGAGGTCGATCAGGTTGAGCAGTTCCATGATGACAGCCGTCTCGGTGAGGCTGAAGATCTGCAGCGCGAAGGCCCACAGCCGCGCGGCGAAGGCGACCACCAGCAGCACGAGGGCGAAGGCCAGCCCGAGAAACAGCGGCACCATCGCCCAGCGGCTGAGCAGCACAATGCGGACGATGAAGCGCCCCGGCCAGCCCGACATCTCCGCCGCCATCATCCGCCCTTTCCGCCCCTGCCCGCCGGCCACCCCGCACCGGGCGGCCGATGCTAGCGGAGGAGCGGCGCGGGTTCAAAGGGGCGGCGCGGGGCACAGGCGCAGACACAAGGGGAGACCAGAATGGGACGAGATGCACTGGCGCACCACCCCTCGGGGCTTATCCCTCTGAAACGGCAGTGCAGCCGCCCTCACGCATCCTCGGCAAACACCACGTCGGTCGTGTCACTGTAGAAGGCGAACTCGAACCCGCACTCAAGACCAAGGGCGCCGATATCCATCAACTGCCTGGGCCAAAGAATAGGCCCTCCCGTATTGTACCGGGACCACCAGATGCAGTTGAAACGAATCTCCCATCCCCTTTGTCTCAATGTGGTGGCATCAAAGCGCACCTCGGCCAGACGGGTCAGCATCCAGTCGAGATGACGGCGTAGATCGCGCGACGTGACATGGCTCTCTGTGTCGAGAAACCATGCATTGAGGGGCGAGACACGGTGACGCCCACGACTCAACAGCACGATTTCGCCCTGCCGCGTCAGACGCGTCGGTGTGAGGCCGGTCGCGCGCGTGACCTCATCGGGGTCTGACCCGCCGGTGTAGATGTTGAGATGAACCGCGGTGCGATCGCAGGTGGCGTAGTCGTCGTTGTATTCTTCCTTCATGGATGCGTTCTTGGTGTTTGTTGGCGGGCCATCTGAACCGGCGCACCCCCCTCCCCCTCCCGCCAGTCCGGCGGCAAGTGGAAGGTGGCGATCAGGCCGGCCTCGCCGGCGCGGGTGAGGGTGAGGGCGCGGCTGCCGGGCACCCGGGCCAGCCAGCCGAGCGTGAGCAGCCGCTCCAGCAGGCCGGCGCCGAGCCGGCCGGAGAGGTGCGGGCGGCGCTCGCTCCAGTCGAGGCAGGTACGGCAGAGCGGGCGGGCGCGGCCGCCTTTGCCGGCTCTCTCGCCCGCCCCATCAAGGTCGAGGCCGAAATCGGCCAGAAACGCCCGCCCCTGCGGCGTCGGCTCCACCGCTTCGCCGTCACTGGAGAGCCGCAGATGCCCCTGCGCCTCCAATGCTCCGAGCAGCGCCACCGCCAGCCGGCCGGCGAGGTGGTCGTAGCAGCTGCGGGCAAGGCGCAGCGCGCCGTCGCGCGGCCCGGGTGGGCGATGGCGCGGCGGGCCCAGGGTCGCCGCCAGCATCAGCGCGTGCAGCACCTCGGCGATCTCCCGCGAGGCCAGCCGGTAATAGCGGTGCCGCCCCTGCGCCCGCGCCGCCACCACCCCGGCCGCGGCCAGCTTGGCGAGGTGCCCGCTGGTGGTGGGCGCGCTCACCCCGGCATGGCGGGCGAGCTCCCCCGCCGTCAGCGCCGGCCCGCCCATCAGCGCCAGCAGCATGTTGGCGCGCGCCGGATCGCCCAGCAGCGCCGCGATTTCGGCGATACGGGCTCCGGAGGCGAAGGAGGTTGTGGCGGCGAGCTGGTTCATGGCGCGACTTTAGCCCTGCCCACCGCGCCCGTCAGCCGATGACGCTTCGGCCACGGCCGAAACATCGGCGCCGTGCGGTGGGCTAGACAAGGCGCCCCTACCACTGCCGGACGCCCCATGGAAAAGCCCCGCCTCGCGGTCGAACTCGCCCTTCTGCTGCTGCTCTCGACCCTGTGGGGCGCCTCCTACAGCTTCATCAAGATCGGCGTGGAAACCCTTCCGCCGCTCAGCTTCATCGCCGCCCGCACGGCGCTGGCCGGCGCTGTGCTTTATGCCGTGCTGCGCGGGCGCGGCCTGCGCCTGCCGGCGGACCGGGCGACGTGGCGCGCCTTCCTCATCCAGGCCTGCCTCAACAGCGCGGTGCCCTTCACCCTCATCGCCTGGGCGGAGACGCGGCTCGGCGCCGGGCTCGCCGTCATCCTCAATGCCACCACGCCAATCTTTGCCTTCCTGATGGCGGCGCTCAGCGGGCGGCATCCCTCCGGCGGGGCCCTGCGGGGGGTGGGCGTCGCGTGTGGGCTGGTGGGGACGGGCCTCGTGGTGGGGACGGAAGCGCTCGGTGCGGACGCCTTCGCGACGCCGGCGGCGGTGCTGGCGCCGCTCGCCATTCTCCTCGCCACCGCCTGCTATGCCGGGGCGGCGCTGTTCGGGGCGCGCTTTGCCGGGCTCGATCCGATGCTGCCGGCCTGCGGCTCGCTGCTGTGCGGCACGGTTCTGCTGGCGCCGCTGGCGCTGGTGGTCGACCGCCCCTGGCAGCTTTCCCCCTCGCCCGCTTCGCTGGCGGCGTTGATGGCGCTGGCGCTGGCCTGCACCGCCTTGGCCTTCGTGCTGTATTTCCGGCTGCTGCGCACGCTCGGCCCGGTCGGCGCCACCGCGCAGGCTTATCTCCGCGTGCCGATCGGCGTCGGCATCAGCGTCGTCTTCCTCGGCGAGGCGCTGGCGCCCACCGCCTGGCTCGGGCTCATCGCGGTGGTGATCGGCGTCGCGGCGATGACGCTGCCGGGGCGCTCACGCTAAGCCCTCCGCCGAACAAAACGGCCGGCGTGTCGCCACGCCGGCCGTCTTCAGCTTTGTCGATCCGCGCTCAGGCGGGCCGGGTCAGGCGGATCAATCCGCCTTCTCCAGAGAGGCCGATCAATCGGCCTTCTCGGCCTGCTTCTTCAGCGCGGCGCCGAGGATGTCGCCGAGCGAGGCACCGGAATCCTGCGAGCCGAACTGGGCCACGGCTTCCTTTTCCTCGGCGATTTCCAGCGCCTTGATCGAGACCTGCACCTTGCGCGCCTTGCGGTCGAACAGGGTGACGCGGGCGTCGAACTTCTCGCCGACGGCGAAGCGGTCCGGACGCTGGTCGCCGCGGTCGCGGGCCAGTTCCGAGCGCTTGACGAAGGCGGTCATGTCAGAGCCGATGATCTTCACATCGACGCCGCCATCCTTCACGTCGATCACTTCGCAGGTGACGATCGCGCCCTTGCGCAGTTCGCCAGCATCCTGGAAGGGGTCGCCGCCAAGCTGCTTCACGCCGAGCGAGATGCGCTCCTTCTCGACATCCACGTCGAGAACGACCGCCTTGATCATGTCGCCCTTCTTGAACTCCTCGATCACCTGCTCGCCGGGACGGTTCCAGTCGAGATCCGACAGGTGGACCATGCCGTCGACGTCGCCGTCGAGGCCCAGGAACAGGCCGAACTCGGTCTTGTTCTTGACCTCGCCCTCGACCACCGCGCCGGCCGGATACTTCTCGGCGAAGGCGTCCCAGGGGTTCTGCAGCGTCTGCTTGAGGCCGAGCGAGATGCGGCGCTTGACCGGATCCACCTCGAGGATCGCCACTTCCACTTCCTGCGAAGTGGCGACGATCTTGCCGGGGTGGACGTTCTTCTTGGTCCAGCTCATCTCGGAGACGTGGATCAGGCCTTCGATGCCCGGCTCCAGTTCCACGAACGCGCCGTAGTCGGTGATGTTGGTGACGCGACCCTTGAAGCGGGCCTCGACCGGGTACTTGGCCTCGATGCCCTCCCACGGATCGCCGAGCAGCTGCTTCATGCCGAGCGAGATGCGGTGGGTCTCGTGGTTGATCTTGATGATCTTCACCTTGACCGTCTGGCCGATGGAGAGCACCTCGGTCGGGTGGTTCACGCGGCGCCAGGCGATGTCGGTGACATGCAGCAGGCCGTCAATGCCGCCGAGATCAACGAACGCACCGTAATCGGTGATGTTCTTGACCACGCCGTCGATGACCTGACCCTCTTCGAGGTTCTGCACCAGCTCGTGACGCTGCTCGGCGCGGGTCTCTTCGAGAACCGTGCGGCGCGAGACGACGATGTTGCCGCGGCGGCGATCCATCTTGAGGATCTGGAAGGGCTGCGGGTTGTGCATCAGCGGGCCGACATCGCGGATCGGGCGAATGTCCACCTGGGAGCGCGGCAGGAACGCCACGGCGCCGTCGAGGTCGACGGTGAAGCCGCCCTTGACCTGGTTGAAGATCACGCCGGTGACCTTCTCGGTGGCGTTGAACGCCTTCTCGAGGCGGACCCAGCTCTCTTCGCGGCGGGCCTTGTCGCGCGACAGCACGGCTTCGCCCAGCGCGTTCTCGACGCGCTCGAGATAGACCTCGACCTCGTCGCCGACCTTGATTTCCTGGTCGCGGCCGGGGCCGGCAAATTCCTTCAGTGCCACGCGGCCTTCGGTCTTCAGGCCGATATCGATGATCGCGAGATCCTTCTCGATCGCGACGACGATACCCTTGACGACTGAACCTTCGGCGAGCTCCGATTCACCGAAGCTCTCTTCGAGCATGGCAGCGAAATCGTCACGAGCGGCGGCAAGCGTTTGAGTAGCGGACATAGATGCTCCTTGCCAGGATCTGCGCCGGATTGGGTTGAATGAGCCTCTTCCTCCACGGGCGCCGGGACTGGCAGGCCCGGCGCTGTCCACCCGCAAAGGCGAACCCGGCGCGCTGGCCGTGAGGGACAAGGCTTTGAAAACGCCACGCCACGCTGCCCGGGCGCGGCCCCCTAGAGGGAGCCGTCACGCATGGGCACGCGGTACTGTCCGGGGCACGCCGCGAGGCAGGATCGGAGGACTGGCCTCCAAGCACGGAGAGCGCGCATCCCGCGCCCCCGGCCCTCCCGATTGACCGCCTCGATTAAGTGGTGGCCCGGACAAGCGCGTGCAATAGCGCAAGGGGAGGGGAAGGGCAAGGGTGGGGGGCTACGCTATTCTCTTCGGCGATCTATTCGGCTTCCTTTGACAGCCGATCAGCAATGCTCGCAATATGAGCCAGAACGTCTTCCTCGATTTTATTCGCGATATTGGCGATTTTCGGTGCTAGGTCTGCACTCCAACTGAATTTGTACCAGCGGCGCGTCAGCTCGGCTCCGGCGTCGGCAAATGCATCCCATCTTGTTCGAGGGTGACGCGTGGACAGTTCAAACAAGTAGCAATTTTCAAGACTCGGCGCGCATGTAATAGCCAATATTATTTGCTGAAGTGACATGTAACGGGGAATAAACTTGATTTTCTGCTGAACTCTGCCAACTGGAAGATTGATTTCTAGCGTTATTTTTTCCTCTTTATCGCGATGAGGCGCCATTCCCGCGGCCAGTCTTGTGATTTCGCTAAATGATAATGCAAGCTCTGTACTAGAAATATCCGCCGTTACAAATTCATCTAAACGCTTTTCGCTTCTAAGGACTCTGGCTACGAACGTTTTGGCAGAGTCCTCCAAATAGTCATCGTGTTCTACAAATTCTATATCATAGTAATCTTCCAAGTTACTACTGGATAATTGATCCTTTATCTCATCAAATATATATGATATTACATTTTCTACCCTCTCTTTATTAGCTAAACGCGATTCGTATTTCGCTAGAATGGATGATGTGTTTTGACCGCCTTCTAGCTCGCTTTCGGCTTCATTTCTTAAATCGTCAGATGTAATCGATTTCGATATCCACTTCGAATCAAAAATATCTTTGAATTTAATCAAGCAACTTGCTTCTTCAACAAAAGTTTCGCGCGCAGATGCCTGAAGAACGAAATGCGGGGCTCTTTCATCATTAGATAAATATTGATCTTTCAGCGCAGAAATAATATCCAAATAATATATCGGTCCAGATGTCGAGCGTGTGGCCGCAATGCAAAATCTCTCCGTGAACTCTCTCAATGGTTCGCCCATGAGAGAAGTTTCTGATTCTTGACACGATGCTATTTGAATTATATTCTTTATAGTTCCTTTGTTGTTATTTATAAATTCTCTGTATCCTTTTATAAAAGGTGTACCAGAATTACATGCGTCTATTATCATTACAGTTGTAGTTGGAGAAATGTCTCGAATTACTGTAGTTAGTTCAGAATGAGACAATCCAGTTTCATTAGGGTGAATTTCATTAAAATCGTAGCAGCAAAAATAAAATTCTTGCCCGTTACTAAATCCATGTCCAGAAAAGTAAAAAAGAACTTCATTAATTTCTGATTGATTTGAAAGCAGATTCCTTAATGTCATCTTCAAGTCGGTGGAATTGACATCTTTCAGGCGATGGACCTTCGAATAACGGCCTGTCGCTACAATCAATTCGCCAATGGCGTCGACGTCCGCATTGCATGAGGGCAACGGATTTAGAAGTTTATATTCCGAATTACCAACGAGTATCGCCACCGATGACATGATTATCGAAATCCTCCGCTATTATCTTAGAATAGACAGATAAAAGAACGTTATCAATTCTGAATTGACATCAACGACCTCTCGCCGGTGCCGGGCGCCGGCGCCAAGGCGCGAGCCCCGGGAACTCCGTCATCCCGGCCGCAGCCGAAGGCGGAGAGCCGGGATCGTCCACCAGAATAGGGAGGCGATCCCGGACAGGACCTGCGGTCCTTCCGGTATGACGTCGGCGGAAACGTTTTCAAGCAGGCTCTCGGCAGGATGCGACCGTCGCGCTCCGGCCCCTCGCCCCGACAATCGCCCCTCACCGTCTCCCCGCCCGCACCACCGCCGCCACGCCCAGCAGGATGAGGCCGGTGCACACGCCGCTGGCGATGACGGCGGCGGGGGTCATGCGGGCGCCGCCGGCAAGGCTCAGCGGGCCGAGGCGCACCTCATAGGCGGCCTTCATCTCCTCAGGATGCGTCGGGGGCGCGGCCAACCAGTCGAGCGCGGGGGTGGCGTTGCCACCCGCCACGCGAGCGGCGGCGCCCGGCGCGGGGGCGGTGTCCGGCATGGTGGCGCGGGATAAGGCGGGAACGGGCGGCATCGGCGTCTCCTGCAGCGGAGGCGCGATTATGAACCGGATCGGCGGGCCGTCGAGGCTTTCCGCGTCGAGGCTTTGCTCGTTGAGGCGTTACCCGTCGAGGCTTTAACCGTCCCGCCGCGCCAGCCACACATCCATCACCCAGCCGCGCGCCGCCTTCACCTGCGCCCGCGCCTCCGCAATCGCCCCGGCGACCTCGGCGCACGCGCCGGCGTGCAGCACCTGCCCCGCCGTGCCGAGATTGGCCCCCCACCAGAGCTGGCCCTGAAAGCCGCGCGCCGCCAGCGCGGCGAGCCCGGTTCCATCGTCCAGCAGCACGGCGAAGGCGGGGGCATCAGGCGTTTCGGCGGCGAGATGGCGGCCGGTGGTGAGCAGCACCTCCTCGCCAATGGCGTTCAGCGGCATCGCATGCGCTGCGCACAGCGCCTGCAGCGCGGTGACCCCCGGAAACACCTCGACGGTGAAATCGGTCTGCGCCCTCGCCCCCGCGAGCACCCGCAACGTCGAATCATAGAGCATCGGGTCGCCCCAGACGAGGATCGCGCCGATCCCGTCCTCGGCCAGCTCGCCGGCGATCAGCCCGGCCAGCAGGTTCGCCCGAGCGCCGTGCCAGTCCGCCACCGCGCCCTCGTAATCCTTCCGCGCGCCCGCGAGAGCGGCGGGGCGGCGGGGCGGGCTGGGCGCGCGCACCACCCGGTGGCCCGGCTTGCCGAAGCGGACGATCAGCGCCTGCCGGGCCACCACCAGCTCCCCGGCGCCCTCGGATTTGTCGAGCAGGAAGAACACGTCCGCCCGGCCAAGCGCTGACATGGCGTGGCCGGTGAGCCCTTCCGCCTCGCCCATGCCGATGCCGATGACCAGCACATGGCGCATGGCCTAGTCCGCCTTTGCAGCGAGACCGCGATCGGCAAACACTTCCTTGGCGATCATCAGCGCGTCCAGCGCGGCGGGGAAGCCGGCATAGAGCGCCATCTGCATGATCACCTCCACCACCTCCTCGCGCGTGGCCCCGACATTCAACGCCGAGCCGATATGCACCCGCAATTCGCGCGCGGCATGGCCGAGGCAGACCAGCCCGGCGACGGTAGCGAGCATGCGGGCGCGCAGATCGAGCCCGGGGCGGGAATAGATGTCGCCATAGCCGAACTCGAAAATGTAGCGGGCGAAATCGGGGGCCACATCGCCCAGCGCCGCCATCACCTCCTGGCCGGAGCGGCCGGTGATCTCGGCGAGCCGCGCCTGGCCGCGAAGGAGGCGGTCCGTGTCTTCCGCTACGGCGGCATTGGACGAGTTGGTCGCATCGGCCTGATCGTCCATCTCATTACCCTCACTACGCCAGCTCATGAGGCCCTCCGGCGCGCGACCAGAGCCAGCGCCGCCTGCCAGCTTTCGTCGATGTTCAGCGTGGTGGTGTCGAGGATCTCGGCATCGCCAGCGCGAATCAGCGGGGCGCTGGCACGGCCACTATCCCTTTCATCGCGCTTGAGAATATCGGCGAGCACCTCTTCAGGGGTGACGCCCTCGCCGCGCGCGGCCAGTTCCGCATGGCGCCGGGCGGCGCGCGCTTGCGGGCTGGCGGTGACGAAGATCTTCACCTCCGCCTCGGGGGCGATGACGGTGCCGATATCGCGCCCGTCCAGCACCGCGCCGCCCGGCTGGCGGGCGAAATCCTGCTGCACGGTCAACAGCTTGGCGCGCACCTGCGGCAGGGCGGCGACCCGCGAGGCGGCCTCCCCCACGGCGCCCGACTTCAGCGCCTCGGGGTCGAGAGCGGCAAGGTTCAGCGCGCCGGCGAGCGCGGCGAGCGCGGCGAGCGCCGCCTCGTCCTCGAAATTGACGTGATCCGCCAGGGCCTTGGCGCCCACCGCGCGGTACAGCAGCCCGGTGTCTAGATGCGGCAGGCCGAAATGCGCGGCCAGGCGCCGCGCGATCGTGCCCTTGCCCGAGGCGGCCGGCCCGTCAATGGCGATGATCATGCCGCGACAGCCTCGGTATCGATGAGAGCACCCAGCCCCCGCATCTGCGGCAGGAAGGTGGGGAAGGAGGTGGCGATGAAGGAAATATCGTCCACTTTCAAGGGCTTGTCGGTGGCGAGGCCCATCACCAGGAAGCTCATGGCGATGCGGTGGTCCATATGGGTGGCCACCGTGCCGCCCCCGGCCGCCGCGCCGGCGCCGGTGACGATGAGGTCGTCACCCTCGATGCGGTAGGCGACGCCCGCCTGCGCCAGCCCGTCGGCGACGGCGGCGAGACGGTCGGATTCCTTCACCCGCAATTCGGAAAGCCCGTTCATCCGCGTTTCGCCAGAGGCGAAAGCGGCCGCCACCGCCAGCACTGGGTATTCGTCGATCATCGAGGGCGCCCGCTCGGCCGGCACGGAAACGCCTGTCAGCGCGGAGGCCCGCACGCGAATGTCGGCGACGCTCTCGCCGCCCTCGACGCGCTCGTTCTCGAAGGTGATGTCGGCACCCATCTCCTTGAGCGTGATCAGCAATCCGGTGCGCAGCGGATTGGTCATCACCCCCTCGATCACGAGGTCCGAGCCGGGCACGATCAACGCCGCCACCAGCGGGAAGGCGGCGGAAGAGGGGTCGGCGGGCACATGGATCGGGGCCGGCTTCAGCTCCGGGCGACCCTTCAGCGTCACCTTGCGGCCATGTTCGCCATAGGGCTCCACCGTCACTTCGGCGCCGAAATGGGTGAGCATGCGCTCGGTATGGTCGCGGCTCGCCTCTTTCTCGATCACCGTGGTCTCGCCCGGCGCGCCGAGGCCGGCGAGCAGGACGGCGGACTTGATCTGCGCCGAGGCGACCGGGCTTTCATAGGTGATCGGCACCAGTTCCTGCGGCCCCTTGAGAGTGAGGGGCAGGCGCCCGCCCTCGGCGGCGTCCACCACCACGACGCCCATCTGCTCCAGCGGGTCGAGAATGCGGCGCATCGGCCGGCGGCGCAGGCTGGCGTCGCCGTCGAACGTGGCGGTGATCGGGTTGCCGGCCACCATGCCCATCATCAACCGCGAGCCGGTGCCGGCATTGCCGAAGTCGAGCACGCCCTCGGGCGCGCGCAGCCCGCCGACGCCAAGGCCGTGCACCCGCCATTCGCCCTCGCCCACCCGCTCGACATCCGCCCCCAGCGCGGCGCAGGCCTTGGCGGTGTTGAGCACGTCCTCGCCCTCCAGCAGGCCGGAAATGCGGGTCTCGCCAATGGTGAGCGCGCCGAAGATGAGCGAGCGGTGCGAGACCGACTTGTCGCCGGGGACGCGCACCCGGCCCTTGAGCGCCGGGGAGCGGCGGGCGAGGGCGGGAACGGGGAGGGCGGCGTGACCGGTGCTGCTCATCACTCAAGCCTTGTCTGTGACGTTAGATGTCGTGTGGCGTCAGATGTAATGCGACGTTAGATGTGGTGCGACGTTAGATGTGGTGCGAAGTTCGGCCCCCGGCGGGGAGCGGTAACGCGCAACGCCGGCAGAAGCCTTCCCCGGCGGCGCAGTGGGCGCCCCTCCTAGCATGCGGGCGCTGCTGCCGCCACGGCCCTCGCAGATGCGGCTTGACTCCGCCCCGCGAGCGGTTCAATGGGAGCACCCTTTCCATCACCACCCCGAGGTCCGAAACCGTGGTGAAACCTGAATTAGGCACCAAGCGCGTCTGCCCCGTCACGGGGCGGAAGTTCTACGACCTGAACAAGGATCCGGTGATCTCGCCCTATACCGGCCAGATCGTCCCGATCACCCTGCCGGTGACGCGCGGCCGCGCAGAAGCGCCGCGTGCCCCCGTGGCGGCGGTGGTCGACCCCGATCTGGAAGAGGTCGCCGAGGTCGAGCTGGTCTCGCTCGAGGACGCCGACGAGGAAGCCGCCGGCACCACCAAGGCGGCGGTTGTCGACGACGACCTGGAAATCGATGACGACGAGGTCGCCACCGACGATGACGACACCTTCCTCGAAGAAGACGAGGACGGCGACGATGACGTGACCGATCTGATCGGCGACGGCATCGAGGACGACGAGGAAAGCTGAACGAGGAAAGCCCTGGGGACGGATCACTCGATTTAAAATCGAGGCTTGCAGTCCGATCCGCCATGTGCTTTACGACCACTCCGCCCCGGGTTGTTCCCGGGTCGGCAAGTCCGGATGAGAACCCAAGGTGCAGCGCTCCGGCGCTTCACGCATCCGGCACCCTCGGTGGGGCCATAGCTCAGTTGGGAGAGCGCTTGAATGGCATTCAAGAGGTCGGCGGTTCGATTCCGCCTGGCTCCACCAAATCTCTCCCGGTAAGCGGCATTTCACCCTTAGCGACCAGGGCCCTGTTGGCGGCCCGTAGCGGCGCGACGCTTGTTCACGGGCGGCGCCTGTGCGGCGCTGGCGCCACGCCACAGCGGGGTTGCCTTTCGCGCCTGCCTTCCACTGTCTGTTGAGCCTGTAAGAGAAGGCCCTGCCCGGGCAGCCGGGCAGGGCCTTTCTCAGTTTGTACGCAAGCCCGGCTCAGCGCCGCTCGGCCCCGCGCAGCGCATCGACGCTCCACGGGCCGGGGCCGGCGAAGACAAGATAGAAGAACACGAAGCAGTACAGCGCCGCGAGTTCGCCGCCATTGACCAGCGGGTAGAAATCCTTGGGCGCATGCACCAGGAAATACGCCACCGCCGTCATGCCGGAGAGGATGAAGGCGGTCGCGCGCGAAAACAGCCCGATCAGCAGCAGCGCGCCGCCGACCAGCTCGATGATGCCGGCCATGCCAGACATGGAGGTGAGGCTCACGCCGCTCATCGGCGTCGCCGGAAAGCCCAGCACCTTGGTGGTTCCGTGCTGCATCAGCAGCAGCGCCGCCATGATTCGCAGCAGGCTGAGAATATGCGGGGCCAGTCGCGTCAACGTGCCAATCATCGGGTCGTCCTCTCGGGGCTCATGAATTGCCGGCCCGCCAGCCTGCCCCAACCGCCCCGCCGCTTCAATGCGGGCGCGAGCGCGTCAACGATGCGTGGCACAAAGTTCATGACGCAACTGCGAATGATGGATTGAAGGGAAGACCTCAAAACGCTAGACCAAGAGTGGGAAAAGGCTCGGGGCCTCTCGTGGCGATCGGCTCAACCCGTTGGCGTTGCGTACATTTCAGCCATGGCTGAATTTCCATCACGGCGTCGGGGCCCGCATCGGCTCCACCCAACAGGGCATCTGAAATGACGAAATGGGTCTACACCTTCGGCGACGGCACTGCGGAAGGTGCGGCGGAGATGCGCAACCTGCTCGGCGGCAAGGGCGCGAATCTCGCGGAAATGTCGAATCTCGGTCTGCCGGTGCCTCCCGGCTTCACCATCTCGACCGAGGTGTGCACCTATTATTACGCCAACGGCAATGTCTATCCGGACAGCCTGAAGGGCGATGTCGACGCCGCGCTCGCCCATGTCGGCGCGCTCGCCGGCCGCACCTTCGGCGACCCCGCCAACCCGCTGCTGGTCTCCGTGCGCTCGGGCGCCCGCGCCTCCATGCCCGGCATGATGGACACGGTGCTCAATCTCGGCCTGAACGACGTGACGGTGGACGCCGTGGCCGCCTCCTCCGGTGACGCCCGCTTCGCCTATGACAGCTACCGCCGCTTCATCCAGATGTATTCCAACGTGGTGCTGGACTTCCCCCACCACCATTTCGAGGAAGTGCTGGATGGCTTCAAGGCCGACCAGGGCTACAGCCTCGACACCGATCTGCATGCCGATGACTGGAAGGAAATCGTCGCCCGCTACAAGGCGCTGGTGCTGCACGAACTCGGCACCCCCTTCCCGCAGGACCCGCACGACCAGCTCTGGGGCGCCATCGGCGCCGTGTTCGGCTCGTGGATGAACCAGCGCGCCATCGTCTATCGCCGGCTGAACCAGATTCCGGAGAGCTGGGGCACGGCGGTGAACGTTCAGGCGATGGTGTTCGGCAATATGGGCGAGACCTCCGCCACCGGCGTCGCCTTCACCCGCAACCCCTCCACCGGCGAGAACGCGCTCTATGGCGAGTTCCTCATCAACGCCCAGGGCGAGGATGTGGTGGCCGGCATCCGCACACCGCAGAACATCACCGAGGTCGCGCGCATCGGGGCGGGTTCCGACAAGCCCTCGATGGAGAAGGCGCTGCCGGAGGTCTATGCCGAGTTCGTCCGCATCGCCGGTGTGCTCGAAGGGC
Organism: Xanthobacteraceae bacterium 501b; assembly: GCA_000378025.1. GTDB lineage: Bacteria > Pseudomonadota > Alphaproteobacteria > Rhizobiales > Xanthobacteraceae > Ancylobacter. The sequence goes on from KB899087.1 coordinate 3,844,050, forward strand.
ATTACCGCGACATGCAGGACCTCGAATTCACCGTCGAGCGCGGCAAGCTGTGGATGCTGCAGACCCGTTCCGGCAAGCGCACCGCCAAGGCCTCGCTGCGCATCGCGGTGGAACTCGCCCATGCCGGCGTCCTCACCCGCGAGGAAGCGATCGGCCGCGTCGACCCCGCCGCGCTCGACCAGCTGCTGCACCCGATGCTCGACCCCAAGGCCGACAAGAAGGTGATCGGTTCGGGCCTGCCGGCTTCCCCGGGCGCGGCGTCGGGCGAGATCGTGTTCTCCGCCGACGAGGCGGAACTGCTGAAGACGCAGGGGCGCAAGGTCATCCTGGTCCGCATCGAGACCTCGCCGGAAGACATTCACGGCATGCACGCCGCGCAGGGCATCCTCACCACCCGCGGCGGCATGACCTCGCACGCCGCCGTGGTGGCGCGCGGCATGGGCAAGCCCTGCGTCTGCGGCGCCGGCACCATTCGCGTCGACTATGCCGCCGGCACCCTCACCTCGGGCGGGGTGACGCTGAAGAAGGGCGACATCCTCACCATTGACGGCGCCACCGGCCAGGTGATCGCCGGCGCGGTGGCGACGCTGCAGCCGGAACTCTCCGGCGAGTTCGCCACGCTGATGGGCTGGGCCGATGGCGTGCGCCGCCTGAAGGTGCGCGCCAATGCCGAGACCCCGCTGGACGCGCGCACCGCGAAGAATTTCGGCGCCGAGGGCATCGGCCTCTCGCGCACCGAGCACATGTTCTTCGAGGGCGACCGCATCCGTTCCGTGCGCGAAATGATTCTGGCGGATGACGAGAAGGGCCGCCGCACCGCGCTGGCCAAGCTGCTTTCCGCCCAGCGCTCGGACTTCCAGCAGCTGTTCGAGATCATGGACGGGCTGCCCGTCACCATCCGCCTGCTTGACCCGCCGCTGCACGAATTCCTGCCGCACACCGAGGCCGACATCGCCGAGGTGGCGCAGGGCCTCGGGGTGAGCGCCGCCAAGCTCGCCGCCCGCAAGCGTGAGTTCGACGAGTTCAACCCGATGCTCGGCTTCCGTGGCTGTCGCCTCGCCATCGCCTTCCCGGAAATCGCCGAGATGCAGGCGCGCGCCATCTTCGAGGCGGCGGTGGCGGCGGAGAAGACCACCGGCAAGAAAGTGGTGCCTGAGATCATGGTGCCGCTGATCACGGGCAAGCGCGAATTCGACCTCGTCAAGCACGACATCGACACGGTGGCCAAGCAGGTCGAGGCCGAGACCGGGGTGACGCTGGAATACCAGGTCGGCACCATGATCGAGCTGCCGCGCGCCGCGCTGATGGCCGGCGAGATCGCGCAGACGGCCGAGTTCTTCTCCTACGGCACCAACGACCTCACCCAGACCACCTATGGCATCTCGCGCGACGATGCCGGCACGTTTCTGGGCACCTATCTCGCCAAGGGCATCTTCGCGGTGGACCCTTTCGTGTCGATCGACACCGAGGGCGTGGGCGAACTGGTGAAGATCGCCACCGAGCGCGGCCGCGCGGTGCGGCCCAAGCTCAAGCTCGGCATCTGCGGCGAGCATGGCGGCGATCCCGCCTCGGTCGCCTTCTGCGAGGAAGTCGGGCTCGACTATGTCTCCTGCTCGCCCTTCCGCGTCCCCATCGCCCGCCTCGCCGCCGCCCAGGCCGCGCTGAAGATCAAGGCCGCCAGCCAGGCGTGAGCGGGCTTGCATGAGCATGGGAGCGGCCGGCAAAGGTCGGCCGCTCCCGAAATGCGCAAGGTCAATATCCCGTCTTGACTTAGAGCGCGCTCGAACCCCTAGCCTCCGCTGCGTCGTGGCAAAAAGGGCGATCATGAAGATCGGGGAACTGGCGAAGCGCGCGGGATTATCGGCCCATACCATCCGCTATTACGAGCGGATCGGGTTGCTGCCCTATGCTGACCGGGACCGTTCGAGCCAGCGCGATTACGACGCATCGATCCTGGTCTGGATCGCCTTTCTCGGCCGCCTGAAGACGGCCGGGATGCCGATCCGGGACATGCTGCGCTATGCGGCCTTGCGGGAACGCGGCGTCGAAACCGAAGCCGAGCGGCGCGCGCTGCTGGAACAGCACCGCGAACGCGTGGCTCTTCATCTGGCCGAACTGCAGGATTGCCTTCTTGTCCTCGACACCAAAATCGCCGGCTATGCCGGCCCGGAGCAGAGGATGAAGGAATATGACGCACCACCGCCCGAGCGACGGCGCAAGCCGGCCGGAAAGCCGGCTGGAGCGCGGCCGGCGCGCGCTGGCTGACATCGACGGTGAGGCCGGCGAAAAGGTCGTCGCCTCGCTTGCCGACATCGCCCCTGATTTCGCGACCTATCTGATCGAGTTCCCATTTGGCGACATCTACGCCCGTCCGGGCCTCGATCTGCGCGCGCGGGAGATCGCAACCATCGCCGCGCTCACCGCGATGGGGAACGCCGCCCCGCAGCTGAAGGTGCATATTGCGGCTGGGCTGAATGTCGGCCTGTCCCGCGACGAGATCACTGAGGTCATCATGCAGATGGCCGTCTATGCCGGCTTCCCCGCCGCGCTCAACGGTCTGTTCGCCGCCAGGGACGTGTTCGCGTCAGGACGCCCCGCCGAATCGAAGGGTTAGCCGGCAAGCGCCTGCAATGTCCGGGGGTGATGTCTCAGGACGGCAGCGCGCTAAGAACACCGTCATGCCCGGGCCTGACCCGGGCATCCACGTCTTCCCGAGCCGCGATGAAAAGTGGTGGATCCCCGGGTCAAGCCCGGGGATGACGTTGTGGGGCCGGGAGGACCGCATGTCGCGACGCGCCCGTCTCGTCTAGACTGGTACCCGGGGGAGGCCGTCATGCTGCCGTTCAACGCCGCGCTGCTTGTCATCGACCTGCAAAACGCCATCGACCATCCGAAATGGGCGGTCCACGGCCCGCGCAACAATCCAGGCGGCGAGCAGGTCGTTGCCCGCCTGCTCGCCGCCTGGCGCGAAGCCGGGCGGCCGATCCTTCACATCCGTCACGACTCCCAAGATCCGGCCTCGTCCTATTACGTCCACGGCCCGGGAAGCCCGTTCAAGCCCGAGGCGGCACCGCTCGGAAGCGAAACCGTTGTCGCCAAGAGCGTCCACAGCGCCTTCATCGGCACGGATCTGGAAGCACGGCTGCGCGCCGCCGGAATCGCCACAGTGGTGGTCTGCGGCGTCATCACCAATAATTCCGTCGAGACCACGGTTCGCATGGCCGCCAATCTCGGCTTCGATGTCGTGCTGGTGGAAGATGGCTGCTTCACCTTCGCCCGGCCGGACCACGCTGGCCGCCTGCGCAGCGCCGAGGAGGTGCATGCGATGTCGCTTGCCAACATGGACGGCGAGTACTGCACCGTGGTGCGGGCGGTCGACATCCTGTAGCGTCTCACCCCGCCTTTGCCGCCGCCTTCAGGCGGTAGAGCGCTTCCAGCGCCTCGCGCGGGGTCATTTCGTCGGGGTCGATGCCGGCGAGCGTCGCCTTCACCGCCGCCGCCACCGGGTCGGCCTTTGCCACCGGGGCGGCGGGGGCCGGGGCGCGGTTCAGCGCGGCGAAGAGCGGGAGGTCGTCGAGGATGCGCTGGGTCGGGGCGGCGCGGTCGGCGGACTCCAGCTCGGTGAGCACCGCGCGGGCGCGCTCCACCACCGCGTGCGGCAGGCCGGCGAGCTTGGCGACCTGGATGCCATAGGAACGGTCGGCGGCACCCGGCACCACCTCGTGCAGGAAGATCACCTCGCCCTCCCACTCTTTCACCTTCACCGTCGCGTTGACGAGGCGGGAGAGGCGCTGGGACAGCGCGGTAAGCTCATGAAAATGAGTGGCGAACAGGCCCCGGCAGCGATTGGTCTCGTGCAGGTGCTCAAGGCTCGCCCAGGCGATGGACAGGCCGTCAAAGGTGGCGGTGCCGCGCCCGATCTCGTCGAGAATGACCAGCGAGCGCTCCGTCGCCTGGTTGAGGATGGCGGCGGTCTCCACCATCTCGACCATGAAGGTGGAGCGCCCGCGCGCCAGATCATCCGCCGCGCCGACGCGCGAGAACAGCCGGTCAACGATGCCGATGCGGGCCAGCGTCGCCGGCACGAAGGCGCCGGCCTGGGCGAGGATGGCGATCAGCGCGTTCTGGCGCAGGAAGGTCGACTTGCCCGCCATGTTGGGGCCGGTGACCAGCCAGATCCGCCCGGCGCGGGCGCCCTCGGGCGGGGAGAGCTCGCACTCATTGGCGACGAACGGCCCGCCATCCCGCCGCAGCGCCTGCTCCACCACCGGGTGGCGCCCGCCCTCGATGCGGAAATCCAGCCCGTCATCCACCTCCGGGCGCACATGGCGCTCATCCACCGCCAGCTTGGCGAGGCCGGCGGTGACATCGATGACGGCGAGTGCCTCGGCGCAGGCGCGGATCGCCTCGGTCTGGCCCATGACAGCGCCGACCAGTTCGTCGAACAGCAGCTGCTCCAGCGCCAGTGCCCGCTCGCCGGCGCTGGATATCTTCGCCTCCAGCTCCGCCAGCTCGGTGGAGGTGAAGCGCATGGCACCCGCCATGGTCTGGCGATGCAGGAAGACGGCGTCGAAGGGCGGCTCGCGCAGCCGGTCGGCATTCTGCTGGCTCACCTCGACGAAATAGCCGAGCACCGCATTGTGCCGGATCTTGAGGGCGCGCACCCCCGTCTCCTCGACGTAGCGCCGCTCCAGCGCCGCCACCACGCGCCGGCTCTCGTCGCGCAAGGCGCGGGTGGCGTCGAGTTCGTCCTGGTAGCCGGCGCGGATGAAACCGCCATCGCGCCGGTTCAGCGGCAGCTCGTCGGCGAGCGCGGCGGTGAGCGTCGCCGCCAGCGCCGGATCGACGCCTGTGAGCGCGGCGGTGGCCCGCGTCAGTTCGGCGGGTGCAGGGGCATCGGCGATCAGCCCGGCGATGGCGGTGCCCTCAAGCAGCCCCCTTCCGATGGCGGCAAGATCGCGCGGGCCGGCACGCCCCAGCGCCACCCGCGAGAGGGCGCGGGCAAGGTCCGGTACGCCGGCCAGGCGCTCGCGCAATTGGGCGCGCAAGCTGGTCTCATTGGCCAGACACTCCACCGCATCGAACCGATCGGCCACCCGCTTCGGGTCAGTCAGCGGCTCGGCGAGACGGCGGGCGAGCAGGCGCGCGCCGGCGGACGTGACGGTGCGGTCCACCGCCGCCCAGAGGCTGCCGGTGCGCTCGCCCGTGGTGGTGCGCAGGATTTCAAGGTTCGCCCGGGTCGCCGGGTCGATGATCATCGCCCCGCTGGAGGCCTCGCGCTGCGGCCGTCCCAGCGGCGGGCGAGCGCCGAGCTGGGTGCGCTCGATATAGGCGACGATGGCCCCCGCAGCGGCCAGCTCGGCGCGGGAGAAAACACCAAAGGAATCAAGCGTTGCCACCTGGAAGAAGCCGGCGATGCGGCGCCCGGCCGTAGTGCCGTCGAAGCTCTCCTTCGGCAGCGGCGTGACCGCCGGCAGGGTGCGCCAGAGCGGGCGCAGCTCGGCATCCTCGTAGACTGCGTCGGCGACCAGCAATTCGGCCGGCTCGATGCGGGCGAGATCGGCGGAAAGCCTCGTGCTGTCGGTCTCGGCGACGCGGAAGGAGCCGGTGGAAATGTCGGCGAAGGCGAGAGCGTAGACATAGCCGTCGCCCTCTTCGCCCGCGCCGCCCTTCACCCGGGCGAGGCTCGCCAGCACATTCTCGCGCCGGGCGTCGAGCAGCGCGTCCTCGGTGATCGTGCCGGGGGTGACGAGCCGGATGACGTCGCGCTTGACCACGCTTTTCGGCCCGCGCTTCTTCGCCTCGGCCGGCGGCTCCATCTGCTCGCACACGGCAACGCGGTAGCCGGCGGCGATCAGCTTGTGCAGATACTCCTCCGCCCGGTCCACCGGCACCCCGCACATGGCGATGTCCTCGCCCTGGTGCTTGCCGCGCTTGGTGAGCACGATGCCGAGCGCGCGCGCAGCGATCTCTGCGTCTTCGAGAAAAAGCTCGTAGAAATCGCCCATCCGGTAGAACAGCAGGCTGCCGGGATTGGCGGTCTTGATCTCGATATACTGCGCCATCATCGGGGTGACGCGCTCGGTGTCGGCCGCCTTGGGCGCGGTGCTGCTCACGGTCTCATCCATGGCGAGGACGCTGGCAGAGGCGGGGCCCGCCTTTCAAGCGCCATGGCCGGTTATCCCCTCTAAAGCGCGATGCCGCGCAGGGCCTCGGGGTCCATAAGCCCCATCAGCCTTCCAGCGGCGGCGCGGGCGAAGCGCAGGGTGAGCGCCTTGCGGGTGGCGCCCGGGATCGGGTGGCGCGGCGCCTCGCGTACCAGCCCCGCGCCGAACATGTCGGCGACCAGTATGCCGGTGTCCTCGGGCAGGATGTCGAGCGGGAAATCCGGTCCGACGGCGAAGAACAGCCGGTCGCAATAAAGCCGGTACTCGCTCCATTTGCGGTCGGTGCGGAAGTCGATGACCGAGGACTTGATCTCGACCACCCACACCTCCCCGCGCGTGTCGAGCGCGGCGATATCCGCGCGGCGGCCGGAGGCGAGGCTGAACTCGGGCACGCCGACGAGCCCGCGCGCCGCCAGATAGCGCAGCGCCCCGCGCTGAATGCCGCGCGCGGTCTCCGACTGACGCCCATCGGGGGGCAGGACGAGGTCGGGAAAGCTGGTATCGCTCATTCCCGTACTCTATCCGTTCTCCTCCTCGCGAGGAAAGACCCCGGCAGCGGTCTCGATGGCGGGGGCGTCCTCGCCACGCGAAAAGGGCGGCAGTTCCGGGCCGGCCAGCGCGGTTGCCGGTGCCGGCGGCGGCATGCCGGCGTGCAGCCGGCGGACCACGGCGAAAGCCGAGATCAGCGCCGCCACGCCGAAGGCGACCGAGCCCAGCGCCTGCCCGGCGAGCACCCCCTCTACGCCATACCAGTGGCTGCCGAGCCAGACAAAGGGAATGGTGCCGAGCGTCGCCCGTCCCCAGTTGAAAAGGGTGGAGAGCAGAGGCGCGCCGAGATTGTTGAAGGCGGCATTGGCGACGAACAGCGCGCCGAAGAACACATAGGCACCGGCCGCGTAGAGGCAGAAGAACTCGACCAGCGCCACGCCCTCCGCCGACAGACCGAACAGACCGGCGAGCGGCTGGCGCGCCAGCGCAAGGAGCAGCCAGACGCCGAGCACATAGGCGATGGTGAGCTTCAGGCTGTCGCGCACCGTCTGGCGCACCCGGTCATAGCGCTGGGCCCCCACATTCTGGCCGATCACCGGGCCGATGGCGCCGGTGAGGGCGAAGAGCGGGCCGAAGGCGACCGGTATCAGCCGACCGATCACCGCCCAGGCCGCCACCGCCGCATCGCCATGCGGGGCAAGGGCATAGGTGACATAGGCATTGCCGACCGGGGTGGCGATGTTGGTGAGGATCGCCGGCACCGCGATGGCCGAGAGCGGGCCGACATCGGTCATAAAATCGGCCAGCTTCGGCCGCGCCGCGAGCCGATGCACCCGGATCACCGCGTTGAGTCCGTAGGCAGTCATCACCACGCGGGCGATCACCGTGGCGATGGCTGCACCCTCGACGCCGAGGCCGAGCCAGAGAATCAGCAGCGGGTCGAGCACCGCGGTGGCGAGGCCGCCGGACAGCGTGACCCACATCGAGCGCCGCGCATCGCCAATGCCGCGCAGCGTGCCCGAGGCGGCCATGCCGAGACCAAGCAGGGGCGTGGAGGGCAGCACGATCAGCAGGAAATTCCGCGCCAGCTCCAGCGTCCGCCCAGTGGCGCCGAGCAGCGCCAGCAACGGGCCGAGAAAGGGCAGCATCATGAGCGTCATCAGGCCGGTGGCGAGCGCCATGTAGATCAGCGAGGAAGTGGAGAGCCGCCGCCCGTCGACCAGCCTTCCGCTACCGATCGCCCGCGACACCAGCGCCGAGCCGGCGATCATGACACCGATGCCGACCGAGGTGGTGAAGAACATCACCGTGCCGGCATAGCCGATGGCCGCCGCCAGTTCCTCCTCGCCCAGCAGCGAAATGTAGAACAGGTTCAGAAGGTCGACGACGAACACCGCCATCAGGCCGACCGAGCCGGCCGCCGTCATGGTGGCGACATGGCGGAGCGTCGAGCCTTCGACGAAGCGGGCCTTAAGGGGCTTGCGGGTGGCGGGCGTTTGCATCGGGTGCATATGGCATGCGCGGGGGCCGGCGGACAGGTTGGCCGGTGCAAGCCATTTCTTGCACGCCCGCCCTCCATGCCCGCCCTCCCGCCGACACAAGGCGATGATTGAGAAGCGTCATCGAAATCGGCTAGAAGGGCACTCCCCATCCGGCCGCCCGCGCGGCCACGCGCCTGTCTCATTCCCGCTCCCGTGCGAACGGACCTGCCATGACCTCCGAGACCATTGACGACCACACCAAGGCCCGCGTGCTGGTGCAGGCGCTGCCGCATATGCAGCGCTATGACGACGCCATCATCGTGGTGAAATATGGCGGCCACGCCATGGGCGACGAGCAGGTGGCGCGGGACTTCGCGCAGGACATCGTGCTGCTCGAACAATCGGGCGTGAACCCGGTCGTGGTGCATGGCGGCGGGCCGCAGATCGGCGCCATGCTGGCCAAGCTCGGCATCAAGTCGGAATTCGCCGCCGGGCTGCGCATCACCGACAAGGCCACCGTCGAGATCGTCGAGATGGTGCTGGCCGGTTCGATCAACAAATCCCTTGTCGGCTTCATCAACGAGGCTGGCGGCAAGGCGCTGGGCCTGTCCGGCAAAGACGGCAACATGGTCGTCGCCTCCAAGGTGACGCGCTCGGTGCGTGATCCCGATTCGAACATCGAGCAGGTGATCGACCTCGGCTTCGTCGGCGAGCCCGAGACGGTGGATACCACCGTGCTCGACCAGATCCTCGGCCGCGAATTGATCCCCGTGCTCGCCCCGGTCGCCACCGGCAAGGGCGGCGGCACCTTCAACGTCAATGCCGACACCTTTGCTGGCGCCATCGCCGGTGCGCTGGGCGCCAAGCGGCTGCTGCTGCTGACCGACGTGCCCGGCGTGCTCGACCGCGACAAGCAGCTCATCAAGGAATTAACCATCGCCCAGGCTCGGGCGCTGATCGCCGACGGCACGATTTCCGGCGGCATGATCCCGAAGGTGGAAACCTGCATCTACGCGCTGGAGCAGGGCGTGGAAGGAGTGGTGATCCTCGACGGCAAGGTGGCTCATGCGGTGCTGCTGGAGCTGCTGACCGACCACGGCGCCGGCACGCTCATCACGCGGTGATGCCAAAGGACGGCTGGCGCCGCTGACCACGTGACCCCAAGCGCCACGTCATCCCCGGGCTCGTCCCGGGGATCCACGTCTTCGGGAGCGCACGGGAACGACGTCGTGGATGCCCGGGCCAAGCCCGGGCATGACGACCGAGAGCGTTTCAGCTAGAAGAGCGGCATGTCCTCTTCCTCCCCTTCCCGTTCTGCCGAGTCCGCCCGCACCGCGAAACTCGACTTCTCCCATGTCGAGACCTGGGTGTTCGATCTCGACAACACGCTCTACCCGCCCGGGCTCGACCTGTGGCGACAGATCGACATGAAGATGCGCGCCTATATCGCGAACTTCCTCGGCCTGACGCTGGACGAGGCCTTTGCGCTGCAGAAGGGCTATTACCGCAAATACGGCACCTCGCTGCGCGGGCTGATGATCGAGCACGCGATGGACCCGGACGACTTCCTCGCCCATGTTCACGCCATCGACCTTGCCAGCCTAGACGCCGCCCCCGCGCTGGGCGAAGCGCTCGGCGCGCTGCCGGGCCGCAAGCTGGTCTACACCAATGGTTCGCGCGGCCATGCCGACCAGGTTCTCGACAAGCTCGGCATCTCCGAGCATTTCGCCGATGTGCACGACATCGTCGCCGCCGAATTCCACCCCAAGCCGCAGGAAAGCGCCTATCGCGGCTTCCTTACCCGCTTCGACGTCGATCCGACCCGTGCGGCGATGTTCGAGGACCTCGCCCGCAACCTCGAAGTACCGGCCATGCTGGGCATGCGGACCGTGCTCGTGGTGCCGCCGGGCCTCGCGGTGAACCCCGCCGATCGCGAGGCGTGGGAGCATGAGGGCCGCGACGGCGCCCATATCGACGTGGTGACGGACGATCTGACGGCGTTCCTGAACGGCCTGCGGAGTTCCTGATGCGACTCGGCCGTTGACAGAAGCGCGCCGCGACCGGACAAGACCCGCGAACAGCGGAGAATGACATGTCGAGCCAGCTTCAGAGCATCATCGAGACCGCCTTCGACAACCGGGCCGAGGTCAATTTCGAGACCGGCGGCGAGATCCGCCACGCGGTAAACGAGGCGCTCGGCCTGCTCGATGCCGGCCAGGCGCGCGTCGCCGAGCCGGGCGCGGACGGCAACTGGACCGTCAACCAGTGGCTCAAGAAGGCTGTGTTGCTCTCCTTCCGCCTCAACGACATGACCGCCATCCCCGGCGCCCCCGGCGGCGCCCACTGGTGGGACAAGGTGCCCTCCAAGTTCGAGAGCTGGGGCGAGGCCGAGTTCCGGGCCGCCGGCTTCCGCGCCGTGCCGGGCGCCATCGTCCGCCGCTCGGCCTTCATCGCGCCGAATGTGGTGCTGATGCCTTCCTTCGTGAATCTCGGCGCCCGCGTCGATGCCGGCTCGATGGTCGACACCTGGGCGACGGTCGGCTCCTGCGCCCAGATCGGCAAGAACGTGCATCTGTCCGGCGGAGTCGGCATTGGCGGCGTGCTGGAGCCGCTGCAGGCCGGCCCGGTCATCATCGAGGATGACTGCTTCATCGGCGCGCGCTCGGAAGTGGTCGAGGGAGTCATCGTCCGCCGCGGCGCGGTGCTCTCCATGGGCGTGTTCATCTCCGCCACCACCAAGATCATCGACCGCGCCACCGGCGAGGTTTTCATCGGCGAGGTGCCGGCCTATTCGGTCGTCGTGCCCGGCGCCCTGCCCGGCAAGCCGCTGCCGAACGGCCAGCCCGGCCCCTCGCTCTACTGCGCGGTGATCGTCAAGCGCGTGGACGAGCAGACCCGTTCCAAGACCTCGATCAACGAGTTGCTGCGCGATTGAAGCGGAGGCCGCGGGCAGCTCTCGTCAGGCGGTCGTGTCCCTGGTCGTCATCCCCGGGCGTGACCCGGGGATCCATGTCTTCGGCGCCGCTGGAAAGCGTGGATGGCCGGGACAAGCCCGGCCATGACGGCTAAACAGATGGTTGCCGGCTCCGGAGACTCCGCCAGAGGACGTGTTATGACCGCCACCGCGCCTTCCTTCCATGCCCCGGCAGACCCCGTCGACATTCTGCGCACACTCATCCGCTGCCCCTCGGTGACACCGGCAGAAGGAGGCGCGTTGGCCTATCTCGACGCTGTGCTCTCCAATGCCGGCTTCGCCACCCACCGGGTGACGCTCACCGGCCCAGACACGCCGGATGTCGAAAATCTCTACGCCCGCTTCGGCACGCGCGGCCCCAATCTGTGCTTTGCCGGCCATACCGACGTGGTGCCGCCCGGTGATCCCACCCATTGGCGCTTTCCCCCCTTCGAGGGGGCGATCCAGGACGGGCTGATCTATGGCCGCGGCGCGGTCGACATGAAGGGCGGCGTCGCCGCCTTCATCGCCGCCGGGCTCGACTTCGCCGGCGCCCATGGCCACGACCCCGACCATGCGGACCTGCCCGGCTCGATCTCCTTCCTGCTCACCGGCGACGAAGAAGGCCCAGCCATCAACGGCACCGAGAAGCTGCTGCGCTGGCTGGCCGACCGCGACGAGCGGATAGACCATTGCGTGCTGGGCGAGCCCACCTCGCGGGCGGCGCTGGGCGACATGGTGAAGATCGGGCGGCGCGGCTCACTCTCCGGCACGCTCACCGTGCACGGCCGGCAGGGCCATGTCGGCTACCCCCATCTCGCCGAGAACCCGATCCCCGGCATGGTGAAGCTGCTCGCCGCGCTGAAGGCCGAACCGCTCGACGGCGGCAACGCGCATTTCCAGGCGTCGAATCTCGAAGTCGTCTCGGTCGACGTCGGCAACCCCGCCTTCAACGTCATTCCCGCCGAGGCGCGGGCGCGCTTCAACATCCGCTTCAACGATCTGTGGACGCCGGAAACGCTGGCCGCCGAGATCGAACGCCGCATGGTGGCGGCGGCTGGCAATGAGGTGCGCTTCACCCTCGGCTTTGAGGCCCGCTCCTCCGACAGCTTCCTCACCGCCCCAAGCGATTTCGTCGATCTCGTGGTCGAGGCGATCTCGGAGGCCACCGGCCGCCGGCCGGAACTCTCCACCACGGGCGGCACCTCGGATGCCCGCTTCATCAAGGATCACTGCCCGGTGGTCGAGTTCGGCCTGGTAGGTACCAGCATGCATGCGGTGGACGAATCGACGCCCATCGACGAAGTCGCGGCGCTCACCCGGACTTATGCCGGGGTGATCGCGCGTTATTTTGCGCTGTTCGGGCGCTGACGCGCGGCTACTTGCTCTTCAGCCCCGGCGCGAGGGCGTCGACCCGGCTCGTGCTGTTCACATCGGTGGAATAGAGGTCGGTCTGCACGCTGCCGCTGATCTTCACGCAGGTGGAGGACCCGGCCAGGCGGGTGAACCCAGCGCCAAAGTGGGCGCAGGCGGGGTCACTCGTCTCGGCGACCGTGGCAGGAGTGCGGCCGGGCACGGCAGTCTGTGCGGCCACCGGCAGGCTGCCGAGGAGCGTCGCCCCGGCGAGCAGCAGGGCGTGGGCGCCAGAGCGCCGGGCGCTGCGTCCGTCCTTCGCCGTCTTGCCCATGGCTTCCCTCGCTACGTGAATCCTTGCCGAGCTTCCGATCCGAATGCGGCTCCAATCGGGCGCGGTCAAGGCCAGCCACTCAGAGCGCCGGGCGGGAAACCGGATAGGATGGCACCGATTCGCCCACCGGACGCCCGCCATGCCGAACCTTATCCGACCCGTGCTCGCCACCAGCGCCGCCGTCTTCCGCGACGGACGGGTGCTGCTGGCCCGGCGCGGCCGCCCCCCTTCGCTGGGACTGTGGACCTTGCCGGGCGGACGGGTGGAGCCGGGCGAAACGCTGGCGCAGGCCGCCGCGCGCGAGGTGATGGAGGAGGTGGCCGTGGCCTGCGAGATCCTCGGCGTCGCCGGCGCGCTCGACATCATCCAGCGCGATCCGGACGGCGCGCTTTCCGCCCATTTCGTCGTGGTCAGCCATGCCGCGCGCTGGGTCCAGGGCGAGCCCCAGGAGGGGCCGGAGGCGGCGGAAGTCGGCTGGTTCCACCCCGCCGCCCTGCCGCAGAAAACTACGCCCGGCCTCGGGGAGATCGTCGCGGCCGCCCTCGTGCTGGCGCGCGCCACGGATGCGCCAGAGTCGCAATAGGCGGCTATGCCGGCTCTTGACGCCCGCGCGGCGCCGGCGCACCACAGGCGCATGCCACGCTCCCCGCTCGTCCCTCTGCTGTCTGCTGCCCTGCTGGCGGGGCTTGTTATCGCCTCGCCACAGCGAGCACTGGCGCAGGCGACGCAGGGCGGTGCGCCGCCTTACGAGGCCGAATTGCTGCATCTGGCCGAAATTCTCGGCGCGCTTCATTACCTGCGCCCCCTGTGCGGCGCGGCCGAAGCGACGCGCTGGCGCGACGAGATGCAGGCCATGCTTGATATCGAAGCGCCCTCGGGCGACCGTCGCGGCCAGCTCACCAGCGCCTTCAACACCGGCTATGAGAGCTACCGCCAAGTCTACCGCGTGTGCACGCCCTCGGCGGAACTGGCCAGCCAGCGCTATCTGGAGACCGGCGCCAAGCTCGCGCGTGACGTTGCAACCCGTTACGGTAGCAACTAAGCCGCGCAGCGCCGCCACGTGGCGGAACGATTATGTCACACCTGTCGCATTTATGCCGCGGCAAATTAACCGTCCTTCAATTCTTGGGCGGACGTGCCGCCGGGGCATGCTAAGGTTTCGGCGTTGCGTGCCCCGCGGGGCGGGAACCCGGCACGCGGAGGGTTTGGTTTGTCTCAGCTTCCTGGAACGCTCGATATCGACGACAAGGCCGACCAGGCTCACGAGGACGAGCGCCATGCCGCGCTCGCCTATCTCGATGAGGCGTGGAACGAGGCCGTCTATGACGGGCTCGACGAGGACTGCCTCGCCCAGGCGGCCCTGTTCACCGCCATCCGCTCCATGGTCGCCACCTATGGCGAGGAAGCCGCCGCCGGCTTTGCCGAGCGCCTGGCCGAGCGCATCCGCGCCGGCGAGTACACGATTCCCTATAATCGCCAGTAGCCGGCGCCCGCTTTAGCCGCGACGCCGGACAAAGATCTCCAGCCCGTCGACGTCGGATTCCACAAGGCTCCAGCCGCGTGCGGCGTAGTAAGGCGCCAGTCGCGCTTCCGCTGCCAGATACACGTGCTCATGGCCGCTGGCGAATGCCGCCTCGGTCGCCCGCGCCATCAATGCCGCGCCGATCCCCTGTCGCGTGCTCACTGGCTCCACCCAGAGCGCGGCGACCCAGGGCGTCAACGCGGGGCGCTGGTCGACGTCGCTGGCAATGAGCGCGGCGCAGCCAAGGAAGCGTTCGCTGTCATGCGCGACGAAAGTCGCCGGCACCGGGCTTCGCCCAAGGCTCTCGTCGAGCCGGGCGCGCAAGGCGTCCAAAGGCACGCCCTTTCCTTCCCACCAGGCCCGCCAGACGCGTTCGGCCACCACGGCGGCGAAAGCGGGGACCTCACGCAGGTCCGACACGGTGCAGGCGAGTGCCATGCGGCCCATTCTCCCAACGCAAAAAGCGCGGTGACTGTCGTCACCGCGCTTGGATATCTTTCAGGTCCTGGCAGTCCCGAAGGGGACCGCACAGCGTCGTGTCAGCGGGGACCGCCGGGAACGACCTTAGGCTTCGAGGGCAGCAGACCTTCGCGCTGGGCGCGCTTGCGGGCCAGCTTGCGCGCGCGACGGACGGCCTCGGCCTCCTCGCGGGCGCGCTTCTCGGACGGCTTCTCGTAATGGCCGCGCAGCTTCATCTCGCGAAAGATGCCTTCGCGCTGCATCTTCTTCTTCAGCGCCTTGAGGGCCTGATCGACGTTGTTGTCCCGAACGAGAACCTGCACGTGTCTTCCTCTTTCGTGCTTCGCGTATCGCGCATCGTTGAATTCTGGCGATTGGCGCGGGTCTCCCGAAACCTACGGGATGGCGGGCAGCCAATCAGGGTGAGGGCACATAGCAGGACTCTTTCGTGTTGTCCATCGTCGACGCGCCGGCGAACCGCACAAAGCCCCGCGAGCTTGCGTCTTTGCCCTTCCCGCACGCTCTCGCCGAGGCACCGCCTCATTTGCGCAAGAGCGGGCGCCGGTCACACGCCGGCGAGCGCGATCACCTCGGCCACCGCCGCTTTGCTGCGGAAGGCCAGCGCCGCCTGGTATTCCGGCGAGTTGTAGCAGGCCAGCGCGGCCGCCAGATCCTTGAAGGCGACCAGCACATTGCGCGAGCGGGCCTCGCCGTGCACGCCCTCGTGCCGCCCGCCGCGCACCACGAACCAGCCCTCATATTTCGCGATGGCGATGGCGTCGGCGGCGACATAGGACTTGTAGGTTTCCATGTCGTGCACGTCGATCCGCATCACCCAATAGCCGGTGCCAGACCCATCCGCCGGGCCTGCGATCGTCGCGGCCGCCGGCTGCTCGCCTTCGTAGCCCTCGATGATCAGGTGCTCGCCCTCAGAGGAGGCGACTCGATGGGTGTAGGCGGCTTGGTATTCCGGCGACTGGAAGCAGGCGAGCGCGGTCTCGTAATCCTTGAATTCGACCACGACATTGCGCGAACGGGCGGTGCCCTCCAGCGCCTCCGGCGTGCCGCCGCGCAGCAGGAACCGGCCGCCAAAGGCGGCAATCGCCGGCTCGGCGCCCTGAAGATAGGGCTTGTAGCCGTCCGTATCGTGCACATCGAGGCGGCTGATCCAGTAGCCCTTGGCCATTGTTCTCGGTCCTTCTGCGTGGGTTCAGGAAAGCGCGCGGGCGATCTCGGCCTGCACCGCCCGGGCGGCCGCGACGGGATCGGGCGAGGCGACGATCGGCCGGCCGACCACCAGATGGTCGGCCCCGGCACGGATGGCGGCAAAGGGCGTGGCGATGCGCTTCTGGTCGCCGACATCGCTGCCGTCCGGGCGCACGCCGGGGGTAACGATGGCGCCCCTTTGGCCCAGCGCCGCGCGCACAGAGGCGGCGTCAGTCGGGGCGCAGACAATGCCGTCAATGCCGATCTCACGCGCCTGCGCTACCCGGCGCGCCACCGTTTCCGCGACGCCGGCGCCATAGCCGGCCTCGGTAAGGTCGGCCTCGTCATAGGAGGTGAGCACGGTGACAGCGAGAATGCGCAGCGGGCTCGCCCCCTTGCCCTCCATGGCCGCGCGCATGGTCTGGGGATAGGCATGCACGGTGGCGAAGCTGGCGCCCAGTGCGGCGAGGCTGGCGACGCCGCGCGCCACCGTGTTGCCGATGTCGTGCAGCTTGAAGTCGATGAACACCTTGCGGCCATCGGCAACCAACTCGCGGGCAAGGCCGAGGCCGCCGGCAAAGCCGAGCTCGTAGCCGATCTTGTAGAAGCTCACGCTGTCGCCGAGCCGGGAGATGATGCTCTCCGCCGCCCCGAGCGAGGGCAGGTCGAGAGCGACGATCAGCCGGTCGCGCGGATCGGGAACAGGGGCGTGCATGAGGAAAGTCTCCGCGCTTGAGCCTTTTCCGCAAAAGCTGAACGCGCTTTGCGAGACGAAAAGGCTCCGGCCTCTCTAGGCGCGCAGACCCGCCCGCAGCGCCGCCTGCTCGATAAGCGCTGTCATCACCGCGCGCAACCTCTCGCGCGCTTTCTCGTCCTTGAAGTCGCCGCGTTCGTCGAAAGCGCCTGAGGCGCCCGCCAGCATCACCTGTTCGGCCAGCACCAGGGCGCCGAGCCCCAGCGCCAGCGTCTGTCGCAGCATCATCGAGGCACGATAGCCCCCTAGTCCGCCGGGCGAGGAGGACCCGATAGCGTAGACCGGGCCCTTGAAAGCGTCGCCCTCGCCGCCGCGCACGCGGCTGGCCCAGTCGATCGCGTTCTTCAGCAGCGGCGGCAGGCCGGCATTGTATTCCGGGGTGACGATGAACACACCGTCGGCGCGGGCCAGCTGGTCGCGCAACTGCTTGGCGGCGGCAGGCACGCCCTCGCTGGCTTCGAAGTCGCCGTCATAGATCGGCATCGGGTAGTCGGCCAGCGACAGCAGCACCGGCTCGCATTCCATCAGCGCCAATTCCTTCGCCGCCAGCGCGGCCAGGCTGGCGGAGAAAGAACCGGCACGGATGGAGCCGGCGAAGACGAGGATACGAGGCTGGCGCATAGGAGCTCCTGCGATGACGCGGCCAGTGCGGCCAGCCTCACGCCTCGGCCGCGCTCAGCTCCGGCGTCGGCGCGTGGTGAGTGTTGGAACGATACACCCAGACGCGGGCGGGCGGCAGATTGGCCCAGATGCGCTGGCTGACATGGGCGTCGAAGCGCTCCGGCGCCAGCGGCACCGGCGAGACGACGGCATAGGTGAACTGGATGAAAGGCGCGCGCGGCACTGACAGGCCAAAGGCCTGGTCGAGCAACCCGTGACGCTCGGGGGCCGGGCGGGTGAACAGCGGCAGGCTGGACACCACAGCCGCCGAGGGCCGGTCGAGATGGCTCTCCACCGTGCGCGCCATGTTGTAGGCGTCGCCCTGTATGACGGTCGCGGCGGGGAAGCGCAGGCGCAGCAGCTTGCAGAATTCCGGGTTGTACTCGATCAGCACCAGCCGCTCGGGCGCGACGCCGCGGGCGATCAGCGCCGTCGTCACCGGGCCGGTGCCAGGCCCAAGCTCGATCACCGGACCATCCTGCTCGGGGTCGACGAAGCTCGCCATGGTGCGCGCGAGGGCGCGGCCGGAAGGCGAAACGGCGCCGGTACGAAGCGGGTTCTGCAGCCAGGACTGGAGGAAGCGGACTTCGTCGGGGCGCTCTTTCGGCGAGGGGACGGCAGAACGATGGAGCATGCGACTTCGATTCCGGTAAGCCGTGGCGGGAAGGCGCGCAACGCAAGGCGGCGAGGCGAGGGCAGCGCGGCGACGAGGCAGGTGCCGCGCGCCAAGAGGCCGAGGCCAACACTAGAGGCCGGACAGCCTCCTGTTAAGGCCTCGCGATGACGCAGTGATTACGTTTCGCCGCTTATTCGGCATCGCCGGCAAAGAAATCCTTTACCCGGGCGAAGAAGCCGCTCGATTCCGGATGAGTGTCCTTTGAACATTCCGCATCGAACTCGCTCAGAAGTTCGCGCTGACGTCGCGTCAGGTTCTGCGGTGTTTCGACGACAACCTGCACATACATGTCGCCGCGCGTGCGGCTACGAAGTACCGGCATGCCCTTGCCGGACAGGCGGAAACGCTTGCCGGACTGCGTGCCCTCGGGAATCTTCACCTTCGTTGTCTCGCCATCGATGGTCGGCACCTCGCAGGTACCCCCGAGCGCGGCGGAAACCATGGAGATCGGCGCCCGGCAGAACAGGTCCGCCCCGTCGCGCTGGAAGAAATCATGCGGGGCGAGCGACAGGAAGATGTAGAGGTCGCCCGGAGGGCCGCCGCGCACCCCGGCCTCGCCCTCATTGCCGAGGCGAATGCGGGTGCCGTCCTCGACACCGGCCGGAATGCCCACTTCCAGGGTGCGCTCCTTGGTGGTGCGCCCGGCACCGTCGCAAGCCGGGCATGGGTCCTCGATCACCTGACCACGGCCCTGGCAGGTGGGACAGGTGCGCTCGAGGGTGAAGAAGCCCTGCGCCTGGCGAATGCGCCCGGACCCTGAACAGGTGCGACAGGTGGTCGGCTGGGTGCCCGGCTTGGCGCCGGTGCCCGAGCAGGTTTCGCACACGATCGAGGTCGGCAGGCGGATGGTGGCGTCCTTGCCGGAGAACGCCTCCTCCAGCGTGATTTCCATGTTGTAGCGCAGGTCCGCCCCGCGCTCGCGCCCGCCCCGTCCGCCACCACTGGCGGCACCGCGCCTTCCGCCGGACATGCCGAACAGGTCATCGAAAATGTCGGAGAAGGTGGAGGCGAAGTCGGAGCCGAAGCCCGGCCCGCCCGGACTGCCCATGCCACCATCAAAGGCGGCGTGACCGAAACGGTCATAGGCCGCGCGCTTCTGCGGGTCCTTGAGGACGTCGTAGGCCTCGCTGATTTCCTTGAAGCGAACCTCGGCGTCACCATTGCCGGGATTCTTGTCGGGATGCCACTTCATCGCCAGCTTGCGATAGGAGCTCTTCAGCTCGCCATCGCTGCAGGTGCGGGTGACTTCGAGGAGTTCATAATAGTCGCGTTTGGACATGGGTCGCTGTGCCGTCGCATCCTTGGCCGCCGCCGGCGCTTCCCGCGGCGGGCGGTCCCGGCCGCCATGCAGGAACCCTGCCGGAGGACGCCCCGGCGATGATCCTGCGTGCCGGGCTTATGCTACCCGTGGCGGCTGCGGCACCGGCCGCACGGCCACGGAAAGAAATCCGCCCCCGGAACGGAGCCCGGGGGCGGTGCTCAGATGTCGATCAGGCCGACTTCTTCTTGTCGTCGTCGACCTCGGTGAACTCGGCGTCCACCACATCGTCCTTCGGCGCCTCGTCGCTGCCGGCATCGCCCTGCTGGGAGGCGTACATCGCCTCACCCAGCTTGAGAGAAGCCTGCGCCAGCGTGTTGGTCTTGGCGACGATCGCTTCGCCATCATCGCCTTCCATCGCCGCCTTGAGATCGGCCAGCGCCGTCTCGATCGCGGCCTTCTCAGGCGCGCCGACCTTGTCGCCATAGTCGGCGAGCGACTTCTCGGTCGAGTGGATCAGCGCCTCGGCGTGGTTCTTGGCCTCGACGGTGGCGCGACGCTTCTTGTCTTCCTCGGCGTGCGCCTCGGCGTCCTTCACCATCTTGTCGATGTCCGCGTCCGATAGGCCGCCCGAGGCCTGGATGCGGATCTGCTGCTCCTTGCCGGTGCCCTTGTCCTTGGCCGAAACATTGACCAGGCCATTGGCGTCGATGTCGAAGGCGACCTCGACCTGCGGCACGCCGCGCGGCGCCGGCGGGATGCCGACGAGATCGAACTGGCCGAGGATCTTGTTATCCGCCGCCATTTCGCGCTCGCCCTGGAAGACGCGGATCGTCACAGCGGTCTGGCCGTCCTCGGCGGTGGAGAAGACCTGGCTCTTCTTGGTCGGAATGGTGGTGTTGCGGTCGATCAGGCGGGTGAACACGCCGCCCAGCGTCTCGATGCCGAGCGAGAGCGGGGTCACGTCGAGCAGCAGCACGTCCTTCACGTCGCCCGCGAGCACGCCGGCCTGGATCGCGGCGCCGATGGCGACCACTTCATCCGGGTTGACGCCCTTGTGGGGCTCCTTGCCGAAGAACTGCTTCACCACTTCCTGCACCTTGGGCATGCGGGTCATGCCGCCGACGAGAACGACCTCGTCGATCTGCCCGGCGGTGAGGCCGGCATCCTTGAGCGCCTTCTTGCAGGGCTCCATGGTGCGCTGGATCAGGTCGTCCACCAGCGCCTCGAACTTGGCGCGGGTGAGCTTCATGGTCAGGTGCTTCGGGCCCGAGGCATCCGCCGTGATGAAGGGCAGGTTGATCTCAGTCTGGGACGCGCTCGACAGCTCGATCTTGGCCTTTTCGGCGGCTTCCTTCAGCCGCTGCAGGGCGAGCTTGTCGTTGCGCAGGTCGATGCCCTGCTCCTTCTTGAACTCGTCGGCGAGATAGGTGACGAGCCGCATGTCGAAGTCTTCGCCACCCAGGAAGGTGTCGCCATTGGTCGACTTCACCTCGAACACGCCGTCGCCGATCTCCAGGATCGAGACGTCGAAGGTGCCGCCGCCGAGGTCATAGACCGCGATCGTGCCGGCCTGCTTCTTGTCGAGGCCATAGGCCAGGGCAGCCGCGGTCGGCTCGTTGATGATGCGCAGGACTTCGAGGCCGGCGATGCGGCCGGCGTCCTTGGTGGCTTGGCGCTGGGCGTCGTTGAAATAGGCCGGGACGGTGATGACCGCCTTGTCGACCTTGGCGCCGAGATAGGCCTCGGCCGTCTCCTTCATCTTCTGCAGCGTGAAGGCGGAGATCTGCGAGGGCGAATACTTCTTGCCGTCCGATTCCAGCCACGCATCGCCATTGTCGCCACGCACAATCTGGTAGGGGACGAGCTTCTTGTCCTTCTCGACCATCGGGTCTTCATAGCGGCGGCCGACGAGGCGCTTCACCGCAAAGAAGGTGCGCTCGGGGTTCGTGACCGCCTGGCGCTTGGCCGGCTGGCCGACGAGGCGCTCGCCATCCTCGGTGAAGGCGACAATGGAGGGCGTGGTACGCGCGCCTTCCGCATTCTCGATCACCTTTGGGGTCGAGCCTTCCATGACCGCGACGCAGCTATTGGTCGTGCCAAGATCGATGCCGATGACTTTAGACATATGTTTCTCCTTCCGGCAGGCCGGCCGGACCTTCTTGAAGCACCCGGAGAGGAACGGACTGGATGCCGTGCCCCCGGACCGGCCCCCAAACAATAGGGTACGACGCTATCCGCGCCGTTCGTGGCCGATATAGGGGGCGGCCGTTTCCGCCGCAAGAAGCAGCGGGCGGGGAAAAGATGCGCCGCACGAAAGCCTCGCCCGGCGCAGGGGCCGCCGGGGCCGGCCCGCCCCTCACAGGGCGGGCACAAATGCCGGCTGGAAGCGCCCGGCGAGAGCCCGCAGCACGGCCACCTGGTCCTTGAGCTCGCGCCAGTGGCGTGGGTTCAGCTCCAGCATGGCAACCGCGCCGGCGGGCGGGCGCACCATCTGCACAACCGCGTCCCAGTCGATGCCACCCCAGCCGATCGGCAGGTGCAGGTCGCCTTCGCCAAAGGCCACCGCCTCGGCCGGGTCGTAGAACCACAGGTCGCCCGGCCGGCGCTCATTGGGGCGGCCGAATGAATCGTGCAGGTGGAAATGAGCGACATGCGGCGCCAGCGCCGCCATCTCCGCGATGGGGTCAAGCCGGGCATCGGTGCAGCGGATATAGGCGTGGCTCACATCGAGCGTCGCCTTCACCGCCGGATGGTCGATCGCCGCCAGTTCGCCGGCGAGCTTGGCCGGGGTCGCGGTCTCGCGGGCGTGAACGAAGCGGAAAATGTTCTCCACGCACAGCGTCACCCCATTGGCCGCCGCATGGTCGCCGGCGCGGGCGAGGGCATCGCGCTGGCGGGAATAGGCGACTTCGAGATCATCCTCGGGGTCCCGCACGAAGCCGGTGTGGATGACGAGATGCTGGGCGCCGAGGGCGGCGGCGATGTCGATATTGGCGGCGAGCACCTTCTCGTGGCGCGCCAGGCGCTCGGGCAGGTCCATCAGATTGACCGCCAGCGCGCCGTGCACGCTGTAGCCGAGACGGCGGCCCTGGAGCGCCCGGACCAGATCTTTCAGCCGGTTGTCGAGGATGCGCCCGTCCACCACGAGGTGCCAGGCATAGACCGGCAGCTCCACCATATCGACGCCCAGCGCTTCCGCCTCGTCGAGCCCGGCGCCCACATCGTCAAACTCGGGACTCCCCTCGCGAAGGGAGAAGCCGCAGGCGCGAATGGCGGGAACCGGGATATGGAACTGCATCGTGTCGATCTTCCCCAGGAATTAGGCGTGGAACGAGAGCGACCGCCGCGCGGCGCACCGCCAGATTACGGCACATATATGGCACAGACGTAACGGATCGACCGAATCGTCTGAAATAACGGCAGGTTAGAGGTCGCCTACGCGCCGGATGGGAGGCACGGTGTCGGCGTCATCCAACCGGCAACCGCGCCTTGCGAATCGCGCACGATGGCGATGCGGCCGACCTCCGGCACATCGAAGGGCGCGCGCAGCACGGCCCCGCCGGCGGCAACCGCGCCCTTGATACGCTTGTCCACGTCGTCGACGGCGATATAGGCGAACCAGTGCTCGGGCACGCCCTCGAATTCCGGTCCGTCGAGTACGAAGATGCCGCCGACCTCGGCTTCGCCGCTGTGAATGAGGGCATAGTCGGGACCGTCCGCCATGGGCATCGCGGTAAAGGTCCAGCCGAGCGTGGCGGCATAAAAAGCCTTGGCGGCTTCCATGTCGCGGGTGTTCAGCTCGTTCCAGATGAAGACGCCGTGCGGTGTCGTTTTTGCCATGGTTCCCCACCTCAGCGTTAGCACTTCGGACACCATAACCCGAAATCCCCCGCCGGGTTCATCACCGTCGGTGGCCCCGCCCGCCATGTTGACGCCGCTATGGCTTGCGATGAGGCGCGAACCCTTCTAGACCGATTTCAGGCGCCGCCTGCCGACGGTCCGCGAAAACCCTCCCGGAAAATGCAGCTCTATCACCATCCCTTCTGCGCCCATTCGCGTCTGGTGCGTCTCGCTCTCGGCGAGATGGGCATCGAGCCGGAACTGATCGAAGAGCGGGTGTGGGAGCGCCGGCCCGATTTCCTGATGCTCGACCCGGCCGGTGCCACCCCCGTGCTGGTGGAGGATGACGGCTTCGTGGTGCCGGGGATCGACCCGATCACCGAATATCTCGACGAGACCCGCGGCAGCGCGCTGGGCACGCGGCGTCTGCTGCCGCTGCACATTGGCGAGCGGGTCGAGGTGCGCCGGCTCGCTTCCTGGTTCAACCACAAATTCTTCGCCGAAGTGTCCGAGCCGCTGGTGCGCGAGAAGGTGTACAAGCGCTACACCCCGCGTGAGCTCGGTGGCGGCCCGCCTGACATGGCCATCATCCGTGCCGCGCGGGCCAATATCCGCTATCATCTCCAGTATATCGGCTGGCTGCTGAAGGCGCGGAACTGGCTGGCCGGCGAGCGGATGACCTATGCCGATCTTGCCGCGGCGGCGCATATTTCCAGCGTCGACTATCTCGGCGACGTGCCGTGGGAAGAGGATGAGGGAGCGAAGATCTGGTACGCGCGCATCAAGTCGCGTCCCGCGTTCCGGCCCCTGCTCGCGCTGAGCATGGCGGGCATGCCGCCGGCGCCGTGCTACGCGGATCTGGATTTCTGACGCCGGAAGCGGCCAAGGCCTATCTGTTCGCGCTGGCCCGCGAGGAAGGCTTCGACGCGATGGGGATCGCCGGCGCCGATGCCATTCCTGAGGCTGGCCCGCGCCTGCACCAGTGGATTGCCGAAGGCGCGCATGGCGACATGGACTGGATGCCGGAGACCGCCGCACGCCGCGCCGCGCCCGGCAATCTGTGGCCGGAGGTCGCCTCTGTTCTCATGCTCGGGCTCAATTACGGACCGGACGAGGACCCACGCGCCATCCTCGCGGAACGCACGCGCGGGGCGATTTCGGTCTATGCCCGCGGCGACGATTATCATGAGCTCATCAAAGGCAAGCTCAAGCGCATCGCCTCCCGCTTCGTGCCCCGCGCGGGTGCAGCCGGCGCGGTCGAGGTCAAGGTGTTCGTCGATACCGCGCCGCTGATGGAAAAGCCGCTTGCGCAGGCCGCCGGGCTCGGCTGGCAGGGCAAGCACACCAATCTGGTCTCGCGCGACAAGGGCTCCTGGCTGTTCCTCGGCGCCATCGCCACCAATCTCGCGCTGCCGGCGGATGCGCCGGACGCCGACCATTGCGGCAGCTGCCGCGCCTGCCTCGACGCCTGCCCGACCAACGCCTTTCCCGCGCCGTACCAGATCGACGCGCGTCGCTGCATCTCCTATCTCACCATCGAGCTGAAGGGCGCCATTCCGCGCGAACTGCGGCCGCTGGTCGGCAACCGCATCTATGGCTGCGACGATTGCCTCGCCGCCTGCCCGTGGAACAAGTTCGCCGCGCTCGGCCGTGAGGTCCGCCTTTCCGCCCGCGAGGAGAACCGCGCTCCCGCGCTGGCCGACCTCGCGCGGCTTGACGATGCCGCCTTCCGGGCGCGCTTCTCGAAGAGCCCCGTCAAGCGCATCGGCCGCGCCCGATTCCTGCGCAACGTGCTGGTGGCGATCGGCAATTCCTGCGACGCCGGCCTCGCAGCGGAAGCCGAGCGGCATCTGGACGACGCCCACCCGCTGGTGCGGGGCGCGGCAGTGTGGGCACTCGCGCGGCTTTTGTCGCCCGCCGATTTCGCCGCCCTTTCCGCTGCCCATGCGGGCGAAACGGACGGGGAGGTGCGCGAGGAATGGCGGCAGGCGATGGCCATCGCGATTGGAGAGCAATCATGACCGGAACCTTGCTCTGCCTGGGGCACGGCTATTGCGCCCAGCGCTTCGTTGCCTTGCACGGCGATGCCTTTGCCCGGCACATCGGCACCAGCCGCAGTGAAGAGCCCTTCCCCGGCATGGAAATGCTGCGCGTCGATGGCCCACCGTCGCCGGCATTGCTTGAGGCGGCGGGAGCCGCCGATGCCGTGCTTGTCTCGGCCGCGCCGGGAGAGGCGGGCGATCCCTTTCTCGGCCCGCTCGGGGAGGCGCTGGCGGAAGGCAAGGGGCCGCTGGTTTATCTCTCCACCATCGGCGTCTATGGCGATTCCGCCGGGGCGTGGATCGACGAGAACGCGCCCGCCGCCGCCACCGCCCCGCGCGCCCGGCGCCGCATAGAGGCGGAGGCCGGCTGGCAGGATCTCGGCCGACGCACCGGGCGTCCGGTGGCGGTGCTGCGCCTCGGTGGCATCTATGGCCCCGGCCGCAACGCGCTGATCGACGTGGCGGACGGCACCGCCCGCTGCATCGAGCGCGAGGGCCAGGTGTTCAACCGCATCCATGTCGACGACATCGCCGGCGCCATCCATGCCGCCATCACGCAGCATTTCGACGGGGTGGTGAATGTGGTGGACGACGAGCCCTCGCCCTCCTGTGCGCCCGTGCGCTTTGCCGCGACACTGCTCGGCCTGCCGCCGCCGGTGCCGGAGAAATTCGAGGAGGCCGCGCCGCGCATGTCGGCGATGGCGCTCTCCTTCTGGGCCGACAACCGGCGGGTGAGTAATAGGCGGCTGCACGCCCTACTCGGCGGCGCGCTCCGCTACCCGACATTTCGCGAGGGCCTGTCGGCGCTGGCGCCGACGATTCGCGAGAGCCCTTAGGCGCAAACGCCGACGTTTCGTGAAGGCCTGTCGGCTCAGGCATCGTCCTCGGCATGGCCGCGGCGGATGCGGCGGACCACCGACCAGATCAGCAGCACCACCAGCGGCACGGCGATGGCGGTGGCGACGCCGACATCGTAATGCAGCCCGGCCGCCTCGGCGCGGGCGTGCAGCCCTTCCAGCGCGTAGTGCAGCAGGCTGATGACGTAATAGGAGATGGCGGCGACCGAGAGCCCTTCGACGGTCTGCTGCAGGCGCAGCTGCATCCGCGCCCGCTTGTTCATGCTTTGCAGCAGGTTGCGGTTCTGCTGCTCCAGCTCGACATCGACCCGGGTGCGCAGCAGATTGGCGGCGCTGGTGAGCTTGACCGACAGATTGGCCTGGCGCTGCTCGATCGCCTGGCAGGTCCGCATCGCCGGCTGCAGCCGGCGCAACAGGAATTGCTGCCAGGTGGGATAGCCCGAAATGGGCCGCTCGCCGATGGTGCGCAGGCGCGAGGAGACGATCTCCTCATAGGCGCGGGTGGCGCCGAAGCGGAACAGCGAGGCGGCAGCGTCCGCCTCCAGCTGGGCGGCAAGGCCGGTCAGCGCGTGAAGCAGCTTGTTGTTGGCGGCGAGCCCCTCGCTCTGGCGCATCTGCTCGGTCAGCGCCGACAGCTCGTTCTCGCTGTGCGCCACGGTGGGGGCAAGGCGCTGCGCCTCCGGCAGGCCGAGAAGGGCAAGGGTGCGGTAGGTCTCGATTTCCAGCACACGCTGCACCAGCGCGCCGGCAGCATCGTCGGTCATGCCGCGATCGCGCACCAGGATCCGCACGAAGCCGGAGGGGTCGGGCTGGAAATCGGTGGCGATCTCGGCGAATCCGTCCTCGACATCCGAGCGCGCGAGGCTGGTGCGGTCGAACAGCCGGTCGAGCGGGAGCGCATCGGCGGTGTCCGTCACCAGATGCAGGTCCACCGCCACCAATAGCGGCCCAGGCTGGGGCAACTGCGTGAGCACGTCGGCGAGGCTGGCGCCGGAGGGTTGGAAGGGCAGGCCGCCCTCCACCACATCCTCGGCCGGCACTTCCCAAGTGTAGGTGGTGAATTCGGCGTGGCGTTCCCAGCGCAGCACGAAGCGGCCAAAGGCCACGCGGTGCTGCTTGGCATCTCGGCCCGGCGCGGGCTGGCCGCGCGCCAGGCAGAGGCTGGCGAAAGCGGCCCGGTCGGCGATCGCCTGGGCCCGGTCGACCAGAAAGGCGACGTGCAGAATGCGTGCGGGGGTCGAGACCGCCACGAAGGGGCGCGCATGCAGTTCCGCAAGCACCGGGGCGCGCAGCGGATGATCGTAAAAGGCCTTGCCGGCGGCCGGGGCCGTCGCGTTCGCTGTCACCGGGCCTACTCCCTCACCTGCCCCCGTTGCCTACCCTCGCACCGGGGGAACTCCGCGCCGCCAAGTGGGTTGCATGCTCGCGTGAAGCTGGCAAGGGGGCGCCTTTGCGCACGCGCGCGGCCAAAAGTCCGGCCGCGCGCGTGACGATTCCCCTGCTGCCACTGTTGCCCATCGGCATCATGGCTTCGGCAAAGCTGGGACACTTTAGAATCTGTTTGCAAGGGTCGGGAGCCCAGAGCATGAAGTCAGACGGTCTTTTCGGGATTTGTGACATGAGATTTTCGCGGGTCTTGGCCGTGTGCCTCGCCGTTGCCGCCATGATGTTCGTCGGTTTTGCCCCGGCCCAGGCCCAGGCCCAGTCCAAGCCGAATCCGAACCAGCCCCGCGTCTATCTGCTGCGCGGCCTCGCCAACATCTTCTCGCTCGGCATGGACGACCTCGCCGCCAAGCTGCGCGCGCGCGGCATCGAGGCGAGCGTGCATTCCTATGTCGATCTGGAAACGCTCACCCGGTATGCGGTGGAGCAGGCCAGCATGGGCAAGCGCCGCCCCTCGCCGGTCATCATCATCGGCCATTCGCTCGGCGCCGACGCCGCCGTCACCATGGGCAACCGCGTCACCGCCGCGGGCGTACCGGTGCCGCTGGTCGTGACATTCGATCCCGTAACCGCGATGACCGCCTCGTCGAAGATCGGCAAAGTGGTGAATTATTACCAGGCCGGCGGCTCGGGCAAGGCGGTTTCCGGCCCGCGCGTGGAGAATATCGACCTGACGGGTTCGGGCGCGCTCAGCCATTTCAACATCGACAAGGCGGCCGAGCTGCACAACAAGGTCATCGGCATGATCCAGCGCCCGGCGCGCCAGACGCGCCCGCGCGCCGTGGCCGCCACGCCGACGCCCAAGCCGGTCTCTGCGCCTGCCGACGCGGCCGCCGTGCCGGCGGCAACACCCGCCGCGACCCCGGCGGACGCGGCGCCTGCCGCAACCCCCGCCAGCGTTCCTGCCTCCCCCGCGCCGGCTGCAGCGACCCAGAGCCGCGCCGTAGCGCCGATCTCCGGCACCGAAACCGCCTCAGCCCCGAGCGCGGTGCCGACCGCTCCGGCAGGAACTGGTACCTCGAACTGACTGCTACCTCGAACTGACCGGCACGTCGCACTGACCGAGTGAACGTCTCACGAGAACGGCGCGGGCCCGCGAGGGCGTCCGCGCCGTTGCTTTATGAGGGCTTGCGGTCAGGCCGGCACCACCGAGAACACGGTGAAGGTGTGCATGTCGCCGTCCTCGTCGCGCAGCGAAACATAT
The DNA here is from genome assembly GCA_000378025.1 of Xanthobacteraceae bacterium 501b. GTDB lineage: Bacteria > Pseudomonadota > Alphaproteobacteria > Rhizobiales > Xanthobacteraceae > Ancylobacter. The sequence continues at coordinate 3,872,751 of KB899087.1, forward strand.
TCGCCCGGCACGAAGGCATGGTCGCCGAAACGGTAGCCGGTCTCGTCATCGTCGCTGGCGTCCTCCTCATAGTCGAACACCCAGCTCGACCCGCCGACACCGCCGGCGCGATGCACCAGCCGGCCGTGCTCGGGGGCCTCATTGGCCCAGAAGCGGGTGACAGTGCAGGCGGGGCGCAGATCCTTCCACGCCTCGCCGTCAATGTGGCCTTCAGCGTTGAGCGGGGCGACGAACTCGTAGCCATGGCGGGCGCTGCCTTCAGGAAATTCCTTCGAGCGGGCGAGGTGCAGGCGGATTCGGCTGAGCGCCCCGGTGGCGGCGCCGGCTGTGACCTCGTTCATGCGCGTCTCCCTGTGCTTGGCCGTGCGGTGATGCGCGGCCTTTGGTCTCGGCTGAGCGCCCCGGTGGCGGCGCCGGCTGTGACCTCGTTCATGCGCGTCTCCCTGTGCTTGGCCGGGCGGTGATGCGCGGCCTTTGGTCTTGGCCTTAAGTGCTAGAGGTGCGCGCGGCCTTGATCGCGCGCAAGGGTCCCGTCGACGGGACCCTTGCGCGCCGCAGGGAGGGCGACAGGGGTAAGCGATGGGAGAACACGCAACATTCATCGTTGGTCTAGTTTTTTTACCATAGGAAGGCGCCGCGCTTTTCCCTAGAATGGATCGAAATCAGACACGACCGGCGCCGGTCGCAAAAAACGTCGATTGGGAGGAGTGCCATGTCCGGTCTCGTCATGCCGGCGCCGAAGGCCGATGTTCTGGCCCGCCGCGCCCAGATAATCGCCGATCTGCGCGCCATCGTTCCCGGCGAGGGGGTGATCGACACCGAGGCCGAGATGCGCCCCTTCGAGAGCGACGGGGTGACGGCCTATCGCCAGCTCCCCCTCGTCGTCGTGCTGCCCTCCACCACTGAGCAGGTGTCGAAGGTGCTGGCTTACGCCAATGCCAACGGCATCCCCGTTGTGCCGCGCGGGGCGGGCACCTCTTTGTCCGGCGGGGCGCTGCCGCTGGAAGACGGCATCCTGCTCGGCATGGGCAAGTTCAACCGCATTCTCGACATCGACTTCGCCAACCGCACCGTCATCGCCCAGCCGGGCGTGACCAATCTCGGCATCACCACGGCGGTGGCGCATGAGGGCTTCTATTACGCCCCCGACCCCTCCTCGCAGATCGCCTGCACCATTGGCGGCAATGTCGGCGAGAATTCCGGCGGCGTGCACTGCCTGAAATACGGGCTGACGACGAACAATGTGCTGGGCGTCGAGATGGTGCTGATCACCGGCGAGATCATCCGGCTCGGCGGCAAGCACCTCGATTCCGGCGGGCTCGACCTGCTCGGCCTCATCGTTGGCTCGGAAGGCCTGCTCGGCGTGGTGACGGAAGTCACCGTCCGGATCCTGAAGAAGCCGGAGACGGCGCGTGCCGTGCTGCTCGGCTTTCCCTCCTCGGAGGCGGCGGGGGCGTGCGTGGCCGCCATCATCGCCGCCGGCATCATTCCCGGCGGCATGGAGATGATGGACAGGATGATGGTCCACGCCGCCGAGGCCTTCCTCGGCGCCGGCTATCCCCTCGATGTCGAGGCGCTGCTGATCGTCGAACTGGACGGGCCGGAAGCGGAGGTGAACCACCTCATCGACCGCGTCGCCGAGATCGGCGACGGGCTCGGCTGCATGACGCTGCGCGCCTCCACCAGCGAGGAGGAGCGTGTCGCCTTCTGGGCCGGGCGCAAGGCGGCCTTCCCGGCGGTGGGGCGGATTTCGCCGGATTATCTCTGCATGGACGGCACCATTCCGCGCAAGGCGCTGCCGCTGGTTCTGAAGCGCATGGAGGAGATGTCGGAGAAGTACGGTCTGCGGTGCGGCAATGTCTTCCACGCCGGCGACGGCAATCTGCACCCGCTGATCTGCTACGACGCCAACACGCCGGGCGAGCTGGAAAAGGCCGAGGCCTTCGGCGCCGACATCCTCCTGCTCTGCGTCGAGGTGGGCGGCGTGCTCACCGGTGAGCACGGGGTGGGCGTCGAGAAGCGCGACCTCATGCCCTCCATGTTCAACGAGATCGACCTCGCCCATCAGGAGCGGCTGAAATGCGCCTTCGATCCCGAGGCGCTGCTTAATCCCGGCAAGGTGTTCCCGGTGCTGCACCGCTGCGCCGAACTCGGGCGCATGCATGTCTCGGGCGGCAAGCTGCCCTTCCCCGAACTGCCGCGATTCTGATGCGCGCGCGCGCGCATAACGTGTCGTCATCCCGGACGGAGCGCGTCCGCGCGCGGGGAGGCGGAACCCGATGACCACGCTCCTCGTGAAGAACGCCACCGTGCTCGTCACCATGGACGGCGCCCGCCGCGAGATTGCCGGCGGCGGCCTGTTCGCGCGCGACGGGATGATCGAGCAGGTGGGCCCGAGCCAGACCCTGCCGGAAAGCGCTGACGCGGTGCTCGACCTCTCTGGCCATGTGGTGCTGCCCGGTCTGGTGAACGCCCATCACCATCTCGACCAGACGCTGACCCGCGCTTTGCCCGCCGCGCAGAACGTCAACCTGTTCCGCTGGCTCGGGGCGCATTACCGGCTCTGGGCGGCGCGCACGCCGGAGGCTTCGCGCACGGCGACGCTGGTCGGGCTGGCCGAACTCGCTTTGTCCGGCTGCACCACCTGCTTCGACCACGCCTATGTCTTTCGTAACGGCTGCGCGGTCGACGACCAGATCGCGGCGTCGCGCGAGATCGGGATGCGCTTCATGGTCTCGCGCGGCTCCATGTCGCTCGGCCAGTCCAAAGGCGGGCTGCCTCCGGACGACTGCGTCGAGGCCGAGGACGCGATTCTGGCCGACAGCGCGCGCGTCATCGCCCGCTATCACGACGCTGCACCCGGCTCGCTGCTTCGGATCGCGCTCGCCCCCTGCTCGCCCTTCTCGGTGACGCCGGAACTGATGCGCGACAGCGCGGCGCTGGCGCGGGACAAGGGCGTGCGGCTGCACACCCATCTGGCGGAAACCATCGACGAGGAGCGCTTCACCTTGGCGCGCTTCGGCAAGCGCCCCGTCGCCTATATGGAAGAGCTGGGCTGGCTGGGCGAGGATGTGTGGTTCGCCCATGCGGTGCATGTGAATGCGCACGAAATCGCCTGCTTCGCCGGCGCCGGGGTCGGCGTGTGCCATTGCCCCTCCTCGAACATGCGCCTCGCCTCCGGCATCGCGCCTGTCATGGCCTATCGGAAAACCGGGGTGAAGGTCGGGCTCGGGGTGGACGGCTCGGCCTCCAATGATGGCAACAACCTGCTCGCCGAGGCGCGGCAGGCCATGCTGCTGGCGCGACTGCAGATCAGCCTGCGCCCGCCCGAGGGGCCGGATACCACGCTCTCCACCGCCGATCCCTCGCGCGATGCTGAATGGATGACCGCCCGACAGGCGCTGGAGCTGGCCACGCTCGGCGGCGCTTCGGTGCTGGGACGCTCCGATATCGGCGCGCTGGCCCCGCGCATGTGCGCCGATTTCTTCGCCCTGCGGCTGGATGAGGCCGCCTTTGCCGGCGGGCTTGCCGACCCGGTGGCCGCCGCCCTGTTCTGCACCCCCGGCCGTGCTGCCTTCACCTATGTCCATGGCCGGCCGGTCGTGGCCCATGGCGAGGTGGTGACGATCGACCTGCCGGCGGTGGTGGCGGAACACAACACGCATGCCGCGCGGCTCGCCGCGCTTTCGGGAGGTGCCTGAGATGAGCGAGAGGCTGTGTCCGCGCGACGAGGCCGACGTGGTGGAGGCCGTGCGCTGGGCCGTGTCGAACGAGCGCACGCTTGATGTTGCCGGCTCCGGTTCCAAGGCAAGTCTCGGCCGACACATCCAGACCGACGCCACGTTGGAGCTGAAGGGCCTCTCCGGCGTCACGCTCTATGAGCCGGAAGAGCTGGTCCTGAGCGCGAAGGCCGGCACGCCGGTGGCGGAGATCGAGGCTCTGGTGGCGGCCTCCAAGCAGATGCTGGCCTTCGAGCCGATGGATTTCGGCCCGCTGCTCGGCGTGGCGCCGGGCGGGGGCACGCTTGGCGGGCTGATCGCCTGCAACCTCGCCGGCCCGCGCCGGCCGAGCGCCGGGGCGGCGCGCGACCATGCGCTGGGCGTGCGCGCGGTCTCCGGCCGGGCGGAGGCGTTCAAGGCCGGCGGGCGAGTGGTGAAGAACGTCACCGGCTATGACCTGCCGCGCGGGCTGTCCGGCTCCTATGGCACGCTCGCCGCCTTCACCGAACTCACCATCAAGGTGCTGCCGCGCCCGGAGACGGTGGAGACGCTGCTGGTGCTCGGCCTCGACGACGCGGCCGCGGCCGGGGTGATGAGCGCGGCGGTCGGCTCCTATTACGACGTGTCCGGCGCGGCGCATCTGCCCGCCGAGGTCGCCGGCCAGATCCCGGTCGTCGCCGAGGCGGGGATGGGGGTAACGGCGCTGCGACTTGAAGGGGTCAAGCCGTCGATCGTCCACCGGCGCGGCAAGCTGGAAGCGATGCTGCGAACCCATGGCACGCTGTCCTTCCTCGATGAGGCGGCCTCGCTCGCCTTCTGGCGGGCGGTGCGGGACGTGGAGCCCTTTGCGTTCCCGGAGGGTGGCGCTCTCGACACCGCCCCCGCCATCTGGCGCATCTCGGTGGCGCCGATGGCCGGGCCCGCAGTGGGCGCCGCGCTGCGCGAGATCGGCGCGCGCTGCCTTTATGACTGGGCCGGCGGACTGGTCTGGGTCGAGATGCCGGGCACAGAGCCCCACAGCGCGCGCGTCCGCGCGGCGGTGGCGGGCGCGGGGGGCGGCCATGCGACGCTGATCCGCGCCTCGGCGGCAGCGCGGGCGGGCGAGGAGGTGTTCCAGCCGCTCGACCCGATCACCGGCGCGCTGATCGCCCGGATGAAGAGCGGGTTCGACCCGGGCCGGGTGCTGAGCCCCGGCCGTATATATGCGGGAGTGTGAGCGATGCAGACCAACTTCTCCCTCGCCCAGCTTGCCGACCCACAGACCGCCCGCTCCGAGCAGGTGCTGCGTGCGTGCGTCCATTGCGGCTTTTGCACCGCCACGTGCCCGACCTATGTGCTGCTGGGCGACGAGCTGGATTCGCCGCGCGGAAGAATCTACCTGATCAAGGACATGCTGGAGAATGATCGACCGGCTACGGTCGAAGTCGCCAAGCATGTCGACCGCTGCCTCTCCTGCCTCTCCTGCATGACCACCTGCCCCTCCGGCGTGCACTACATGCACCTTGTCGACCATGCCCGCGATCATGTGGAGAAGACCTATCACCGCCCGCTGATGGACCGGCTGACCCGGGCACTGCTGGCGCGGGTGCTGCCGAGCCGCACGCTCTTCCGCCTCGCCATTGGCGGCGCGATGGTGGCGCGGCCTTTCGCCGGCCTGTTCGCGGCGGTGCCGGGATTGAGGCCGATCGCGGCCATGCTGCGCCTCGCCCCGGCTCGCCCGGCCACCCGCTCCGCCGCTGAGGGCGTGCGCCTCTTCCCGGCGCAAGGCGCCCGCCGCGCCCGTGTCGCCCTGCTCGATGGCTGCGCCCAGCCGGTGCTGCGGCCGGAGATCGACGAGGCGGCGATCCGGCTGATGACCCGCATGGGGGTGGAGATCGTGCGCCCAGTGGGCGGCGGCTGCTGCGGCTCGCTCACCCACCACATGGGCAAGGAGGAGCTGGCGCTGGCCAATGCCCGCGCCAATGTCGATGCCTGGATGCGCGAGATCGAGGGCGAGGGGCTGGACGCCATCCTCGTCACCACCTCGGGCTGCGGCACCACCATCAAGGACTACGGCCACATGCTGCGCACCGAGCCCGCCTATGCCGAGCGCGCGGCCAAAGTCTCCGCGCTGGCCAGGGATGTGAGCGAATTCCTTTCCGAGCATACGCTGCCCGCCCCGGTGATCGCGCCGGGCATCCGGGTCGCCTATCACTCGGCCTGCTCGCTGCAGCATGGTCAGCGCGTCCGCACCCCGCCCAAGACGCTGCTGGCCAGCGTCGGCTTCACCGTGCTGGAGCCGGCCGAGGGGCATCTGTGCTGCGGCTCGGCCGGCACCTACAACATCCTGCAGCCGGAGATCGCCGAGCGCCTGCGCGCGCGCAAGGTCGCCAATATCGAGCGAACTGACCCCGAGGTGGTGGCGGCCGGAAATATCGGCTGCATGACGCAGATCGGCGGCGGCACCGGCCTGCCGGTGGTGCACACGGTGGAGCTGCTGGACTGGGCGACCGGCGGGCCGATGCCGGCCGAGCTGGCGGGGATCCGCGCGGCAGCGTGAGCACCTGACAGAAGGGGCGGCGGGCGGCTATGATCGTGGCCCCATTGCTGCTTCGTCAGGGTCTTCCATGCCGCTCCCCCGCCTTCTCGTCCTTTCCCTCGGCGGCACCATCACCATGACGGCGAGCGCCGGCGGCGGCATCCTACCGACGCTGGGCGCGGCCGAGCTGGTGGCCGCCGTGCCTGGCCTGGCCGAGCTGGCGCAGATCGAGGCGCGCTCGCCGTTGAAGGTCGGCAGCGCCTCGCTGACGCTGGAGAACATCGCCGCCGTGGCCGCCGACATCAGCGCCGGCTTCGCGCAGGGTTTCGACGGCGCCATCGTCATCCAGGGGACGGACACCATCGAGGAGACCGCCTTCGCGCTCGACCTGCTGGTGCGTGATGAGCGCCCGGTGGTGGTGGTTGGCGCCATGCGCGGGCCACAGCAGCCCGGCGCCGACGGGCCAGCCAACCTCCACGCCGCCGCCCTCGTCGCCACCAGCAAGGAGGTACGCGGGCTCGGCGCGCTTGTCGTAATGAACGACGAGATCCATGCCGCGCGCTTCGTGCGCAAGGCGCACACCGCGCTCACGTCGGCCTTCGTCTCCGACATGGCCGGTCCGCTCGGGCTGGTGGCGGAGGGGCGGGTGCGGATTCTTGCGCGTGTCACCCGGCCAGCGCTTCCCGCGCTCGAAGTTGGCCCCGGGACACTACCCCCGGTGGCGCTGCTCAAGATCGCCATGGGCGACGATGGACGGCTGCTGCGGGCGGTGCCCGGCCTCGGCTTTGCCGGCCTCGTCATTGAGGGCGCGGGGGCGGGCCATGTCCCGGGGATGATGGCGGAGAGCCTCGGCGAGGTCGCCGCGCACATGCCGGTGGTGCTGGCCAGCCGGACGCTGGCCGGCCCGGTATTCGAGCGCACTTATGGCTATGCCGGCTCGGAGATCGACCTTCTGGCGCGCGGCGCGCTCTGCGCCGGGCTGCTGACCGGGGTGAAGGCGCGTCTGCTGCTCATCCTGGCGCTGGCCTGCGGCTGGGACCGGGCGGCGCTCGCCCGCGCCTTTGCCGCTTATGGCTGAGCCTAGCGCGCGGCTCTGCCGCCGCTGACGGCACCCCTCCGGCCGATGCCCCCGGCGAGTCCTTTGGCAAGTTCCGCACAAGCCAGATGACCTCCTCTAACGGCATGTTAAATGCTCTGTGGAGGTGTTCCGTGGGTAAGATGCGACTGGGCATCGCCATGAAGCTCGGCATCGCGTCCGTGCTGCTGATTCTTCTGTCGTGTGGCGTGCTGGTCAGCCGGCATTACGCCATGTCGAGTATCGAGGAGGCCAATGCAGCCTCCGACCGGCAAGCCGCGATTCTCGGCGAGGCCGAAAGGGTCGGTCAGCTGATCACCCGAATCCAACTCAACGCCACCGAGCTCAGGCTGTCCTTCGCCAACCCGGACAATGAGGCACTACTCAGCGGGGTGAAGAAGGACGTAGGAGCAGCGCAGGGCGGGCTCGACCGGCTTATGGAGCTTGAAACCCATGACGATGATCGTGCGGTATTCCTTCAGCTGAAGCAGCTGCTGGTCCAGATCGGCGCGGTCACAGCCAAGGTGCATGCCTCCGAAGTGGCGCAGCAGCAGCTGGTTGAGGCGCGCCCGGCTCTCGCCATGCGGGCGCGCACTCATTTCTCCACCCTCGCCGGGCAGATGCTCGAACTTGGCCAGACAGACATGGCCAGCAACGTGCAGCCGCTGGAGCAGCTGGTCGACAACATCAACCTCGCCGCGTCCACCTATATGCTGGAGGGCGATGCCAAGCAGCTGAAGCGCCTCGCCTCCATGCAGAACCGGGTCGCCACCATCCTTGCCGATGTCGGCCAGCAACTGGCCGACAACCCGCAGGTGGCGCAGACGGTGGAGACGGCGCTGAAGGATTTCGAGGCCTATAAGCGGTTGATCGACGACAATCTCGCTGAACTCGCACGCCGCACCGCGCTGGTGAATGACAGCAGCGCGCCGCTGATGCGTGAGGCCACCGGCCTGCTGAACGCCGTGGTAGGCGAGACGCGAAGCCAGGCCGAGGAAGCCAAGGCGCTGGCCACCGAGGCGCTGGACGACGGCATGACCCGCATCCTGGTCTTCTCCGCCATTGCCATTCTGGCGGCGGTACTGGCCGGTGCCTACTCGTTCTTCGGCATTGCCCGTCCGGTGCGCGAAGTGAGCGAAGCGATGGAGCAGGTCTCGGCCGGCGATCTGGAGACCGTCATTCCCCATGCTGGGCGCACCGACGAAATCGGCGAGCAGGCCCGGGCGCTAACCGTCTTCCGCGACGGGCTGCGCGAGGCCGAGCGGCTGCGCGAGGAGGCCCATCGCGCCTCGCTGCGCGCCGCCGAGAACCGGCACGCGGAAATGCGCCAGCTCGCCGACCAGTTCGAGACGGCGGTGGGGGCAGTGGTCGATATGGTCGCCAATGCCGCCAGCGACCTGCAGGCCGCCTCCGAAGCGCTCAACGCCACGGCGGAGGAAGCCACGACACAGGCCGAGGCGGTCGCTGCCGCGGCGCAGCTCGCCACCACCAATGTGCGGACGGTGGCGGAAGCGATGGAAGAGCTTTCCGCCGCCGCGCAGGAAATCGGCGACCGGCTGCAGCATTCCACCGTAATGACCGAGCGGGCGGTGGGCGAGGTTGCCGCGACCACCGGCCAGATGAACGAGCTGAAGGCCTCAGCCGAGCAGATCGGCACGATCACCGGCCTCATCGGCTCGATTGCCGGCCAGACCAACCTGCTCGCCCTCAACGCCACCATCGAATCCGCCCGCGCCGGCGACGCCGGAAGGGGCTTCGCCGTGGTGGCGCAGGAGGTGAAGGCGTTGGCCGGCCAAACGGCGGAGGCCTCCGCCGGCATCTCCGAGCGTATTTCCGGTATTCAGCAATCCACCGGCGGCGTTCAGGGTGCCATCGCCGGCTTCAGCCACACCATCACCGAGCTGCGTAACGCGGCGGCCGCTATTTCCGCCGCCATGACCGAGCAGCACGCCACCACCTCCGAGGTCGCGCGCTCGATCCAGCAAGCGGCGAGCGGGACACAGGACGTCACCAGCAACATCTCCGCCGTCCAGCGCACGGCACAGGCCTCCGCCGCCGCCGCGCACCGGGTGCTGACCTCGGCCCGCGACCTGTCGCAGCAGGCCGTGACGCTGCGCCGCGAGGTGCACAGCTTCGTCGACATGGTGCGGGCGGGCTGAACGGCGCCCCCTGCCCCATCGACAAACGAAAAGGGCGGCCGCGAGGCCGCCCTTTCTGTATCTGGCGCCATCGTTCCGCACACCGCCCCGGGGCGGTGCGACCGGGGCGGCGCGCCGCCCCGTTGCGCGTCACTCGGCGGCGCCGGCCTCGGCTTCGTCAGCCGGCTTGCCCTTGGCTTCGAGGTCCTCGCCGGTCTCCTGGTCAACGACCTTCATCGACAGGCGGGTCTTGCCGCGCTCGTCGAAGCCGAGCAGCTTCACCTTCACCTTGTCGCCTTCCTTGACGACGTCGGAGGGCTTGGCCACGCGCTCCTTGGCGAGCTGCGAGACATGCACAAGGCCGTCCTTGGCGCCGAAGAAGTTCACGAAGGCGCCGAAATCGACGACCTTGACCACCGTGCCCTCATAGATCTGGCCGATCTCGGGCTCGGAGGCGATGGACTTGATCCAGTTCAGCGCCGCCTTGATCGATTCGCCGGAGGCGGAGGCGACCTTCACCGTGCCGTCGTCCTCGATGTTGATCTTGGCGCCGGTCTTCTCGACGATCTCGCGGATCACCTTGCCGCCCGAACCGATCACTTCACGGATCTTGTCGACCGGGATCTGGATCACCTCGATGCGCGGAGCGTGCTCGCCGAGCTCGGAACGGGCGCCGGTGAGCGCCTTGTTCATCTCGCCGAGAATGTGGATGCGGCCGTCCTTCGCCTGGGTGAGGGCGACCTTCATGATCTCCTCGGTGATGCCGGCGATCTTGATGTCCATCTGCAGGGCGGTGACGCCCTTGTCGGTGCCGGCCACCTTGAAGTCCATGTCGCCGAGGTGATCCTCGTCGCCGAGGATGTCGGAGAGCACAGCGAACTTCTCACCCTCGAGGATGAGGCCCATGGCGATGCCGGCCACCGGGCGGCGCATCGGCACGCCGGCGTCCATCAGGGCGAGCGAGGTGCCGCAGACGGTCGCCATGGAGGAGGAGCCGTTCGACTCCAGGATCTCCGAGACGGCGCGCAGCGTGTAGGGGAACTCGTGCGCGGGCGGCAGCAGCGGGCGGATGGCGCGCCAGGCGAGCTTGCCATGGCCGATTTCGCGGCGGCCGGGCGAGCCCATGCGGCCCGTCTCACCCACCGAGAAGGGGGGGAAGTTGTAGTGCAGCAGGAAGCGCTCCTTGTAGGTGCCTTCCAGGCTGTCGATGAACTGCTCATCCTCGCCGGTGCCGAGCGTGGCGACCACGAGGGCCTGCGTCTCGCCGCGGGTGAACAGGGCGGAGCCGTGGGCGCGCGGCAGAACGCTCGCCTCGGCGACGATCTGGCGGACGGTCTTGGTGTCGCGGCCGTCGATGCGGATCCCCTCGTCGAGGATGTTCCAGCGCACGATCTTGGCCTCAAGCTCCTTCAGCACCTCGGCCAGAACCTGGGCGTCCGGCACCGGCTTGCCCTCGGCGGCGAGCGCGGCGTAATGCGCCTTCGCCTTGGACTTGGCATTGCCGACCGCCTCGTAACGGTCCTGCTTGCGAACGATCTTGTAGGCGGCGCGCAGATCGCCATCGATCAGGGCGCGGACCTCGGCTTCAAGCGCCGAATGGTCCGGCGCGGTATAGTCGCGCGGCTCCTTGGCGGCCTTCTCGGCGAGGCGGATGATGGCGTCGATCACCGGCTGGAAGTGGCGGTGGCCGAACATGACCGCGCCGAGCATGACTTCCTCGGAGAGCTCCTTGGCCTCGGACTCGACCATCAGCACGGCGTCGGCGGTGCCGGCGACCACGAGGTCGAGCGCCGATTCCTTGACCTCGTCGGTGGTCGGGTTCAGCACATATTCATTATCGATGAAGCCGACGCGCGCGCCGCCGATCGGGCCCATGAAGGGCACGCCCGACAGGGTGAGCGCGGCGGAGGCGGCGACCAGCGCGACGATGTCGGGGTCGTTCTCAAGATCGTGCGAGAGCACGGTGACGACGACCTGGGTCTCGTTCTTGTAGCCGTCGGCGAAGAGCGGGCGGATCGGACGGTCGATCAGGCGGGAGACGAGGGTCTCCTTCTCGCTCGGACGGCCTTCGCGCTTGAAATAGCCGCCCGGGATGCGGCCGGCGGCGTAGGTCTTTTCCTGGTAGTTCACGGTCAGGGGGAAGAAGTCCTGGCCGGGCTTCGCCGACTTGGCGGAAACGGCAGTGGCGAGCACGGTGGTGTCGCCATAGGTCGCGAGCACGGCGCCATCGGCCTGGCGCGCCATGCGGCCGGTCTCGAGGGTGAGCGTGCGCCCGCCCCAGTCGAGTTCCTCGCGGTGAATATCGAACATGTCTGTCTCTGGCTTTCCGAAACGGGGCCATGGGCAAGACGGCGAGAGACTCCGGCGATCGGGCGGCCTTCAGCAAGGCGGCGCCATGGGACCATGCTTATGGAACCACGGGATCGGGCCACGAGTCTCCGGCGATCCTGCCATGGCGCGCCGCTTCACTATCGGTCGCGGCGAGCCCCATGCCCGCCGCATCTTGCGTCTTCAGCGCGACGGGTCATCCGCCCGCGCCGTCTTTCAGCGCGCGAGGCCCGCACCAAGGGTGGCGCGAGCCTCGCATGTCAGATCAGCGGCGGATGCCCAGGCGCTGGATCAGCGACTTGTAGCGGGCTTCCTCGGTCTTCTTGAGATAGTCGAGAAGACCGCGACGGGCCGAAACCATCTTGAGCAGGCCGCGGCGGGAATGGTTATCCTTGGCGTGGCCCTTGAAGTGGCCGGTCAGGTTGGCGATGCGCTCGGTGAGGATCGCAACCTGCACTTCCGCCGAGCCGGTGTCGTTCGGCTTGGTGGCGTATTCCTTGATGAGCGCCTGCTTGCGCTCGGCAGTGATCGACATCGGAAACTCCTTTTCCATAAGGGAGGGGGTGAAGAAGCGCTTGCGCGCCGCTTCGGGCCATTGTCGCGGGCCGAGCCGGGATGTCGTCCAGCACGGTCGATGCAACAATGGGTTCGCGCGGACGAGGGGTCCGCGACGCGCGCGCACCATACACGAAAACACCGCAGGTGCTAGTGGCAGTAAGGCGCTCTGAGGACCGGAATGAGCCAGGTCTACGCCGCGCGCGTCACCGAGATTGAGAGGGGCGCAGGCGCCCTCCCCACACTCACTTGCCGGAATGGAAGATCCGCTTGGGATGGATCTCGCCGGCTTCGGCTTCACCCAGCGCGATGAGGCGCCCGCCCGCGGTGATGGCGACCGGGCCCTCCAGCACCGGCGCGTCGCGCCCGCGCAGGATGATCGGCTGGCCATGGGCGAGGCGGGCGGCGTCGGAGGACGAGACCCGCAGCGCCGGCAGGCTCTCCAGCCCGATCTCCACCGGGCGCAGGGCATAGCTGGGCGGCGCGTCGTCCATCGCCTCGGAGACTTCGCGCAGCTTGGCCAGCGGGATCAGCTCTTCCTCGGGAAAGGTGCCGACGCGGGTGCGGCGCAGGGCGCTGATATGGCCGCGCGCGCCCAGCGCCCGGCCGAAATCGCGGGCCAGCGAGCGCACATAGGTGCCCTTGCCGCATTCGGCCTCGAACACCGCATGGTCCGCATCCGGCTGGTCGACCAGTTCCAGCGAATGGATGACCACGGTGCGGGCGGCGAGGTTGACCTCGACGCCGTCGCGGGCGAGGTCATAGGCGCGTTCGCCATTGATCTTGAGCGCGGAATAGTCCGGCGGCACCTGTTCAATCTCGCCGCGATAGGCGGGCAGCAAGTCGAGGATCGCCTCGCGCGTCGGGCGCAGATCGGAGGTCTCGGTGGGCTGGCCCTCGCTGTCGTCCGTGTCGGTCTCGATGCCCCAGCGCACGGTGAAGCGGTAGACTTTGCGCCCGTCCATGACGAAGGGAACGGTCTTGGTCGCCTCGCCCAGCGCAATCGGCAAGCAGCCGGAGGCGAGCGGGTCGAGCGTGCCGGCATGGCCGGCCTTCTTGGCCTGGAACAGCCATTTCACCGCGCCGACCGCCTGGGTCGAGGTCATGCCGACCGGCTTATCGAGCAGCACCCAGCCATCGACATCGCGCTTGGGCCGGCGCTTGCGCGGGGCCTCGCGGAACTCGTCGGCGGCAGGAGCCACGGGAGCAATCTCGGCAGTGACGTCGGACGCTTCGTCAGGAAGGCGGGTGGGGTTGAGCGGGGCGTTCATACCGCGTCCTCTTGGTCGTTCGTGTCGTTCGTGTCGCCTTCGGGTCCGCCGAGGTCGCGCTGCACCTGCGGCAGGCGCAGCAGCGCGTCGATGCGCGAGCCTTCCTCGAAGGAGGTGTCGATGCGGAAACGCAGCTCGGGAATGGACTTCAGCGCAAGGCGGCGGCCGATCTCGCCGCGCAGCGGCTTGGCATTGGTCGCCAGCGCGGCGATCGCCGCCTTGGCGTCCTTGCCGCCGAGCGGCATGACATAGCAGGTGGCGATCTTCAGGTCCGGGCTCATGCGAACCTCGGGCACGGTGATCACCACCCGCGTCAGCGCCGGATCGGGCAGATCGCCGCGCGACAGGATATCGGAAAGGGCGTGGCGCACCAGCTCGCCCACGCGCAGCTGGCGCTGGCTCGGGCCACCGCCCGAGCTCGCTTTGTTCTTCATGCGTTCAAACCTTCAAGGCCCTGCCCGCACCTGGGGGCATCGGGGCCGGCCGCGACCGAAGCGAGCGGGTTTGGACCGCGCGCTCCCGTGGAAAGGCCGCCCCCGCGTGCGGGAACGGCCAAAGCGTTGCGTGCACTTTGCGCTCAGAGCGTGCGCTGCACGACCTCGACGCGGTAGCATTCGATGACGTCGCCGGCGCGCATGTCCTGGTAATTCTCGAAGGACATGCCGCATTCCTGGCCGGAATGCACCGTGTTGACCGCATCCTTGAAGCGGTTGAGCGTCGACAGCTTGCCCTCGTGGATAACCACGTTGTCGCGGATGAGGCGCACATGCTGGCCGCGTTCGACGACACCGTCGGTGACGAGGCAGCCGGCGACCTTGCCCACCTTGGAGACCGCGAAGATCTCCTTGATGAGAGCATTGCCGAGCATGGTCTCGCGGTTGATCGGGGCGAGCAGGCCGCCCATCGCCGCCTTCACGTCATCCACCAGGTCGTAGATGATGTTGTAGTAGCGGATTTCGATACCGGCACGCTCGGCCGCGTCACGGGCTTCCTTGTTGGCACGCACGTTGAACGCGATGATCGCCGCGCCGGCCGTCTCGGCCAGCGTCACGTCGCTCTCGTTCACGCCGCCCGCGCCGGAGTGGATGATGCGGGCCTGCACCTCGTCGGTGCCGAGCTTCTCCAGCGAGGAGGTGATCGCCTCGATGGAACCCGACACGTCGCCCTTGATGATGAGCGGGAATTCCTTCCGCCCGGCCGTCTTGGCCTGGCTCATCATCTGCTCCAGCGAGCCACGGACGGTGGCGGAACGGGCCGCCGCCTTCTCGCGCTTCTGGCGCTGGCGGTAATCGGTGATCTCGCGGGCCCGGGCTTCGTTCTCGACCACGGCGAGACGGTCGCCCGCCTCCGGCGTGCCGCTGAAGCCGAGCACTTCGACCGGGAAGGACGGACCCGCCGAGGTGACGTTGGCGCCCTTGTCGTCGATCAGGGCACGCACACGGCCCATCTCGGCGCCGGCGACGACGATGTCGCCGACACGCAGCGTGCCGCGCTGGACGAGGACAGTGGCGACAGGGCCCCGGCCGCGGTCGAGCTTGGCCTCGATGACGGTGCCCTCCGCGTCGCGGTTGGGGTTCGCCTTGAGGTCGAGCACTTCCGACTGCAGGGTGATGAGTTCCAGCAGCTTGTCGAGATTGGTCTGCGCCTTGGCCGAGACCTCGACTTCCAGCGTGTCGCCGCCGAGGCTTTCGACCTGAACCTCGTACTGCAGCAATTCGCTGCGCACGCGCTCGGGTTTGGCATCGGGCTTGTCGATCTTGTTGATCGCCACGATGAGCGGCACCTTGGCGGCGCGCGCGTGGTTGATGGCCTCGATGGTCTGAGGCATCACCCCGTCATCGGCCGCCACCACCAGCACCACGATGTCCGTCACCTTGGCGCCACGGGCGCGCATCGCCGTGAAGGCGGCGTGGCCAGGCGTGTCGATGAAGGTGATCTTGCCGCCGAGCGGCGAGGTCACCTGATAGGCACCGATATGCTGGGTGATGCCGCCGGCCTCGCCGGAGACGACATTGGCCTTGCGGATGGCGTCCAGCAGCGAGGTCTTGCCGTGGTCAACATGGCCCATGATGGTCACGACCGGGGGACGCGTCTCCAGGTGCTCATCGGTATCCGTGGTGTCGAACAAGCCTTCTTCCACGTCGGATTCGGCGACGCGGCGCACGCTGTGGCCGAGTTCCTCGGCGATCAGCTGGGCGGTGTCGGCGTCGATCACGTCGGTGATCTTCACCATCTGGCCCTGCTTCATCAGCATGCGGATGACGTCGACCGCGCGCTCGGCCATGCGGTTGGCCAGCTCCTGAATGGAGATGGTCTCCGGGATGATCACCTCGCGGGCGATCTTTTCCTTCGCCTCGACATGGCGATGGCCGCTCATGCGCTGGGTGCGGCGGCGGAACGAGGCCACGGAACGCTGGCGCTCGTCGTCGGACGACTGGGCGGTGACGACGGTCAGGCGGCCGCGGCTCTTCTCCGGGCCAGCGGGACGGGTCGGCTTGGCCGGGGCGGCAGGGCGCGCGGGGGCGCCACCGGGACCGCGACGGACCGGACGACGGTCGTCCTCCTCGGCATCCATCGGGCCGCGCGGCGTGGCGACACGCGGCGCGCCGGGGGCGGCGGGCGCCGAGGACGGGCTTGCAGGCGTTGCGGTGCGGGACGCCGTGCCGGCCGGCGCCGAGGCGGCGGCGGGCTGGTCCTCGCCGAAGCGCTTGCGCGCCTCCTGCTCGGATTTGCGCTTGGCTTCCTCGTCGAAAGCGCGGCGCGCGTCTTCCTCGCGCTTGCGGGCCTCGGCGGCCTCGCGCTCGATCTTCTCGCGCGCCTCGCGCTCGGCGCGGCGGACGGCCTCGATCTCGGCGCGCTTGCGGTCCTCGACCTCACGGATGCGAGCATCCTGGAGGGCGGCGGTGCGGGCGCGGGCCTCTTCTTCCGTCAAGGTGCGCAGCACCACGCCACCGGGGCGGCTGCCTTGCGGCGCCGGACGGGGGCTCGAAAGATTGGCGCCCGGGGAGGGCTGGGTGCGCAGCGGCGGCCGGCTGGAGGGCTGGCTCGCCGGGGCGCTCGCCGCCGGGGCGGCAGGCGCGGCCGGTGCCGGGCGCGCGGGCGCGCTCGGCGCGGCAGCAACCGTCGGTGCCGGACGCGCGGGGGCGCTCGGCGCGGCAGCGACTGCCGGTGCCGGACGCGGTGGCGCGCTCGGCGCCGGGCGGGCGGCCTGTGCGGCGGGCGGGGCGGATGCCGGCGGCGAAGCCGGTGCGGCCGGCGCCGGCGCCTCGGGCTTGTCGCCCGGGCCGAGCACGCGGCGCTTCACCTTCTCCACCACGACGGACTTGGACCGCCCATGGCTGAAGCTCTGGCGGACGACGCCCTGCTCGACAGGTCGCTTGAGCGTGAGGGTGGTCTTGCCACCCTGTCCGACGCCCATCGTCTTCTCGCCGGGGTTCTTCGTATCGGTCATTCGGTATCCGTTCCTGTACCTTTCCGCCTCATGCGGAAAGGCCCCACTATCGTCGGCCAGCCTGCTTAATCCGCGCGCCAGCCTTCGAGCCTTTTCATTCGCGCGAGGAACCCCGCGCTCGTCGGATGCGCGAGCAGCGCAGCATGTACCACATTTGCCCGCCCTAGCGCCAAGTCCAATTGTTCGCCCGGCAGGCCATCGATGCGGGCGATTTCCCGTCCGGCAGCCTCACCGATCCGCCGGGCCAGTGCGTCGAGCTTTCCCGCCCCGTCCGGGGCGGCTTCGCTCGCATGCATCAGCACCGCGACCTTCCCGCTCTGCAACGCCTCGATCACCTTGGCGTTGCCCGTCACCACCTGCCCCGCCTTCTTGGCGAGGGCAAGGGCAGCGAGGGCATCCTTCTCCAGGAGTTGCCCAACCATGTCGGACAGTCCCGGCTCGGTTCGTCCCTTACCCTTGAAGGCGCGCGAAAACGCCTTCCGCTTCAGGGCCTCGGCCAGCACGGCGCTCCGTGCGGTCACCCAGGCGCCACGCCCGGGTAGCCGGGCGTGGATATCAGGCACCACCGTGCCGTCAGGTGCCACGACGAAGCGCAGCAATTCCTCCACCGGCCGCACCGCCCGGCTGGCGATGCACAAGCGGGTCGGCGCGCGGCCCACATCCGATAGGCCGGCATCGGTCAGCCCGACATCGGCCTGGTCGGCGCCGGCGGCATCGGTGCCGTCTACCGGCTCAGCCCCGTGGGGTGCCGTCTCGTCCGTCACCGCTTCCATTCCCTTCGGTCCCGAGGCCGCGCCGGAGCGGGCGATCAGGGGGTAGGCGATCAGGCCTGGCTTTCGCCGGCCTCGGTCGCCTCGGCCTCTTCCTCAGCCGGGCCGGCGAGTTCCTCGGCGGTGATCCAGCCGGCCTTGACGCGGGCCTGCATGACTAGGGCCTCGGCCGCCTCGCGGGAAAGCTCGAAGCCCTCCAGCGCGCCGGCGACACGCACGACCTCGCCATCCTTGCGCTCGGTCCAGCCGACGAGATCGTCGGTGGCGCAGCCGGCAAGATCCTCGACCGTCTTGATGTCGTTCTCGCCGAACGCCACCAGCATCGGCGAGGTGACTCCAGGCACTTCGCGCAGCGCGTCCTCGACGCCGAGCGCCTTGCGGCGCTCGTCAAAGGTCGCTTCCACCTGCGCCAGATGCGCCAGAGCGCGATTCTGCAGTTCCTGCGCCGTGTCCTCGTCGAAGCCCTCGATGCTCGCCAGCTCGTTCAGCGGCACATAGGCGATTTCCTCGACCGAGGCGAAGCCTTCGGAGGCGAGGAGCTGGCCCATCATCTCGTCGAGGTCGAGCGCCTCGGCGAACATCGTGGTGCGCTCGGCGAAGTCCTTCTGCCGGCGCTCGCTCTCTTCCGCCTCGGTCATGATGTCGATGTCCCAGCCGGTGAGCTGAGAGGCAAGGCGCACATTCTGGCCGCGGCGGCCGATCGCAAGCGAGAGTTGGGCATCCGGGACCACAACTTCAATACGCTCGCGGTCCTCGTCGAGCACCACCTTGACCACTTCGGCCGGGGCGAGGGCATTGACGATGAAGGTCGCGACGTCGTCGGACCACGGAATGATGTCGATCTTCTCGCCCTGCAGCTCGTTCACCACCGCCTGCACGCGCGAGCCGCGCATGCCGACGCAGGCGCCCACCGGATCGACCGAGGAATCGCGCGAGGTGACAGCGATCTTGGCGCGCGAGCCGGGGTCACGGGCCACCGACTTGATCTCGACGATACCGTCATAGATCTCCGGCACTTCCTGAGCGAACAGCTTGGCCATGAAATGGGGATGGGTGCGGGAGAGGAAGATCTGCGGCCCGCGCTGCTCGCGGCGCACGTCATAGACATAGGCGCGGATGCGGTCGCCGGTCTTGAACACTTCGCGCGGCAGCAGCTCGTCGCGGCGCAGCGAGGCTTCGCCGCGGCCGAGGTCGACGACCACATTGCCGTATTCCACCCGCTTGACCGCGCCATTGACGATCTCGCCGATGCGGTCCTTGAATTCCTCATACTGCCGGTCGCGCTCGGCCTCGCGCACCTTTTGCACGATGACCTGTTTTGCGCTTTGCGCGGCAATTCGGCCGAAATCGAAGGGCGGCAGGGTGTCGGCGATGGAATCACCAATCTGCGCCGCCGGGTTCAGCCGGCGCGCGCCGACAAGGTCGATCTCCACGGCGGGATTGTCGACCTGCTCGACCACCAGCAGATGGCGGGCGAGGCGCAGTTCGCCGGTGCGCGGGTTGATCTCGGCGTGGATGTCGGTCTCGGCGCCGTAGCGCGAGCGCGCCGCCTTGGCGATCGCATCCTCCATCGCGGCGATCACGATGCCCCGGTCAATCGTCTTTTCCCGCGCGACCGCGTCGGCGATCTGCAGGAGTTCAAGCCGGTTGGCGCTGACGACAGCCATCAGTGCGTCTCCTTCGCATGGGATTTGCGTTTGGCGTTGGATTTCTTGCCGGGCTTGGCGGCGCCCTTGGGCTTAAGCATCGGCTTGGACTTCTGCTTGACCGGCATCTTCTTCGGCGGAATGACGCGCGGGGCGACGCCTTCGCCACCCACGAACATGTCGTCATCCGGATTCTCGTCGGCGTCGTCGCCATCGAGCGGCACGTCGCCGATATCGGCAAAGTCGATGTCGTCCTCGTCGATGCCGGCGCCCTCGCGCAGCGCCTTGTCCCGGCGCAGCGCCTCGCGGATCAGCGCGTCGGTCATCACAAGGCGGGCGTCGCCAATGTCGGAAATGGGTAGGGCGACGGTGTCGGCCGCTCCCGCGGGCGCGTCGGGCAGGCGCAGCAGCGCCTCGTCACCCTTCGCACCGACCAGGATGCCGCGGAAGCGCTTTCGCCCATCCACGGGCACCGCCATGTCAACCTTGATGTCATGGCCGGCCCAGCGGTGGAAATCGGAAAGTCGCACAAGCGGCCGGTCGATGCCGGGCGAGGACATTTCCAGATTATAGGCACCGGTGATCGGGTCCTCGACATCGAGCACCGGCGAGATCGCGCGGCTCGCCGCCTCGCACTCGTCGATGCCGAAGGAACCGTCGGGGCGCTCGGCCATGATCTGCAGGGTCGGCGGGCTGCCGCCGGAGATCTTGGCCCGCACCAGGCGGAAGCCAAGGCCCTGCAGCACCGGGCCGACAATGCCGGCCACACGGGCGGCGGGGCCGGTCTCGATGACGAGACGTGGCTCGTCGAGACGACCCTCGGGCAGGGCGTTCGAATCAGTGGCGTTGGCTTCGTTGGCGTGGGCTTCGGTTTCGCTCATCGTCCTCGTCGGATCGGCTTACGATCCGCAATGCAAAAAGAGCGGGCCCCGGCGACGGAACCCACTCTCAACCGATCAGATGATCGTTTGTGAGATCGTTGAATGCCCTGCTTATACAGCCAAACCGCCCCGGGGTGCAAGGGAGCGGTAGAGGGAGCGTTTATGCGGGTCAGCCCGGTCATCTCGTGCCCGCCGGAGGCACGGGCGGGCGGCGGCGGTTGCGGCCAGCGAAGGCACGTCGCATAAGCGGTTCATGTCTGTTCACCCTCCGCCAAATGCCGTGCTGCGCGAGCGTGCGCCCGCCAAGGTCAACCTCACTTTGCGGGTGCTCGGCCGGCGCACCGACGGCTATCACGATTTGTCGAGCCTTGTTGCCTTTGCCGGCGTGGGCGACCGGCTGGCTCTCCTGCCGGGGGCGGAATTGGCGCTGATGCTGGAGGGACCGGGCGCGCCGTCGCTTGCCGGCGAGGGCGACAATCTGGTGCTGCGGGCGGCACGGGCGCTGGCGGCGCTTGTCCCGGGGCTCGTAACGGGGCGCTTCACCCTCGCCAAGCGGCTGCCCGTAGCGGCGGGCCTTGGCGGCGGCTCGGCGGACGCGGCGGCGGCGCTGCGGCTGCTGGCCCGGGCGAACGGGCTTGCGAGCAATGATCCAAGGCTGTTCGATGCGGCGCTCGCCACCGGTTCGGACGTGCCGGCCTGCCTCTATGGGCGCTCCTGCGTGATGGGCGGGCGCGGCGAGGCCATCACGCCGCTCGCTTTGCCGCGCTTCGGCGCCGTACTGGTCAATCCGCGCATCGCCATGGCCACCGCCGATGTCTTCCGTGCGCTGGCGCTGGCGCTGGAGCCCGGCACGCACCGCGCGGAAGCAGGGCCCGAACCCGCCGGAGCGACGCGCTCCGGGCTGCTCGCCTGGCTGCGCAGCGAGCCCAATGATCTGGAGCCGCCGGCGCGGGCGCTGGCGCCGGTGCTCGGCGCCGTGGAGGCGGCGCTCCATGGGACGGCGGGGGCGCGGCTGGTGCGGATGTCCGGTTCCGGGGCAACGATGTTTGCGCTCTATGACAACTGCCGCGCGGCAGCCGCTGCGGCGCGGATCGTGGCGGCCGCCCATCCGGAATGGTGGGTGAAGTCGACCGTAATCGGATAGGCGGAAGGCGTGATGCACACCGCGCTGCTCTTCGCCGCCGCCGCTTTGCTTGAGATCGCCGGCTGCTTCGCCTTCTGGGCGGTGATCCGCAACGGGGCGAATGCGCTCTGGCTGGTGCCGGGAGCGGCGAGCCTCCTCGCCTTCGCTGCGGCCCTGACACAGGTGGAGGCGGCGGCGGCCGGGCGCGCCTTCGCCGCCTATGGCGGGGTCTATGTCGCGGCCTCGCTGGCCTGGCTATGGGCGGTTGAGGGGTTTCGCCCCGACCGCTGGGACCTGATGGGCGGGGCGGTGTGCCTCATGGGCGCCGCGCTCATCGTCTTCGCCCCGCGCGGGTGAAGCCTCACCGCACCCGCGCGATGCAGAAATCGACCACGTCGAGCAGCGCATCCCGTGCCGGGCTGGCGGGGAAGACATCGAGCGCCTGCTTGGCCGCCGCGCCATAGGCGCGGGCGCGCTCCACCGTCTCGGCGATGGCGCCATGGCGCAGCAGCAGCGCGAGCGCCTGTTCGAGATCGCCCTCGCCGATCTCGCCCTGTTCGAGGCAGCGGCGCCAGAAGTCCCGTTCCGCCTCGTCGCCGCGCCGCACCGCCAGCACGATGGGCAGGGTGATCTTGCCCTCGCGGAAATCGTCGCCGACATTCTTGCCGAGATCGGCCTGCGAGCCGCCATAGTCCAGCGCATCGTCGACCAGCTGGAAGGCGATGCCGAGATTCATGCCATAGGCGCGGCAGGCGGCCTGCTCGGCCTCGCTCCGTCCGGCCAGCACCGGGCCGACCTCGCAGGCGGCGGCGAACAGCTCGGCGGTCTTGCCGCGGATGACGGCGAGATAGGCGTCCTCGTCCGTGCCGATGTTCTTGGCGGCGGCGAGCTGGGCGACCTCACCTTCAGCGATGACCACGGCGGCGGTGGAGAGGATGTCGAGCGCCCGCATGTTGCCGACCTCGATCATCATGCGGAAGGCTTGGCCGAGCAGGAAGTCGCCGACCAGCACGCTGGCCTCGTTGCCCCACAGCATGCGGGCGGCCAGCTTGCCGCGACGCATCTCGCTGTCGTCGACCACGTCGTCATGCAGCAGCGTCGCCGTGTGCATGAACTCGACCGAGGCGGCAAGCTTGACCGTGCCCTCGCCCTCATAGCCCGCCAGCGCGCCGGTCGCGAGGGTGAGCATGGGGCGCAGGCGCTTGCCGCCTGATGAGATGAGGTGCTGCGCAACCTCCGGAATCATCGCCACGTCGGAACCGGTGCGCGACAGGATCAGCGCGTTCACGCGCCCCATATCGGCCTGCACGAGCGTGACGATGCCCGCCAGCGAGGCTTCGGACCCCGTCACGGCGGGAGTGAAGGAGTAGGCGACGGACACAGGTGGGCTCCCTCAGCAATGGCGACGGCGAGCGGCGATACGCGCGTGACCCGGAGGGTCGTCATAGCTTACCGCGCCCGAAGGCGAAAGTTTTCGTCGGCCCCCGCCGACCGGCGGAACGGCGCGCGCGGGCCCGGCTGGCGGGAGTTCGATTTGGCCCGGGGGAGAAATCAAACCAGCTGTTGCGAAGATAACATGGAATTGACTAGTATCTCGATACTAGAGTGTCTTGGGATCACGGGCTTGGCGTTGTTTTTAAAGGTCCGCAAGGAGCTGGGACGCTGGCGCGCCAAGCTGTCCAGCGTGCCTTGGATGTTTCTCGGCGCCGTGCAGCGCCGGGACTACGATTCAGGGCGCCCGCACAGCGTAAAGATTACGCTGGGAAAACAGCCGATTGCCGACGATGTCGCCATTCTGGTGATCTTTCCGCGCGCCGGCATCCCCGCCTCCACCTTCTCCACCCTGGCCCATTTCGCCCGTCACGGCATTGCCTGCGTCGTCGTGTCCAATGCGCCACTGCGCGAGGAGGATCGCGAAAGACTGGGCGAGGCCACGCATCTGGTGATCGAGCGCCCCAATCTCGGCTATGATTTCGGCGGCTTTCGCGAGGGTATCCTCACGCTGTTCGAGCGGGGCGTGCGGCCGCGCATGCTCTTCCTGATGAATGACAGCCTGTGGTTCCCGCTGCGCACGGATTGCGATGCGCTGGCGCGCTGCCGACAGGCGCCGGAAGACGTGTTCGGCTTTCTGCTCAATGGCGTGCCTCGCTTCGGCGTGAGCCGGGACTATGTGCAGTCCTACTTCCTGCGCTTCTCGCCGCGCCTGCTTGCGAGCGAGGAATTCCTCGCCTTCTGGCGCGACATGCCGCTCATCGACAACAAGCACCTGGTGGTGCGGCGGCTGGAGCGCGGCCTGTCGCGCCATTTCGTCCGCCGGGGCTATACGCTCGGCGCACTCGTCCACTGGCGCACTGTGATCGACCGGCTAATGACGCTGGACGACCCGGACAAGCTCTCCCGCATCTTCGCCTATCAGTGCCGGCTGAACCCGAAGGACGCGGCCAGGCTCCAGCCGCTGATCGACAAGGGATGGTCGCCGCTGCGCATCCGCGACGCGCTGGCCGGCCCGATCCGCCGCAAGCGGCTCTTCGCTTCCTTTCCGTTGATGCACCCCGAATTCGTGCTGGAGCTCGGCCTGCCGGCACTGAAGCGCAAGCTGCCGATCCAGTACCGGGAACTCGTCCGCCTCGGCCTCGACACGGATTTCGAGCCCGCCGTGCGGGCCGAGATGCGGCTCTGAGACGGCCCGCCCGCCTGCATCAAACGCGGCCGGCTTGCCTTGCGGGCGGCTTGCTGCCTCATATAGCGCGATGCGTGAACTCATCCGGACCAATGACGTCGTCCTCCTTTCCGCGATAACGGCCCTGCTCGACAGCGCGGGGATCGGCCATCTCGTGCTCGACCAGCATATGAGCGTGATGGAAGGCTCGATCGGCCTGCTGCCACGTCGCCTGCTGGTGGAGGGCGAGCGGGAAGAGGAGGCGCGGGCACTGCTGGACGAGGCCGGCTTCGGCGCCGCGCTCGGCGACGCATGAGCGATGCGAGGCGCGAGCCGATGGGCGAGGTGCCAACGGACGATGCATCGTCCCCTGCCGCACTGACCGACGACGCCTTTCTCGGCGGGCGCCTGCGGCTGCTGCAACCCACGCGCGGCCACCGCGCCGGCCATGACGCGCTGCTGCTGGCGGCCAGCGCGCCGGAAGCCGGACGCGCGGTTGATCTTGGCACCGGGGTCGGCGCGGCCGGCCTCGCCTATGCCGTAAGGGTTCCCGTCGCCGCGCTGACACTGGTGGAGATCGACCCGGCGCTGGCCGACCTCGCCGCACGCAACGCCGCACGCCAAGCGCCGGGCCTCGCCGAGCGGGTGCGGGTGGTCTGCGCCGATGTCGCCCGGCTCGGGCGCCCGTCCGGCCCGGATATGCCAGCCGCCGGCGCGGCCGATCTGGTGCTGATGAACCCTCCCTTCAACGACCCAGCCCGCCACCGCGCGTCGCCGCACGCCGGAAGAGCGCTCGCCCACGCCATCGCCGATGCCGATGTCGAGATCTGGCTGCGGGCAGCGGAGCGGTTGCTGGCGCCGGGTGGGCGGCTGGCGCTGATCCACCGGCCGGAGGCCATCGAAGCGCTGCTGGTCGGGCTGAAGGGCCGATTCGGCGCCGTGACGATCCGCCCGGTCCACCCTTCCCCCGAAGCGCCGGCCAACCGGCTGCTGATCGGCGCCATCAAGGGCCGCCGCACACCGCCGGCACTGGTGCCGGCGCTGGTGCTGGCGGGAAGCGACGGCCGGCCGAGTGCCGCCGCCGAGTATGTGCTGCGCGAGGGCGGGGCGATCGGGCCGGAATGACGCGAGGCTCAATGCGTCGCCCCGGCGCGACGACGCATTGAGCAAAGGCCGAAGGCACCCTATCTCTACGGCATGGCCACTTCATCCTTCGTCCAAGACCTCCGCCGCCGTCTCGATCCCTTCCTGCCCGCCAGGCTGCGCGGCGGCACGCCTGTCGTGCCGGTGGTGCGGCTGAACGGGGCGATCGGCATGGCCAGCCCGTTCCGCCCCGGCATCACCTTCGCCAACACGTCGAAAGCGCTGGAGCGCGCCTTCGCGGTGAAGGGCGCCAAGGCGGTGGCGCTGGTGATCAATTCGCCGGGCGGCGCGCCGACGCAGTCGCACCTCGTCTACAAGCGCATCCGCGCCCTCGCGGTCGAGAAGAAGCTTCCGGTGATCGCCTTTGTCGAGGATGTCGCAGCCTCGGGCGGCTATATGCTGGCCTGCGCGGCCGACGAGATCGTCGCCGATGATTTCTCCATTCTCGGCTCCATCGGCGTGGTGAGCGCCGGCTTCGGCTTCCCCGCCGCGCTGGAAAAGCTCGGCATCGAGCGCCGCGTCTACACCGCCGGCACCCGCAAGGTGATGCTCGACCCGTTCCAGCCGGAGAAGGCCGAGGATATCGAGCGGCTGAAGGCGCTGCAGCAGGAGATCCATGCCGCCTTCGTGGCGCTGGTGAAGGCGCGGCGCGGCGACGTTCTCTCCGGCGATGACGACACGCTGTTCTCCGGCGAGTTCTGGGCGGCGCCGCAGGCGCAGGAGCTCGGCCTTGTCGACGCCATCGGCGACCTGCGCGGCTTCCTGCGCGCCCGCTATGGCGAGAATGTCCGCACCCCGCTGATCGAGGTGAAGCCCGGCCTGTTCGGCCGTCGCTCGCCCGGCGTGGCGATGAGCGCGGTAACGGGCGGCGGCGCGGCGGCCAATATCGGCGCCGGGGCGGCGCAGGCTCTCATTTCCGCCGCAGAGGAACGCGCATTATGGAGCCGCTTCGGGCTCTGACGCGCCGCTGCCGCCCCCTCTCGGAAACACCCTCATGCCGCCCGTCTTCATTCTCGCCCTGGGTGCCCTCGGCACCGCCGCCCTGGTCAAGGTGCTGGTGCGCGAATCCCGCCGCGTGAACACCGAGCTCGACGCCCAGCGCCGGGCCGAGAAGGCGGGGGCGCTCGACCCTCGCGCCACGCTGCGCCGCGACCCCGCCACCGGCGAATACCGGCCGGGTGATTCCTAGGGCTCGGCCCGCGCCTCCGGCCCCAGGCTGGAGCGGCTCCAATCTTGCCGCCGCACCCCATCATTACCGCGAATTCACTTTATCCGCCGTGACTTAGGCCTTACGCCTTGAGGCTGGCGAGGACGGAATGGCGTGATGTTGCAGAAGGCGGAAAACAGCTGGACGGGTGAGAAGACGACGCGCCGGCGGCGGCGAAGCCGCTGGCCGTGGCTGCTCGCCGCGCTGCTGATGGCCGGAGGCGGGTATTATTACTTTGCCGGCGCCCAGGCGCCCGAGGAGGCGGCCGTCTTCCAGACGGCGGTTGTCGCGCGCGGCGACATCGAGACCAGCGTCAACGCCATCGCCAAGATGCAGCCCAAGACCTATGTCGATGTCGGCACGCAGGTGTCCGGCCAGCTGCGCACCATCCACCCCGATGTCGGGAGCGTGGTGAAAAAGGGCGACCTGCTGGCCGAGATCGACCCCACCGTCTACCAGACCCGCGTCGCCGGCGACCGCGCCAGCCTCGACAATCTGCGCGCCCAGCTGGCGCAGGCCGAAGCCCAGCTCACCCTCGACAAGCTGCGCAATGAGCGCGCCCAGCAATTGCTCAAGAACCAGTCCGGCAGCAAGGACGCCGCCGACGCCGCCATGGCGACCGAGCAGATCAGCGAGGCCAAGATAGACGCGCTGAAGGCGCAGATCGCGCAGATGCAGGCGACGCTGGACGGCGACCTCGCCAATCTCGGCTACACCAAGATTTACGCGCCGATGGACGGCACCGTCGTCTCCATCACCGCCCGCGAGGGCGGCACGCTGAACGCCAACCAGTCCGCCCCCATCGTGCTGCGCATCGCCGACCTGCAGACGATGACGGTGACGGCGCAGGTGGCGGAGGGAGACATTCCCCGCATCACCGTGGGCACGCCGGCCTCCTTCTCCACGCTCGGCCTGCCGGACCGGCGCTGGCGCGGCACGGTGCGGCAGATCGAGCCGACGCCGACCATCGTCAACGACGTGGTGCTCTACAATGTGCTGATCGACGTGCCCAATGAAGACCTCATGCTGATGACCGACATGACGGCGCAGGTGTTCTTCCGCCTCGGCGAGGCGCGGGACGTGCCGCTGGTGCCGACCCCGGCGATCCGCACCGCCCGCGACGGCAGCCAGAGCGTGCGCGTACTCACCCCGCAGGGGCCGCAGGAGCGCCCGGTGAAGACCGGCCTGTCCAACCGCAGCCAGACCCAGATTCTGGAGGGGCTGGAGCCAGGCGAGACTGTCATTACAGGCACCAACGCCCCGGCCGGCCCACGCCCGGGCGGCGGGCGCCCCTCCATGCCGCCGCGCCTGGGCTGACGCCATGAGTGAGGCCACGACCC
The DNA here is from genome assembly GCA_000378025.1 of Xanthobacteraceae bacterium 501b. Lineage (GTDB taxonomy): Bacteria > Pseudomonadota > Alphaproteobacteria > Rhizobiales > Xanthobacteraceae > Ancylobacter. The sequence goes on from KB899087.1 coordinate 3,900,575, forward strand.
GCATCGAAGAACGCGCCGCCGCGCCCCGCCCGCCGGGCGAGGGCGTGCGGCCGATCGTCGAGCTGGTCGATGTCAGCCGCATCTATCCCAATGGCGAGAGCGTGGTGCGCGCGCTCGACCGTGTGTCGCTCTCCATCCAGCCCGGCGAATTCATCGCCATCATGGGCCAGTCCGGCTCGGGCAAGTCGACGCTGATGAACATCATCGGCTGCCTCGACCGGGTGTCGACCGGCGCCTACCGCGTCGACGGGGTGGATGTGGAGGAACTGGGCCCGGACGAACTCGCGGAACTGCGCTGCTCCACCTTCGGTTTCGTGTTCCAGCGCTACAATCTTCTGCCCAGCCTTACGGCGGCGGAGAATGTCGCCATTCCCGCCATCTATGCCGGCATGGGGCGCGAGGCGCGGGAGGAGCGGGCGCATGAGCTACTCGCCCGGCTCGGGCTCGGCGAGCGCAGCGAGCACCGGCCGAACCAGCTTTCCGGCGGCCAGCAGCAGCGCGTCTCCATCGCCCGCGCGCTGATGAACGCGGCGCCCGTCATCCTGGCCGACGAGCCGACCGGCGCGCTCGATTCACGCTCCGGCGAGGAGGTGCTGGCGCTGCTCGGCGAATTGAACGCCGAGGGCCACACCGTCATCCTCATCACCCACGATCCCGATGTCGCCGCCCATGCCCGGCGCGTGGTGCGCTTCCAGGACGGGCGGATCGTTTCCGACGAGCGGCGCCAGGAAGAGCCCGCCCGCGCCCCCCTGCCCGGCACCGGCCCGGCCCGGCGCGGCGGGCTGGCGCGCTTCGTGCCGGATCTGGCAGAAGCGGTGCGCATGGCCTTCGCCTCGATGACGGCGAACCTATTCCGCACCGCGCTGACTCTGCTCGGCATCGTCATCGGCGTCGCCTCCGTCATCACCATGCTGGCGGTGGGCGATGGCGGCAAGCAGAGCGTGCTGGACCGCATTTCCCAGATCGGCACCAATCTGCTCATCGTCCGCCCCGGCGCACCGGGCATCCGGACCGCCGGCGACAATGCAACGCTGCTGGCGGAAGATGCCGAGGCGCTGAAGGCCATTCCGGGCATCGAGGCCATCGCCCCGGACCGCTCCGGCCGCTACACGATGCGCTACGGCTCGCTCGACTATTTCACCACCGTGACCGGCACCACGCCCGACTATCTCGCCGCCCGCGACTGGGCGCTGGCCCGTGGGGTGATGTTCACCCCGGCCGATGTGCGCGCCTATGCGCCGGTGACGGTGCTGGGGCAGACCGTGGCGCAGAACCTGTTCGGCGCCGATGACCCGATCGGGCGCTATGTCATGGTCAAGAACGTGCCCTATGAGGTGATCGGCGTGCTCGCCCCGCGCGGCGCCAACGCCTTCGGCCAGGACCAGGACGACGTGGCGCTGGTGCCGCTCTCCACCGGCTTCGTGCGGGTGTTCGGCCGGCAGTTCCTCAACTCGGTCACGATCAAAGTGACGGAGGCCGGCGACATTCCGGCGGTGGAGGCGGCGATCACCCGCACCCTCGCCGAGCGCCACCAGGCAGAGGATTTCCAAGTGCGCAACACCGCGCAGTTCCTGGAAACGGCGATGGAGACGCAGAACACGCTCACCCTCGTGCTCGGCTGCGTCGCTGCCATCTCGTTGCTGGTGGCCGGCATCGGGGTGATGAACATCATGCTGGTGAGCGTGACCGAGCGCACCCGCGAAATCGGCATCCGCATGGCGACAGGCGCGCGCATGAGCAACATCATGCTGCAGTTCAACACCGAGGCGCTGGTGGTGTGCTCGGTGGGCGGAGCGGTGGGTGTCGGCCTCGGCCTCGCCGCCGCGCTGGGGCTGGAGGGCATGGGCGTGACCATCGTGCTCTCGCTGATGCCGCCGCTGCTGGCCTTCGCCTGCGCCTTCCTCACCGGCCTCGTCTTCGGCTACCTGCCCGCCCGCAAGGCGGCGGGGCTCGATCCGGTGGTGGCGCTGGCCTATGAGTAATGAAGGGCGCCGCCTGAAGGCTCGCCTGCGTGCTTCGCGGGCAGCACCTCAGCATGACGAACGTGTTTCGTCTTCGCTGGTGCGACGTCATCCTGAGGTGCTCGGGCAAAGCCCGAGCCTCGAAGGATGTGGGCGACGTCGGTCCGGGCCACCTTTCGCCCTCCCCCCTTGCCCCTCGCCGTCCGAACGTTTAGGCGAAACGCTCAGCGAGGCGCCCGCCGGGGCGCGCAGATCGAGGTTGCCGCATGAATGTTCTTCTGCTCGGCTCAGGGGGCCGCGAGCATGCGCTCGCCTGGAAGCTGGCGCAGAGCCCGCTGATGGACGCCTTCTTCGCGCTGCCCGGCAATCCCGGCATCGCCCAGTTCGCCACCTGTTTCGACAGCGTGCCGCTGGAAGACCATGACGCCATCGTCACGCTGTGTCTCGCCGAGAAGATCGACCTGGTGGTCGTCGGCCCGGAGGCGCCGCTGGTGGACGGCATCGCCGACCGGCTGATCAGCGAGGGCATCGCCGTGTTCGGCCCGCGCCGGGTGGCGGCGCAGCTGGAGGGCTCCAAGCTCTTCACCAAGGAATTGTGCAAGGCGCACGACATCCCCACGGCCGCCTTCGGCCGCTTCACCGATGTGGAAGGCGCTCGCGCCTTCGTCCAGCACCACGGCGCGCCGATCGTGCTCAAGGCTGACGGGCTGATGGCCGGCAAGGGCGTGATCGTGGCGATGACGCTGGAGGAGGCGCTGGCCGGTGTCGACGAGGTGTTCGCCATGGGCGGCGCCGGCACGGAAATACTGATCGAGGAATTCCTCGACGGCGAGGAAGTCTCGTTCTTCTGCCTGGTCGATGGCGAGACCGTGCTGCCCTTCGGCTCGGCGCAGGACCACAAGCGCGCCTTCGACAATGACGAGGGGCCGAACACGGGCGGCATGGGCGCCTATTCGCCCGCCCCGGTGTTCACCGCCGAGATGGAACGGCGCACCCTGCACGAGATCGTCAAGCCCACCGCCCGCGCGCTGGCCGATGCGGCGAGCCCGTTTCGCGGCGTGCTGTTCGCCGGGCTGATGATCACCCGCGAAGGGCCCAAGCTGATCGAATATAATGTCCGCTTCGGCGATCCCGAATGCCAGGTGCTGATGATGCGGATGGAGGGCGATTTGCTGCCGCTGCTCGCCGCCGTCGCCACCGGACGGCTGGAGGACCAGCCGGTCGCGCTGAAGCCCGACGCGGCAATTTCCGTCGTCATGGCGACCAAGGGCTATCCCGGCCCCTATGGCAAGGGCTCGCGCATTGGCGGGCTGGAGGCTGCGGAGACCGTTCCCGGCGTGAAGGTGTTTCATGCCGGCACCCGCCGGGAGGGCGAGGCCATCCTCGCCCATGGCGGGCGGGTGCTGACCGTCACCGCGCTCGGCGGCAATGTCGCCGAGGCGCGCGAACGGGCCTATGACGCCATCGCCCGTATCGACTGGCCGGAAGGCTTCTGCCGCCGCGACATCGCCTGGCGAGCGCTGGGCGACTGAGCCGGGCGGCGGAAAGCCCGCTATTCCGCCGAATGCGGGCCGCCCGCTCTGGCGTCGCCGTGCCGGCGTGCCCATGTTCAAACAAATGCCGCGGGCCCGTGGCAGAACACGTGCATGGGCGAAACCATGGATGATTCCACCTCTGGCCGGCGGCGGCGTTCGCCGGCGAGCGATGCCTCGGTCGGCGAGCTTGCGCCGGCAGCCTCCTCCTCGGCGCCGGAGGAAACGGCTGCGCGCGGCGCAATCTCCTCGCCCGGTGGCACCGTGCCGGGCGCCCCGGCGCACCGCGTGCCGACGCTCGGCGTCGCGCTGGGCTCGGGCGGGGCGCGCGGCCTCTCGCATATTCTCGTACTGGAAGCACTGGACGATCTCGGCCTGCGCCCCACCGCCATGGCCGGGGCCTCCATCGGCGCGCTGTTCGCCAGCGTCTATGCCGCTGGCATGCCCGCGCGCGACATCCGCCATCTCGTCACCCACACGCTCAAGAATCGCGGCGAGGTGATGAAGCGCCTGCTCGCCGCGCGGGTGGGGCGCATTTCCGATCTCTTCGGCGCCGGGCTCGGCAACCCGGTGCTGATCGATGCCGAGCGCTTTATCGGCGGTTTCATGCCGGAGGCGGTGCCGGAGACCTTCGAGGAACTGTCGATTCCGCTGCAGGTGGTCGCAACTGATTACTGGGAGCGCTGCGAGCGCACCTTCGCCGGCGGGCCGATCCGCCCGGCGGTGGCGGCCTCGCTGGCCATTCCCGGCCTCATCCGGCCGGTGCAGCTGGACGGCCATACGCTGGTCGATGGCGGCGCGGTAAATCCGCTGCCCTTCGACCTGCTGCGCGCCCGGGCCGATGTGGTCATCGCCGTCGACATCACCGGCGGCCATGGCACGGAGATGCGCGGCGTGCCGGCGCCTTTCGAGGCGATGTTCGCCACGCTGCAGATCATGGCCTCCTCGATTGTCGGCGAGAAGCTGAAATCCGGGGCGCCGGATATCCTGATCCGCCCGAATGTGAATGATTTCCGCGTGCTCGACTTCTTCCGCGCCGCCGCCATCCTCAAGGCGGCCGAGCCGGTCAAGGACGAGGTGAAGCGCCGGCTGGAGGCGGTTCTGGGATAGACCTTTGGTTTGTCGCGTTTTCCTGACGCGACCCGACATCCACTTCGCTTGAAAACACTCTACTCCCGCCGCCCGGCGAAGAAGCCGCGCAGCAGGCTCGCCGCCTCGCTCTCGCCCAGGCCGCCATAGACATCCGGCCGGTGGTGGCAGGTCGGCTGGGCGAAGAAGCGCACGCCGCTTTCCACCGCCCCACCCTTGGGATCGGCCGCGCCGTAATAGACCCGGCGCAGCCGCGCGAACGAAATCGCCGCCGCGCACATGGTACAAGGCTCCAGAGTGACGTAGAGATCGCAGTCGGTGAGCCGATCATTGCCGAGACGGGCGGCCGCCGCGCGGATGACCAGCATCTCCGCATGGGCGGAGGGGTCGGAAAGCTCGCGGGTGCGGTTGCCGTCGGCGGCGAGCACCGTGCCGTCTTTCACCAGCACCGCGCCCACCGGCACCTCGCCGCGGGTGGCGGCGCGCGCCGCCTCAAGGAGGGCAAGCCGCATGAAATCGCGGCGTGCCCAGCCAGTGCCGGCGGCGTCAGAACGCTCGTTCGTCAAGGCCCTACTCGTCTAAAGCTCGCCAAAAGCTCGCATCCCCCCGCAGGACATGCTAGCACCCGCCGCCCGGAGACCGGATCAATCCCCATGCCCAAAAACACGCCGCCCCGCAAGGAAATCAACCGCGTTCCCCGCGCCGCCCGTCCGGCCGCGCCAGAGGAGGCGGGACCGCGCGAGGCGGAACGCATCGCCAAGGTGGTGGCCCGCGCCGGCCTCGGCTCGCGCCGCGAGATCGAGGAGTGGATCCTGGCCGGGCGCGTGGCGGTGAATGGCGAGGTGCTGGAAAGCCCGGCCCGCACGGTGACCGCCGAGGACGAGATCACCGTCGACGGCGTCAAGCTGCCGGAGAAGGAGCGCACAAGGCTGTTCCTCTACCACAAGCCCAAAGGCGTGGTGACGACCAATTTCGACCCGGAAGGCCGCCCCACCCTGTTCGAGATCCTGCCCGCCGGCCTGCCGCGCCTCGTCTCCGTTGGCCGGCTCGATCTCAACACCGAGGGGTTGATCCTGCTCACCAATGATGGCGGGCTCTCGCGGGTGCTGGAGCTGCCGGAAACCGGCTGGCTTCGCCGCTACCGCGTGCGCGCCAAGGGCGACATCACCCAGGACAAGCTCGACGCGCTGATCGCCGGCATCACCGTCGAGGGCGTGCATTACGGGCCGATCGAGGCGGTGCTCGACCGGGTGCAGGGCGCCAATGTGTGGCTGACCCTGGCGCTGCGCGAGGGCAAGAACCGCGAAGTACGTAACGTTCTGGGCTCGCTCGGGCTCGACGTGAACCGGCTGATCCGCCTCTCCTATGGCCCGTTCCAGCTCGGCGAGCTGCCGCAGGGCGAGGCCGAGGAAGTGCGCACGCGCGTGCTGGCCGACCAGCTCGGCGAAGCCTTGTCCAAGGCCGCCGGCGCTGATTTCGACGGCCCGATGTTCAACCATGCCGAGGACGAAGCGCCAGCCCGCCCCGCCAAGGGGGCGGCGAAACCGCGCTACGCCAAGCCGGAAGGGGCCGAGGACCGCCACCGCCGCCTACCCATCAACACCGAGCCGGGCGAGGGCAAGAGCGTGAAGGCCAGCATCGTGGCCGACCGCAAGGGCCGCAAGGTGCTGGTGCAGCGCGTGCGCTCCACCGAGCCGGCGCCCGAGCCCGCGCCGGCCCGCGCCCGTCGCGACGAGGAACGTGCCAGCGTGCGGACCGGCAAGCGCCCCGGCGCCGCCACCGGCGAACGCGGCGGCGAGCGGACCTTTCGCAAGCGCCCGGATCAGGCTGTCGAAGCCGGCGAGGCCCGCCCCACCCGCGAGGATCGCCCTTTCAGCGAACGCCCCGCCCGTACCGGTGCCTCCAGCCGCGACCGCAAGGTCGGCGGGCCGCGCCCCTCCCGCCCGCGATTCGAGCGGGAAGGCGACGCCAGCGAGCGCACCTTCCGCAGCCGGGACGAAAGCAGTGAGGCTCCGCGCGCGGAGCGTCCGGCTCGCGGCGATCGCCCCGAGCGTCCCGAACGCGCCGAGCGTCCGTTCCGCGAACGCGCGCCTCGTCCGCAAGGTGAGCGGAGCGAGCGTCCCTTCCGCAGCGTGGGCTCCGAGCGGCCCGAGCGCAGCGAACGACCGGAGCGCCCCGAAGGCGGGCGTTCCTTCCGTGGTGCCGGCAGCGCCCGGCCCTATAGCGGCCGGGTGAAGTCCGAGCAGTCGCGCAGCTTCCGGCCACGTCCGGAAGGCGACGAGCGCCCGGCCCGCCGCGAACGTCCCGAGGGCGCACGCCCGGATGCGGCCCGCCCGTTCCGCGAGCGCACGCCGCGCCCCGAGGGCGAACGGCCCGCACGTTCCTTCCGGCCCCGGCCGGAGGGTGATGAGCGTCCCGCGCGTCGCGAGCGTCCCGAGGGCGCGCGTCCGGATTCGGCGCGGCCGTTCCGTTCACGCGACGATCGTGCGCCCCGCGACGACCGTGCCCCGCGCGGAGAGCGGCCGTCCGGAGGCCGTTCCTTCGGCGACAAGCCCTCGGGCGGCGGCGGCAAAAGCTATGGCGCCAAGAACTTCGCCGACAAGCCGGGCGGGCGCCCGTCCGGCGGCAGGCCGTTCGGCAAACCCTCGAGCGACCGTCCTGAGGGTGGCCGACCGGCCGGCGGAAAACCGTTTGGCAAGCCGGCGGGTCGTCCGGGTGGCGGCAAGCCCTTCGGCAGCAAGCCTGCCGGCGGCCGGCCCTCTGGCGGCAAGCCTTCTGGCGGCAAGCCTTCTGGCGGGAAGCCTTCTGGCGGGAAGCCTTCTGGCGGCAAACCTTCTGGCCGCCCGCCCCGTTCGCCGCGTAGCTGACGGACCCGGCCATGCGAATCGTCGGCGGGCGCTTCAAGGGGCGGACGTTGCGCGCGCCCTCCTCCATGGCCACGCGCCCGACCTCCGACCGGTTGCGCGAGGCGCTGTTCAACGTGCTCGCCCATGCCTATGGCGATGCGGCGAACGGCGCCCGCGTGCTCGACCTGTTCGCCGGCACCGGCGCGCTGGGGCTGGAAGCGCTGTCACGCGGCGCGAAGCTGGCGGTGTTCGTCGATGAGGCGCCGGAACCGCGCGGGCTGATCCGCGCCAATGTCGAGACGCTCGGCGTCGCCGGCATCACCCGCATTTTCCGCCGCGATGCCACCAAGCTCGGCGAGGCCTTCGCCAGCGATGCCTTCGACCTCGTTTTCTGCGATCCCCCCTATGGCCGCGGCCTCGCCGAGAAGGCAGTGGCCGGGGCGCTGGCGGGCCGGTGGCTCGCGCCCGGCGCGCTTGTCGTGGTGGAGGAATCGGTCGAGGCCGCTTTCACCGCCCCGGAGGGCTTCGAGGAGCTTGAGCGCCGCCGCTACGACAGCAGCGAGATCGTCTTCCTGCGCGCGCCGGGCGGCTGAAGCCGGCCGCGACCGGCCGGCGCGCCGGCGCCCTGCTCACCCCACTTCCGCCACCGCCGCCAGGATGCGCTCAATGTCTTCGGGCCGGGACAGGCGGTGGTCGCCATCCTTGATCAGGCTCAGCACCACATCGTCCTCGGCCAAGCAGGTGACGAGGCGCAGCGCGTGCTGCCAGGGCACATCAGGGTCGGCCACGCCCTGCAGGATCCGCACCGGGCACCCTACGGCGAAGGGCGAGCCGAGCACGAGGTTTGACCGCCCGTCCTCGATCAGCCCGCGGGTAATGACCTGCCCGGGGCCATATTGCGACGGGCGCACCCAGCGACCCTCCCGCAGCAGCGTGGCGCGGACATCGTCCGGCATCGCCTTCCACATCAGCTCCTCGGTGAAATCGGGCGCGGGGGCGATCAGCACCAGCGCGGCGAGCCGGCCGGCCTCGCCCCGCGCCGCCAGCGCCCGCGCCAGCAGCAGCGCGATCCAGCCGCCCATCGAGGAGCCGACGACGATCTGCGGGCCCGTCGTCTCGGCGTCGAGCACGGCGAGGGCATCCTGCGCCCAGCGCGAGATCGTGCCGTCCTCGAAGGCACCAGCCGATTCGCCATGGCCGGAATAGTCGAAGCGCACGATGCGCCGCCCGGTGCGCGCGCCCCATTCGGCCAGCGCCTGCGCCTTGCTGCCCCGCATATCGGAGAGAAAGCCGCCGCACCACAGGACGCCCGGCTTTTCGGCGGTCGAAACTCCCGGGGTCACGCGCACCGCGATGGCCCTGGCGTCGTCGCCGACGGTGAGAAAGTGGGGTGCGTCGTCGGTGTCGGCGGGGTGGTTCATCAAGGGTCCTTCCTCAACCATCGGCGGGTGCGGTGGGCGTGCCGCGCGGTGCCAGCCTCTTGCGATTCGCCCCGGCAGCGCCATCTTGGCTTACAGCTAGGGATCGCGCGCGAACAGCAGGACGGAGCTCCAGGGCGGGTAAGTGCTGCTGGCATGCGTAATTACATGCGATCGCGGCCGTCACGCCGTTGACTTCTGTCGGGTTTGTCACGATCTTCTGCGACCGTTTTACGCGCGCGGAAATCAGCCGGCCGGCGACCTTCGAGGCGCGGTGAAAACGCCACTATCTGAAATGGCAGAGGAGAAGACGCCATTCGTCGCCCCATGAGACCCGTCGCGCCGGAAAAGGACGGTCCGCGCGTCAACGAAGACATCCGCATCCGCGAAGTTCAGCTCATCGATCAGGAGGGGCAGAACCTCGGTGTCGTGCTCACGCGCGACGCGATCGCGATGGCGCAGGAGGCCGGTCTCGATCTCGTCGAGATCGCCCCGAATTCGGCGCCGCCGGTCTGCAAGATTCTCGACTATGGCCGGTTCAAATACCAGAACCAGAAGAAGGCCAACGAGGCGCGCAAGAAGCAGCACGTCGTCGAGATCAAGGAAATCAAGCTGCGCCCCGGCATCGACACCCATGACTATGAGGTGAAGATGAAGTCCATCCACCGCTTCTTCGAGGAAGGCGACAAGGTGAAGATCACCCTGCGCTTCCGCGGTCGCGAGATGGCGCATCAGGAGCTGGGCTACAAGCTGCTGAACAAGGTCAAGGAAGAGCTGGCGACCATTGCCAAGGTCGAGGCCGAGCCCTCGCTCGAAGGCCGCCAGATGATCATGGTGCTGGCACCGCGCTGACGCGCGCTGGTCGTCCGAGCAAGACGGGGCTGGCAGAGATGCCGGCCCCGAGCTTATGGACAAGCCTTGAAAACTTCTCCGAGCGCCTGCCCGCCTTTGCCTGTCTTGAAGACCTTGTCGAAGGTTACGCCCCTGAACGAAAGGCGGAATGCAAATTCTTTTGCTTTCTTGATCGCCTCCGCCATGGGTCGGGATTCCTCAACCTGAATAATCTTATCGCTCAGAGCGACGCCCGTTGCTTCGATGATCTCGCCTTCGTCGGCACGAAAACGTACGTCGAATTCCATGCCTTCCTCAAAGCGACCCGCGCCGAGGGAAAGCTCGCCGACGACGACGGAAACCTCCGGCGGGAAGCATCGCACGGCAACCGCATCTCCCTGCTGCATCGACAGGGCAATGACTTTTGACTCTCCATTGAACCTGTCTTTGTCGATGGACACTTCCCACGTACCAAAGCGCTTCTTGATCTCGTCGGCCCCTACGGCGGTCGCGGACACGAAAATCCCCACGATAGCTAACGCGACACGCATCATTTCCCCCTTTGGTGCGCAACATTACCATGTAACTGGCAGTTGAGTACCGCATTCCCGGGGGGTTGGTCTATGGAGCCTTCGGCCGCCTAGTCCGGCAGCGCGCCGTTCTCGCCCAGCACGGCGCCGGCGAGATAGAGCGAGCCTGCGATCAGTACCCGGGGCGCCGCGCCGACCGGAAAGGCCGAAAGCCCCTCCAGCGCGGCGGCAACACTTGGGGCGGTCGAGGCGTCGAGGCCGTGCGCCCGCGCCGCTTCCGCCAGCGCCTCCGGCGCCGCGCCCTTGTGCTCGCCGGGCACCGGCACCGCCACCAGCTCGCGGGCCAAGCCGGCGAAGGGCGCCAGGAAGGCGTCCGCGTCCTTGTTCCCCAGCATGCCGACGATCAGCACCAGTGGCCGCGACACCCGGTCTTCCAGATCGGCCAGCGCGGCGGCGAGCGCCTGACCGCCGGCGGCGTTGTGGCCGCCATCGAGCCAGATGTCGACGCCTTCCGGTGCCCGCTGGGTGAGCGGGCCGGGGCCAAGCCGCTGCAGCCGCGCCGGCCACTGCGCCGACCGCATACCCTCCTCGAAGGCGTGCGCCGGCAGGCCGAGATCGGCCACCCGCAGCGCCTCCACCGCCAGCCCGGCATTGACGATCTGGTGCGGCCCGACAAGGCGCGGGCGCGGCAGGTCCATCAGCCCGGCCTCGTCGGCGACGACCAGCCGGCCGCCCTCCTCATGCGCCTGATAGTGCTCGCCCATCACCGAGAGCGGCACGCCTAGCCGAGCCGCCTGCCGCTCGATCGCCGCCAGCGCCTCGCGCGGCTGGTAGCCAAGCACGGCCGGCACGCCGCGCTTGAGAATGCCGGCCTTCTCGCCGGCGATCTCGGCCACGGTCTCGCCGAGAAAATCGACATGGTCGATCGAGACGGGGGTGATGACGCTCACCAGCGGCTTGTCGATCACATTGGTGGCGTCGAGCCGGCCGCCGAGGCCGACCTCCAGCAGCAATATGTCGGCGGGCACCTCCGCAAACAGCAGCATCGCCGCCGCCGTGGTGATCTCGAAAAACGTGATCGGCTCGCCGCCATTGGCCTCTTCCGCCCGCGCCAGCGCCTGCGTGAGCCTTGCATCGTCGACCAGCGTGCCGGCGAGGCGTATGCGCTCGTTGAAGCGCACCAGATGCGGCGAGGTGTAGACATGCACCCGCTTGCCGGCGGCTTCCAGTATCGCCCGCATGAAGGCGACGGTGGAGCCCTTGCCATTTGTGCCGGCGACATGGATGACCGGCGGCAGCCGATGCTCGGGATGGCCGAGCCGGTCGAGCAGCCGCCACATGCGGTCGAGCGACAGGTCGATCAGCTTCGGGTGCAGCGCCAGCAGGCGGTCGAAAATGGCGTCCACCGGCCGCAGCGACCCCTCGATGGGGCCGGGGCCGGCGGCGGGAAGCGCGGTCATGGCTGCCTCAGGCGCTCGTGGGCGCCGCACTTTTGGGTGCGGCGGCCGGCAGGGCCGGGGCCTCGCCCGCCGTTTCCTCGAAAGGCTTTGCCGGCGGCGCCTTGGGCTGGTCGGCAAGCGGGGCGGGCGCCGGGGCGCGCATCAGGAGCCGGCAGAGCCGGGCCAGCGTGGCGCGCATCTCGTGGCGGTGGACCACAAGGTCGATCATGCCGTGGTCGCGCAGATATTCGGCGCGCTGGAAGCCCTCGGGCAGCTTCTCGCGGATCGTCTGCTCGATCACGCGCGGGCCGGCGAAGCCGATCAACGCACCCGGCTCGGCGATCTGGATGTCGCCCAGCATGGCGTAGGAGGCGGTGACACCGCCGGTGGTCGGGTTGGTCAGCACCACGATATAGGGGCGCTTGGCCTCGCGCAGTTCCTGGATGGCGCAGGTGGTGCGCGGCATCTGCATCAGCGAGAGGATGCCCTCCTGCATGCGCGCGCCGCCTGACGAGGCGAACATGATGAAGGGCGTGCCGCGCGAGGCGGCGGTCTCAAGGCCGGTGACGATGGCCTCGCCCGCCGCCATGCCGAGTGAGCCGCCCATGAAGCCGAAATCCTGCACCGCCACGGTGACGGGCAGGCCTTCCAGCTTGCCATAGCCGACCTTCACCGCGTCCTGCGCGCCGGTCTTGGTGCGGGCGTCCTTCAGCCGGTCGACATAGCGCTTCTCGTCGCGGAACTTCAGCGGGTCGATGGCGACCGCCGGCAGCGCGATGTCATACCATTTGCCGCCGTCGAATACCGAGCGCAGGCGGGCGGCGGGGTCCATCCGCATGTGAAAGCCGGAACCGGGGACGACGTGAAGATTCGCCTCCAGATCCTTGTGGAACACCATCTGCCCGGTCTCCGGGCACTTCACCCAGAGATTTTCCGGCACTTCCCGGCGGTTCAGGAAGGAGCTCAGCTTGGGGACGACGTTCGAGATCCAGTTCAACGGTCGGGCTCCGGACGGTGGCGCGGCGGCCCGCGACAGGGTTTTCCTGCCGCCGGCCGCCCCTCATCTAATGCCGCAGAAGGGCGATGAAAAGGCGCAAGCGCGATTCCACCGCTTGCTCGCTTGCGCGCCGGCCTATTCCGCCGCCTGGCGACGCACCCCGCGCACCGCGTCGGCAAGCCGGCCGACGAGATCGGTGACGGCCGGGAGGGTGGCGGGCGTCGCCCGGTTCTCGCTGTCGAGCGTGGCCCGCAGCGCGTCGATCAGCGCCGAGCCGACCACCACGCCATCGGCATTGGCGGCGATGGCGGCGGCGCTCTCGGGCGTCTTCACGCCGAAGCCGACGGCGACGGGCAGCGCGGTGTGGCGCTTGATCCGCGTCACCGCCGTGCCGACGGCGGTTGGATCGGCCTGAGCCATGCCTGTTATGCCGGTGATGGAGACGTAGTAGACGAAGCCCGCCGTGTGCTTGAGCACGGCCGGCAGGCGCTTGTCGTCGGTGGTCGGGGTCGCGAGGCGGATGAAGTCGAGCCCGGCCGCCAGCGCCGGCAGGCACAGTTCCTCGTCCTCTTCCGGCGGCAGATCGACCACCACAAGGCCATCGACGCCGGCCGCCTTGGCGTCGTTCAGGAAGCGCTCGACGCCATAGACATAGACCGGGTTGTAATAGCCCATCAGCACCACGGGGGTGGTGTTGTCGCCTTCGCGGAAGGTCTTCACCATCGCCAGCGTCTTGGCCAGCGTCTGCCCGGCGGCCAGCGCGCGCAGCCCGGCCGCCTGGATCGCCGGGCCGTCGGCCATCGGGTCAGTGAAGGGCACGCCGAACTCGATGATGTCGGCGCCCGCCGCCGGCAGGGCCTTCAGCAAAGCCAGCGAGGTGTCGAAATCGGGGTCGCCGGCGGTGACGAAGGTGACGAGCGCGGCGCGTCCCTCAGTGGCGCAGGCCTTGAAGCGCGTCTCGATGCGGGTGCTCATAGGCTCGTTCCCAGAATGTCCGCCACCTGCGGGATGTCCTTGTCGCCACGGCCGGAGAGGTTGACCACCATCAGATGGTCTTCCGGCAGGGTCGGGGCGAGATCGGCGACCTTGGCCAGCGCATGCGCCGGCTCCAGCGCCGGAATGATGCCCTCAAGCTTCGCCACCAGCTGGAAGGCGGCCAGCGCCTCGTCATCGGTGGCGGAGATGTAGGTGGCGCGGCCGGTGTCGTGCAGCCAGGAGTGCTCCGGGCCGATGCCGGGATAGTCGAGGCCGGCGGAGATCGAATGCGCCTCGGCGATCTGGCCGTCGCCGTCCATCAGAAGATAGGTGCGGTTGCCGTGCAGCACGCCGGGGCGCCCGCCGGTGAGCGAGGCGGCGTGCTGGCCGGAGGGAATGCCGTGGCCGGCGGCCTCGACGCCGAAGATCCGCACACTCGGATCGTCGAGGAAGGGATGGAACAGGCCCATGGCGTTGGAGCCGCCGCCGATGCAGGCGATCAGGCTGTCCGGCAGGCGCCCTTCCATCTCAAGCATCTGCTCGCGGGTTTCGGTGCCGATGATGCTCTGGAAGTCGCGCACCATGGCGGGGTAGGGGTGCGGGCCGGCCACCGTGCCGATGCAGTAGAACGTGTCGCTGACATTGGTCACCCAGTCGCGCAGAGCCTCGTTCATCGCGTCCTTCAGCGTCTTCGAGCCGGACTGGACCGGGACGACGCTGGCGCCGAGCATCTTCATGCGAAAAACGTTCGGCGCCTGCCGGGCGACATCGACGGCGCCCATATAGACGACGCATTCGAGGCCGTAGCGCGCGCAGAGCGTGGCGGTGGCAACGCCGTGCTGGCCCGCGCCGGTCTCGGCGATGATCCGCTTCTTGCCCATGCGGCGGGCGAGCAGGATCTGGCCGAGGACGTTGTTCACTTTGTGCGAGCCGGTGTGGTTCAGCTCTTCGCGCTTGAAATAGATCTTGGCACCCATGCCCGGAGCCGCACCCGCGCGAAGATGCTCGGTCAGCCGCTCGGCGTAATAGAGCGGGCTGGGGCGGCCGACATAGTGCTTCAGCCCGGCATCCATCTCCGCCTTATAGGCGGGATCGGCCTTGGCCTCATTATAGGCCGTCTCCAGATCGAGGATCAGCGGCATCAGCGTTTCGGCAACGAAACGACCGCCGAAGAGGCCGAAATGCCCGTTGTCGTCGGGGCCGGTGCGGAAGGAGTTGGGAGCGTTCACGACGGGCTCGTCTCTCTGGCAGGTGAAGGCGGCGTCGGCTTGGCGCCAGCGGGTGTGTCGCCGGTGGGCCGGCGGGCCCCGCCTTCCGCCTCGGCCGCCCGCGCGGCGCGCAGGAAGGCTTCGATGCGGGACGGGTCTTTGATGCCGGGTCCACGTTCGACACCGGAGGATACGTCCAGACCGGGCGGCTGGATGAGCCGCACCGCGCTGGCGACGTTTTCGGGATCGAGCCCGCCTGACAGCATGAAGGGCCGGGCGAGGTCAAGGCCAGCGAGGAGGTTCCAGTCGAAGGTCACGCCATTGCCGCCGGGCAGCACGGCGCCCCGGGGCGGCTTGGCGTCGAGCAGCAGCCGGTCGGCGACGCCCCCATAGGCGACGAGCGCGGCGAGGTCCTCGGCTGAGGCAATGCCGAGCGCCTTCATGACAGGCAGGCCGAAGCGCGCCTTGATCGCGGCGACGCGCGCCGGGCTCTCATGGCCATGCAACTGCAGCATGTCGGGGCGCAGCGCGTCGACAATAGCGGCGAGGGCGGCGTCGTCGGCATCGACGGTGAGCGCGACAATCTGCGCGCGCCCGCGCGCCTGCGCGCCAAGGACGGCGGCGGTGGCAAAGTCCACATGGCGCGGCGAGGGGGCGAAGAACACCATGCCCACCATGTCCGCACCCGCACCGAGCGCCGCCTCCAGCGTCTCGGCGGTGCTGAGCCCGCAGATTTTGATCTCAAGCGACAAGGACGCCTCCTGGAAGAGAGCCACCTAGCACGGAACCGCCCGTTGACGCGAGGGTATCGCCGACGGCGGGCAGCAGGGGCGCGACATGCCGGCTCAATTCCTCGCCCGGCGCGTGAAATGGCGGCGGCGAGGGTTGAAAATACCCCTTCCGTCACGACATCCCGCATGCTACTCACAATTGACTGTGAAATTATTCAATTCACGAATAAATAATGGATAAAGCGACCTTGTCCCGGCCGCGCGTCCTTCCGACACTGGAGACTGCCCCATGCGCCTCTCGCGCCGCCTGATCCTGACCACGGCCCTCGCCGCAGCGCTCGCGCCCCTCGCCCTCGCCGGCTTCGCGCCGCAGGCCCGCGCGGACGAACCGAACCAGATCCTCAATGCCTCCTACGATGTAGCCCGCGAACTGTTCGAGGCAGAGAACAAGCAGTTTGAGTCGGCCTACAAGGCGAAGACCGGCAAGGAGATCAAGGTCAACCAGAGCCATGCCGGCACCTCCAAGCAGGCGCGCTCCATCGTCGAAGGCCTTGAGGCCGACGTCGTGACCTTCAACCAGATCACCGACATCACCTTCCTCGCCGACAAGGGCTATGTAGCCAAGGACTGGCAGACCCGCCTGCCCAACGGCTCCTCGCCCTGGTACTCCTTCCCCGCCTTCCTCGTGCGCGAGGGCAACCCGAAGAACGTGAAGAACTGGGACGATCTCGTCCGCGACGACGTGAAGCTGGTGTTCCCCAACCCGAAGACTTCGGGCAATGCCCGCTACACCTATCTCGCCGCCTATGCCTTCGCGCTGGAGAAGTTCAACGGCGACGTCGCCAAGGCTGACGCCTTCGCCAAGAAGCTGCTGTCCAACGTCGTTGTCTTCGACACCGGCGGGCGCGGCGCCACCACCTCCTTCGTCGAGCGCGAGCAGGGCGACGTGCTCATCACCTTCGAGGCCGAGGTGATCGGCGTGAAGGACGCCTATAAGGACAAGCACTTCCAGGTCGTGGTGCCGGAAGTGAGCCTGCTCGCCGAGTTCCCGGTCGCGGTGGTGGACAAGGTGGTCGACAAGCGCGGCTCTCGCCAGGTCGCCACGGACTACCTCACCTATCTCTATTCGCCCGAGGGCCAGAAGATCGCCGCCGAGCTGAACAACCGCGTCGTCGATCCGAAGGTGGCCGAGGAGTTCAAGGCCAAGTTCGCGCCCGTCCGCCTGGTCAAGGTCGAGGATGTGTTCGGCGGCTGGGCCAACGCCCAGAAGACCCACTTCGCCTCCGGCGGCAAGCTCGACGAACTGTTCGTCGCGCAGTAGGCGGCGGCGCACCCCATCCGTCATCCCGGCCAAGCGAAGCGCAGAGCCGGGATCGCGCGACGGACATGCGTTGACGCGATCCCGGATATTGCCTGACGGCAATTCCGGGATGACGTGCCAGCGGGGCAGAACGCCTGACCGCACTGGACATCGGCGTTGAATTACGGCATGGCCGGGCACGTCCCGGCCAATCCCCGTTTTCCCGAGGCCTCTGCCCGAACAGGCAACCGACCGAAGGAGCCGCCCGTTGAACCGCGTCATACCGGGCCTTCCGCTCTCGCTCGGCATCACCGTGCTCTATCTCAGCCTGATCGTGCTGCTGCCGCTCGGCGCGCTGGTCTGGCAGGCGCTGGATGTCGGCTGGGAGCGTTACCTCGCCATCATGAGCGGGGCGCGCACCATGGCGGCCTTCCGCATCACCCTGTCGACCGCGGCGTTGGCCACACTGTTCAACTGCATTTACGGGCTGGCGCTGGCCTGGGTACTGGTGCGCTACGAGTTTCCCGGCAAGCGCTATCTCGACGCGCTGGTCGACGTGCCCTTCGCCTTGCCGACGGCTGTCGCGGGCCTCGCCCTCTCGGCCCTGTTCGCCAAGAATGGCTGGTTCGGCGGGCCGCTGGCGCAGATCGGCATCGAAGTCGCCTACACCCCGCTCGGCATCGCCATGGCCATGGCCTTCACCTCGATTCCCTTCGTGGTGCGCACCGTGCAGCCAGTGCTGGAGGATCTTGCCGCCGATGTCGAGGAAGCCGCCGCGACGCTCGGCGCCTCGGACCTGCGCATCTTCGCCCGCATCATCTTCCCGGCCATCCTGCCGGCCTTCCTCACCGGCGCCTCGCTCGGCTTCGCCCGCTCGCTGGGCGAATTCGGCGCCATCATCTTCATCGCCGGCAACCTGCCGCTGAAGACGGAGGTGGTGTCGCTGCTCACCTTCATCCGCATTGAGGAATATGACTACCCGGCCGCCGCCGCCATTGCCGCGACGCTGCTCGGCTTCGCCTTCGTCATGCTGTTCCTGGTCAATATGATCCAGCTCTGGCAGCAGCGCCGCATCGGCACGGGGGACTGACACCATGGCCCGTGAACCGCTTCCTCCCACCAACACCCATCCGCCCCGCCGCATCCGCGTCGGCGACGGGCCGCTGGCGCGCGTCCTGCTGATCGGCACCGTGCTGCTCGTCACCGCGCTGGTGCTGGTGGCGCCGCTGCTGGCGATCTTCGCCGAGGCGTTCCGGCACGGCATGGGCGCCTATGCCGCCTCCTTCAGCGCGCCGGACACGCAATACGCCATCGGCCTCACTTTGTTCACCGCGCTGATCGTGGTGCCGATCAATGTCGGCTTCGGCATCGCCGCCGCCTGGTGCATCGCAAAGTTCCGATTCACCGGCCGCAACCTGCTGGTGGCGATGGTGGAACTGCCCTTCTCGATCTCGCCTATCATCGCCGGCGTTGCCTATCTCTTCGTCTATGGCGCGCAGGGGCTGCTGGGGCCATGGCTGGCCGAGCACGACATCAAGATCATGTTCGCCGTGCCGGCCATCATCCTCGCCAGCCTGTTCGTGACCGCGCCCTTCGTCGCCCGCGAGTTGATCCCGCTGATGATCGCGCAGGGCACGGAGGAGGAAGAGGCGGCGGTGACGCTGGGGGCGGGGGGCTGGCGCATCCTGCGCCTCGTCACCCTGCCCAATGTCCGCTTCGCCCTGCTCTATGGCGCGGCCTTGTGCAATGCGCGGGTGATGGGCGAGTTCGGCGCGGTGTCGGTGGTGGCGGGCAATATTCGCGGCCAGACCAACACGCTGCCGCTGCAGATCGAGCTGCTCTACCAGGACAACAATGCGGTGGCCGCCTTCGCGGTGGCGACGCTGCTGACCCTTGTGGCGCTGGTGACGCTGGTGGCCAAAGCGATCATCGAGCGGCTCGACGCGGCGCGGGTGAAGGCGCAGGGCAAGCCGGGCCATTAATTTCCGCCGTCATGGCCGGGCTTGTCCCGGCCATCCACGTCTATGCCGCCGATTACGTCGTGGATGCCCGGCTCAGGGCCGGGCATGACGTTCGTTAGGGCGCGACGTTCAGCGCCTTCCACACCAGCTCGGCGGCGGCGAGGTCCTCGATCGCGGTGCCGACCGACTTGAACAGGGTGATCTCGTCCGCGCTGCCGCGCCCCTTCGCGGTACCGGCGGTCAGCTCGAACAGGTCGCCCTGGATGGCGTCCGCCGCCAGCACGCCGCTGGCCAGCGGGATGACGATGTCGCCCGCCTCCTTGCCGGCGCCGGCGCGGGTGTCGACATAGACGCGCGCGCGACGGATCGCCTCGTCATCGGCCTCGCGCATGATCGGCGTGAAACCGCCGACGAGGTCCACATGCTGGCCCGCTTCGAGGTAGCGCCCCTCCACCAGCGGCTGCGGCGAGAGCGTGGCGGAGGTGACGATGTCGGCCCCCGCGATGGCGGCACCGCGATCGGCCTCGGCCCGCGCGTCGAAGCCCTCGCTGCGCAGGATTTCCGCCAGGGCCTCGGCCTTGGCGAGCGTCCGGTTCCACACCGCGATGGAGCGGATCGGCCGCACGCTGGCATGGGCGCGGGCGAGATAGGGCGCCAGCGCCCCGGCGCCGATCAGCGCCAGCCGGCTGGCATCCTCGCGGGCGAGATAGCGGGCGGCGAGCGCGGAGGCGGCGGCGGTGCGCCACACGGTGAGGGCACGGGCGTCCATCACCGCCAGCGGCTGGCCGGTGGCGCCGGAATTGAGGATGTAGAGCCCGGTGATGCTCTCGATGCCGCGGGCGGCGTTGCCGGGAAACACCGTCACCAGCTTGGTGCCGTAGACGTCGTCCTCGGTGCCCGCGCTGGTCCAGGCCGGCATCAGCAGCGCCGTCGCGTCGCCGTCCGGGCGCGGCATGGTGTGATGATGGCGCACCGGCACGGTGATGGAGCGCCGGAAGGCCGCCTCGATGGCGTCGATCAGCGCGGGAAAGGACAACAGCCCGGCGATCTCGCCGGACGAGACGAAACGAAGATCGCTCATGATGTGTCTCGTCAGGCCGCGTCGCGGCGATGGGTGATCACCGGCCGTGCCGCCGGCTCGCGGTTGGCGGCGCGCAGCGCCTCCACCTCGGCATGAGCGGAACGGGCCTCGCGCGCGGAACTGCGGGCGGCCCGGCGGTGACGGCCCTGGCTCAGCCAGGCCGCGACCCCGCCCAGCACGACGCCGATTATCATCGCCGCGAAGACAATGAGGAACAGCGGCGCTTCAAGCGACCAGCCCCCCGGCCCCGTCAGCGGGTCGATGACCAGCGACACCGGATGGCGGTTGGCCACGGCGAGCATGACGAGCCCCACCGAGACCGGCAGGACGATGAGGATCAGCAGAAGACGACGCAGCACGAATTCTCCCTCGGCAGCCTATTCCAGCCGACCCTATTCCAGGTCGACGCCATCATTCAGGCGTTCGCGCATTTCCTTGCCCGTCTTGAAATAGGGCACGGCCTTGCCGTCGACATCCACATGCGCGCCGGTGCGCGGGTTGCGGCCGGTACGCGCGGGGCGGGCCTTCACCGAGAAGGCGCCGAAGCCGCGCAGCTCGACACGATCGCCGCGTGCCAGCGCCGCGACGATTTCGTCGAGAATCGCATTCACGATGTTCTCGACATCGCGCTGATAGAGATGCGGATTTGATTCAGCGATCCGCTGCACCAGTTCGGACTTGATCATCGACGCCCCGGCCCCTTTTTTGTTCGGCTCGTCGGTACTCCAAAAAATTGATATTTTGGAAGCTCTTGGCCCCGTCTAGCCTCCCCGAGGGTGCCAGAGGGCCAGAAGACCGTCAAGGCGGGCCTGCGCTGCGGCCCCACCGGCCGCATCTGCCACGATCCGGGCGATATCTTCAAGCCCGATCAACGACATCAGCCTAATTGAAATGCCGTGCAGCCAGCCAAATTCGTCGCCACTGCGGCGCGTATGCCAGTCACGGACGGGAAGATCCTTATCGATGCCCCGTTCGCGCTCCAGCCAGTCGCGGCCGGTGCGCTCGTCGCCGATCTCGTCGATGAGGCGCAGCGGCAGGGCCTGGTGGCCGGTGAACACCCGCCCGTCGGCGGCGAGGGCCAGCTTGTCGCCCTCCAGCAGCCGGCGTTCGGCCACCAGCCCCTTGAACCAGGCATAGCTGTCCTCGACCAGCGAGCGCACCGCCGCGCGGGCGTCCTCGGTGGGCGGATCGAACATGTTGGGCGCCGCCTTGAGGGGGCTCGACTTGATCTCCTCATAGGAGATGCCGACATTCTTCATCAGTTCGGCGAAGTTGGGGAACTGGAACAGCACGCCGATCGAGCCGACCAGCGCGTTGCGCGGCGCGACGATGTGGTCGGCACCCATGGCGGCGATATAGGCGCCCGACGCCGCCATGCCATTGACCACCGCGACGATGGGCTTCTTCTCCGCCAGCCGGCGCAGCGCGTCATAGAGCGCGGCCGAGCCGACCACCGTGCCGCCGGGGCTGTCGATGGAGAGAATCACCGCCTTGGCGCCTGATTTGCCGATGGCCTCCAGCATCTCGATCCGCTCGCGCTCATTGCGGATGATGCCGCCAATGGTGACGCGGGCGACATGCGCGGAGGCGCGCGGCAGCACCGCGCCATCGCTCCACCAGGCGAAGGCGCCGAGCCCGCCGAGCAGTACCACCAGCAGCGCGAGCACCCGCCAGAAGGCGAGCTTGCGCCGCAGCCGGCGGCGGGCGAGCACCTCGTCGACATCCAGTGCGCTTGCGGCCATCGCGTCCTCCTGCTTCAGCGCCAAGGGGTAGCGGCGGAGCGGAAGCGGCGCAAGGGCGGGGCGCCGTGCCGCGTCAGGCCTACCCGCCGTGCTTTTCCAGAAAGGCCTCGATCGGCAGCGCGCGGAAATCCTCCAGCGCCGCCCTCAGGCGGGCATGGTCCCAGTCCCACCAGGCCAGCGCTTGCAACCGCTCGGCGACGGCGGGCGGGAAGCGCTCGCGCACCGGCCTGGCCGGCACGCCGGCAACGATGGTGTAGGGCGCGACGTCCTTGGTCACCACCGCGCCGGCCGCGATCACCGCGCCATCGCCGATGCTTCGGCCGGGCAGCACGATGGCGCCATGGCCGATCCACACATCATGGCCGATGCACACCGGCTGGGCGCGGCGCCAGGCGAAGAAATCCGGCTCGTCCTGCGCATCGTCGAAATAGGCCGAGGCGCGGTAGGTGAAATGCGACTGGCTCGCCCGCTGCATCGGGTGGTTGCCCGGGTTGATCCGGGTCATGGCGGCGATGGAGGTGAAGCGGCCGATGCGGGTGTAGGCGATGTCCGAATCGTTGACCACGTAGGAATAGTCGCCCAGCTCCACTTCCAGCAGCTGGGTGCGCGGGCCGACTTCGGTGTAGCGCCCCAGCGTCGAGCGCGTGACCTCGGCGGTGGGGTCGACGGTTGGCACCGGGCCGAGCTTGAGCGCCATGGCCGTGTCTCCACCTCAGCTGCCGAAGGGAAAGCGGGCGATCAGCCGGAAGGGTCCGGCCTCCTGCCGATAGAGGGCGATCTCGCGCACGATCAGCGGCCCGTCGGCGCCACTGGCGGCGAAATGCTCGGCAAGCTCCGCCTCGGCGAGCGCGCGCTCGTCATCGTCCAGCGTGCCGGTCAGCGTCATGTGGAAGCGGAAATCGTCCAGCACATAGGGATAGCCCCAGCGGGCGAGATATTCCTGCTGGCGTGGCGTGAGGGGCGCCCGCAGGCGCTTCTCGCGTTCGGCCTCGCTCATCGGGGCACGGAAATCGTCGAGCGCCGCCACCGTGCCGGCCGCCAGCCGGTCCAGCGCGGCGCTGGGCGCGGCGAGGCGCAGAGCGAGAAAGCGGCCGATGCTGGCCAGCTTCACCCCGGGGGAGGCGAAGCCGGCGCGGTTCTCGGCGAAGCCGGCGCAGGCGGCCCGCAGCTCGTCCTCGCTGCGGCCGGGCGCGAGGCGGAACGGCGCCTTCAGCGTGCCGTGGAAGCCGTAGCGGCGCGGCTCGGCGGTGATCTCGCGCCAGCGCGCGGCATCGAAACGGCGCAGCGGCAGCGGGGGCGCGTCCGTGCCGGTTTCCGCGTCATAGCCGAGCACGGCGGAGCCAAGGCGCCAGAGTGCGCTCTGCGCTGGCGGGGCGAAATAGAGCGCATAGCGCGGCGTTGTCGGCCGGGTGGCGGCGAGTTCGTTGGGAAGCGCGGCGTTCGGCACGGCGGACACGAGCGGGCCCCTCAAAAGACGCGCCGGCCGGCGACGAAGACCTCGTCGATCCGGGGCGTGTCGTCGGCGAGGCGGAAGCGCACCAGATCGGCCCGCAGGCCCGCCTCCAGCCGGCCGCGATCCTCCAGCCGGGCGAGCCGGGCGGGAGCTGAGGTGACGAGGGCCAGCGCGTCAGGAAGGGTGAGGCCGGCGGTGCGGGTCAGCGCCAGCGACGCCTGCAGCAGGCTCGCCGGCACATAGTCCGAGGCGAGAGCGTCGAGCAGCCCCTCGCGGGCGAGATCGCGCATCGACACCCCGCCGGCATGCGAGCCGCCACGCACCACATTGGGCGCGCCGCCAATGGTGGCGAGGCCGCTGTCGCGGGCGGCGCGGGCGGCCTCCATCGTGGTCGGGAATTCGGAAATGGTGCAGCCGGCCGCCACCGCCTCGTCGACATGGGCGGGGGTGGTGTCGTCATGGCTCGACAGCACGAGGCCGGACGAGGCGAACAGCGCCACCATCCGGCTGTAATTGTCGGCGACGGCGCCGCGCGCGCGCTCGATGCGATCGGCCACCTCGGCGTCGATATCGCCGCCGCTCTTGCCGATGCCGGTGAGATAGACCTTGAGATGCTCGACATTGCGCCACTGGCGGGTGCCGGGCGTGTGGTCCATCAGCGAGGCGAGCGCCAGCGTCGGGCGCCCGAGCGCGACATCCACAAGGTCGGGCAGGGTGCGGTCGGTCAGCTCACAGCGCAGATGGACGCGGTGATCGACGCGGAACAGGTCGCGCTCGACGCCCGAATCGACCGCGTCCAGCATGACCTCATACAGCGCCCGCCGGTCCGCCTTGGCCTGGTCGAAACCGCCGGCGCAGATCGCGTCATAGACGGTGGTGACGCCCGAGGCGGCCATCTGCGCGTCATGCGCCAGCGCGGCAGCGCGGGCATCCGGCCAGATCACCCGGGGGCGCGGCACGAAATGGCCTTCCAGCGCGTCGGTGTGCAGGTCAATCAGCCCGGGGGCGAGATAGGCCCCCTCGCAGTCAATGGCGGCGGGAAGCTGCGAGCGGCCTTCGTCGATCGCGCGGATTCGCCCGTCCGAATGGACCAGCGTGCCATCGACGACGCGGTCTTCCAGAACAAGGCGGGCATTGGTGAGAATCACGTCCATGGCGGCGCGTCTCGCATGTTGTTGTGACCGTTCGATGAAGTCGCGTAGGAGCGGATACGTCCGTTCATACCCCACTGGCTCCGCCGTCCGAACGCGGATCATGCGCGCCCTCCAGCCCCGTCTTGCCAGGATGCAGGATGACCGCTCCGGCATGGCCCATCATGTCGGAGAATGATTCGGGGATGATCTCGACATCGTGACCGGCAGAGGCAAGCTGTTCGGCGAGACCGCCATCGAAGGCGCCTTCCAGGTGCAGATTGATAGGGTCGGCGCTCCCCTCGCGCCCGAGCCGCCAGCGCGGAGCACCGATCGCCTCGCCGAGCGGGACGCCGAACAGGGCGTAGCGGCTGATGATCGCCGCATCGGTCTGCGGCTGGCCGTCGCCCCCCGTCGCCCCGAAGGCGACGACGCGACCGTCCGGCAGACGCGCAAGGCCGGGAGCCGGCGTGCAGGGTGGACGGCGGCCGGGCGCGAGGACGTTCTTCGCGCGGTTGTCGAGCGAGAAACCGGTGCCGCGATTGTGCATCAGCAACCCGGTTGCCGGCAGCACGAGGCCGGCCCCGAATACCCCGTGATTCGATTGAATATAGGAGACCACGACGCCGCTGCGATCCGCCGCGCCGACCCACGCCGCCGCACCGGGCATCGCACGATGCGACCAGGGCGCGGCGCGCTTCGAGTCAATCGCCGCCGCCTCGCGGGCGAGCGCCTCAGCCGTGAAGGCATCGGCGGGGTCGTGAAGGAGCAGGTCGCGCTCGGTCATCAGCCCGTCGCGCACCCCGAAGGCCCTCTTGGTGGCCTCGACCAGACCATGGACATGGGCGACGCCGTCCGGCCGCGAGACGCCCGCCCGGGCGAAGAGGGCGAGGATGAGCAATGTCGCCAGGCCCTGCGTCGGCGGGGGCGAAGACCACAATTCCATCTCCGGCAGCTTGACCGTCAGCGGCAGTCGCGTCACGGCGCGGTAAGCCCGCAGGTCGGCGCGGGTCAGGGGGCTGCCGGCGCGCTCCAGATCGGCAGCGATCTCGCGGCCGACATCACCCCGGTAGAAATCCTCCAGCCCGGCGCCGGCGAGCTGCCCCAGCGTGTCGGCCAGCCGCTCGCAGGGCCGCACCGTGCCGACCGCCGGCACCGTGCCGTCGGGGGTCAGAAAAGCCGCCCGGAAGCCGGGGATCGCGTCGAGCTCGGCGCCGGTCGCAAGGCTTGCCCTATACAGCGAGGGAGAAAGAGTATTGCCCGCCCGCGCGTGCTCAATCGCCGCTTCCAGCAGGCGGCGCATCGGCATCTTACCACCGAAAGCGTGCGCGGCCTCCTGCGCCAGCATCCAGCCGCCCACCTGCCCCGGCACGGTGAGCGCGGCAAGCGGGCCGCGCGGCGGGATCTCGTCATGGCCGCGCTCGCGGTAGAACGGGATCGTCGCCTGCGCCCCGGCGGCGCCTGCCGCCTCGATATATCCGACACGCCCGGATGGGTCGCGGATCAGCCAGAACCCATCGCCGCCAAGCTGGGCCATATGGGGGTGGACCACCGCGAGGGTCGCGGCGGCGGCGAGCGCCGCCTCAACCGCGTTGCCGCCCTCCTCCAGCACGGCGCGACCGGCCTCGGTCGCCAGCCAATGGGGGCTCGCGACCATGCCGGCGCCGGCGCGCGCGCTCTCATGAACCAGATCGTGAGCCATTTCGCACTCCACATGCGCCAGCGCGGTAGGTCGGCCGCTTGACCCGCGCCGCCGGGCATAGCAGGTTGCGCCGCGCCGAAGTAGACGGATTGGGACGAGATGAGCACGGGCCGACGCATTCGCTGGGACAATGTCAGCACGGTGGGCAGCGCCGCCATCCTGCTGGGCGCCGAGCTTATCGGGGCCGGCCTTGCCGCCGGCTGGGCCCTTGCCGCCCTGTTCGAGGCCAGCTGGGTGTGGGAGCTCATCTTCGAGGGCGCCTTCGGCTTGCTCGCCCTCTACGGCATCTACCGCTTCGTGATGAAGGCCAAGTCGATCGAGCCCTTCGTCGAAGGCTGAGCGCAAGCGCCAGGCAAGCCTCGCACGCCCCTGCGATACCGCTTGATAGGTATGCATGCCGATATTTCGGGCGCATGCGATAAAAACCGCAAAACCCGCTTGCATATGACAGCGTAGATCCCTAAATCCCGCCTTGCCCAATATTCGCACGTGCCTGTGGTCGCGTGCCGATCGGCGGAAGTCCGGACAAGAGGCCGGAAAGTCGCCAGTAAGATCGGTAGCCGGAGGCGAAACCGGCGCACCTCGCTCTCAGCGGGGAACGTGACTTGAAGCAACGACGTACGGGCTTTTTTGGTCTCTGTCGGCCCTCCAAAGGTCGGGAAACTGAAGAGGCACTACTTCTTGCCGGGCGTGCGGTCGGGTTTCCCGTACCAAGCGAAGGCATTTGACGACGCTGGCGCTCTCCACATGCGCGCAGCGGCGCTCTGATGCCACGGCTCCATTCCAAACGACCGAGCGGCATACGCCGCGCGGTCGGCGGACGGGTGCGCATTCCTGCCATCAACGCGGCCCATTGGCGCCGCGGGCGGGTGTTCGCATCCACATGTCCGCTTCATCTGGATCGAAGCTTCGGGTTGTGGAGACTGACATGACCGACCGTATTCGCGAATTCCTGCGTACCCGCCGTGAAGATGGCCCCTGTGTCGTCGTCGATCTCGACGTGGTCCGCACCAATTATGCCGCCTTCGCCCGGGCGCTGCCGGACACCCGCGTCTTCTACGCGGTGAAGGCGAACCCGGACGCAGCCATTCTCTCGGCCCTGGCCGAGATGGGCTCCTGCTTCGACTGCGCCTCCGTGGCCGAGATCCAGATGGTTCTCGCCGCCGGCGCCACGGCCGACCGCATCTCCTTCGGCAACACCATCAAGAAGGAGCGCGACATTGCGCGCGCCTTCCAGCTGGGCGTGCGCCTGTTCGCGGTCGATTCCACCGAGGAAGTCGAGAAGGTCGCCCGCGTCGCCGCCGGCTCCAAGGTGTTCTGCCGCATCCTGTGCGACGGCGCTGGCGCCGAATGGCCGCTGTCGCGCAAGTTCGGCTGCGAGCCCGACATGGCCGTCGACGTTCTGGAGCATGCCCACCGGCTCGGGCTGGAGGCGCATGGCGTCTCCTTCCATGTCGGTTCGCAGCAGAAGAATGTCGAGGCGTGGGATTCGGCTCTGGCGTCGGCTAGCGCGATCTTCCGCGCCTGCGCCGAGCGCGGCCTCTCGCTCTCGCTGGTCAATCTGGGCGGTGGTTTCCCGGCTAAGTACCTGCAGGACGTTCCGGCGGCCGAAGCCTATGGCGAGGCGATCTTCCGTGCCTTGTCCCGCCACTTCGGCAACGCCATCCCGCAGACCATCATCGAGCCGGGCCGCGGCATGGTCGGCGCGGCCGGCCTCATCGAGGCCGAGGTGGTGCTGATCTCGAAGAAGTCGGACACCGATTCGGTGCGCTGGGTCTATCTCGACATCGGCAAGTTCGGCGGTCTCGCCGAGACGATGGACGAGGCGATCCGCTACCCCATCGTGACGGCGCGCGACGGCGACGCGGTGGAGCCCTGCGTGCTCGCCGGCCCGACCTGCGATTCGGCCGATGTGCTCTACGAGAAGACCCCGGTCATGCTGCCAGTGTCGCTCGCCATCGGCGACAAGGTGCTGATCGAGGCGACCGGCGCCTACACCACCACCTATTCGGCGGTGGCGTTCAACGGCTTCGACCCGCTGCGATCCTATGTGATCTGAGCGGGCCGCGCCCCGCTCTCGTCATCCCGGACGCTGCGGCGATCCGGGATCGCTGGCCGACGACCGATTTCACAATTCCCTGTCCCTCTTTGCCCGGCGATCCCGGGTGTTGGAGGCCGCCAATGACCACGCTTTCGCTCGCCACTGCCGCCCCCGCCATTTCTCTCGAGACGCAGGCCGACATCGCCCAGCGCGAGGCCCTGCTCGATCTTGCCTTCGGCCGCGCCGCCCGCCTCGCCAAGACCAGCGAGCGGCTGCGCGAAGGCCGGAAGCCGGCTAATGGCCTCGCCTTTGCCTCGCACGGCCCGGACGGGCGCGTGGTGGCGACGCTGCGCCTGTGGCATGTGACCGCCGGCCCCGCCCGCCCGGCGCTGCTGCTCGGCCCGCTGGCGGTGCATCCGTGGTTCCGCGACCGTGGCCTCGGCGCGGCGCTGATGAACACCGCCATCTGCGAGGCGACCCGGCTTGGCCATGGCGCCATCCTGCTGGTCGGCGATGCACCCTATTACGCCCGCTTCGGCTTCGATGTCGGGCTGACGGAAGGCCTGTGGCTGCCCGG
The DNA here is from genome assembly GCA_000378025.1 of Xanthobacteraceae bacterium 501b. GTDB lineage: Bacteria > Pseudomonadota > Alphaproteobacteria > Rhizobiales > Xanthobacteraceae > Ancylobacter. The sequence continues at coordinate 3,929,119 of KB899087.1, forward strand.
TGCCTTCGACCGCAGCCGCTTCCTCGGGCTGGAGCTGACCGCCGGAGCGCTCGCGGGCGCGCGCGGCCTGGTCAGCCCCACCGGCGCGCCGGTGGAACTGCCGAGCCTGGGCGAACTGGTGGCGCAGGGCGGCACGGGCGAACTGCGCCGCTCGGCGTGAGCGGGGGGCAGCACCTACCACCCGAACATCGTCATGGCCGGGCTTGACCCGGCCATCCACGCCTTCTCGCGCAAAAGTCGTGGATCCCCGGGTCAGGCCCGGGGATGACAACCCTCTGGCGGCAAGCCCTGACGCGCTGTTCGGCGAGCGGGACAGGGGATGTTGCTCTTGAGCGGAGCCCGCCTCAGCCGACGCTGAGTTCGACCGGGATATTGCCGCGCGTGGCCTTGGAGTAGGGGCACATCTGGTGCGCGGCCTCCAGCACCTCCTCGGTCTGCTCGGGCGTCAGCGCCGGCGCCTTCAGCGAGAGCTTGGCGGCGAGGCTGAAGCCGTCATCGCCCTTCACCAGCGACACCGCGACAGTGACAGCGGCGCCGGTCACATCGAGCTTCTTCTGGTGGCCGACCGCCTCGACGGCCGAACCGAAGCAGGCGGCGTAGCCGGCGGCGAACAGGTGCTCGGGCGTCGTCTTGCCGGAATCGAGCACGCCGTTCTTCGGCATGCCGAGATCGACTGAGACCGAGCCGTCGCTGGTCTGGGAATGACCGCCCCGGCCGCCAATGGCGGTGGCAGTGCCGGTGAAGAGAACGGTGCCGGACATGGAAATCTCCCTTACGAAATGGTGGGGGCTGAAACCGCGCAGCCCGCCCTGAAGATGGGGCGCCCGTCTCGCCGGGCAACCGTGCCGGCGAAATTGACTGGCGCGCCCGCACGGCGGTGAATGTGCACCCCGGGGCGACCTGTTCCCGTTTCGTTTCTTTACGCTTGCCCCATCGCCCGGCGCGTCGTACCTCTCGGGCAACCCGCCCGCACCGCCGGGCACCCCAGTTCGGAGCGCGCCTCCATGCCGATCGCGATCCTGAAGGAGCGTGCCGTCGCCCGCATTGCCGGGGCCGACGCCACCCATTTTCTCGACAATCTGCTCACCGCCCGCACCCCCGCGCCGGGCGCGGCCCGCTATGCCGCGCTGCTCGCCCCGCAGGGCAAGATCGTCGCCGACATGATGGTGTTGGCGACCGAGGGCGGCTTCCGCCTCGACATTCCCCGCGCCGTGGCGCCCGACCTGCTCAAGCGGCTGCAGCTCTACCGGCTGCGGGCCAAGGTGGAGATCGGCCTGCTCGACGACCTCGTCGTCGCGGTCGCTTGGGATGGGGTGAGCCCGCTGATCGACACGCTGGCCTATGACGACCCGCGCCTGCCGGCGCTCGGCCGGCGCTTCCTGCTGCCGGCCGCCGAGGCGGCGCAGATCGCGATGGTGCCGGAGGCCGAATGGCACGCCCACCGCATCAGCCTTGGCGTGCCCGAGGGCGGGCAGGATTTTCTCTATGGCGACGCCTTCCCGCACGAGGCCGACATGGACCAACTCGGCGGCATCGATTTCGACAAGGGCTGCTATGTCGGGCAGGAGATCGTCAGCCGCATGCAGCATCGCGGCACGGCGCGCACCCGCATCATCCCGCTCGCTCTGTGCGGCCCGCCGCCGGCCGAGGGCACGCCGATCACCGCCGGCGGCAAGAGCATCGGCCGCATCGGCTCGGGCGTGAACGGGCGGGCGCTGGCGCTGGTGCGGCTCGACCGGCTGGAGGAGGCCCGCGCCGCCGGCCATGTGGTGGAGGCCGAAGGCGCCGCGCTGGTGCCCGAGCGCCCGGCCTGGGTGCGCTTCGCCATTCCGGGCACGGAGGACGCTTCATGAGGGAGAATCGGCCGTGAAGGTTCACACCCATGAAGACGGGCTGACCCGCTGCGCCTGGTGCGGCACCGATCCGCTCTATGTCGCCTATCACGACACCGAATGGGGCGTGCCGGAATATGACGACCGCGCGCTGTTCGAGAAGCTGATCCTCGACGGCTTCCAGGCCGGGCTCGCCTGGATCACCATTCTGCGCAAGCGCGAGGGGTTTCGCGCGGCGTTCGACGGTTTCCAGCCGGAGATCATCGCCCGCTACACCCCCGACAAGGTGGAGGCGCTGATGCAGGACGCGGGCATTGTGCGCAACCGTTCCAAGATCGAATCGACCATCCGCTCGGCGCAGGCCTGGCTCGACATCCAGGAGCGCGGGCCGGGCTTTTCCAAGCTGCTCTGGGACATTAACGGCCCGGTGCTCGACAATTGCCGCGCGCCCGGCGATCCCGCGCTCGTCACCTCGCCGGTGGCGCTCGCCATGTCGAAGGAACTGAAGAAGCGCGGCTTCAATTTCGTCGGCCCGACCATCGTCTATGCCTTCATGCAGGCGGTGGGCATGGTGGACGACCACGCTGTCACCTGCCACCGCCACGGCGCGCGGGCCTGAAGCCCGGCACGATGCGGGACTGCGCCAAAACCGAACCTGACACGGCCGAGCCCACCATGATCGACCCCGCAACACCGGCCTCCACCGCCAAGCCGCTGCGCGCCTGGCAGCGCATGCTGTCGGGGCGGCGGCTCGACCTGATCAATCCCTCACCGCTCGACATCGAGATCGAGGACATCGCCCATGGCCTGGCCCGCGTCGCCCGCTGGAATGGCCAGACGCGCGGCGAGCACATCTTCTCGGTGGCCCAGCATTCGGTGCTGGTCGAACTCATCGCCCGCCGGCAGGCGGCGCTGCGCGGGGCCGATATCGACCGGCGCTGGCGGCTCGCCATGCTGCTGCACGACGCGCCGGAATATGTGGTCGGCGACATGATCAGCCCGTTCAAGGCGGTGATCGGCGGCGACTATAAGGCGGTGGAAGCCCGGCTGCTGGCGGCGGTGAGCCTGCGCTTCGGCCTGCCGCCGCACTGGCCGGCCACTCTGGTGGCACGGGTCAAGGCAGCCGACCGCGCCAGCGCCTTTCTGGAGGCGACCCGGCTCGCCGGCTTCGAGAGCGCGGAAGCGCGCCGCTTCTTCGGCACGCCCTGCCCGCTCGACAGCGCGGACGAGCGCGACTACCTCACTCCCTGGAGCGCGGATGAGGCGAAGGCACGCTTCCTCGCCCGCTTTCAGGAACTGGTCGCGGAGGCCCCATGATTCACGTCTGCCCGCTCTCCCGTCTCGAAGAGACCGTCACCCGCACCGGCGCCGAGCATGTGCTGAGCGTGATCAACATCGCGACGCCGGTGACGCTGCCGCCCACGGTGCTGCGCGAGAACCATCTCTTCGTCGGCTTCAACGACATTCTCGCCCCCCAGGACGGGCTGGTGCACCCCTCCATCGAGCATGTCGAGGCGATCCTCGGCTTTGCCAGGCGTTGGCCGCGTCGGGCGCCGCTGGTGGTGCACTGCTATCTCGGCGTCAGCCGCTCCACCGCCTCGGCCTATATCGCGGCCTGCGCGCTGGAGCCGGAGCGCGACGAGGCCGAGATCGCCCAGGCGCTGCGCGCCGCCTCCCCCATCGCCACGCCGAACGCGCTGCTGGTTTCGATCGCGGATACGGCGCTCGGTCGTCAGGGCCGCATGAGCGCCGCCATCGCCGCCATCGGCCGTGGCCGCGAGGCGATGGAGAACGAGCCGTTCGAGATCAGGCTGGGGTGAGGGCCCGCAGCCGGCCTTACTCCGGCCAGCATCCTAGGCCCTGGCCGCCCTCTCGCGCTCATCCCCGGGCTTGACCCGGGGATCCACGACTTCGGCGTGAGCGGACGGCAAAGACGTGAATGCCCGGGCCGAGCCCGGGCATGACCCTGTATTGACGGAAAGGTGCCGCGAGCGTAGGCCGCGCGCCGCCCCGCTCAGACTGCCGGCACGCCGGTGGCGGGCAGCACGACGACGCGGGTGCCGGTGGGCACGCGGCGGTACAGGTCGATGATATCCTGATTGATGAAGCGGACGCACCCCGACGACACCTGCGTGCCGATGGTCCAGGGCTCTGTGGTGCCGTGCAGGCGGTAATAGGTGTCGCGCCCGTCCTTGTAGAGATAGAGCGCGCGCGGCCCCAGCGGGTTGGTCGGCCCGCCCGGCAGGCCGCCGGCATAGGGGCCGTAGCGCTCGGGTTCGCGGGCGATCATCGCCGGGGTCGGCGTCCATCCCGGCCATGACGCCTTGCGGGCGACCACGCCTTCGCCGCGAAAATTGAAGCCTTCCTCGCGCCCGACGCCGACGCCGTAGCGCAGCGCCCGTCCATTGGCCATGACGAGATAGGCGAAGCGCTCATTGGGGTCGACCACGATGGTGCCCGGCTGGTAGCGCGTCGGATAGGCCACTTCCTGACGCAGGAAGCGCGGGTCGACCTGCGTGAGGTCGACCGCCGGCACCGGGAACGGCTCGTCGGTGATCGCCGCATACATACGCAGATAATGCGGGTCCATCGCCGGTGGCAGGACGCGGCTCGTCATCGGCTCGCGCGTGGTGGCGCAGCCGGCGAGGGCGAGCGGCGAGGCAAGGAGAAAAAGGCGTCGGTCGAGAAGCATGGGGGCGCACGCGGGAGGAAAGAGGTGGGGAGCGGTGAAATGCGGCAATGATCCTCACCTACAGGCGAAGCATGGCAAACTTCGTGAAGCCGGCGATCACGGGCGTGTCACTGGCCGCTATTGCGCCGAGGTGTGGCCCGGCGGCCGCACCCGGCAGTAACGCGCCACCTTGGGGAGCTAGATCGCGCCCGCTTCCATCAGTTTTGCTGATGGTCATCCTGAAATTTATTCGTTTTCCATCCGGGGCGGCCCGGCGCTAGCCTGAACGCCCAGGGCGGCCCGCCGCGCCGCGCCGATTCGAGGCCCCCGATGTCCGCCCACACCGACGCTCCCCGGCCGAGCCTTGCCGCCCGCGCACCGCTGCTGATCGTGCTCTGCGGCTGCCTCATCGCCATGCTCAGCTTCGGCCCGCGCGCCTCCTCCGGCATCTTCATGCTGCCGATGACGGGCGACTATGGCTGGGGCCGCGACACATTCGGCCTCGCCATCGCCATCCAGAACCTGATCTGGGGCATCGGTACCCCCTTTGCCGGCGCGGTCGCTGATCGCTTCGGGGTGACGCGGGTGCTGTGGATCGGGGCGGCGCTCTATGCCGCCGGCCTGGTCTTGATGGCGTATTCGGCGACGCCGGGAATGCTGCATCTGTCAGCCGGCGTTCTGGTGGGCTTCGGCCTGTCGGGCTGCTCGTTCAACATCGTGATTGCCGCCTTCGGCAAGATGCTGCCGGAGAAGTGGCGCCCGCTCTCCTTCGGCGCCGGGACGGCGGCCGGCTCCTTCGGCCAGTTCCTGTTTCCGCCGCTGGCGGCGGGGCTCAACACCACCATTGGCTGGCACCAGACGCTGCTCGTGTTCGGCCTCGCCATGCTGCTGATCATGCCGCTGGCGCTGGCGCTGGCCGGCGCGCCTCCTGCCGCGAAGGCGGGGGAGCGCCAGCAGTCCATCGGCGCCGCGCTGGGCGAGGCCTTCCGCCATCCCAGCTATGTGCTGCTGGTGCTCGGCTTCTTCACCTGCGGCTTCCAGCTGGCGTTTGTGACCACCCATCTGCCGGCCTATCTGATGGATCGCGGCCTCTCCATCGCCGTGGGCGGCTGGACGCTGGCGGCGATCGGCCTGGCCAACATGGTCGGGTCGCTCGGCTCGGGCTGGCTGTCGAGCCGCATGCCGCGCCGCTATCTGCTGGCGGCGATCTATTTCGCCCGCGGCCTTGCCATCATCGCCTTCATCCTGCTGCCGGCGAACCCGGTAACGGCGATCGGCTTCGGCATCGTGCTCGGGCTGCTATGGCTCTCCACCGTGCCGCCGACCTCGGGGCTGGTGATGCTGATGTTTGGCACCCGCTATCTCGCCATGCTCTACGGCTTCGCCTTTTTCAGCCACCAGGTCGGCGGCTTCCTCGGCGTCTGGCTGGGCGGGCTGCTCTATGAGAGCCTCGGCTCCTATGATTTCGTCTGGTGGCTATCGGTGGCGCTCAGCTTCGCCTCTGCCGTCATCAACCTGCCGATTGTCGAAAAGCCAGTGGCGCGGGCGGCTCTGCCGGCTTCAGGCTGAAGAGCGGCGCGCGTTTGCCAGCTGTTAACCCTCACCCTTCACCATAGGGATCGTGGTACCGAAGGCGTTGCGGCGGGGCCACACCGGCAAGTCGCGTGCCCCGGCAGCAGGGACTGATTCGCCGCGCGGCCTTGACAAGGCAGGCCCTTCGCAGCGCATCGTGAAAACTCCCGAGCGATGGAAACCGTCATGCGCCTGTGTTCTGCCCTGCCGGCTGCTGCCCTTCTCGCCGCCACCCTGGTGGCGCCGATGGCTTCCGCCTCGGCCGAGACGCTGACGGCGCAGGAGGCCCAGCGCTTCGTGGTCGGGCAGACGTTTTCCTATACCTGCTATGAGGGCACGGCCGGCTCGGGCCGCATCCTGCCGGACGGCTCGGTCGCCGGCACCATCCAGATGCGCGGCAAGGGCAATGCACGCTATGTGACGCTGCCCGCCGGCACCATCATGGTGCGGGGCGAATCCGTGTGCGCCAAGCTGAAGGGCGTGGCGTTCCAGCCCTGCTTCGAGCTGGAGAAGACCGACAAGGTGAGCTTCCGTGGCAACCTCGCCGGGGCGGACCGGCTGTGGTGCGAGTTCAAGCGCGGTGGCAGCGGCCGCACCCGGTTGGCCGAGCGCGCGGTGGCGCCCAAGCCGGTAGATCGCGCCGAGACCGTGCCGGTCGAGACGGCGGAAATCGATCCGGTAAAGTAGTCGACCCGCGCGGGTTGAGACGCCGGATCTGCCGTCCTAACGGGGTCCGGGCGAGAGTTGAAGGCGGGAACCGCCTCGGAATAACCGTTACAGATGAGGCTCGACGAGCTGCGACGCTGCCAGCGGCAGGCAGGCGGACGAGGCGTTGCTGTCAATCGCCCCAACATTGCGGAAATGCAAGGGCGCTCGGGTATTCGCGGCTATCGCGTTGCGGCCTGCGTTGGATTACCTCCGAGCAACGACAGGCGCCGCCTGCCCGCTCCTCTAACGCTCCCGCGAGATCCGCCATGATTGATTCCCGTTCCGCCCCTTACGGCGCCTTTGTGCTGCGCGTCGCGCTCGGCCTGATGTGGGTGTCCCACGCCCTGCTGAAATACGCCGTGTTCACCATTCCCGGCTTTGCCGGCTTCCTCGGCAGCCTCGGGCTGCCGGAAGCGCTGGCCTGGCCGATCTTCCTGGCCGAGCTGATCGGCGGCCTGCTGATCATCGCCGGCGTCTATGCCCGCCATGTTGCGCTGCTGCTGATCCCGGTCATGGCCGGCGCCATGAGCGTTCACATTCCCAATGGCTGGCTGTTTTCCGCTGCTGGCGGCGGCTGGGAATATCCCGGCTTCCTGATCGTCGCATCCTTCGCGCTCTGGCTGATCGGCGATGGCGCCTTCGCGCTGCGCGCGCGTCCTCTGTTCTTCATCGGCGCCGCGGCGCGCTGAGCCTGAAGACCGGTCAACAAAAAGGGCGGGTCCCGCTGGACCCGCCCCTCTTTTATTTCAGTCGCGCGCGCGAGGGGCGGCCTCAGCCGCCATTCCCCGGCTTCTCGGCATCCTGCGTCTTGTCCGCCGCGGCCTTCTGCGGCTCGACGGCCGGCGTCGCCTCGGTCTTCTGGATCGGCGCCGCGCCAGCCTTAACGCGCTCGGCCTCATCCAGGCCCACCGCGATCTTGCGCTCGATATCGGCCAGCTCGTCCGGCTCGGGCTTCAGGTCGCGGGCGTGGTTCCACTTGAAGCGGGCTTCCAGCTTGCGGTCGACCTTCCAATAGGCGTCGCCGAGATGGTCGTTGATCACCGCCTCGTTCGGCTTGAGCTCGACCGCACGCTCGAGTTCGCGCACGGCCTCGTTGTAATGACCGGTGCGGAAATAGGCCCAGCCGAGGCTGTCGATGAAGAAGCCGTCATCGGGGCGCAGCGCCACCGCCTTGCGGATCATCTCAGTGCCGGCCTCCAGGTTCACCCCCTGGTCGATCCAGCTATAGCCGAGATAGTTCAGCACATGCGGCTGGTTGGGGCTGAGTTCCAGTGCCTTCTTGAGATCGGCCTCGGACTTGTCCCACTGCTTGGTGCGCTCGTAGCAGGTGCCGCGGAAGTAATAGAGCACCCAGTCCTTGGCCTGCGGCGTGCCGAGCTGGTCGATGGCGGCGGTGTAAACCTCCGCAGCCTCGGCGAACTTCTCGTTCGCGCGCAGCACGTCGCCCAGTGCCATGATCGAGCGCTGGTCCTTCACATCCCCGGCAACCACCTGCTTGAGCACGGCGAGCGCCTCGTCATGCTTGTCGATGGCGTCGAGATTGAGCGCGCGCTGCACCTCGGCATTCATCTTGAAGGGCGAAGAGTCGGGCACGGCGGCGAAGAGGGCGATGGCGTCCTCGTGCCGCTTCATCGTCTCGAACAGGTCGGCAAGGGTGATGGCCATCAGCGGCTGTGAGGGATCGAGCCAGCGGCCGAGCTGCAGATAAACGAGGGCAAGGTCCTCGCCACCCTGCCGGCCGAGCGCCGCGCCGAGGCCGTACAGCACCTCCGCCGCGCCGGCGACCGGGGTGGTCACCAGCGGAGGAAGCGTCTTGCCCGCATTCAGCTGTTCCAGCGAGCGGGCGACCAGGGGGTCGCCGGGCACCAGCTTGTCGAACGCTTCATAGGTCGAGATCGCCAGCGCCTTGTCGGCATTGCGCGAGGCCCAGCGGGCATAGGCATCGACGACGCGCAGCGTGCGCGGATCGAGCTTGAGCGCCGCCTCCAGCCGCTGGCCGGCTTCTTTCTTGACGCCGGCCGCATCGAGCAAGAGCCCGGCGTGGAAATCCTTGAAGCCGGCATACCATTCCGGGCCCTGCAGCGCGTCGATCGCCTTGACGCCAGCGCGCGCATCGCCCGAGCCGAACTGGCTCCAGGCGCTGAGCAGGGTGGCGTTCAGCTCGGCGATGGCCCCCTGGCCGGAGCGGCGCAGATTGCTGCGGGCGGTGACATATTGCTTGGCCTTGATCGCCCGCACGCCGAGCACCAGCCGTGCCAGCGTGTGCTCGGGATCAATCCGCACCAGCCGCTGGGCCAGCCCGACCGCCTCGTCGATGGAGCCTTCCGCCAGCAGGGTAAGGAAGGCGCGCTCCAACAATTCGCGCTGGCGCGGGAAAAGCCGGGCCAGCTCGCGGTAATAGGCGGCGGCGGCGGCCGTGTCGCGTTCGGTGATTGCGAGGCGCGCGGCGAGATAATTGCCCGCTGGCGAGGAGCGGGCGATGAAGTCTGCCGGCGGGGCGTCGGCACGCGCGGGCAGCGCGACACCCAACGCCGTGAGCGTAGCGAGAATGGCCGCTCCCGGCCGCAGCGACAAACGTCGAAACGTCAAGTTGGAACCTCCTGCGGCAAGCGGAACGCCCCGCGCCACGCGGGTGGCGCCGGGCTCCGGCCTTTGTGGCAGATTGGTCCTTTTTAGCAGCCCCTGCAATAACGGGAGGCTAATGCGGACCGGGCCGATGAGGGCCCGGCATCACATTTTCAGACCCGTCGGCCAAGAATAAGGCCGATCACCGCCGCACCGGCCGCAATGCCGAGAACGGTCTTCACGCTGGCGGGAGGCATCCCGGCCGGCGTCGCCGGGTCGACGCCCGGCGCCATGCCGGAAGCCGCCGGGGGCACGGCAGCAAAGGCACCATAGCCGCCAAGGCTAACCGACCGAGGTCGCCGCCCCCGCAGCAGAGCGACGAGAAGGAAGATCAGGCCCATCACAAACAGGAATCCGCCGATCGCCAGCGCGGCGGTCAGCGCGTCATAGCGGTCAGCCAAGGCGATGAAGGAGGCGATCATGAAGAACACCGCCGCGCACGCGATCAGCAAACCACCAATCGCGCAGAGCAAGGCCGTGCGTGCGGCCCTGCGCGCCATGAGGCGAATCTCTCCGCCGAATATCGCCAGCAAAAGGCGAAGCATCACTTGCCCCGCGACAGCAGGCCAAGCAGGAAGCCGACCCCCAGCGCCGCGAGCACCGAGCCATAGGGGTTACGTTCGATGGTGGCGCCGAGATCGCCGGTCAGCGCCTGGGCGCGCACCTTGGCATCGTGCAGGGCGGCATAGCCTTCGTCGGCAAGACCGGAAGCGGCAGCCTCGGCGCGCGCGGCGCCCGAGCGAAACCGGCCAGCGATGGCGTCAGCGGCCGAAGCGCCTTCCGACTTGGCGATGGTGGCGAGCGTCTCGGTGAGCTTCGCGACATCGCTCCGCAGGGTCGAGAGGTCGGCGGACAGCTTGGCGAAATCGTCCTGCGGCTGGGCCATGTGTATCTCCGGATAAGGAACATTGGGTCGACGTGCCACGTAAACGCGGCCGCGCCCGTCATGGTTCCCAGTCTAGACGGTAATCAGCGGCGCCGGAACTCGTAGTATCCCGGCCGGCGGCCCTCCCGCAGGGCTTTGGCCTCATAGCGCGTGCCCGGCCAGCCGGCCCAGGCAAGGCGCCAGTCGTCAGCGCGTTCCGCCGTCCAGTCGAAGCGTGGATCGGCCAGAAGCTGGCGCAGCGTCCACGCCGCATAATGCTCGATATCGGTGGCGAAGCGGAAATGCCCGCCGGGCAACAGCAGCCGGGCGATGCGGTCGATATTGTCGGCCTGCACGAAGCGCCGCTTCCAGTGCCGGCGCTTGGGCCAGGGGTCGGGATAGAGCAGGTCGATGCGCGCAAGGCTGGCGGCGGGCAGGCGGTCAAGCAGGGGAATGACGTCGTCGCCATAGAGCCGGACATTGGCCAGCCCCTTTTCGCTCACGCTGGTCGTCGCCTTGGCGATGCCGTTGAGGAACGCCTCGGCGCCGATATAGCCGATGTCAGGGTGGCGCTGCGCCTCGGCCACCAGATGCTCGCCGCCGCCGAAGCCGATTTCCAGCCGCACCTCGCGCACGGGATGAAGGAAGAGGTCGGCGAGCGGCGCCGCGCCGACCTCGTCCAGCCCGATGGCAAGGCGCGGCAGGTCCTGCACCATGTGGGCGGCCTGCGCGGTGCGCAGCTTCTTGCCCTTGCGCCGGCCATAGAAAGCGGCCTCACGGGGGGAGGGGGCGCCCTCCGGCGGCCTGTCGCCGGTCGTGCGGGGGCGGGTGTCGTCGGCGGCGGTCATGCGGGATGCTCGAAACAGGGGCGGGGCGGACATGGCCTGTCCGCCCCGCATAAGCGCAGTGTCTTCCGCGCGCAATCGCGCGCGGGGCGTCAATGTCAACCGACGGCGGACTTCAGCGCCTCGACGAGATCGGTCCGCTCCCACGAGAAGCCGCCATCGGCTTCCGGCGCGCGGCCGAAATGGCCATAGGCGGAGGTGCGGGCGTAGATCGGCTTGTTGAGGCCGAGATGCTCGCGAATGCCGCGCGGGCGCAGGTTCATCACCTCGCGCAGCGCGGTCTCCAGCTTGGCTTCCTCAACCTTGCCGGTGCCGTAGAGGTCGACATAGACCGCCAGCGGGTCGGACACGCCGATGGCATAGGCCAGCTGGATGGTGCAGCGGTCGGCGAGATCGGCGGCCACCACGTTCTTGGCGAGGTAGCGCGCGGCATAGGCGGCCGAGCGGTCGACCTTGGTCGGGTCCTTGCCGGAGAAGGCGCCGCCGCCATGCGGGGCCGCGCCGCCGTAGGTGTCGACGATGATCTTGCGGCCCGTGAGGCCGCAATCGCCATCCGGCCCGCCAATGACGAACTTGCCGGTCGGGTTGACGTGCCAGACCGTCGCCGGGGTGATCCAGCCATCGGGCAGCGCCTGGCGGATATAGGGCTCCACGATGCTCTGCACATCATGCGAGGAGAGGTCGGCGTCGAGGTGCTGGGTCGACAGCACGATCTGCGTCACCTCGACCGGCTTGCCGCCCTCATAGCGCACCGTCACCTGGCTCTTGGCGTCGGGGCCGAGCACGGTGCTCTCGCCGGAATGACGGGCATCGGCCAGCAGCTTGAGGATCTTGTGGGCGTAATAGATCGGCGCCGGCATCAGCTCGGGCGTCTCGCGGCAGGCATAGCCGAACATGATGCCCTGGTCGCCGGCACCCTCGTCCTTGTTGCCGGCGGAATCGACACCCTGGGCGATGTCGACCGACTGCGCGTGCAGATGCACGTCGATCGCGGCCTTCTCCCAGTGGAAGCCGTCCTGCTCGTAGCCGATATCCTTGATCGCGAGCCGGGCGATATGGCTCAGGAAATCCTTGGTCAGCTGCGCCGGGCCGCGCGTCTCGCCGGCGATCACCACCCGGTTGGTGGTGGCCAGCGTCTCGGCGGCGACGCGCAGATGGCTCGGATCCCAACCGAATTCCGGACCGTGCTTGAAGAAGGCATCGACGATCTCGTCGGAGATGCGGTCGCACACCTTGTCGGGGTGGCCCTCGGAGACGGATTCGCTAGTGAAGAGATAGGCTTGGCGGGACACGAGTCGGCTCCTCGATTCTCGGCAGGCGCATATGCCCGCGCCCGGCCGCGCATCTTTTGCAAGCGCGGTCGGGGCGGTCAAGGTTTTAAAGGCGGAATCGTTCGGAAAAAAGAACGCCCCTGCACCACAGGATCACGCCGCCGGGCTCGGCTCGGCAAGAGCCTCGACCAGGTCGACGATACGGCGGCGGACCTTGCCGTCAGCGATCTTGAGGAACGCGCGGGTGAGGGCGAGCCCTTCCGATGAGGCCAGGAAATCCGAGACATAGGCCGGCGAGGCGTCCTCGGCGAAGCCGGCGACATCGCCCGTCATGGTGGGGGCGCCCTCGAAGAAGAAGGCCACCGGCACGGAGAGCACCTGCGAGATATTCTGCAGGCGGCTGGCGCCGATCCGGTTGGTGCCCTTCTCGTATTTCTGGATCTGCTGGAAGGTGATGCCGAGGCTCTCGCCGAGTTTTTCCTGGCTCATGCCGACCATCATGCGACGCATGCGGACCCGGCTGCCGACATACTTGTCGACGGGATTGGGAGATTTCTTCGTCATCGGCTTCCCCGACTGCAAACAAAAAAATACCTCCCCCCCGGTTCAGAGGGAGAGAAGCAGTGCCCGAGCCCGTGGACAGTCTAGGCGCAGCGCGTTCCGGCGTCGATCAATCTAGACGTGCATAGCTCGCAAACGCAGCACGAGCGCCCCGCAGAGGCAGCCAAGAAGCAACATCCACGGTATCACCCTGCCAAACGCGGCATAAGGGGTAGCGGACAAAGCTTGTGGGAGGCTGTCGTCCAATACGCCTCGCACACCCAAGGGTAGAACCGCGCTGATTCGTCCCAGCGGGTCGATAATGGCGGAGATGCCATTGTTGGTTACCCGGACCAGGGGCAAGCCTTGCTCGACCGCCCGCAGGCGGGACTGCTCGAAATGCTGGTAAGGGCCCGGGGTGAGGCCGAACCAGGCATCGTTGGACAGGTTCAGCAGGAAGCCCGGCCGCGCCCCTGCCTCGCCGGCCCCCGCGCCGGACACGGACATCACCTCGTCCGGAAAGATCGCCTCATAGCAGATCAGCGGAACCGCATCGGGCAGGCCGGGAATGGGCAACAGGCTGCGCGAGGGCGCGGCGGCAAACCCTCCGCGCAGCCGGGTGAGCGCCTCCAGCCCCATGGCCTCCAGCGTTTCCTGAAACGGCAGGTATTCGCCAAAAGGAACGAGGTGCACCTTGTCGGCATTGCCGCGGATCATGCCTTCCGAATCGATCACCCGCACGGCGTTGAACACGTCCGGACGCTCGCGGCCTGGCACCGGCTGGTAGCGCGCGGCGCCTGTTATGAGGGTGGTGCCGCGCGGCAGCATCGCCACGATCCGCGCCAGCGCTTCCGGTTCGCGTTCGAGGAAAAAGGGGAAGGCCGATTCCGGCCAGAACAGATGGGTAATGCCGGCGAGCCCGCCCTGGCTCTCGCTGGTGGCGAGATAGAGGTCCATCACGGTGCGGCGGGCGTCGTAGCGGAATTTCTGGTCCTGCGGCAGGTCGGGCTGCATCAGCCGCAGCCGCACGCCCGGCACTGTGCCGACCTCCGTGGTGGCAAGGCGCCACTGGCCGCCCGCCCACAGCGCCGCGAGCAGCCCGACGCCAAGGGCGAGCGGCATATGGCGGGCGCGGCGCGAGCCGAGCGGGCTGAACAGCGCCGCCGGGCTGGCGAGGCACACCAAGGTGAGGAGGCACAGGCCGATCAGCCCGACGACCGAGGCGACCTGGGCGAAGCGCAGATCGGTGGCCAGCGCATAGCCGAAATCGTTCCAGGGGAAGCCGGTCAGCAGCGTGCCGCGCGCCGTCTCCGCCAAAGTGAGGGCGACCGCGAAGGCGAGGATCCGTCCCGGTCCGCGGGTCCACAGCAGCCGGGCGAGCACACAGCCGAGCCCGGTATAGAGGGCGAGGCAGGCGGGCAAGCCGATCACCGCGAACGGCATCAGCCACATGAAGACCTCGGCCTGCACGAGAAACGCCTGGCCGATCCACCACAGGCCGGCGACGAAATAGCCCATGCCGAACAGCCAGCCGGCGGCAAAGCTCGCCCGCAGCGCCCGGCGCAGCGGCAGATCCAGCGTGGCGTCGATCAGAAAAACCAGCACGGGCAGCGTCAGCGCCAGCACCGGCCATAGCCCGAAGGGCGGCATGGCCAACGCCGAGAGCCCGCCGGCCGCAAGGGCGGCGAGCGCGCGCCAGCGGGCGGGGGCCGCCTGCAGCCGCTCTGGCGTCAGCATCGACGACGCGCTCGCCGGGCGCCGGGCCGAACGCCCGGCCTCGCCTCAGGCGGCATCGGTATCGCGGCGCGGGTCGGTCCGCGAAGACTCGCCGGCCTGCTGGGCGGGCGGCGGCAGGGCCCGCGCCGTCGCGGCAGCGCTCTCGCCGCCGGCCAGCCGGGTGTCGGCGCCCGCCTCGCCACGGCTTGGCGAGATGCGCAGCCGCTTGACCCGGCGCGGATCGGCATCGAGCACCTCGATCTCGAAATTGCCCGGCGCCGGCACGATCTCGCCACGCACCGGCACGCGGCCGGCCAGGGTCACGAGCAGGCCGCCCAGCGTGTCGACCTCCTCGGCCTCCTCGCCGAGGGCAAAGGCCGGGTCGATCATCTCGGCGACATCTTCGAGGCTGGCGCGGGCGTCGGCGATGAAGCTGCCATCGGCCTGGCGGGCGATGGTGGGCGTCTCGTCCTCGTCGTGCTCGTCCTCGATGTCGCCGACGATCTCCTCGACAAGGTCCTCCATCGAGACGATGCCGTCCGTCCCGCCATATTCGTCGATGACGAGGGCGAGATGGATGCGGCTCGCCTGCATGCTGGCGAGCAGTTCGATGGACGGCATAGAGGGCGGCACGAACAGCAGGCGGCGGATCAGCTTGGCGCCGCTGAGCGAATTGGAGAGGTCGATGGCCTTGAGGTTGAAGGCCGGCCGGGCGGCCTTGCCGCCCACATCGGGCATGTCAGCAGCGGCAGACTCGCGCGCGCCATTGCGCGGCGTCGCGGCGCGCGGGGGGGCTGCGCGCGGGCTCATGGCGCGCTGAGTCAGATAGGTCACGAGATCTCGGATATGGACCATGCCGACAGGGTCGTCGAGCGTGTCGTCATAAACGACGAGGCGCGAATGGCCGGCCTCGGCGAAGACGGCGAGCAGTTCGCCCAGCGAAATGTCCTTCTGCACGGCGACGATGTCCGCGCGGGGAACCATGAGGTCGCCGATGCGCAGTTCGCGCAGATCCAGGATGCTCTTCAGCATCGTCCGCTCGGTGGCGGTCAGGTCGGCGCCGGGCTCGGCGCCGGTCGAGGCGAGGATGGCGGAAAGATCCGTGCGCAGCGAGCCGGAGGAACGCCTGCCGCCGATAAGGTGGCGGAGCCGGTCGAAAAAGCCGGCGCGGGACTCGCTGGAGCCTCCGCCGGCTTTGCTTCGCTGCCCGGCGCTCGCCGGGGCGCTACTGGAAGCGCCGTTACCGGAGGCGCCGCTACTTGGGCCCTCGCTGCCCCGGGGGGCGGAGGGCGAGCTTGAAACAGGATCGGACATCGCTCTTTGGTTCAGTTTGCTCGGTCAGTGGTGAGAACGGGTTCGGTGTCGGCATAGGGGTCGGCAATCGCGAGGTCGGCGAGCACGCGGCGCTCCATCGCCTCCATCTCCTCGGCCTCTTCCGCCACCTCGTGGTCGTAGCCGAGCAGATGCAGCGTACCATGGACGGCCAGATGCGCGAGATGGTCGGCGAGCGGCTTGCCCTCGGCTTCCGCCTCCCGCACCAGCGTCTCATAGGCGATGGCGATGTCGCCCAGATGGGGATCGCCGCCGGCGCGCGCCACCTCGGGGGTGGGAAAGGACAGCACGTTGGTCGCGTAGTCCTTGCCGCGCCATTCGCGGTTGAGCGCCTGGAGCGTGGCGTCGTCGGTCAGCTTCACCGCGATCTCGGCGCCGTCAATGTCGATCTCATACTCGGTGAGCGCGCCGGCGCAGGCCGCGTTCACCGCCCGCACCACCAGCGCCTCGGCATCGGCGAGGCCCGACCACGGGGCGGCCTCCACCAGCACGTCGACCTCGATCTGGGGCGCCTCGCTCATCGGCGCGGCATCCCGGCAGGCGCTGCCGCCCGCGCCGCCGCGTCCTTGGTCTCATAGGCGGCGACGATGCGGCCGACGAGTTCGTGTCGCACCACGTCAGCGGCGCTGAAATGGCAGACGTCGACGCCCTCGACCTCGCCCAGCAGCCCCACCGCCTCGGCAAGGCCCGAGGTCTGGCCCGGCGGCAGGTCGATCTGGCTGGGATCGCCGGTGATGATCATGTGCGAGTTCTCGCCCAGGCGGGTGAGGAACATCTTCATCTGCATCGAGGTGGTGTTCTGCGCCTCGTCGAGGATGACGCAGGCATTGGCCAGCGTGCGCCCGCGCATGAAGGCCAGCGGGGCGATCTCGATCTCGCCGGAAATCATCGCCCGCTCGACAAAGGCGCGGTCCATCAAATCGTGCAGCGCGTCGTAGATCGGCCGCAAATAGGGATCGACCTTCTCCTTCATGTCGCCGGGCAGGAAGCCGAGCCGTTCGCCCGCCTCCACCGCAGGGCGGGAGAGGATGATCCGGTCAACCACGCGGCGCTCCAGCAGGTGCACCGCATAGGCGACCGCCAGCCAGGTCTTGCCGGTGCCGGCCGGGCCGACGCCGAACACCAGTGTCTGGCGCTTCAGCGCGCGGATATAGGCGTCCTGCGCGGCGGTGCGGGCGCGCACCGGGCGGCGGCGGAGCTGGATCTCGTCGAAGCTCTGCTTCTTAGTCGCGGGGTCGAACTCGAACAGCTGACCCTGCGCCGCGGCCTCGCGCATCACGCCCTCGACATCGCCGGGCTGCAGCTCGCCGCCCTTCTTCAGCCGGGCATAGAGCGTTTCCAGCACATGGCGCGCCTGCTCGCAGGCCTCGCGCGGGCCCTCCAGCGTGACATGGTTGCCACGCTGCTCGGCGACGATTTCCAGCCGCCGCTCGATCAAGGCGAGGTTCTGCCCGTAATGGCCGAAGAGCTGGCTGGCGATCCGGTTGTCGTCGAAGGCGAGGACGATCTGCCCGGGCGCCTCGTCGCCGGGCGGCTCCATCCAGCGCGGGGCCGCCGGGGCGGGGCGCGGCGCCCCGCGCGGGGAGGAGGCCAAGGCACGTTCCGTCTCGCTACCAGATCCGCTACCAGGTCGACGCACGCTCACGCCTCCAGCTTCTCGCTCTGCCCGATGAAACGCGATTCGCGCGCCGGCCGTTCAACGAAGAATTCGCCGCCGCGTATGTCGCCCGAAAGATTCCTGGTGCTTACCCCGTGCACCTCCACCCGCGCCAGCGTGCCGATGGCCTCCACCGGGCCGTCGACGACGATCGACTGGAGATAGGGCGAGCGGCCGATGAGCTGGCCGGGGAAACGGCCCGGCTTCTCGATCAATATGTCGAGGACCCGGCCCTGACAGGCGGTGTCGAAGGCCAGCCTCTGGGAGTCGAGAAGCGCCTGCAGCGCATGGATGCGCGCGGACTTCTCCTCTTCAGGAACCTGCCCGTCCATGCCGGCCGCCGGCGTGCCGGGGCGGGAGGAATATTTGAACGAGAAGGCGGAAGCGAAGCCCACACGTTGCACGAGATCCATCGTGTCGGCGAAGTCGGCGTCGGTCTCGCCGGGGAAGCCGACGATGAAATCCGAGGAAAAGGCGATGTCGGGCCGCACAGCCCGCACCTTGTCGACGATCTCGAAGAACAGCTCGCGGTCATGCTTGCGGTTCATCGCCGCGAGAATGCGGTTGGAGCCGGACTGCACCGGCAGGTGAAGATAGGGCATGAGCGCCGGCAGGTCGCGATGGAGGCCGATCAGCTCGTCATCCATGTCGCGCGGGTGGCTGGTGGTGTAGCGCACACGGGCGATGCCGGGCACGTCGGCGATGCGGCGGATCAGCTCGGGAAGGTTGGCGGAGCGGCCGGCAGCGTCGAGCCCGTGATAGGCATTGACGTTCTGGCCGATCAGCGTGACCTCGCGCACCCCGGCCTCGGCGAGGCGGATCACCTCGTCGAGAATTTTCGGCAGCGGGCGCGAGACTTCCGCCCCGCGCGTATAGGGCACGACGCAGAAGGTGCAGAACTTGTCGCAGCCTTCCTGCACGGTGACGAAAGCCGCCGGGCCGCGCTTGTTGATCGCCGCCCGCGTGGGCGGGGGCAGGAAATCGAACTTGTCCTCGACCGGGAACTCGGTCTCGACGATGCCGGCGCGCCGGTTGCCGCCGCGCCTTTGGGCATCGGCGACCAGCTCGGGCAGCTTGTGATAGCTCTGCGGCCCGACCACCAGGTCGACGCCGCGGGCGCGCTTGAGAATTTCGGCGCCTTCCGCCTGCGCCACGCAGCCGGCAACCGCCACCATCTGCTGGCGGCCCGCCTCTTCCTGCGCCTTTTTCAGCCGGCCAAGCTCGGAATAGACCTTCTCGGCCGCCTTTTCGCGGATGTGGCAGGTGTTGAGAATGACGAGATCGGCGTCGTCGGGGCTGTCGGTTTCGACATAGCCCTCCTTGGCCAGCGTGTCCGTCATGCGCTGGGCATCATAGACGTTCATCTGGCAGCCGAAGGAGCGGACGTAAAGCTTGCGCGTTTCACTCATTGCGTGTCGATCGACCCGTGCCGCGCGGCGTCCGGGGACGCGGCGGCCCTCTGCGTGGGCAACCCGAGGTCACGACAGGCGCGCCCTCGCAAGGCGCCCTCATCCATTGCCGCCCGGTCCCAGCTCGGTATCGCGCAGGTCGAGATCGTCCAGCTCTC
Source organism: Xanthobacteraceae bacterium 501b (assembly GCA_000378025.1). Lineage (GTDB taxonomy): Bacteria > Pseudomonadota > Alphaproteobacteria > Rhizobiales > Xanthobacteraceae > Ancylobacter. The sequence goes on from KB899087.1 coordinate 3,948,320, forward strand.
CAGAAGTGACGCCTAGAGGTTCTGTGTAGCGGGATTCCCGCGAAAAGGAAATGCGCCCCGCCCCGCTCTGCGGGCGCAAAGCCTTAAAAACCGCACCTTATCCCTCAGCCCGGTCGCCCGGTAAGGGCCTGCGTCAGCAGGGTACGGACAGCGCGCTCGGCCTCCTGCGCCGCCGCCTTGCGCCCGCCCGCCGCCAGCGTTGCGCCGAAGCGCAGCTCCACCTCGACGCCGCCGCGCCGCAGCACCTCCATCAGATGCGGGGCGAGGTCCATGTCGCCATACCAGGCGAGGCGCGGGCGCCCGGCGCGGCCGAGCGGCAGGCCGGCGAGCCCGACATAGGCGATGGCGAGCGGCTGGATCGTCGCTGCCGGCCCCTCGGCCTCGCCCAGGCTCTGGCGGGCGGCGCCGACCAGCGCCGAGCGGAAGGGCAGCACCCGGTTGCCGTCGCTGGAGGTGCCTTCGGCGAACAGCACCACCGGGTCGCCATCATTCATCCTTGCCGCCATCTCCCCCGCCACCCGCCCGGTGGCGGCGCGCGACGTGCGGTCGACGAAAATGGTGCGCTGGAGCTTCGCCAGCAGCCCGATGCCCGGCCAGCGGGCCACCTCGCTCTTGGCGACGAAGCACAGCGGCAGGCGCCCGCCGAGCACGGGAATGTCCAGCCAGGAGGCGTGATTGGCGAGAATGAGCAGCGGCCGCGCCGCCGCCGGCGCGCCCACCACCCGCACCCGCACCCCAACCAGCGCCAGCACGATGCGATGATAGAGCACGGGCAGGGTGCGCCGGGTCGGCAGGCGAAGGGCGAGTGAGAGCCATTGCAGCGGAATGCCGATGAGCGTGACGAGCACGACCGGCACGATCACCAGCCAGGCCCGCACGCCTCACTCCTTCCGGGACGAAAGGGAAGGCGTGGGTATCTCCGTGCCCGGCGGCGTGTCGAGCGGCACGCCATAGAGCTCCAGCCGGTGGCCGATCAGCCGGTAGCCGAGCTTGCGGGCGATCTCTTCCTGCAGATGCTCGATCTCCTCGGAGCGGAACTCCACCACATGGCCGCTGCGCAGGTCGATGAGATGATCGTGGTGCTCGTCCGGCACCGGCTCATAGCGCGAGCGGCCATCACGGAAATCGTGGCGGGCGATGATGCCGGCATCCTCGAACAGCTTCACCGTGCGGTAGACGGTGGAGATGGAGATGCGGTCGTCCACCGCGATGGCGCGCCGGTGCAGCTCCTCCACATCGGGATGGTCCTGCGCATCGGCGATGATGCGGGCGATCACCCGGCGCTGGTCGGTCATCCGCAGGCCCAGCGTGACGCAGGCTTCCTCGATCGCGGTCGGCTTGTCGTTCATTCCTCGGCCTGCTTCCTTCAGCCCGCATCGGTCGGTCTGTCCGCGCCCGTCCGCCTTATGGCGCAGCCAAGCCGGCAAGGGCAATGGTTTCTCTCAGGCGATGTCGCGCCGCATGGTGAGCGCGGCCACCGGCGCGCCGGCACTATCGCGATAATAGCCCGGGCGCCGGCCGATTTCGCGGAAGCCGGTGCGGGCATAGAGCCGCAAGGCGGCGGCGTTGCCATCCTCAACCTCCAGGAACACGGTGCGGTAGCCCTGCGCCGCCAGCGTACCGAAGGCGGCCTGCACCAGCTTGAGGCCGATGCCGGCGCCGCGCCGCCGGCGGTCGACGGCAACCGAGAGAATCTCTATTTCCGGCGCCACCCCGCTCAGCAAGATGAATCCCACCGGCGCGCCGCCGGGGCCATCGGTGGCCACGAGGCCACGGCTCAGCCGGTTGGTGATCAGGCGCTCGAACTCGGCAGCGTCCCAGCCATGGCGGAAGGACTGGGCGTGAAGGCGCGCCAGCGCCTCGGCATCGCCGGCCTGGAGGGCGCGCAACGACACCTCGCGCGGGCGCCCGCGCGTCATCCAGCCGAGCCATGCCGGCAGCCCGGTCATCGACGGGCGATCCGCCCGCCGGTCTGCGGCTTGGCGTCGGCGTCGCGCAGATAGAGCGGCTTGGGTTCGGAGCGGGCGGGGTCGGCGACGCTGGCGATGCGCGCCAGCCAGACCGGGTCCGGCGTCGCGGTGGCCCGCACCTCGACCGGCGGCTGCGCGCCCATCGGCCAGGTGTCGGCGAGCAGGCCGGCGCCGGAGCCCACCAGCCGCACCGGCCCGTTGGCGACCGAGCGGGCGGCGTCCTTCACGCTCATCACGCGGGGGCTCACCAGCACCCGGCCGGCCGGGCCGATCATCTGCAGATAGACATTGCCGTGGCGGGCGTCGATGGCGGCGGCCACCGGCACCGCATCGTCGCGCGCCAGCAGCGGCGCCGCCAGCACGGTCAGCGTCGGCAGGCCGAGAACCGGCTTGCCGGTGGCAAGGCCGAAGCCGCGCGCGGCGGAGATGCCGACCCGCAGCCCGGTGAAGCTGCCGGGACCGACCGTGACGGCAAAAAGGTCGATGGCTGAGAACTCCGCCCCGCCGGCGGCCATCACCCGCTCCACCATCGGGATCAGCGATTCGGCATGGCCGCGCGCCATGACGACATGCTCCACCGCCCGGGTCTGGTCGGTATCCATGTCGTGCAGGGCCGCCGAACAGGCCTCCAGCGCGGTGTCGATGGCAAGAATCAGCATGGGCGACAATCAGCAGGGCCAGAATCAGCAGGGGCGATCATGCGCCCACCATGCTCATGGTCGCCTCAGATTGGAAAGCGGCCGGCCGTCGGACCGGGTCGCGTCAGACCGGACGCACCTCGACGACGTCGGGCACGAAATGGCGCAGCAGGTTCTCGATACCGTTCTTCAGCGTGGCGGTAGAGGACGGGCAGCCGGCGCAGGAGCCCTTCATCGCCAGGAACACCACGCCGTCCTTGTAGCCGCGGAAGGTGATGTCGCCGCCATCATTGGCCACCGCCGGGCGCACGCGGGTGTCGATCAGCTCACGAATCGTGTCGACCAGCCCGGCATCCTTGGCCTCGAAAAAGGCGTCGTCGGCGGTGTGCTCATGGTCCTCGGGCAGGATCGGCTGGCCGGAGACGAAATGCTCCATGATGGCGCCGAGAATGGCGGGCTTGAGATGCGCCCAGTCACCCTGCGCCTTGGTCACGGTGACGAAATCCGAGCCGAAGAACACGCCGGTGACGCCGGGCACCTCGAACAGCCGCACCGCCAGCGGCGAGCGGGCGGCCTCATCGGCGTCGCGCGCCTCGAAGGTGCCGTCCCCGAGCACGGAACGGCCGGGCAGAAACTTCAGCGTGGCGGGATTGGGGGTGGCTTCGGTCTGGATGAACATGTCGGTCTCCTTGCCAACCGGGGTTCAAGGCCGCGGCGACGGGGGAATTTCCACTTTAGATAAGCTCTGACCGGCGCGAGGGGAAGAGGCGGGAGACTCACCGCAACGCGACGCCGCCGCTCGGCCGCCCACCCGTTCACGCCAGCGCGTCGATCTCGCTGTCGGAGAGCGAACCCGGCACGAGCGTGATCGGAACCGGCAGGCTCGCCCACATCCCCTTGGCCAGCGAGGCGATGAGCGGGCCGGGGCCTTCCTTGCCGGTTCCGGCGGCGAGCACGAGGATGGCGATGTCCTCGTCCTCCTCGATGATCTTTTGGATCTGCTCGGCGATGCCGCCCTCGCGCACGATCCGCTCGGGATCGATGCCGGAGATGCCCTGCGCCCGGGCGGAGAGCAGGTCGAGCCGAGCCTCCGCCTTGTCGGTCGCCTCCGCCCGCATCAGGTCGGCGACGCCGAGCCACTGGCTCGGCGCGTCCTCCAGCTGCAGCACGCTGAGCAGCACCACCCCGCCGCCAGTGCGCGCCGCCCGCCGCGCCGCGTAATAGAGCGCGCGGTCGCATTCCGGCGTGTCGTCCGCCAGCACGAGAAACTTGCGGCGGTGGCCGGGCTCATGGCTTTGGCGCCGGCGCGGCATCGGCTCTCCCCCGACGGTCTATCCTGCGGACAAAGCTAGCGCACGAAGCCGACAATGTCCCGGACATTGGCCATGGTGGCGTCCGCCAGCACCCGGGCACGCGCCGCGCCGTCGCGCAGGATGGCGTCGATATGGTCCGGCTCGGCCACCAGCCGCTGCATCTCTGCCCCGATCGGCCCGAGCTTGGCCACTGCGAGGTCGACCAGCGCCGCCTTGAAAGTGGAGAACTGGCCGCCGCCGAACTGGGTCAGCACCTCCTCCTTCGCCACCGCGCCGAGCGCGGCATAGATGCCGACAAGGTTCTCCGCCTCCGGCCGGCCCTTCAGCCCCTCGGCCTCGGAGGGCAGCGGCTCGGGGTCGGTCTTGGCCTTGCGGATCTTCGAGGCGATGAGGTCGGCATCGTCGGTGAGGTTGATGCGCGAGAGATCGGACGGGTCCGACTTCGACATCTTCTTGGCCCCGTCGCGCAGGCTCATTACCCGCGCCGCCGGCCCGCCGATCAGCGGCTCGGGCAGCGGGAAGAACGCCTCGCCCAGCCCGTTGGCGGCGATGGAGGGCCCGAAATCATTGTTGAACTTCTGCGCGATGTCGCGGGTCAGCTCCAGATGCTGCTTCTGGTCCTCGCCGACAGGCACATGGGTGGCGCGGTAGAGCAGGATGTCGGCGGCCATCAGGCTGGGATAGGCATAGAGGCCGACCGAGGCGTTCTCGCGGTCCTTGCCGGCCTTCTCCTTGAACTGGGTCATGCGGTTGAGCCAGCCGAGGCGCGCCACGCAGTTGAACACCCAGGCGAGTTCGGCATGGCCGGAAACCTGGCTCTGGTTGAACACGATGTGCTTGGTCGGGTCGATGCCCGAGGCGATGAAGGCGGCCGTGACCTCGCGGATCTGCCGCTTCAGGTCGGCCGGGTCCTGCCACACCGTGATGGCGTGCATGTCGACGACGCAATAGAGGCAGTCATGGCTGTCCTGCAGCGCCACGAAGCGCTGGATGGCGCCGAGATAATTGCCGAGATGCAGGTTTCCGGTCGGCTGGACGCCGGAAAACACGAGCGGCTTGAATTCCATGTCGGGACGTCCTGTGGTCTGCGCCCTGCCGTGCCGCGCCGTGCCGCGAGACTTGGCCCCGGCGCGGGGGCGCTATGGCACGCATGACCTTCAGGGGCAAGTTTCTTCCGGCGGCGGCGCACGCGCTATTTGCGCAAGCCCGCGCGCAGCGTGGCAAGGTCGGCGCCGCCCAGCACCAGCGCGAGCCCGGCATAGGCCGCGCCCCCCAGCATGACGAGGCCGGCCAGCGCGGCGGCGGCGACAAGTCCGCCCTGCGCCAGCACACCCTCAAGCCCCTGTCGCGCCGCCATCACCGCCGCCGCCATGGCGAGCGCGGCGACGACCAGCCGCGCCAGCCGGCGGCGCGAGGGCTTCGGCAACACGATAAGCCGCCGGCGGCCGAGGCCTGTTGCCAGCCCGGCGAGCGCCACCAGGCTGGAGGCCAGCACCCCCAGCGCCGGCCCCGCCATGCCGAGCGGACCGACGGCGGCAAAGCCGACCAGCGCCCCCACCGGCAGCACCACGAGGCTGCACAGGGTGACGAGACGAGACAGGCCCCGCGCGAAGGCGATGGCGATCAGCACCTTCTCCAGCGCCTGCGCCGGCAGGGTGAGCGCCAGCAAAGCGAGCGCGCTCGCGGTGAGTTCGCTGGCGGCCGCATCGAAGGCGCCGCGCTCGAACAGCACCACCACGATCGGGTGGGCCAGCACGGCAAGGCCGAGCGCCGCCGGCAGCGAGAGCGCCAGCGCCGCCGTGATGCCGCCCGCGCCAAGCCCGGTGTCGCCGATTCCGGCCTCGCCCTCCTCCCGCTCTCCCGCCAGCGCCGGCAGCAGCACCGCCCCGGCGCTGGCGCCGACCAGCCCGAGCGGCAGCTCGACGAGGCGCGTCGCATAAAACAGCGCCGCCACCCCGCCGCCAATGCCCGAGGCCGCTGCCGCGGCGATGAGAAAGCGCAGCTGCGGCAGGGCGGCGGCCAGCAGCGGCGTCGCCGAGCCGGCGAGCAGCGGCAGCGCCGCCTTTAGATCGGCGGGCGCAAGGGAAAGCCTGATAGAACCACGCGGCACGGCGGCTAGGTTCAGCACGAACTGGGTCAGCGCCCCCGCTACCGCTCCCGCCGCCAGCCAGGCGAGGGCGGCGGACACGCTGATCGTGTGCGCTCCAGCCAGCCACAGCAGCACGAGCAGCGCGATGACCGCGAGATTGGCGGCGGCCGGGGCCATGGCGGGCCGGGCGAAGCGTCCGGCCGCATTGGCGAAGGCAGCCAGCACCCCGGCGAGCAGGGCAAGCGGCAGGCACACCACCGCCAGCCGCCCGGCCAGCACCGCGCCTTCCGCCCGCGGACCATCCCCGGCAAAGCCCGGCGCCAGCACCGCCACCACGGCCGGCATGAAGAGGAAGAAAAGGCCCGCGAGCACGAGCCCGGCCAGTGCGAACAGCACCAGCGTCGCGCCCGCCAGACGCCGGCGCGCGGCCTCGTCCTCCGCCCGCGCGAGGCCCGGCAGCAGCGCGGCGTTGAGCGCACCCTCGCCCAGCAGCCGGCGGGCGATCTGCGGCACGGCGAGGCCGGCGACGGAGGCATCCGCCACCACGCCGGTACCAAACAGCGCCGCCACCCCGGCGTCACGGGCAAAGCCGAGCACACGCGAGACGAGGGTAAGGAGAGCGACGGTGGAAGCGTGGCGGAGCAGGGCCATCGGCTAGCCATAGCGCGGCGCGTGCAGGAAGGAAAAGCCGGATCGGCGTAGGGGTGCAGCTGCGCGCCCGCGCGCCACCTGCAGGCTGGGCCCGACTGGGCCACCGCCGGCTTCAGGTCTGGGTGGACTGGGTGGCCCGCTCCCCGGACCATGCCCCGGGATGAGCCGGCGGTAAGCGCCGCTCGCCTCCGGCACGCGCGCCGTCCTCCTGAGGTGCCGCCGCAGGCGGCCTCGAAGGATGGTTCTCGCATGCACACGATGCCTCGGCCCCGACGCGCCCTTCGCCGCCCCTCAGTCGCCTCCTTCGAGGCCCGCCCGATGGCCGGGCAGCTCAGGATGACCTTGCCTGGAGACGGACGGGAGGCTCGGCCCGGCACCTCAGGATGACGCGGCTTGAAATCGAGCGACAAAGCCGGGCCGCGCTCCCTCGCACGCGGCGCCGTCATTGCGGTGGGGGCGCGCGTCTGCTACCGCGTCACCCGCCTTCGTCCCCGGCGAAACCCTGCGGAGAAAAGCCGTCCATGACCGTCCCCCCGCTCGATGTGATCGGCTTCGGCAACGCCATTGTCGACGTGATCGCCCGCTCCGAAGAGGCCTTTCTCGACCGCCACGGCATGCGCAAGGGCGGCATGACGCTGATCGACGAGGAACGCGCCGAGACGGTCTATGGCGCCATGGGGCCGGGGGTCGAAATATCAGGCGGCTCGGCCGCCAACACCATGGTCGGCATCGCCGCTCTGGGCGGCAAGGCCGGATTCATCGGCAAGGTGCGCGACGACGAGCTGGGCGGCATCTTCGCCCATGACATCCGCGCCGCCGGCGTCGCCTATGCCACACCGGCCGCGACCGCCGGCGCCGCGACCGCCCGCTGCCTCATCCTGGTGACGCCCGATGGCGAGCGCACCATGAATACCTATCTCGGCGCGGCGCAGGACCTTTCCCCCGCCGATGTCGACGAGGCGATGGTGGCGAGCGCCAAAGTCACCTATCTCGAAGGCTATCTCTGGGACCCACCGCCGGCCAAGGAAGCCTTCCTCAAGGCCGCCGGCATCGCCCACAAGGCCGGGCGCACGGTGTCGCTGACTCTCTCGGACGCCTTCTGCGTCGGGCGCTACCGGGCGGAGTTCCTGAAGCTCATCCGCGAGGGCACGGTCGATCTCGTCTTCGCCAATGAGGCGGAGCTGATGTCGCTCTACGAGACCGATTTCGACGCCGCGCTCGCCCAGCTGCGGCAGGACGCCCGGCATGGCGTCGTCACCCGCAGCGAGAAGGGCGCGCTGGCTGTGTCGGGAGACGGACTCGTGACGGTGCCGGCCTTCCCGGTGCCGAAGCTGATGGACACGACCGGGGCGGGCGACCTGTTCGCCGCCGGCTATCTCCACGGCTTCGCCAAGGGCTTAGGTGCCGAGGAATGCCTGCGGCTCGGTGCGCTCTGCGCGGCCGAGATCATCAGCCATATCGGCGCCCGTCCGGAGCGGTCGTTGAAGGACTATGCCGCGGAGAACGGCCTCGCCGTCTGAGCGCGGGCGCTACCGGCAAAAAAGAACAGGCCGGTGAGGGGCCGGCCTGCTGGAGTTGGGAAGTGCCCCCTGCCCGAAGGCAGGGGGTCGATTGACGCGGGGGAGGTGGCGAGGTCAGAACTCGTCGCCGCCGCCGCCAAACCAGTCATCGCCGCCGCCGAAGAAGCCGCCATCATCGGCGCCGGCATCCGTCGGCTCGTCGGCCGCCGCCGGCTCGTCAGCCGGGGCATCCGCGGGGGCTTCCGCCGCTTTGGCCTCACCGCCGCCGAACATGCTGCCAATGGCGCTGCCGAGCAGCACACCGCCAGCGACGCCCATGGCGGTCTGCGCCGCGCCAGCAAGGAAGCCGCCGCCACCGCCGAAGCCCGGGCGCCCGAAGCCGCCCGGCTGCTGGGCGCCGGGTGCACCCATCGGCTGCCCGCCCTGCATGGACCCGGACTGCCAGGCCGGCGACGCGCCGGCCGGGATGGCGCCGCCGGCGCCGCCGGCACCGATGGCCCCGGCGCGCGGCATCGAGGGCACGGAGCCGCGACGCGCCGGCTGGCTGGAGCCGAACAGCCCGCCGAAGAGGCCGCCGCCCTGGGGCTGCTCGGCCGATTCCCGGGCCTGCTGCGCCTGCTGCTCCAGCGCCTCGATGCGGGCCTGCGCCTGCTGCAGGGCGTAGTCCTGCATGACGATGGTCTGCGCCATCAGGTAGGGCGCGGCCGGCTGCTGGGCGACGCGCTGGGCGATGAAGCCTTCCGCGTCCGCGTCGCGCGGGCCGGACTGGCGCTCGGCCTCGGCAAGCTTGGCGAAGAGGCCGTCAATGGCCTGTCGGTCCTGGTCGTTCATGGCTGGGTTCCCTTGGCGATTGCTCGCCTCACTCCCGCTCGCCGGTGAGATTCAGCAGAAGCTGGAAGATGTTGACGAAGTTCAGATAGAGCGAGAAGGCGCCGAACACGGCGAGCTTCTGCTGCGATTCGGCGTCGAAATTGTCGGCGTACTGTTCCTTGATCGACTGGGTGTCCCAGGCGGTCAGGCCGACGAAGACGAGGATACCGACCACGGAGACGATGAACTGCAGCATCGTCGAGCCGAGGAAGATGTTGACCACGCTGGCGATCACCACGCCGATCAGGCCCATGATCAGGAACGAGCCGAACTGCGAGAGGTCGCGCTTGGTGGTGTAGCCATAGAGGCTGGTGGCGCCGAACATGGTCGCGGCGATGAAGAAGGTGCGCGCGATCGAGGTGCCGGTGAACACCAGGAAGATGGACGCCATCGACAGGCCCATTACCGCGCAGAAGGCCCAGAACATGGTCTGCGCGCTGCTGGCCGACATGGACTGCATGCGGAACGAGAAGATCAGCACGAAGGCGAGCGGCGCCAGCATCACCACCCATTTCAGCGGGGTGGAGAAGATCGGCACATAGAGCGCCGGCGTCGTGCCGACGATGAAGGCCACCGCGCCGGTCAGCACCAGGCCGAGGGCCATGTAGTTGTAGACCCGCAGCATGTGGCGGCGCAGGCCCTCGTCATAGACGGCTTGGTCGACACTGGCGGTGCGGGACCACTGGAAGCCGGAATTCGGCGTGTTCATGTCAGTCTCCTGATGAGAAGCATCTGGGGTCAGTAGAGCGACCGGGCAAGGCGCGCGGCCGCCCGGTCGAGATCATGGGAATCGGCGGCCGGGCTCCGCTGCGCGACCAGCGCATAGGCGACCTCACCGATCTGCCAATAGGCGGCGGTGAGGTCGTCCTGCGGCACGGTGGTGGCCGGCACCACGTCGAAGCCGCCCGGCCGCACCGCGAACAGCGAGGCGGTGCCGATCTCCCCCGCCTCGACGGTCATTTCCACGCTCGGGCCGAAGGTGGAGGGAAACACCTGCACGTCTTCCACCTTCCAGCCCTCCGGCAAAACAGGCATGACGATGGCGGTGGCGGAGAGAATCTCGGCCGGGTCGTACTGGCGTGTGCCCGGCTGCGAGGGCATGCCGGCGCGCACCAGGGCGGTGCGATGCGAGCGCACCGCGTCCTCCAGATACGCCGGGTTCAGCCCGGAGGCGACGACGCGGCTCACGCCGAAATGGCCGAACTGGGCATTGGCCATCCAGCCGGCGCCGACCAGCAGCGCCACCATCGCGGCTATGCGCAGCCGGCGGGTCCAGCGCGCGCGGGTGAGCGCGCCCTGAAGCCGCCGTGCCGCTTCCACCGTGGCGAGCCGGGCCGCCGCCGTGGAGGCCGCGCGCGGCGTCTCGGCGAGCGCCAGGCGCAATTCGTCGCGGATGCGCAGATCCCCCATCACCCGCGAGGCCGCCGCCGGATTGGCGCTGAGATAGGCCTCGACATCGATGCGGCGGGCGACGCTCAGCTGGTCGTCGACATAGGCCTGCAGGTCGTCGCTGGAGACGGGATCAACGGGACGGTTCATCCGTACCTCCTACGATGCGCAAATGGTTGGGTGTCTCCGCCGCCGGGCCGTCCTCCATGGCCCGCAGCGTGGCGCGGGCGCGCGACAGGCGGGACATCAGCGTGCCCGGCGGAATGCCCAGCGTGGCGGCGGCCTCGGCATAGCCGAGCCCCTCAATGGCGACGAGGTGCAAGGCCGCGCGCTGCTCCTCCGGCAGGGCCATGAAGGCGTCGCGTACCTGGGCGAGGCGCAGATGATGCTCCTGCGCCGGGGCGGCGCTGGTCTCGGCGAGGTCGACGCTGTCGGCCTCGCGGCGGGCCTCGGCGATACGCGAGCGGCGGCGGTCGATGAACACATTGTGCAGCACCGACAGCAGCCAGCCCCGCAACACAGAGCCTTGCTGCCCCGCGCCCTTCTGCGCCGAATCCCGCGCGCCCTTGCCGGGCGCCGCGCGGTCGGTGTCGAAGCTGCCGCGCCGCTCATAGGCGCGCACCAGCGCGTCATGCACCAGGTCCTCGGCCTCGATGTCGTCGCGCGTCAGCGAGCGCGCATAGCGCCGCATCACGCCGAGCTGGGCCGGCACGTCGAAGGAGGTCTCGTCGCGCTTCATGTCCCGTATACGGAGCCGTGGCCGTCCTTCATCCCGGGCGTCGACGATTTTTTCGTCGCCGCCCTCTGCCATAGCGCAGCCTCGTGCCCTCCGCCGGTCACAAGGGCGCGCTTGCCCTGCGGGTTGGGCGCAGGCCAAATAGGCGCATCGGTAGAGGCGGCGGTCGTGGCGCCCGGCGCCGTCAGCAGGGGGTAGTGAGGGTGCAACAGGCGACAGGCGACGGCATCCTGCCCATATTGGCGGCGCAGGCGGACGAGCTGGCGGGATGGCGCCGCACCCTGCACGCCATGCCCGAGACGGCCTTCGAGGAGCACCGCACCTCGGCCTTCGTCGCCGAGAAGCTGGAGAGCTTCGGCCTGCCAGTGTATCGCGGGCTGGCCGGCACAGGGCTGGTGGCGACGCTGAAGGGCCGCCTCGGCGACGGCCCTGCGATCGGCCTGCGCGCCGACATGGACGCACTCGACATTCATGAGGCGACCAACCTGTCCTGGCGTTCCGACACGCCGGGCAAGATGCACGCCTGCGGCCATGACGGGCACATGACCATGCTGCTGGCCGCCGCGCGCCATCTCAGCGAGAATCCCGATTTCAACGGCACGGTGCATTTCATCTTCCAGCCCGCCGAGGAGAATGAGGGCGGGGGCAAGGTAATGGTCGAGCAGGGCCTGTTCGACCTGTTCCCCATGCAGGGCGTCTATGGCCTGCATAACTGGCCGAACGCCCCCTTCGGCAGCTTTCTCGGCCGGCCCGGCGCCATGTTCGCCGCCTTCGACATCTTCGAGGTGAAGGTGATCGGGCGCGGCGCCCATGCCGCCATGCCGCAGCGTGGCATCGACCCGGTACTGACCGCGTCCCACATCGTCGCCCAGTTGCAGTCCATTGTCGCTCGTTCGGTGAACCCGCAGGAGGCGGCCGTCGTCACCGTCACCCAGATCCATGGCGGCGACACCTGGAACGTCATTCCCGACGAGGTGGTGCTGCGCGGCACGGTGCGCACCTTCACCCCAGAGGTGCGCGACCTCGCCGAGGCGCGATTCCGCGCCATCGTCGAGGGCGTCTGCGCCGCGCAGGGCGCCCGGGCCGACATCCGCTATGAGCGCCGGTATCCCTCGCTGGTGAACCACGCGGCGGAATTCGGCCACGCGCTGGCGGCGGCCCGCGCCACGGTGGGCGAGGCGGTGGATGCGGATTTCGAGCGCATCATGGCGGCGGAGGATTTCGCCTACATGCTGGAGGCGGTGCCCGGGGCCTATCTCTGCCTGGCCAGCGGCCCGGGGCCGAACCTGCACAATGCGGCTTACGACTTCAACGACGCCCTGCTGCCGGTGGGGGCGAGCTACTGGGTGAACCTCGTGCAATCGCTGCTAGGGCCGGAGGCACCCTAGCCGCCGATCAGCCCTACCGCGCCGTCATAGGTGAGCTTCAGCGAGATGAGGAACAGCGCGCCCATCACCAGCTTGTAGAACAGCGCCTCGGGCAGGCGCCTGGTGAGCCAGACGCCGGCAAAGGTCGCCGCCACCGCCACCGGGATCAGCGCCGCCGTGACCGTGAGATTGGCCGGGTTGAGCTGGCCGAGCGCGGCATAGGGGATGAGCTTGATGGCGTTGATGGCGGCGAAGGCGAGAGTGGTGGTGCCGGCATAGACCATCTTCGGCAGGCGCTGCGGCACCACATACATCTGGTAGGGCGGTGCCCCGCCATGGCTGACGAAGCTGGTGAAGCCGGACACCGCGCCCCAGAATAGCCCGCGCGGCAGGTCGGCGGGCCGCGCCTCTCGCCCCGCCCCACCGAGCCAGCGGATGAGGCAGAAGGCGAGGCCGATGACGCCCACGATCAGCATCACCATCGCATCGGTGACGAGCGAGGCAGTGGCCCAGCCGATGCCGATGCCGAGCGTGGCGGCGGGGATGAGAATGGCGAGGTTGCGCCCGGAGAAGTCGCGCCGATAGGCCCAGACCCCGAACATGTCGCTGACGACATAGACCGGCAGCAGCAGGCCGGCGGCCACCACCGGCGACATGAACAGTGCCATGGTCGGCACGGCGAGCGAACCGATCATTGGCACGCCGCCCTTACTCATGCCGACAAAGAAGGCGGCAAGGCCTGCGGCGAGGGCGAAGCCGAGATCGGGCACGAACATGACGGCAGGAACCGGCGGAAGAGACGAAGGAGGAGGGCGCCGCCCTCCTCCGCAGTTCAGAAGCGATCGGGCGGTCTCAGGCCGCCTTGGCGCCGTCGATCCGCTTGGCGACAAGCGCGCGCAGCGAGTTGAGGTCGCGGACGAACTGGCGGATGCCCTCGGAGAGCTTTTCCGTTGCCATCTGGTCCTCGTTGAACGTGAAGCGGAAGCCGCGCTCGTCGAGATGCAGCCGCTCGGGCGCGCCCTCGGTGTTGGCGGGGTCGAGCTTGCGCTCCAGCGTGCCCTCGTCGGCGGCGAGCTGGTCGAGCAGTGAGGGGCCGATGGTCAGACGGTCGCAGCCGGCCAGCGCCTCGATCTCGCCGGTGTTGCGGAATGAGGCGCCCATGACCACGGTCGGTATGCCGTGCTTCTTGTAATAGGCGTAGATCTGCCGGACCGACACCACGCCGGGGTCGGTCTCGGGGGTGAACGGGCCTTCGCCCGCCTTCACGTGCCAGTCGAGAATGCGGCCGACGAAGGGCGAGATGAGGAAGGCACCGGCATCCGCCGCCGCCGCCGCCTGGGCGAGCGAGAACAGCAGGGTCAGGTTGCAGTCGATGCCTTCCTTCTGCAGAACCTCCGCCGCGCGGATGCCCTCCCAGGTGGAGGCGATCTTGATGAGGATGCGGTCACGGCCGACGCCGCGCTCCTCATAGGCCTTGATGAAGGAGCGCGCCTTGGCCAGCGTCGCCTGCGTGTCGAAGGAGAGGTCGGCGTCCACCTCGGTGGAGACCCGGCCGGGGACGATCTTCGACAGTTCGGCGCCGAAGTTCAGCGCCAGCCGGTCGCAGGTCGCCGAGACGACGGCGTCCGAGGTGCCGCCCTGCTTGGTGCCCCAGGCAAGGGCCTCGTCGACGAGGGAGGAATAGGCGGACATTTCCGCCGCCTTGAGCAGAAGCGTGGGATTGGTCGTGCAGTCCTGCGGCTTCAGGCGGCGCACCGTCTCGATGTCGCCGGTGTCGGACACGACGACGGTCATGGTACGCAGTTGGTCGAGCTTGGAGGGCATGGCGCTATCTCTCTTCTCGCGGGAAAGGACCCCCGTGGTCCTGTCCGCAGGCACGGAGCAACGGATCGGCTTCGTTGGACCACATTTGGGGCGCTGTCTTCAAGGTGCGCAATCGATGACGCGCATGTGACGTCTCCCCGAAGCGGCCTTGTCGCGGCGCCGCGAGAGGCGTAAATCTTTCAACCCGGCGTGCGGCTTGGGCCAGCGGGACCTTCCATGGATGATATTCATTACCTCGAATACAAAATCCTGCTCCGCCCGGAGCGCTTCTTCGATCCGCACCAGTTCGAGGTCTACTGGCACAAGCTGGGCCTGATCGCGCCGGAGTTCAAGGTCGGGGTGACCACGAACAAGGACGGGTTCAAGCGCCAGGTGCGCGAGGTGCTGTTCTACGACACGCCCGATTACGACCTCTACCGCAACGCCTTCATTCTGCGCAAACGCACCTTCTACACCGATGGCTGGCCCGAGCCGGAGCATGAGCTGACCCTCAAGTTCCGCCATCCCGAGCTTGCCGTCGCGGCGGCGGTGGATGTCGTGCCCCATCTCAGCGGCCATGCCGACATCAAGTTCAAGGAAGAGCTGCTGCCGCTGAAGGACAGCCTCGGCGGCATGCGCTCGCTCTACTCGCATAATTGCGTGCTGCTCAGCCCGGGCCTTGTGCTGAATGAGGGACTGGAGCGCATCACCTCCGTGTTCCCGGAACTGGCCGAGCACTGCCCTGCCGACAAGGCGGCGACCATCTCGCTGGTCAACAACCTGCCGGTGGAAGAGGTGCAGGTGAATGTCGGCTCGTTCGATTTCGGCCATGGGCTCACCGCCAAGGCGACCATCTCGGTCTGGCGCGACCGCGCCACCGAAAGCGCGATCATCGGCGAATTCGCCTTCCAGGCGAAGTTCGACCGCTACGACGCCCTGCACGCCAAGGCCCGCGAGCGCTCGGAGGCGTTTTTCAAGGCGGCGCAGACCCGGGCGCCCGAATGGGTGAAGCTCGGCGCCACCAAGACGGCGCTGGTCTATAATTTCGGCAAGCAGCTCGTGGCCAGCCACGAGGGCTGACGCCGCCCCCTCGCATCTGGGAACCGCCCCCGCCATGAGCCCTCCCCCCCCGCCTGTTCCGGGCGCGGCGCCTGCCGCCGAGGCGCCGTCCGCCTATGCGGTGCCGCAGGACGTGCGGCTGTGGGACATCTTCGTCACCTTCCTGTTCATCGGCGCCGTCAGCTTTGGCGGTGGCGTGGTGGCGTATTTGCGGGCCAGTCTGGTGCTGAAGAGGGGCTGGCTCGACGAGGAGCATTTCCTCTCGGCGCTGGAGATCGCCCAGGCGCTGCCCGGCCTCAACGCCACCAATATGAGCATCATCGTCGGCGACCGGCTGCGCGGCGTGGCCGGGTCCATCGTCGCCTTCACCGGCATGACGCTGCCGGGCGGCAGCATGGTGCTGGCGCTGGGCGTCGCCTATGCCGCCAACGCCCATAACCCCTATGTCAACGCCGCGCTGGTCGGGGTCGGGGCGGCGGCGGTGGGCATGCTCTCGGCGGTCACGCTGCAGATCGGCCACAAGCAGCTCGGCCAGATGCTGAACGTCGCCATCATCGCCGCGACCGTGCTGATGGTGAGCTTCCTGCACATTTCGCTGGTCTGGGTGCTGCTCACTGTCGGCCCGGTGGCGGTATTCCTGTTCCGGCCGCGCAAGGGCGATTCCGGCGAGGGCGAAGGGGAAGCCTCATGAACGAGAACCTGTCGGTCCTCGGCGTCTTCTCGCTGCTGTCGATCCTCGCGGTGGGCGGCGGCGCCGCCGTGCTGCCGGAAACCAAGGCGCTGGTGGTGGGCACCCATCACTGGCTGACCGACGACCAGTTCCGCGACATTTACGGCCTTGGCCAGGTGGTGCCCGGGCCGAACATGCTGATGGTCATCGTCATCGGCTACCACGTCACCGGCTTTCTCGGGGCGCTGATGGCCTTTGTCGGCTTCTTCCTGCCGGCCGGGGCGATCTCCTGGGCCGCCTCGCGGGTGTGGGACCATTTCGAGGGCTCGCCCTGGCGCCGCTCGCTGCAGCAGGGACTGGCGCCGCTGGTGGTGGGGCTGATGGCGTCGGGCACCATTTCCATCGCCCGCACGGCGATCGATGGCCGGCTCACCATCATCATCGCCTTCGCCGTGTTCGCCGGGGTCTATTGCGTGAAGAAAATCAACCCAGCGCTGCTGGTGCTGGGCGGCGGGCTGGTGGGCCTCGCTCTGCTCAGCGGCACCGGCGCCGGCATGCCGCCGAACTGATGTCGCCGCCCTGACGCCCCTGCCCTGAGTTGCGCCTTCTATCCCCGGCGCTCGGGCAGATAGGGGCTGATCGCATGGGCGAGGCCCGGCGCCGTCAGGCTCTGCAGCCACACCTTGCCGGGGCCTGAGAGCCGCACCAGGAACAGCCCGTCGCCGCCGAACAGCGCGTTGCGTATGCCGCGCATTGTCGTCAGCTCGAAGGACACGCTCTCCTCGAACAGGCCGACATGGCCGGGATGGACGAGCAGCTGCTGGCCGGCCTGCAGCTCATAGGTGACGAGCTCGCCGCTCAGCTCGATAAAGGCGCTGGCCCGGCCGGCGAGCTTCTGCAGAATGAAGCCCTCGCCGCCGAACACCGCCCCGCCCAGCGTCTGCTGGAAAGCGGTCGTCACCTCAATGCCGGGGCTGCCGCAGACGAAGCCGTGCCGATGGACGAGATAGCCGCGCCCGGGCTCGATCTCGATTTCCACGAAGCTGCCGGGCAGCTTGGCGGCGAAGGCGACATTGCCGGGGCCGCGCTCGGCATGAAACTCGGTCATGAACAGACCGCCGCCCGAGACCGCCCGGCTCATCAAACCGAGCAATCCGCCCGCCCCGCCCCCCGCGGTGGAGGTGGTGAGCGCGATGTCGCCGGACATCCAGGACAGCTGGTCCGGTACGCCGACGATCCGGTCGCCGGCGTCGAGCTGAAGTTCGAGAACGGGGAGCGTGGTGCCGATGATCTTCGAGCGCATGGAAGGTCTCCGGGATGAGTGCCGCGCGGCGCAGGGCGCGCGCGTCGACCTTAAGCGGCGCGCGGCGCGCTGTCGCCCGCCACCGCATTACCCGACGAAAATTTCCGCTGCCGCATGGGGTTACGGCTGGTGCGACGCAAGGCCCGTGTTATCTTGCCTCGTTATCGCCATCTTTCCCCTGGGAGTGCTTCATGCGTTATCCCTTCCTCACGTCCGCTCTGGCGCAGCTGCGCCGCGCTGTCTTCGCCGTCGCTCTCGTCTTCGCGGCCTTTACCGCCGGCGGTCTCGGCTCGGCCGAAGCCGGCGTCGCCACGCCGGGCCTTGCCACGCCCGCCGCCGCCGCCGTGGACATCCTCGCCCCCGCGACCTCGCTCACCGAGACGGTGCGCTGGGTCTGCGGCCCGTTCCGCTGCTTCTGGCGGCCGAACTGGAACAATTGGTACGTGCCCCCTTATGCCCGCGGCTGGGGCCCGCCGCTGCGTCCGAACTGCTTCTGGCGTCGCGGCTGGGGTGGCGGCTGGGTGCATGTCTGCCCCTGAGGCGTCCGCGCGCGGATGAAATGGCCGCGCCAAACGCGAAAATGCCAATTGAGAAGAAGAAGGGCGCCTCTTGCGCCCTTTTTTATTGACCCTTCCCGCCGTGCCACCCCCCTGCCGGGCGGCGGGACATGAGAGCTTCCATGACCGATGCCGGTTCCCGCCCGCTTCTCTTCGCCACCTTCGCCACTCTCGTCGCCGGCTTCGTCGATGCCGTCGGCTACGCCCATCTCGGTGGGCTCTTCCTCTCCTTCATGAGCGGCAACAGCACCCGGCTCGGCATCCAGCTGGCCCAGGGGCACTGGCCGCTGGCGCTGCTGACCGCCTCGGTCATTGCCAGCTTTGTCGCCGGCGCCTTCTTCGGCACGCTGATCACCGACGCGGTGGGGGAGTGGAAGCTGGTCGCCGTTCTGGGCAGCGAGGTGGTGCTGTTCGCGCTGGCGGCGGGGGTGGCCGGCCTTGATGCCGGCCAGCTGACGCTGCTGCCGGTGGCGCTCGCCATGGGCATGCAGAACAGCGTGCATCAGGTCATCGCCGGGGCGGATATCGGCAAGAGCTTCGTCACCGGGGCGCTGTTCGGCCTCGGCCAGGCGCTGGCGCGCTGGGCTAAGGGGCGCGTCGGGCCGGTGGAGGCGCTCGCCTATGCCGGCTCATGGGCATCCTTCGTCGCCGGGGCCGGCATCGGCGCCCTGCTGCTGGCGGCAAGCGGGCTGGTGCCGGCGCTCGCGGCCGCGTGCCTGCTGCTGGCGGGCCTCACCGTCACCGCCTTCGCCTTCCAGGGCCATCTGGCGCATCCCTTCGGGCGGCAAGGTGGCGACTGACGGGGGCGACCGACAGGCGGCGACCTAGGGGCCTCGGGTTTAGTCGCGCGCGCTCAGCTCGCGCTCGCCGCGATGCACGGTGAGTTCGCCCGGGCGGCCGGCGCCGCGTCGGCGATACACGCTCGGCCGGCGGTGCTTGAGCGCGCCACGGCGCGCCCGGCGCCCGCGCACCTCGCCAAGGGTGAGCCGGCCGATCATCGCATAGGCCGGCCGGTGGCACCCATCCGCCTGCGTCACCAGCATCGGCCGGCCGAGCGCCGCGCTCCAGCCCCGCCATTCCGCCACCACATCGTCGATATGGGGCGCGCTGTAGAGCGTGACCGACAGCGCCGGATCCTCATGCACCAGCACGATGGCGACGCCGTCATCGTCACCCTCCGGGTCGAGCAGCGCCACCGCGAGCCCGAGATAAGAGGTGAGCGGGCGCGCCGCCTTCATCGCCACCCCGGCCACGCGCCGGCGCAGGACCACCTCGTCGAGGCCGATCTCGATCTGGCGCCGGCTGTCATCAGCGCCGGCATCGGCGGCGTCGAACCGCAGCGGCCAGCCTTCCGGCCCGCTCGGCCGCGCCAGCGCCACATAGGGCCCGCCCGCCGCCGCCGACATTATCGGCCCCATCTGTGCTTCCATCTTCCGTTGACGCATCACGCAACTCCCCGCCGATCTTCTGGCTCTGTGGCCTCGGTCGTGGGGACACCCTAGTCGCGGGCGGTTGCCGGCCCGCTTAAGGGAGATGGTTGACGGTTTCTTCTCGGCGGGGAATGGCACCTATGCTTGATGAAAGCTTGTCGGAATGGCTCGCAATGCCGATATCGCGTTTGCATTCCTCACCTCTCCCGCGTACTCCCCGCCAATGGAACCCATGCCAACCTTTGCCGCCGGCCTGCCCCGCCCCGATCCTCTCGCCGACCCCGCGGTCGCGGCGCAGCATCTGGCCGAAGCGGTGGTCGCGGCCGGCGCGGTGGCGGTGGAGATGTTCCGCGCCGGCGTGAAGAGCTGGTCCAAGCACAATGATTCCCCCGTCACCGAGGCCGACGTCGCCGTCGACGCAATGCTGCGCGAGCGGCTCAGCCTCCTCGGGCCGGACTATGGCTGGCTGTCGGAAGAGACGGTGGACGAGCCCTCCCGCCTGGCGCGGCGCCGGGTGTGGATCGTCGACCCCATCGACGGCACCCGCGCCTATATGGCCGGACGCGCCGACTGGTGCGTCGAGGCGGCGCTGGTGGAGGATGGCCGCCCCATTGCCGGCGCCCTCTTCGCGCCCGTCACGCAGGAGCTTTTCATCGCCGTGCTGGGCGGCGGGGCGACGCGCAACGGCCAGCCGATCCGGGTCTCCGCCACCCCTGCGCTGGACGGGGCCGTGATCGACGGCCCGGCCCCCTGGCTCGCCCATCTCGACCGGGCCGGCAGCTGGCGCCGGGTCGATCGCATCCGTTCGCTGGCGCTGCGCCTCGCCCGGGTCGCCACCGGCGAGCTTGACGCGGCGCTGGCCTCGCCCAACGGTAATGATTGGGACCTTGCCGCCGCGGACCTTTTGGTGCACGAAGCAGGCGGACGGCTGACCACGCTCGACGGCCGTCCGCTCGCCTATAACGCGCCGGTGCCGCGGCATGGGGCGCTGGTTTCCGCCGGCAGCCTGCTGCATCCGGCCCTTGTGGCTCTGGCGCGCTGACGACCCCCGAGCAGAGGACGTGACAGGAATGCCCGAGACCACCAGTCCCCAGCTTCTGCACCTCGTCTTCGGCGGCGAGCTGGAGAAGATCGACGGCGTCACCTTCAAGGATCTCGACGCGCTCGACGTCGTCGGCGTGTTTCCGAACTACGCCACCGCCCACGCCGCCTGGAAGGCGAAGGCGCAGCAGACGGTCGACCAGGCGCAGACGCGCTATTTCATCGTGCACCTCCATCGCCTGCTGGACCCGGAAGCCAGCGCGAAGACCAGCTGACCGCCGGCTTCCCGCATGTGGCGTCGACTGCGCACCTCACCGACGGTCCGCACCGTTCTCGGGCGCGGCATGGCGTCCTATCTCCGGCTGGTCTGGCGCACCCAGCGCGTGGTGATGGAGCCGGCCAATCTCTATGAGCTGGCTGACGCCCAGCTGCCGATGATCCTCACCTTCTGGCACGGCCAGCATTTCCTCACCCCCTTCCTGGTGCGGCCCTATCACCGCGCCAAGGTGATGATCTCGCGCAGCGCCGATGCCGATGTGAACGCTATCGCCGCCGAAGCGCTCGGCATCGGGGCAGTGCGCGGCTCGGGCGCGCAGGGGCGCGATTTCCGCACCAAGGGCGGGTTCAACGCCACGCTGGAGATGATCCGCCATCTGGCTGAGGGCACCAATGTGGCGATGACGGCGGACGTGCCGAAGATCTCGCGCATCGCCGGCCTCGGCGTCGTCACCATCGCCAAGCATTCGGGCCGGCCGATCTACCCGGTCGCCATCGCCACCTCGCGGCGCATCCTCGCCCGTTCCTGGGACAAGTCGGCCATTCACCTGCCCTTCGGCCGCGCCGCCGTGGTCGCCGGCGACGGGGTGATCGTGGCGGCCGATGCCGGGCCGGCAGAGCTGGAAGCGGCACGGCGCGAGGTGCAGCGCCAGCTGGAGGTCGCCACCGCCCGCGCCGAGGAACTGGTCGGCCGGCCGGAGGAGGCAAAGGCGCTCGCCCGCAAGCGTGCCGCCGAGGCCGCGGCCACCGCGACGAAGGCTGGGAATACCGCGCCCGCCACCTCCCGCAACGGCTAGCGCGCCATGGCTCGCGCCCGCTCCCCCCTTCTCGTGCGCCTCTACCGGATGGCGACCTGGCTGGCGACGCCCTTTGTCGGCCTTTTGCTGGCGCGTCGGCTGAGGCGCGGCAAGGAGGACGGCACGCGGCTCACCGAGCGCTATGGCCGGGCCAGCGCGCCGCGCCCGCGCGGGCCGCTGGTGTGGGTGCATGGCGCCAGCGTCGGCGAGATGATCGCGGTGCTGCCGCTGATCGAGCGGCTGCGCGCGCGTGGCTTTCGCGTGCTGTTCACGTCCGGAACGCTGACCTCGGCGCGGCTCGCCCAGGCGCGGCTGCCGCCCGATGTGCCGCACCAATTCGTGCCGCTGGATTCGCCGCTCTTCCTGCGCCGCTTCCTCAAGCACTGGCGGCCGGACCTCGTCCTCCTGGTGGAATCCGAATTGTGGCCGAACCTCATCCTGGAGGTGAACGCCCGGTCGACGCCGCTGGTGCTGGTCAATGCGCGGATGTCGCCCTCCTCCTTCGCCAATTGGCGGCGTGTTCATGGCAGCGTGTCGGCGCTGCTGGCGCGGGTCGATCTGTGCCTGGCGCAGGGGGCGGAGGATGGCGAGCGGCTGCGCCAGCTCGGCGCGCCGCGCGTCACTGTGACCGGCAACCTCAAATTCGACGCCCCCCCTCCGCCGGTCGACATCGCCGCCTTCGACGCGCTGCGGCTGGCGACGGCGGGGCGGGTGGTGTTCGTCGCCGCCTCCACCCATGCGGGGGAGGAGGAAATCGTCATCGAGGCGCATCAGCGGCTCGTCAAGGAACTGCCGAATCTGCTCACCGTCATCGCCCCGCGCCATCCCGAGCGCGGCACAGCGGTGGTGCAGCTGGCGACGGCGGCGGGCTGCCCGGCGGTGCTGCGCAGCGACGGCTACCGGCCCGACAAGGGCACCGCCATCTATGTCGCCGACACGATCGGCGAACTCGGCCTATTCTACCGCCTCGGCCCGGTGGCGCTGCTCGGCGGCTCGCTGGTGCGCAAGGGCGGGCAGAACCCGATCGAGCCGATCAAGCTCGACACCGCGATCCTGCACGGGCCGCATGTGACCAATTTCAACGCGCTCTATGCCCGGCTCGACGAGGCCGGCGGCGCGGCGCTGGCAACCGATGGTCGCTCGCTGGCGGCCGCCATCTACATGCTGCTCGCCGACGGCGCCTCGCGGCAGAAGATGGTCGCGGCGGCGCAGGTCACGGTGGAGAGCTTCGGCGGCGCGCTGGAGCGCACGCTGGGCGCCATCGATCCCTATCTGGTACAGATCCAGCTGGAGAGGCATTGAATTTCATGCGGGCACCCGCTTTCTGGTGGCGTCGGGAACGCGGGCGGCTGGCACAGCTGCTGGCGCCGCTCGGCGCGCTGGTGGGCGGGGCGACGCTGGCCCGCCTGCGCCGACCCGGCATGGGCGTCGGCGTTCCGGTGATCTGCGTCGGCAACCCGACCGTGGGCGGGGCCGGCAAGACGCCGACCGTGATCGAGATCGCCCGCCGGCTCACCCTGCGCGGCCACAAGCCGGCGGTGCTCACCCGCGGCTATGGCGGCCGGCTGAAGGGCCCGGTGCGGGTCGACCCGCTGCTGCACGGCGCTGACGAGGTGGGCGACGAGCCCCTGCTGCTGGCCCGCAGCGCCCCCACCTTCGTCGCCCGCGACCGGCTGGCCGGCGCCCAGGCGGCGGCGCAGGCGGGGGCGGACGTGCTGATCATGGATGACGGCTTCCAGAGCCCGGCGCTGGCGAAGTCGCTGTCGATCCTCGTCATCGACGCCGGGGTCGGCATCGGCAACGGGCTTTGCCTGCCGGCGGGCCCCCTGCGCGCACCGCTCGCCCCGCAGCTGGAACGGGCGCAGGCGCTGCTCGTCATCGGCGAGGGCGCGCCCGGCGAGCGCGCGGCCCGCGAGGGCTATGCCGCCGGCATCGTGGTGCTGCGCGGCAGGCTGGCGCCGGAGGCGCAGGCGGTGGCGCGGCTGTTCGGCAAGCGCGTTCTCGCCTATGCCGGCATCGGCCGGCCGGCCAAGTTCTTCGAGACGCTGCGCACGCTCGGCGTGCTGCCTGTCGTGACGCGGGCCTTTCCCGATCACCACGTCTACACCGCCTCCGACGTGCAGGAGCTGCGCGCCCAGGCCGAGGCGATGGATCTCCTGCTCGTCACCACCGAGAAGGACGCCATGCGCCTCGCCGGCAGCGAGATCGGCCAGCATCTGATCGAGGTGTCCGACGTGCTGCCGGTGCGGATGGCGCTGGAGCCGCAAAGCGCCAAGGCGCTGGAGCGCATGCTGGGCGGGCTGGAAGCCGGCCCGCGCGAGCATTAGGCCGTTCCGGCCTTGTGTCAGCCCGGCTTGAGCCGGTCCGGATAGAGCCGCGCCAGCACCGCTTCCGGCGTGGCATAGGCTTCCTGCAGGTCCACGCTCCAATAGCGCAGCTCGTCGAGCGGAATGGCTTCGCCGGTCACGGCGCAGCGCACGAAAGTGCCCGGACGCACGACCCGGAAGTCGCCGTCGAGATAACGCACTTCGGCTTCACCCGAGGCGGAGAATCGTTCGAAGCGGTTCATGGTCCCGCTCATCCTGTCGGTTCGGTTGCCGCGACAATAAAGACCCGGCCGGGGGTCCGGCAAGCCCGTTGCCACTACGTATCGGCGGTGCGGCCCTCAGCTGTCAAACAAGGTGGGCTGGCGGGGCTGCTCCGGCAAGGGGGCCGGGCGCGCCTTCGCCGGCTTGCGCGCCGGGCGGGAAGGCGAGGGCGGCGCGTCAGGGGCGCTGGCTGTCGCCTGCACCGCCACGCGGCCGTCGCGGAACTCGATCTCCAGCGCGTCGCCCGCCTTTATGCCGGCCGCCGCGTGCACCGGCGCACCGGAGCCGGCGCGCACCAGCGCGAATCCCCGCGCGAGCACCCCCTTATAGGACAGCGCCGTCAACAGCTTGGCGACGCCATCGAGCCGGCGGGCACGTTCCAGCGCCTGCTGGCGCTGGCAGCGCTGCAGCCGCGTGCGCAGATTTTCCAGCCGCTCGCGGCCGCGGTCGCGACGGTCGCGCTGGGACTGCGCGATCAGGCGCAGCCGCGATTCGGCGCGGGTGAGGTGCAGCCGGTGGCCGGCGGTGGTCGCGCTCAGCCCGCGCGGCAGCCGGGCGGCCACGACGGCAACCCGCTCGCGCCGCCGGGCAAGGGCGGTGGTGAGAGTCGACGGCGTGAGGCGGCTCTCGGCGCGGGTGAGCCGCAGGCGGTGGGCGCCGGCATTGGCCTTCAGCGCCCTCGGCAGGCGCTGGCCGGCAATGTCGAGGCGCTGGCGCGGCACGGCGAGCACCGCATCGGCGCTCGGCAGCAGCCGGGCGAGCCCGCGCAGGTCGCTCCGGCGCCGCTCCAGCCCGCGAG
This sequence comes from Xanthobacteraceae bacterium 501b, assembly GCA_000378025.1. GTDB lineage: Bacteria > Pseudomonadota > Alphaproteobacteria > Rhizobiales > Xanthobacteraceae > Ancylobacter. Next base: position 3,973,186 of record KB899087.1, read on the forward strand.
CGAAACTGGCACGCAGCCTTGCGTGCAGCTGCGCCACCTCGGCGACGAGATCGGCCCGCACCGGTACCGCCATCTCAGCCGCCGCCGTCGGGGTGGGCGCGCGCAGATCGGCGGCGAAGTCGATCAGCGTCACGTCGGTCTCATGGCCGACGGCGGAGATCAGCGGGATGGCGCTGTCGGCCGCCGCCCGCACCACGCTCTCCTCGGAAAAGCCGAGCAGGTCTTCCAGCGAGCCGCCACCGCGCGCGACGATGATGACATCGGGACGGGGAATCGGCCCGCCGGGGGCGAGCGCGTTGAAGCCGCGAATGGCCGCGCTCACCTCGGCGCCGCACGTATCCCCCTGCACCCGCACCGGCCACACCAGCACATGGCGGGGAAACCGATCGTTCAGCCGGTGCAGAATGTCGCGGATCACCGCCCCGGTCGGCGAGGTGACGACGCCGATGACACGGGGCAGGAAAGGCGGGCGCCGCTTGCGCTCGGCCGCGAACAGGCCTTCGGCGGCGAGGCGGTTCTTGCGCTCCTCCAGCATCGCCATGATGGCGCCGGCGCCGGCGAATTCCAGCTGCTCGATGACGATCTGGTAGGAGGACTTGCCGGGAAAGGTGGTGATGCGCCCGATGGCGACCACTTCCAGCCCTTCCTCGGGCTTGATCCGCAGCCGGCCGAACACGCCCTTCCACACCACGGCGTCGAGCCGGGCATTGCTGTCCTTCAGGCTGAAATAGGCGTGCCCCGACGAGTGCGGCCCGCGATAGCCCGAGATTTCCCCGCGCACGCGCACATGGCCGAAGGAATCCTCCACCGTGCGCTTGAGCGCGCCGGAAAGTTCCGAGACGGTCCAGTCGGGGGCGTTGGAGACAGGCGATTCGTCGAGCGTGTCGGGCATGGGGAAGTGATAGTCGGATTCGTTCCGGGCGGGAACGGGGCGGCGGGGGCGTCAGATGACGTTAGTCCCGGTACACTTCTCGCTTCAACAACAATAGGTCTGGCGAATCTCTATTTTACGTATCAGAGTGATAAACTTACGTCGGCCGGTATGGCGTTGTGGCGGAGCATCAGATGATAGATATCGAAAAGCTGTTCGATCAGGCTATGTTCGAGGTATATCGCCGTGCCAAGATCGAGGCTGGGTACAATGCAACTATTTTCCTTCAAATGCTCACCGATAATGGCGGTCTTCGTACCGCAAAAACTCTGATTAACTCGCCCAAACCTTCAGATGGCTACACCGCACTCCATCTGCGAGGCCGGCTGGACCTCACGGTTGAGGCAGTCGTGATTGAGGATGAACGGTGGCATTCACTGTTCGATGATAGCGAACTGGCGCGCGCCCGGAAGCGTTTGCATGACTTTCAGTACAAGCCCCGTGCTCGTTCAAACCCAGATTAGGGTACGGCTGATGCGTTGCCGAGCTTGATCGTATGTCTTGCCCGGCCTAGGTTGCGCCGCCTTTTCAAGCCAACCGCCGGCTCATTCCATGATCGATCCCGCCCTGCCGCCGCATATGCGCCCCGACAACTCGTTCCAGGGGCTCATCCTCGCGCTCCATGCCTTCTGGGCGGACAAGGGCTGCGTGGTGCTGCAGCCCTACGACATGGAAGTCGGCGCCGGCACTTTCCACCCCGCCACGACGCTGCGCGCGCTCGGGCCGCTGCCGTGGAAGGCGGCCTATGTGCAGCCCTCGCGCCGGCCCAAGGATGGGCGCTACGGCAAGAACCCGAACCGGCTGCAGCATTATTACCAGTACCAGGTGATCCTGAAGCCCTCGCCCGCCGACCTGCAGGACCTCTACCTCGCCTCGCTGTCGGCCATCGGCATCGACCTCAACCTGCACGATGTGCGCTTCGTCGAGGACGATTGGGAAAGCCCGACGCTCGGCGCCTGGGGGCTGGGCTGGGAGTGCTGGTGCGACGGGATGGAAGTCTCGCAGTTCACCTATTTCCAGCAGGTGGCCGGCTTCGAGTGCGCCCCCGTCGCGGGCGAGCTGACCTATGGGCTGGAGCGCCTCGCCATGTATGTGCAGGGGGTCGAGAACGTCTACGACCTCAATTTCAACGGCCGCGAGGGTGACGAGAAGGTCACCTATGGCGACGTGTTCCTGCAGGCGGAAGAGGAATATTCCCGGCACAATTTCGAGCATGCCGACACCGACATGCTGTTCGAGCAGTTCCGCATGGCCGAGAGCGCGGCGGCGAAATATCTTGAAGCGGGCTGGGAAGACGGCACCAAGGCCCGTCACCTGATGGCGCAGCCGGCCTATGACCAGTGCATCAAGGCCAGCCACGTGTTCAACCTGCTGGACGCGCGCGGGGTGATTTCCGTCACCGAGCGGCAGAGCTACATTCTGCGCGTGCGCGAGCTGGCCAAGGCCTGCGGCGCGGCCTGGCTGGCCACCGCGGCAGGCGGCACTCCCGCGCCCTGATCCTCTCCAATCCGCCGGGAGCCGCGTCCATGTCCAGCCTCGACGTTGCGTCCTATCCCGATACCGGGCCCGCCGATACAGTGCCGGCCGGCCCGCGCGCGCTCCTCGCCGGGGCGCTCGGCAATGCGCTGGAATGGTACGATTTCGCCGCCTATGGCTTCCTCGCCGCCATCTTCGCCAAGAACTTCTTCCCGGACAGCGACGCCTTTGTCGGGCTGATCGCCGCCTTCGGGATTTTCGCCGCCTCCTTCGTCATGCGCCCGGTCGGTGGCATCGTCTTCGGCCATATCGGCGACCGCCATGGCCGGCGGCAGGCGCTGTTCATCTCCGCCGCCACCATGACCGCCTCGACGGTCGCCATCGGCCTGCTGCCGACCTATGCGGCGATCGGCGCGGCGGCGCCGCTGCTGCTGCTGGTGCTGCGGCTCTTGCAAGGCCTCTCCATCGGCGGCGAATACACCACCTCGGCCATCTTCCTCGCGGAGAACGCGGCCGTGCGCCGGCGCGGGCTCATCGCCTCCTTCGCCGGCTGCGGCGCGTCGGGCGGCACGCTGCTCGGCTCCATGGTGGGGGCCGCCACCGCGACATTGATGAGCACGGACGACCTCATCGCCTGGGGCTGGCGCATTCCGTTCCTGCTCGGCGTCCTGCTCGGCGGATTCACCCTTTATCTGCGCGGCTCCTCGCAGGAGCGGGCGGCGCCCGCGCGGCCGCGCCGCCCCGGCCGGCTGCCGCTGGTGGAGGCCCTGCGCGCGGACGGGCGGGAGATGATCCGCGCGGCGGTGCTCAACCTCACGCTCGGCGTCAGCTTCTACATGCTGTTCGTCTATCTCACGACCTATATGCAGCAGGTGGACGGGCTCACCGAGCGGCTGTCGCTGCAGATCAACACCATCAGCATGGTGGTGGTGCTGGGGCTGGCGCCGGTTTTCGCCGCGCTGTCGGACCGAGTGGGGCGCAAGCCGGTGATCTGCGGCGGGCTGATCGGCTTTGTGCTGTTCTCCTGGCCGCTGTTCCTCCTGCTGGATTCGGGCGATGCCTTCTCTGCCCTCGCCGGCCAGCTCGGCTTCGCCGTGCTGATGGCGGCCTATGCCGGGCCGATGCCCTGCGTGCTGGTGGAGATGTTCCGCCCCGCCACACGCTGCACCGCGCTCTCGCTCAGCTACAATCTCGCCCTCGGCCTTGCCGGGGGCACCGCGCCGATGGTGGCGGTGTATCTGGTCAACCGCGAACAGTTCGACATGGGGCCGGCCGCCTATCTCATCGGGGTCGCCGCGCTCTCGCTCATTGCCGCGCTGACGATGAAGGAAGGGCGCGGCCGCGCGCTTTCCTGAACGTGACGCCTCCCCTCGCGGGGCGCGACGTGCTAGGCGTCCCGCGACCTTCCCGCAAGGGCGCGCCCCGCACGGTGCCGCCCGCCAGCCGACGTGACGCAGCGCCATGCCCGATCTTCTGCTCGAACTGTTCTGCGAAGAAATCCCCGCCCGCATGCAGGCCGGCGCGGCGGAAAGCCTGCGCAAGCTCGTCACCGACGCGCTGGTGGAGCGCGGCCTCGTTTATGAGGGCGCCAAGGCGTTCGTCACCCCGCGCCGGCTGGCGCTGGCGGTGCACGGCCTGCCGGCGCAGCAGCCGGACACGCATGAGGAGCGCAAGGGCCCGCGCGTCGGCGCCCCGCAAGGCGCAATCGACGGCTTCCTGAAGGCCGCCGGCCTCGCCTCGATCGACCAGGCCCGCATCGAGAGCGACCCGAGGAAGGGTGAGTTCTATGTCGCCCACCTGCACAAGCATGGCCGCGCCACGCCCGAGGTGATCGCCGAGATCATCCCGCAGGTGATCCGCGCCTTCCCCTGGCCGAAATCGATGCGCTGGGGCAAGGGCTCGTCCAGCCCCACCACGCTGCGCTGGGTACGCCCGCTGCAGTCGATCCTGTGCACCTTCGGCCCCGAGACCGAGGAGCCGGAAGTGGTGGCCTTCGAGGTCGACGGCATCCGCTCCGGCGATGTGACGCGCGGCCACCGTTTCCTGTCCGAGGGCACGATCCGCGTGCGCCGGCTGGAAGACTGGATGGCGAAGCTGGAGGCCGCCTTCGTGGTGGTCGATCGCGAGCGCCGCAAGGACATCATCCTCAACGACGCCAAGGACCTCGCTTTGGCGCAGGGGCTGGAGCTGGTGGAGGATGCCGGCCTGCTGGAGGAGATTTCCGGGCTGGTGGAATGGCCCGTGGTGCTGATGGGGTCGTTCGACCCGGCCTTTCTCGACGTGCCTGACGAGGTGATCCGCGCCACCATCCGCATCAACCAGAAATGCTTCGTGCTGAGGGACCCCACCACGGGGCGCCTCGCCAACAAGTTCGTGCTGGTGTCGAACCTCGCCGCCAGCGATGGCGGCACCGCGATCATCGCCGGCAATGAGCGCGTCATCCGCGCCCGGCTGTCGGACGCCAAGTTCTTCTGGGAGACCGACCAGAAGACCAACGCCACCGTGCCTTTGGCCGAGCGGCTGGAGAAATTCGGCAACGTCACCTTCCACGAAAAGCTCGGCTCGCAGCTGGAGCGCATCCGCCGCATCGCCGCGCTGGCGAAGGCGCTGGCGCCTGTGGTGGGCGCCGACCCGGACCTCACGGAGCAGGCCGCGCTCTACGCCAAGAGCGATCTGCGCACGGAAGTGGTGGGCGAATTCCCTGAGGTGCAGGGGCTGATGGGCCGCTATTACGCCCGGCTTGAAGGTCTGCCCGAGGAAATCGCCGCCGCGGCGGAAGAACACTACAAGCCGCAGGGCCCGACCGACATTGTCCCCACCGCGCCGGTCTCCATCGCCGTGGCGCTGGCCGACAAGCTCGACACGCTGGTCGGCTTCTGGGCCATCGACGAGAAGCCGACGGGGAGCAAGGACCCCTACGCGCTCCGCCGCGCCGCGCTGGGCGTAATTAGGATTATGTTGGAGAACGAAGTAAGGGGCCGTTTGATAATCCCCGTCGCGAGAACAATTGGCATGCATCTGGCTGGAAAGAGATTCAACCAGCTAGCTCAGGCCGATCAGAAAATTAGCGAACTGGAACAGATCAATTTCGATCCTGAAAAAATTCGTGAGCTGAGGGACGTTATCGCAGATAACGTTCAGCCTAGCTCAGCTCTCGATTTCATCGACATGAGTAAGGATTTGGCTTTTGCTATTGGATCTGACCTTCTAGCCTTCTTTGCGGGTCGTCTTAAGGTGAGTCTCCGCGAAGCCGGCGCGCGCCATGACCTCGTCGACGCGGTGTTCGCCCTTCCCGGCCAGGACGACCTTCTCCTCGTGGTGAAGCGCGTCGAAGCCCTTGGCCGTTTCCTCGCCACCGAGGACGGTAAGAACCTGCTCGCCGGCAGCAAGCGCGCGGCGAATATCCTGCGCATCGAGGAGAAGAAGGACGGCGTCGCCTATGAGGGCGGCGTCGATGTGGTGCTGCTGCACGAGCCGGAGGAACGGGCGCTGGCCGACGCCATCGCCGCGCTCGGCCCGCAGATCGAACAGGCGCTGGCGCGTGAGGATTTCGAGGCCGCCATGGCGCTGCTCGCCGGGCTGCGCGCCCCGGTGGATGCGTTCTTCGAGAAGGTGACGGTGAATGCGGAGGACCCGGTGCTGCGGGTCAACCGCCTGCGCCTGCTCGCCGACATCCGCGCCGCCACCCGCTCCATCGCCGATTTCGACCGCATCGAGGGGTAGGGGCGCACACGCCCTCACCTGCGGCCCCTGCGCCCCACGCCGTCATCCCCGGGCTTGACCCGGGGATCCATGGCTTTTCAGCGCATTGCCGGCGCCCAAGATCGAAACCAACGCCTGCCGCACCGAGAACCATCCTGAGGCGCGCTGTGCGCGCACCTCAGGATGACGTCCCGATGGATGACCGCGAAGGGGCCACGCTGCCCCACCACACCGGCATCCCCTGGGCGAGGGGAGGTAGAGGGCACGGTCCTGACGGCCATTGGACGAATGACAACGGCCCCGCCCTGCCCCCGCTTGCGCCGGCGCGGGCGCGGAACCATCCTGCGCGCGGCGGCTTATGTCGCTACCACCCAGCGGAGCGTCCCATGGACATCAACATCATCGCCATTCAGCCGATCGTCGCGCTGATCGCCGGCATTCTCATCCTCATCATGCCGCGCCTGCTCGCCTATATCGTCGCCATCTATTTGATCTTCATCGGCATTTCCGGGCTGCTCGGCACCGGTGGGCTGGAGAATATCGGCCAGCGGCTCGGCATCTAACCCCAACTTCACGCGCGCCGCCGGGCTGACCGCCGCCGTCCGGCGTCGCCCGAGCGGACGGGACCGGGCGCCTGTGCCAGCCGCCCGGTCGATTGTTTGTCACGGTTGAGAGAGACGCGCGCTAGGCGCGCGGGCCGCGCGGCAGAACGAATCGGTCGATGGCGTGGGCGACGCCGTCCTCCTCATTGGTGAGGGTGACGAAATGCGCCTGCTCCTTCACCTCCGGCGCGCCATTGCCCATGGCGATGGCGAGGCCGCCCGTGCTGAACATGGGCAGGTCGTTCGACATGTCGCCGATAACAGCCACCTCGTCGAGCGCCACCCCATAGTGCCGGGCGAAGGCGCGCACCGCATAGCCCTTGTCGGTGCCGGGCGGCGTCATGTCGAGATATTTGGCCTGCGAGCGCCGCGCCGTGGCGCCCGCGCCCGCCAGCGCCTGCAGCTCAGGCTCGCTCGCCGCCAGCATGTCGAAATCGGTCGAGGAGAACACGATCTTGCCGGCGCGGGTGATGTGGTCGCCGAAATCCTCCACCACCGTCGGTGGGAACGCCACGGTGCGGGTCTCCCCGGCGACATAGGTGCTGTCGGGGTCGGTGACGAACCACTCATTGTCGGCGAACACCCAGATCGAGGCGCCGCGCGGCTTCATCAAGGCGATGCCGGCGCGGGCCGCGTCGGCCGCTACGAAGTGCTCTTCCACCACCGAGAAGTCGCGGCGCAGGATGGAGCCGCCATTGAAGCCGCCGAACAGATCGACATTCAGCGCCTCGACCATCAGCTTCATGCCGCGCGGCGGGCGGGCCGAGACGGCGGCGAAGGCGATGCCGGCGGCGTGGAGGCGGCGCACCGCCTCCACCGTGGCCGGCGCCACCTCCTTGGCCTTGTTCACCAGCGTGCCGTCGACATCCGACACCATGAGGCGGATGCGCGAGGAGGGGGCGCTAGCCGCGCCCCCGCGCTCGTCAATTGCCTCAGCGAGGTTCGATACGCTCATCGCGGGCGATCCCTTTCGAGCGGAAGCCACTGGAAGCCGTCCTGCGCCAGCATCACGTCCGACATGGCCGGACCGCTGGAACCGGCGGAATAGAACTGCACCTCGTTCTCGCCGCCGCTGACCGCCTCCAGGATCGGCTCCACCGCCTCCCAGCCGGCCTCGATCGTGTCGGCGCGCTGGAACAGAGTGGGGTCGCCGCACAGGCAGTCATAGATCAGCGTCTCATAGCCAGTGCTGGGCGCCGCCTTGAAGTAGTCGGCATATTTGAAGCTCATCTCGACATCCGAGAGCTTGACCTTGCGGCCGGGCACCTTGGCGGCGAAGCGCAGCGACACGCCCTCGTCCGGCTGGACATGGATGACCATCAGGTTCGGCTTCAGCGCCGTGGGCAAATGGCGGAACAGCACGCCCGGCGCCCGCTTGAACTGGATGGCGATCTCGGTGCGCCGCACCGCCAGCGCCTTGCCGGTGCGGACATAGAACGGCACGCCGTTCCAGCGCCAGGAATCGACGAAGCACTTCAGCGCCACATAGGTCTCGGTGCGGCTGTCGGGATGCACGTCCTTCTCGTCGCGATAGTCCTTCACCGCCTCGCCATTGACGAAGCCGGCGCGGTACTGGCCGCGCACCGCCGCGCCGATCGCCTCGCTCGGGCGCATATGGCGGATGGCTTCGATGACCTTGGTCTTTTCCGAGCGCACCGCGTCGGCATCGAAGGAGTTCGGCGGCTCCATCGCGGTCATGGCGAGCAGCTGGAACATGTGGTTCGGCACCATGTCGCGCAGCGCGCCTGTCGCGTCATAGAAGCCGCCGCGCTGCTCCACCGTCACCGTCTCGGCGGCGGTGATCTGGACATGGTCGATATATTCCTTGCTCCAGATCGGCTCGAAAATGCCGTTGCCGAAGCGCAGCGCCATCATGTTCTGAACCGTTTCCTTGCCGAGGAAATGGTCGATCCGGTAGATCTGGCGCTCGTCGGCCACCGCCAGAAGGCGCCGGTTGAGCGCCTTCGCCGACGGCATGTCGGAGCCGAAGGGCTTTTCCACCACGACATGGCGGAAGGCGCCCTCCGCCTCCTTCAGCAGCCCGGCGGCGCCGAGCTGCTCGGAGATGGTGGCGAAGAAGCGCGGCGCCACGGCGAGATAGAACACCGCATTGCCGGTCTGCGCCTTGCGCTGGTCCAGCCGCTCGCGGATGCGCCCATAGGTGGCGGGGTCCTCGAAATCGCCGGAGACGTAGAAGATCCGGCTGATCAGCCAGCGCCAGGTCTCGCCCTCGGGGTCGACCGAGCCCGGCAGCTCCCGCACCGCGTCGGTGAGGAAGGCGCGATAATCGTCCTCGCTCTGCGCGACATGGTCGACGCCGACAATGGCGAAGTCGTCGACCAGCACGCCCTCATGGGCGAGGTTGTAGAGCGAGGGCAGCAGCAGGCGCTTGGTGAGATCGCCCGAGGCACCGAAGATGAAAAAGGTCGAGGCCGGTGCCGGCGCCGTATCGGGCGCCAGCACCTTCTGGCCGAGAACGACGGACTCGCTTCCCATGGATCGCGTCCGCCGCTTACTTGGACTTGAATTCGGTGTGGCCACCGAACTGGAAGCGCATGGCCGACAGCAGCTTTTCGCCGAAGGTGTGGTCCTGGCGCGAGCGGAAGCGGGTGTAGAGCGCGGCGGAAAGCACTTCGGCGGACACCGCCTCCTCGATCGCCGCCATCACCGTCCAGCGGCCCTCGCCCGAATCGGCGACTTCGCCGGGGAAATCGCTCAGCTGTTCGTCCTTGGTCAGGGCGATGGCGGAGAGATCGAGCAGCCAGGAGGAGACCACGCTGCCGCGGCGCCAGACTTCGGAGACATCGGCGAGGTCGAGCGTGAAGCGCTCATTCTCGGGCAGGGCGGTCGAATCCTTGTGCCGGAGAATCTCGAAGCCTTCGGCATAGGCCTGCATCAGCCCGTATTCGATGCCGTTATGCACCATCTTGACGAAGTGGCCGGAGCCGGCCGGCCCGCAATGCATGTAGCCGCTTTCGACACGCGAATCGCGCCCTTCACGGCCCGGGGTGCGGGGAATGTCGCCAAGGCCGGGGGCGAGGGCGGCGAAGATCGGGTCGAGCCGGTCGACCGCTTCCTTGGTGCCGCCGATCATCATGCAGTAGCCGCGCTCCAGGCCCCACACGCCGCCTGAGGTGCCAACGTCGATATAGTGCAGGCCCTTGGGCTCCAGCTCGGCGGCGCGGCGGATGTCGTCCTTGTAGAAGGTGTTGCCGCCATCGATGATGACATCGCCCGGCGACAGAAGGCCGGCCAGCGTGGCGATGGTGCCCTCGGTCGGCGCGCCGGCCGGCAGCATCACCCAGATGGCGCGCGGCGCGTCGAGCTTGGCGACGAGATCGCCGAGGTCGGCGGCGGGCCGGTTGCCTTCGCCACCCAGCTCCGTCACGGCGGCCTCGTTGCGGTCCCACACCACGCAGTCATGTCCCGCCTTGGTGAGACGGCGCGCGATATTGCCACCCATGCGGCCAAGGCCAACGATTCCGAGCTGCATCTGCTTTTCTCCCCGATACGACGCCAGCGCCCGCGAACCCCGCGGCCCGGGCCGGCGCCCGTTGCATTCAAGCCGAATGTCTAGGCCAAGCCTATGCCGACCATGCGACAATTGGAACGGGTCGGGTGAGAAAGCGCCGCCATCGACCGGTAACGGCGCGATCACAACTCAGGAAGAGAACTCGGTTTCGTGCTTCAGCACGTCCTCGGCCTCGGGATTGAGCGGGCGCGCGGGACGCTCGGGAGCGATCAGCGGCTCGGGTTCCAGCGGCAGCGGCCCGCGATCCTCGCCCTCGGCGAGCTGCCGGCGCAGCCGTTCCAGGTCGCGCTGGCGCACATCGGCCACGGTGGCCTGCGCGGTGGCGGCGTCGATGCCATTGGCGCGCAGGGCGGCTTCACCAAAGGCGAGGGCCGATTCGAAGGTCTCGCGAATCTCGTAATCCACCCCGCGCCCGCGCAGCGCCACCGCATGGGTCCGGTCGAAGGCCCGCGCGTGCAGGCGCACATCGGGCATGTTCTGGCGGATGATCTCGACGATATGGTCGGTGGTCTGGCGCCGGTCGACACAGACGGCGACGACCCGTGCCCGCTCGGCGCCGGCGGCGCGCAGCACGTCGAGCCGGGTGCCGTCGCCGTAATAGATGCGGAAGCCGAAGCGGCCGGCGTTCTGGATCATCTCGACATCATTGTCGATGATCGTCACCTCCATCCCCTGCGCCAGCAGGCATTGCGAGACGATCTGGCCGAAGCGGCCGAAGCCGACGACCAGCACCGAGCCATGGGCGTCGCTGAAATCCTCGCTCGGCAGGGTGCTGGCGCGGCGATCCAGCCGCCGGGCCAGCTGCTCGCCCAGCAGCGCCACCGGCGGACCAAGCAGCATGGTCATGGCAGCGCAGGCGACCAGCATGTCGGACTGGCGCGAATCGATCAGCCCGAGCCCGAGGGCGAGCGGAAACAGCACGAAGGAGAATTCGCCCGCCGGGGTCAGCACCGAGGCGGAGCGCACCGCGTCAGCCCGCGTGCTGTCGGAAAAGCGGAACACCGCCCACACCGACACCGCCTTCACCAGCGTGACCAGCAAGGTGCCGATGATGAGCAGCGGCGCGTTGGCCAACACCACCGCCAGGTTCATAGACATGCCCACGCCCATGAAGAACAGCGCGATCAGCAGGCCGCGAAAGGCGTCGATATTGGCTTCCAGCTCGTGGCGGAAATTCGATTCGGAGAGCATGACACCGGCGAGGAACGCGCCCAGCGCCATCGACATGCCGGCCGCCGCCATCAGCGCCCCGGCCCCCAGCACCACCAGCAGCGCCGCCGCCGTCATCACCTCGCGGGCGCCGGAACGGGCGAGGATGCGGAACAGCGGGGTGAGCAGATAGCGCCCGGCGCCGACGATCAGCAGCATCGCCCCGACGATGATCGCCACATGCCTGGCTGAATCGAGGAAGCTGTGCTCCTCATGCGCGCCCTGCCCGAGAAAGGGCAGCAAGGCGAGCAGCGGCACGATCGCCATGTCCTGGAACAGCAGCACGCCGAAGGCCCGCTGGCCGTAAGGCTGGGCGAGGCCGCCCTTCTCCTCCAGCAGCTGCAGCGCGATCGAGGTGGCCGACAGCGCCAGCGCCATGCCGGCCACCAGCGCGCCGCGCCAGTCGAAGCCGTTGGCGGCATAATGGGTCAGCACCGCAATGGCAGCGCCGCTGAACAGAAGCTGCGCCGTGCCCAGCCCGAAGATCGCCCGCCGCAGCGCCAGCAGCCGCGAGACCTGCAGTTCCAGCCCGATGATGAACAGCAGCAGCACCACGCCGATCTCGGCGACGGTGATGATCCGCTCGGGATCGTCGAACGCCCCGAGGCCGGAAGGGCCTATGGCCACCCCGGCCAGCAGGTAGCCGACGATGGGCGACAGGCCGAGCCGGCGCGCCACCGGAACGGCGATGACGGCGGTGGCGAGAAACACCAGCGCCCCCAGCAGCAATCCGTGTCCGTCTTCATGCATGGACCCGCCATCCTCCGCCCGCTGCCCGGCACCACAGTAGAGGATCGGATGACGCGCGCCGATGGCGGAAGCGTGATGGTGCGGTGAAGAATTCGCGCGGCGGGCGGCAATTGCGTGAAAACGTGCGTTCCGGAAAAACGCTGGCGGCGCATGCCCTTACGGAAGTCGCGGCGCATGACGCCGACATGGAAAGGCCGGCAGCGCCCCGCGGCGTGCCGGCCCCCTGTTTGAATCGGCCGAATCAGTGGTGGTGCGCGGTCGGGCCGGGCACGTCGAGCGTCGGGCGCGGCGCGGGAATGGTGTCGCGGCTCACCTTGGGCAGCGAGCGCAGCGCTTCCAGCACGTCGGGCGCCAGCCCCTCGCCGCCGCCGGCGATATGGTCCTCGATCCGGGCGCGCATGCGCGGGTCCCAGAAATCCTTGATGTGCTTGGCGACGCCGGTGACGGTCTTTTCCCGGCCCTGCGGCTCGAAGAACTTGCCGATCTGGTTCGCCATGTAGACCAGACGTTCCATCGTGTTAGCCGACATGGGCGATACGCTCCTTCTCTGCCCCGTCCAGCACGATGCGATGGGGGTGGGTAAAGACTTCGAATCCGTCGTCGCGGGCGATGGCGACGAGGGTGATGCCCGCCTTCTCCGCCGTCCGCAGCGCCAGCGCCGTGGGGGCGGACACCGCCACCAGCACCGAGGCCCCGAGCATGGCGGTCTTCTGCACCATCTCGATCGACACCCGGCTGGTCAGCAGCACCATGCCGCCGCCCGCCTGATGCCCCTCGCGGACGAGATGGCCGACCAGCTTGTCGAGCGCGTTGTGGCGCCCGACATCCTCGCGCACCGCCACCAACCCGGTGGCGGGCTCCCAGAAGGCGGCCGCATGCACGGCGCGGGTCTGGTGGTTCAGCAGCTGCGCCGGCGGCAGCGAGGCCACGGCGCGGGAAATCTCAGTGGCGGAGAAGCGCGCCCCGTCCGCCACGGTGCGGGCGGGCTTCACCGCCAGCTCCAGGCTTTCCACCCCGCACAGGCCGCAGCCGGTGGGCCCGGCGATCTGCCGGCGGCGCGCCACCATCTGGCCGGCGCGCGCCTCGTCGAGCCACAGCCGCACCTCGACCCCGAGCACGCCGGCTTCGTCCTCGAATTCCAGCGTCTCGATCGACTGCACGTCGGCGAGGCTGTCGATCACGCCTTCGGTCAGGCTGAAGCCATAGCCGAAATCGTCGAGGTCCGCCGGCGTCGCCATCATCACGGCATAGGTGGAGCCGTTATGGACGATGGCGACCGGCGTTTCCTCGGGGATCGCCCGCTCGCCCACCGTCGCCCCCGAGGGGGTGACGGCCAGGCGCGAGACGCGGGCGACCGGCGCGATCATCGACGCAGGGCTCCGCTCACTCCGCCGCGACCGCGATGCGGCGGCTCTGGCGGGTGAACTCGTCATAGTCTTCCTGCCACTCGGACGGGCCGTTCGAGCGGGCGATCTGCACCGCCGTCACCTTGAACTCGGGGCAGTTGGTGGCCCAGTCCGAGAAGTCGGTGGTGACGACATTGGCCTGCGTCGTCGGGTGGTGGAAGGTGGTGTAGACCACGCCCGTCGCCACGCGGTCGGTGATCTGCGCGCGCAGGGTGGTGGAGCCGGCGCGGCTGTCGATCCGCACCCAGTCGCCGTCGCGCACGCCGCGCTGCTCGGCATCATGGGGGTGGATTTCCAGCACGTCCTCGGGATGCCAGGCCACATTCTCGGTGCGGCGGGTCTGCGCGCCGACATTGTAGTGGCTGAGGATGCGGCCGGTGGTGAGCAGCAGCGGGAAGCGCGGGCCGGAGCGCTCATCGGTGGCGACATATTCGGTGAGCACGAACTTGCCCTTGCCGCGCGCGAAGCCGCCAATGTGCATGATCGGCATGCCCTCGGGATTGGCGTCGTTGCAGGGCCACTGCACCGAGCCCATCTCGTCGAGCTTCTTGAACGACACGCCGGCGAAGCTCGGGGTGAGCGCGGCGATCTCATCCATGATCTGCGAGGGGTGGGTGTAGTTCCAGTCCATGCCGATGGCACGGGCCAGCATCTGGGTGACTTCCCAGTCGCCATAACCGTTCTTCGGCGCCATCACCTTGCGCACGAGCTGGATGCGGCGCTCGGCATTGGTGAAGGTGCCGTCCTTCTCGAGGAAGGTGCAACCCGGCAGGAAGACGTGGGCATAGGCGGCGGTCTCGTTCAGGAACAGGTCCTGCACGATCACCAGCTCCATCGCCGCGAGGCCGGAGGCGACATGATGCGTGTCCGGGTCGGACTGCAGGATGTCCTCGCCCTGGATGTAGATCGCCTTGAAGGTGCCGTCGACGGCGGCGTCCAGCATGTTGGGAATGCGCAGGCCGGGCTCGGGGTCGAGCGGGCGGCCCCACATCGCCTCGAAGGTGGCGCGGGTGGCGTCGTCGGAAATGTGGCGATAGCCCGGCAGCTCATGCGGGAACGAGCCCATGTCGCACGAGCCCTGCACGTTGTTCTGGCCGCGCAGCGGGTTCACGCCGACGCCGCGACGACCGATATTGCCGGTCGCCATGGCGAGGTTGGCGATCGCCATCACCGTGGTGGAACCCTGCGAGTGCTCGGTGACGCCGAGGCCGTAATAGATCGCGCCATTGCCGCCGGTGGCGTAGAGCCGGGCCGCGCCGCGGATCTGCTCGGCCGGCACGCCGGAGAGCTTCTCGACTTCCTCGGGCGAGTGGCGCGCATCGGCGACGAACTCGGCCCAGTCCTGGAATTCCTCCCAGTCGCAGAACTGGCGGACATATTCCTCGTTCACCAGACCTTCGGTAACGACGACATGGGCCAGCGCGGTGACGACGGCGACATTGGTGCCCGGCTGCAGCGGCAGATGGTAGTCCGCCGTGACGTGGGGCGAGCGCACGAGGTCGATGCGGCGCGGATCGATGACGATCAGCTTCGCGCCCTCGCGCAGCCGCTTCTTCATGCGCGAGCCGAACACCGGGTGGCCGTCGGTCGGGTTGGCGCCGATCACCAGGATGACGTCGGAATCCTCGACCGAATCGAAGTCTTGCGTGCCCGCCGAGGTGCCGAAGGCCTGGTTCAGGCCATAGCCGGTCGGCGAATGGCAGACGCGGGCGCAGGTGTCGACATTGTTGGTGCCGAAGCCGGCGCGGATGATCTTCTGGACGAGATAGGCCTCCTCATTGGTGCAGCGCGAGGAGGTGATGCCGCCGACCGACTTGCGGCCATAGGTGTCCTGGATGCGCTTCAGCTCGGAGGCGGTGTAGGCGATCGCCTCTTCCCACGACACTTCGCGCCACGGCTCGGTGACCTTGGAGCGGATCATCGGCTTGAGGATGCGGTCCTGGTGCATGGCATAGCCCCAGGCGAAGCGGCCCTTGACGCAGCTATGGCCGCGATTGGCCTTGCCGTCCTTCCACGGCACCATGCGGACCACTTCCTGGCCGCGCATTTCCGCCTTGAAGGTACAGCCGACGCCGCAATAGGCGCAGGTCGTCACCACCGAATGCTCGGGGGTGCCGATGTCGATCAGCCGCTTCTCGGAGAGGGTGGCGGTCGGGCAGGCCTGCACGCAGGCGCCGCAGGACACGCATTCCGAGGTGAGGAAGGCTTCCGACTGGCCGGGCGAGACGCGGCTGTCGAAGCCACGGCCGGAAATCGTCAGCGCGAAGGTGCCCTGCACTTCCTCGCAGGCGCGCACGCAGCGATTGCAGACGATGCACTTGGCCGGGTCATAGGTGAAGTACGGGTTCGACTCGTCCTTCGGCATCACCAGCTCGGAGGAGGGGGCGAAATGGTTGGCGCCCTCCATGCCGTAGCGCACTTCGCGCAGGCCGACCGCGCCGGCCATGTCCTGCAATTCGCAGTCGCCATTGGCGGCGCAGGTCAGGCAGTCCAGCGGGTGGTCGGAGATGTAGAGCTCCATCACCCCCTTGCGCAGCTGGGCGAGGCGCGGGGTCTGGGTGTGGACCTTCAGGCCCGGCGCCACCGGCGTGGTGCAGGAGGCCGGGGTGCCGTTGCGGCCCTCGATCTCGATCAGGCACAGGCGGCAGGAGCCGAAGGCTTCCAACGTGTCGGTGGCGCAGAGCTTGGGGATCTGCGTTCCCATCTCCATCGCCGCGCGCATGATGGAGGTGCCTTCCGGCACCGTCACTTCCATCCCGTCAATGGTGAGCGTCACCATCTTGTCGGTCTTGGGAGCGGGCGTTCCGTAGTCGATCTCATGGACGAGTGACATGGGGCGTCCTCCTATTCGGCGGCTTCGAGGACGACGCGCGGGGGCGCACCGAAATCCTCGGGGAAATGGTTCAGCGCACTCAGCACCGGATACGGGGTAAACCCGCCAAGGGCGCAAAGGGATCCGAGCTTCATCGTCTGGCAGAGGTCGGTAAGCGTCGCCAGGTTGGCGGTGACGCGCTCGCCGGCGATGATCTTGTCCATCAATTCGACGCCGCGCGTCGACCCGATGCGGCAGGGCGTGCACTTGCCGCAGCTTTCCACGGAGCAGAACTCCATGGCGAAGCGGGCCATCTTGGCGAGGTCGGAGCTCTCATCGAACACGACGATGCCGCCATGGCCGATCAGCGCGTCCTTGGCCGCGAACGATTCATAGTCGAAGGGCAGGTCGAACTGCCAGGTCGGCACATAGGCGCCGAGCGGGCCGCCGACCTGCGCGGCCTTGACCGGCTTGCCGGTGGCGGTGCCGCCGCCGATATCGTTCACCAGCTCGCCCAGCGTGATGCCGAAGGCGGTCTCGAACAGGCCGCCAAACTTCACATTGCCGGCGATCTGGATCGGCATCGTGCCGCGCGAGCGACCCATGCCGAAATCGGCGTAGAACTGCCCGCCATCGGCCAGGATATGCGGCACGGCGGTGAGCGAGAGCACGTTGTTGATGACGGTCGGCTTCTGGAACAGGCCCTTATGCGCCGGCAGCGGCGGCTTGGCGCGCACCGTGCCGCGCTTACCTTCCAGGCTGTCGAGCAGGGCGGTTTCCTCGCCGCACACATAGGCGCCGGCGCCCATGCGGACTTCCATGTCGAAGCTGTAGGGCGAGCCGGCGATGTTGGCGCCGAGCATGCCATTGGCCCGCGCCACCTCCACCGCCTTCTCCATCGCCCAGATGGCGTGCGGATATTCCGAGCGGGTGTAGACATAGCCCTTGGTGGCACCCACCGCGATGCCGGCGATGGTCATGCCCTCGATCAGCTCGAAGGGGTCGCCCTCCATGATCATGCGGTCGGCGAAGGTGCCGCTGTCGCCCTCGTCGGCGTTGCAGACGATGTATTTCTGGTCGCCTTTGGCGTCCGCCACCGTCTTCCACTTGATGGCGGTCGGGAAGCCGGCGCCGCCGCGCCCGCGCAGGCCGGAGGTCTTCACTTCCTCGATGATGCCCGCCGGGCCCAGCGTCAGCGCGCGCTCCAGCCCGCGATAGCCGCCATGGGCGCGGTAATCCTCGTAAGAAGCCGGGTCGATGATGCCGCAGCGGGCGAAGGTGAGGCGCGTCTGCTTGGCAAGGAAGGGGTGTTCCTCCGGCTTGCCGATGCGCAGCGCATGGTCGGCGCCGGTGAGGAAGCCGGCCGCGAACAGGCCCTCGACATCGCCGGCCTCGACCGGGCCATAGGCGATGCGGCCCTCATCGGTGACGACCTCGATCATCGGCTCCAGCCAGAGCATGCCGCGCGAACCGTTGCGCACGATCTCGACCGGCTCATTGCGGGCCAGCGACACGGCAGCGATGGCCTCGGCCACCTCGTCGGCGCCGCAGGCGATGGCGCAGGCGTCCTTGGGAACGTAGATGCGAATGGTCATGGAATCGGTGCTCACGACTGCGCCTCCGCGATCAGGGCGTCGAGCCGGCGCTCATTGAGCCGCGCCACGATCTTGCCGTCCAGCATGGCCGACGGCGCCGTGGCGCACAGGCCGAGGCAGTAGATCGGCTCGACGGTGACGCGCCCGTCCGCCGTGGTCTCGCCCAGCTTGCAGCCGAGCTTGTGCTCGGCATGCTCGGCCAGCGCGTCGCCGCCCGCCGCCTGGCAGGCCTCGGCGCGGCAGAGCTTCAGCACATGGCGGCCGGCCGGCTCGTGGCGGAAATCATGGTAGAAGGTGACGACGCCATGGACTTCGGCGCGCGAGACATTGAGCTTCTCGGCCAGCATCGGCACGACGGCGTCGGGAACGTGGCCGAACGTCTCCTGCACCGCGTGGAGCATCGGCATCAGCGGGCCTTCCAGATGAGCGAACTCATCGATGACCGCGCGGGCGCGCTCGTCGCTCCAGGGTTCGTAATGCGGCATTTCTCCCGTAGCCTTCTTTTAGAATTTTCCAAAGGTAAGGATGGTACGCACGGGAAGCGAAATCAATTCAGGTGTTCCGTGCCACGATAGAATTTTTCTATCATAAGGCTGCGCACCCCCTTCCCTAACGTTTTGTTCATCTTTCGCAGGGTTTGTTCCTGTATTGTTCTTGACGTCGGCGGCCGAGCCCGTATCGTGCCACCAGCGCGTTCGCCGGCTGGCGGTGCGCCAGGCTCCGTCAGGAGGGCGTCGATGGTCCAGCGCGTGGCAACGGTGGCGTTCGAGGGCGTCGAGACCCGCCCGGTCGACGTTCAAGTTCAGGTGAGCCCGGGCCTGCCGGCCTTCAATCTCGTCGGTCTGGCCGACAAGGCGGTCACCGAGGCGAAGGAACGGGTGCGCGCCGCCCTCACCGCCTCCGGCCTCGCCCTTCCCGCCCGGCGCATCACCGTCAACCTCGCCCCCGCCGACCTGCCGAAGGAAGGCAGCCATTACGACCTGCCGATCGCCCTCGGCCTGATGGCGGCGATCGGCGCCATCGGCCCCGACGCGCTGGACGGGTTCACCGTGGTGGGCGAACTGGCGCTGGACGGGCGCATCGCCGCCGTCTCCGGCGTCCTGCCGGCCGCCATCGGCGCCAATGCCCGCAATCATGGCCTGATCTGCCCGGAAGCCTGCGGGCCGGAGGCCGCCTGGGCCAGCCCTGACATGGCGGTGCTGGCGCCGCACTCGCTGATCCAGCTGGTCAATCACTTCGCCGGCCGCCAATTGCTCGCCCGCCCGGAGCCGCGCCTGGAGGCCGGCACGGCGCATCTGCCGGATCTGGCGGAGGTGAAGGGCCAGGAAACCGCGCGCCGGGCGCTGGAAATCGCCGCCGCCGGGCGCCACAATCTCCTGCTCAGCGGCCCGCCGGGGGCCGGCAAGTCCATGCTGGCGCAGCGGCTTCCCTCCATCCTGCCGCCGCTCACCCCATCCGAGCTGCTCGAAGTGTCGATGGTCGCCTCGGTCGCCGGCACGCTGCAGGGCGGCGCGCTCACCAGCCGGCGCCCCTTCCGTGCCCCGCACCATTCCGCCAGCATGGCGGCGATGGTGGGCGGCGGCATGCGGGCGCGCCCGGGCGAGGTGTCGCTGGCGCATAATGGCGTGCTGTTCCTCGATGAATTGCCGGAATTCGCCCCCGCCGTACTCGATTCGCTGCGCCAGCCGCTGGAGACCGGCGAGGCGGTGATCGCCCGCGCCAATCACCGCATCTCCTACCCCGCCCGCTTCCAGCTGATCGCGGCGATGAACCCCTGTCGCTGCGGCCGGGCCGGCGAGCCGGGGCAGACCTGCCGGCGCGGGCCGCGCTGCGCGGCGGAGTACCAGGCGCGCCTGTCCGGCCCGTTTCTCGACCGGATCGATCTGCATCTCGACGTGCCGGCGGTCGCGGCGGTCGATCTGGTGCGCCCCGGCCCGTCCGAGCCCAGCGCCGCCGTCGCGCGGCGGGTGGCGCAGGCGCGAATCGTGCAGCGCGAACGCTTCTGCGCGCTCGGCCGGCCGGACCTGTTCACCAATGCCGAAGCCAGCGGGCCGGTGCTGGAAGAGATCGCCACCCCGGACGCCGCCGGGTCGGCCCTGCTGGCGGACGCCGCCAAGCTCATGCGCCTCTCGGCACGCGGCTATCACCGGGTGCTGCGGGTGGCGCGCACCCTGGCCGATCTTGCCGGCGCCGAATCGGTCGGGCGGGCCCATCTCGCCGAAGCGCTCGCCTATCGCGCCGCCGCCGACCGCAACGCCGCGGCGGCCTGAGAGGGGAGATACGCCACGGGGCAGCGTGCCACGGCACACGCCTGGAGCACACCCAGCACGTCGGCGGCCGGGGCAGCGCGGCAGGCCGGCGGCCGCGCGAAAGGGAGTTGCGCCGCTAGGCGGAGCGCGCGGACCGTCGAAGCCTGTCAGGCGTGTGGGCCGATTAGGGAATTTTGAGACGCGGAGGGTCGGGACGTCGAGCGTCGGGACGTGGAAGGTCGGGGCCGGGAGACGCTGAGACCTCAGAAGGGGCCGTTGGAGTGGTCTTGATGGGAGCGTGGGGATCAGGTTCACGCGCATAGGGGACGGGGACGAGAGGACGGGCGTGCCATTCCGCGCCGTGTGGTCAGGGCTTGATGAAGGGCGTCCCACGGCGGCATCGCGGCGGCAAGGAGGCGCGAGGATACGCCTTGTCGCCGCTCGGCAACCGTTCGGAAAATGTCTGGCGGCCGCCCTCTCCGCCGCAGCCGGAGGCGAAGAGCCGGAGTCGTTCGCCGGGATATCTCCCCGCGCACGGACGGGACCCCGCCGCGCTTGCGTGCTGGCGTGACGGAGTAATTTGGAGAAGGGAACTCTCGCCCAGGATCGTTCCGGAAAACCTCGGAGGCCCGTCGCCCCGGCCCTCGCAAGGAGAGGAGAGCCGCGATCATTCGCCGGGTATGTCCCCGCTCACGGACACGACGGCGGCGTGTCGGGACGAGGCGGCGGGAAGCGTTTCCAGAGGGGCGCTCGCCGCGAACCGCGGCGGGTGTTGGGGAGCCGCGCGGCACGAGCAGGAACTGGCAAGCAGGAACTGGCGAGCAGGATTGGGAGAGCTGGACCAGACCAAGAGGACCGAGAGGACCAGACCAATGGAACCGGACCAAGCGGGCCGGGCCAAGAGGACCGGGCGAGCAGGCTTGGCACGCATCCGCCTCGCCCGCACGCCCTGTCCGCACACCCCGTCCGCACACCCCGTCCGCGCGCGACGGCCGGCCACCGGCGGTCACGTCTGCCGCTCAACTTCCCCCTCCTTGCCCCTCGCACCCCATCGAAATCGCTGGCGCGCACGAGCCGTCCGCTCCGCCGCACGGGCGTTGTCACCCCCCCTGCCGGCGGTCCGGCCTCCCCCTGCGGCAGGCCGCTGCGGTCGGGCTGTCACATGGGCGTCCGAGAAATGTGATTCCTGTCACAAAACGCTATAGTGAAGGCAGCGTGGGGGGTCGGTCATGACGCAGCTGTTCGCCGATGGGACTGTCGAGACACCGCCAGCGTCGCGTGTCGCCGCCCTCACCGCCTCGCTCGCCCCCCCCGGGCTGGCGGCCTGGCGCAGCTTCTTCACCCCCAAATTCAACGCCAAGCACGCGACGCCGGGCCCGAAGGGCGCCGCGCCGCTGCGGCTGGTGCCGGCAGCGTTCACCCCCTCCCGCCTGATGCCGGCGCTACGCTCCTATTCCGGCGTGCGCCATCGCGGCAGCCGGGGCGAACCCGGCCCGGCGGCGCTGGGGCGGATCGGCGCGCTGGAAGTGCGCCTGGCGGTGACGGCGGCGGATGTGCGCCGCGCCCAGCGCCTGCGCTACGAGGTGTTCTACGAGGAAATGTCGGCGACGCCCGCCGCCGCCATGCGGCTCACCCGGCGCGATGTCGACGCCTTTGACGGCATTTGCGATCACCTTCTGGTGCTCGACCACGACTCCTGCCGGATGGTGCGTGGCAAGCGCGTGCCGCGCGTCGTCGGCACGTATCGCCTGCTGCGCCAGGAAATCGCCGACCGCCACAATGGCTTCTACACGGCGAGCGAGTTCGACATCGCCCCGTTGCTGGCACGCCATCCGCACCGCCGCTTCCTGGAGCTCGGCCGCTCCTGCGTGCTCGCCTCCTACCGCAACAAGCGCACGGTGGAACTGCTCTGGCACGGCATCTGGGCCTATGTGCGCCGGCACGGCATCGATGTGATGTTCGGCTGCGCCAGCCTCGAGGGCTGCGACCCGCAGGCGCTGGCCCGCCCGCTCGCCTTCCTGCACCATTTCGCGCCGACCGATCCGGAATGGGCGGCGCAGGCGCTGCCCCGCCATGCCGCGCCGATGGACCTCGTCTCGGTCGAAGCGCTGGACGCCAAGGCGGCGCTGGCCGCTCTGCCGCCGCTGATCAAGGGATATCTGCGCCTCGGCGCCCAGATCGGGCGCGGCGCTGTCGTCGATCGCCAGTTCGGCACCACCGATGTGCTTATCGTGCTGCCGGTGGAGAAGATCAGCCCGCGCTATCTCGATCATTTCGGCGTCAATGGCGAACGCCACGCCGCCTGATCGAGGCGGGGGGCTGGCGGCCTTGAAGGCCTTTGCGAACACCTTCCGGTGCGCCGGAAGGTGAGCGGGGGCTCACCCCGGCGCCGCTGCCCGCCGCCAAGCCCCCGTCCCGCTGAGCCAGCTGTCCCCTCTCCCCCCGACAGCTGCCTGCCAGACTCCTGCCGCTCGGCCCGGCGCGCGCGAGCGGCGCCGCTCTGGCGCCCCGCCGCCTCCCTTTGCGTCGCTGATCGCCCGGCCCTCGTCTTGCGCGGAGGCGGGCGCTGTCCCATATCGCTTCCCAACGGGATGCCTGAACGGGGTCCCATCACACAAAGTCGCTTCAGACGAGGACTTTGGGAGCATGTCGCGTATTCCCTCGCTGTCGAGCCCCTTCCTGCTTGGCTTTGACGAGGTCGAGCGGGCGCTCGACCGTGTCATGAAAGGTTCCGACGGGTACCCGCCCTACAATATCGAGCGGGTGGCCACGTCCGAGCAGCCGGAAAAGCTCCGCATCACCCTGGCCGTCGCGGGCTTCACCCGCGAGCAGCTGGAGGTGACGGTGGAGGAGAAGGAACTCGTCATCCGTGGCCGCCAGAGCGAAGAACCCGGGCGGGTCTTCCTTCACCGTGGCATCGCCGCACGCCAGTTCCAGCGCGTCTTCGTGCTGGCCGAGGGCATGCGGGTGATCGGTGCCGAGCTGAAGAACGGCCTGCTCTGCGTCGAGCTGGTGCGGCCGGAACCGGAACGCATCGTCCGGCGTATCACCATAGCGACGGATGAATGACGGAGCCCCAAGCCGGTCTCGACTGTACGCAGAGGAGTAGCCGATCATGACCAACGAATTCCACATCGACCCCGCCTCCGCCGGTTCGGCGCTCGCCGGCGCCCTCACCGCGGAAGATTTCGCCAATCTCGGCGGCGGGCACATCGCCTATCTGCGCACCATCCGTTCCGAAGAGGCGGCGGAAATGTTCCCGCAGGCCCATCTCTCGCCCGGCCTCGTGCTGTTCACCCTGCACGCCGCCGATGGCACGCCGATCATGCTGACCGACAGCCGTGAGGCGGCGATCGCCAACGCGATGCAGAACGAGCTGGTGACGCTCAGCGTCCACTGAACTGCGCCGCGTGCGCGACGCAAAGACGGCACCGTCTCTTGCCGAGGCGGTGCCGTTTTCATGTCTGGCCGGCCGATGTGCGACAGGCGCGCCCGCTTCAGACGCGGGTCAGGCTCGCTTGGCCTCGATCATGTCCCACACGATCGGCGCGATGTCCGGCCCGCCGATCCGCTTGATGGCGCGGATGCCGGTCGGGGCGGTGACGTTGATCTCGGTGAGATGGCCGTCGATCACGTCGATGCCGGTGAGCAGCAGCCCGCGCGCCCGCAGCGCCGGGCCCAGCCGCTCGCAGATCTCGCGCTCGCGCGGCGTCAGGTCGGTTTCCGCCGCCGCCCCGCCGCGCACCATGTTGGAGCGCAGATCGCCCTCGCTCGGCACGCGGTTGACCGCGCCGGCGAACACCCCGTCCACCAGGATGATGCGCTTGTCGCCATGCTTCACCTCGGGGAGGAAGCGCTGCACCACCCAGGGCTCGCGGAAGGTGGTGGCGAACAGATCGTAGAGCGAGCCGAAATTCAGGTCGTCGCGGGTGAGGCGGAACACCGAGGCGCCGCCATGCCCATAGAGCGGCTTCATCACGATGTCGCCGAACTCGTCGCGGAACGCCTTGATCTCGTCGAGGTCGCGGGTGATCAGCGTCGGCGGCATCAAATCGGGAAATTCGGTGACGAAGATCTTTTCCGGCGCGTTGCGCACATGGGCGGGGTCGTTCACCACCAGCGTGCGGGGATGGATGCGCTCCAGCAGATGCGTCGCGGTGATGTAGTTCAGGTCGAAGGGCGGATCCTGCCGCATCAGGATCACGTCGAACGTGTCGAGCCGCACGCGCCTGGGCTCGCCGAGGGTGAAATGGCCGCCCTTCAGGTCGCGCACTTCCAGCGGCTGAACGGTGGCGAACACCTCGCCATCGCGCATCGCCATCCGGTCCGGCGTGTAATAGGCGAGCGCATGGCCGCGGGCCTGCGCTTCCAGCATCAGGGCGAAGGCGGAATCGCCCGCAATATTGATGCGGTCGATCGGGTCCATCTGGACGGCGACGTTGAGGCTCATGAGAGTTCCGTCTGCGACAGGAGGGAGCCGGCCGAAGGCGGGGTCGCCCGGCGGCATTCGCCTTCCTGTTTAATCGCTCGCGCGGCGTCGCGCCACGACCTCGTTTCCCCGCTCATTCCGCCTCGAAGGCGCCCGGCAGGTGCAGCGGCGGCGCGCCCGGCGCCACCAGCACCACGTCGAGCCGCATGTCGAGCTCGGCCAGCTCCGGGTGGCGGGAGAGATAGATTTCCGCCGCGCCGACAATGCGCCGGCGCTGGCGCAGCAAAATCGATTCGGCCGCGAAACGCAGTGAGGCCCGCGCCTTCACCTCGATGAACACCAGCAGCCCGTCGCGCCGCGCCACCAGGTCGATCTCGCCGCGCGGGGTGCGGGCGCGTCGCTCCAGAATGACGAAGCCCTCGGCTTCGAACAGGGCGGCGGCGGCGGCCTCCGCCGCCATGCCACGGGTGAAGGCGGCGCGGCGGCGCTGCTTCTGCGCGCCCTCCGGCGGTGCCCCCTCCGGCCGCGCCTCGTCAGCCATCGCCGCCCTGCAGCGCGAGCGCCCGGGCATAGACGGCGCGGCGCGGCAGGCCGGTCGCGGTCGCCACCGCCGCCGCCGCATCCTTGACCGAAAGGCTGGCGAGCGCCTGCTTCAGCGCCACGTCGAGATCGGCGGCGCTGGATTCCTCCGCCCCCGGCGGGCCGATCACCAGCACGATCTCGCCCCTGGGCGGGCCGGCCTCGGCATAGAAGGCGGCGAGCACGTCCAGCGTGCCGCGCCGCGCCTCCTCGAAGGTCTTGGTCAGCTCGCGGCACACCGCCGCCGGGCGGGGGCCGAGCCCCTCATGGAGGTCGGCGAGGCTTTCCGGCAGGCGCGGGCCGCTCTCATAGAGGATCAGCGTCGCCGGCAGCGTCTTCAGCTCGCTGATGCGGGTGCGGCGGGCGCCACTCTTGGGCGGGAGAAAACCCTCGAAGAAGAAGCGGTCGGTCGGCAGCCCCGCCGCCACCAGCGCGGCAAGGCTGGCCGAGGCGCCGGGCAGCGGAATGACGCGGTGCCCGGCCTCGATCGCCGCCGCCACCAGCTTGTAGCCGGGATCGGAGATCAACGGTGTGCCGGCATCCGACACCTGCGCCACCACGCCGCCTTCGGCCAGCCGTGCCAGCAGCCGGGGGCGCGCCTGCTCGGCATTGTGATCGTGATAGGCCACCAGCTTCGTTTCGATTCCGTAACGCTCCAGCAGCCGCCGTGTGATGCGGGTGTCCTCGCAGGCGATGATGTCGGCACCCGCCAGCGTCTCCAGCGCCCGCAGCGTCACGTCGCCGAGATTGCCGATCGGCGTGGCGACGATGTACAGGCCGGGTTGCGGGCGCGCGGCGGGAAGGCTGTGCGCGCCGATGCGGAAACGGCGGGCGGACGCCGTGTCGGGGGCGGGTTCGGCGGAAAGCGGATCGGGGGAAACGGCATCAATGGGAAGGGTCATGGCGGCGCATTGTAGAGAGCCCCGGCGCTGCCGTCATGCGTCTCGTGGCGCACTGGCGCGGGCTAAAATCGCCGGAAACCGGGCCGAACGGGTGGATATGTCGCGCTTTCGCCGCCCGCGCCCCGGCGGCGAGGTGACAGGGCGAGTCCCGCCGTCCTAAAAAGGGTCAGCGACGTCCGCCAGGGTGGCAGGCGCACAGCCGAGCCGAACGCACCGCATGAACGCGAAGGACACGGCCGCGATCCGCGCACGCCTCGCCCGTACCAGCCGGCGCGGCTTTCTCCTCATGGCCGGCGCGGCGGGACTGGCCGCCTGCTCCTCCGGGCCGGAGATGAGCGCGCCGCAGGCGGCGCTGCCACAGCCGCAACTGCCGCCGGACCCGAATGCCGGCCTTGGCACCGGCACCCCGATCGGCCTCATCCTGCCGCTCGGCGCCTCCGGCAATGCCGGCGCGGTGGCGCTCTCCTTGCGCAACGCGGCGGAGATGGCGCTGTCGGAATTCTCCGGCGCCCGCATCCGGCTGATCGTCAAGGATGATGGCGGCACCGGACCGGGAGCGCAGGCCGCCGCGCAGCAGGCGCTGGACGAGGGCGCGCGCGCCATTATCGGCCCGCTCTTCGCCCATTCCGTTGCCGCCGCCGGCCAGGTGGCGCGCCAGCGCGGCGTGCCGCTCATCGGCTTCTCTACCGATACCAATGTGGCGACGCACGGGGTCTATCTCCTCAGCTTCCTGCCGCAGACCGATGTCGAGCGGGTGATCCGCTACGCCGCCGCCAATGGGCGGCGCTCCTTTGTCGGGCTGGTGCCGGACAATGCCTATGGCTCGGTGGTCGAGGCCGCCTTCCGCGAAACCGTGCCCACCGTCGGCGGGCGCGTGGTCGGGCTGGAGCGCTATGGCGCCGGCCAGGCGGCGGAGGCCGCGCGCCGGCTCGCCGGCTCGGTGGCGCAGGCCGATGCGGTGTTCCTCCCCGACGCCGCCGACACCGTGCCGCAGATCGTGCAGGCGCTGTCGGCCTCGGGCGCCAGCCTCGCCGGCAAGCAGCTGATCGGCACCGGCCTGTGGGACGATGCCAAGCTGTTCGCCAATCCGGCGATGAACGGCGGCATCTTCGCCGCGCCCGACACGGCAGGCTTCCGCGCCTTCGCCGCCCGCTACCGGGCGCGCTTCGGCCGCGAGCCGGTGCGCACCACCACGCTCTCGCATGATGCGGTGTCGCTGATGGCGGCGCTGGTGAACTCCTATGGCGAGGCCGGCATCACCGACGCGGCGATCCAGAACCCCTCGGGCTTTTCCGGCGTCGACGGCATTTTCCGCTTCCGCGCCGATGGCACCAATGAGCGCGGGCTGGCGGTGATGCAGATTTCCGGCGGCACCACCCAGATCGTCAGCCCCGCCCCGCGCAGCTTCGCGCAGGGGATGTGAGGCGGAACGTTTCAGCCGCGCCAACGCGCACCGTCATCCTGAGGTGCGAGCCCAGCGAGAGCACCCGTCATCCCCGGGCTTGGCCCGGGGATCCACGACTGTTTAGCGGCGGCTGAAGAGAAGACGTGGATGGCCGGGCCAAGCCCGGCCATGACGATGTGCCCGGCCCTCACGCGCCAGATCACGCCGCCAGATTCACGCCGCCAGATCGGCGACGATGGCGTCGAGCACCGGCAGGCCGAGATCGGTGGCGCGCAGGCGCTCGTCCGGCAGCGCCTCGATCATGCCGTCTTCCAGCAGCGCCGCCACCCGTGCCGGGTCGAAGGGGCGGCCCGCCAGCCGGGCGAAGCGGCGGGCGTCGATGCCTTCCAGCAGCCGCAGCCCCATCAGCAGATATTCGTCGGCCTGCTCCGCGCGGGTGAGCTTCTCGTCGACGATGACGCCGTGCCCGGCGGCCTCGACCCGCGCCACCCATTCCTCCGGCCCGCGCTCGGTGGAGGTGGCGACCCGCGCCTCCGGTGTGTCGAGCCTTCCATGCGCGCCGGGGCCGATGCCGGCATATTCGCCATAGCGCCAGTACAGAAGATTGTGCCGGCTCTCGGCGCCGGGGCGGGCATGGTTGGAAACTTCATAGGCCGGCAGCCCGGCGGAGCGGGTGGTCTCCTGCGTCACGTCCCACAGCGCGCGGGCGGCCTCGCTGTCGGGCACGATCAGGCGGCCGGCGCGGTGCAGCGCGGCGAAGGGCGTGCCGTCCTCGATGGTGAGCTGGTAGAGCGAGAGATGCTCGCAGCCCTCGTCGATGGCGCGGCCGAGCTCGCGCGCCCAATCCTCCGGCGTCTGGCCGGGGCGGGCATAGATGAGGTCGAAGGAGACGCGCTCGAAGGCGGCGCGCGCCACCGCCACCGCGCCCAGCGCCTCCTGCGCGCTGTGCATGCGCCCCAGCGCCTTCAGCGCGGCATCGTCGAGCGCCTGCACGCCGAGCGAGACGCGGTTGACGCCGGCGGCGCGATAGCCGCGAAACCGCTCCGCCTCGACGCTGGTCGGGTTGGCCTCCAGCGTCACCTCGGCCCGCGCGTCGAGCGGCCAGGCGGCGTTGATGGCGTCGAGAATCGCCCCCACCGTGCCCGGCTCCATCAGCGAAGGGGTGCCGCCGCCGAAGAACACGCTCTGGGTGCGCCGCTGGCCGATGCGGGCGCGAGTGTGGGCGATCTCCGCCTGGAACGCGGCGACGAAGCGCGCCTGGTCCGGCGGGGCATGGCGGACATGCGAGTTGAAGTCGCAATAGGGGCATTTGGCCTTGCAGAACGGCCAGTGCACATAGACGCCGAAGCCGGGATCGAGCGGCGGCGGCGCCGGGGGGCGCTCAGTCAAAGGTCGCCCCGAGGCAGGCCTGCGCCAGCGCCATGAAGGCGCGCGCGCGGTGCGAGAGGCCGCGGCCGAGCGGCGGCAGGCCGTGCTTTTCGGCCCCCGACATCTCACCGAAGGTGAGCGGATTGTCTTCCGGCTGGCCGTCGGGCTGGAACATCGGGTCATAGCCGAAGCCGGCCGGCCCGCGCGGCGGCCAGACCAGTGTGCCGTTGACCACGCCCTCGAAATCCTCGACATGGCCATCCGGCCAGGCGAGGCACAAGGCGGAGATGAAATGCGCCTGGCGCAGATCGGGCAGTTCCGCACCAGCGTCGCGCAGCTCTTCCTCCACGCGGGTCATCGCCGCCATGAAGTCCTTCTCCGGCCCGGCCCAGCGGGCGGTATAGAGCCCCGGCGCGCCGCCCAGCGCATCGACGCACAGGCCGGAATCATCGGCGAAGGCCGGCAGGCCGGCGGCGGTCGCGGCGGCGATCGCCTTGATGCGCGCATTCTCGGTGAAGGTGAGGCCGGTTTCTTCCGGCTCGGGCAGGCCGAGCTCGCCAGCGGAGACGACGTCGACGCCATAGGGCGCGAGCAGGCCCGCCATCTCCTCCAGCTTGCCGGGATTATGGGTGGCGATGATGACGCGGCCTTCGAGCCGGCGGTGCGGGGCGGTGTTCATGCGACAGCCAGCTTCTGCAGGTCGACCAGCTTGGCCACGCCCTTGCGGGCAAGGCCGAGCATGGCGTCGAACTCTTCCTGGGAAAACGGCGTCTTCTCTGCCGTGCCCTGGATTTCGACAAAGCCGCCGGAACCCGTCATGACGAAGTTGACGTCGGTATGGGCGTCGGAATCCTCGGCATAGTCGAGATCGAGCCGCGGCTCGCCATCGACGATGCCGCAGGAGACGGCGGCGAGATGATCGCGCAGCGGGATGGTGGAGAGCATGCCGCGCGACTTCATCCAGCTCAGGCAGTCATGCAGCGCGATCCACGCCCCGGTGACGGAGGCGGTGCGGGTGCCGCCATCGGCCTGGATCACGTCGCAATCGACGGTGATCTGCCGCTCGCCGAGCTTTTCGAGATCGACCACGGCGCGCAGCGAGCGGCCGATCAGGCGCTGGATTTCCTGGGTGCGGCCGGAAGGCTTGCCGGCCGTCACCTCGCGGCGGGTGCGCTCATGGGTGGCGCGCGGCAGCATGCCATATTCCGCCGTCACCCAGCCGCGCCCCTGCCCCTTCAGCCAGGGCGGCAGGCGCTCTTCCAGCGTGGCGGCGACCAGCACATGGGTCTCGCCGAACTTCACCAGGCATGAGCCCTCGGCATGGCGCAGCACGCCGCGCTCGAAGCTCACGGCACGCATCTCGTCGGGAAGGCGGCGGGAAGGGCGCATGCGGCGGGTCTCCTGATCGGCGGGCGGCGGGGCAGTTTAGCCCAGCCCTGTGGCCGGACCTTGTAAGGGTGGCGCGGGCCCGGTGCAATCGCCGGGCGCGGAGTCTTGACCCGGCGCCGGGCGGCACGCGACCGCGCCCGCTTGTACATGGGCGGCGAATACCGAGATAATAGCCACCCCTGAACGGGTAGACGACACAAGGGACCAACGCGGCGATGCCCCTCGACCCATTTCTGGCGGCCACCGCGCCTTCGCTGGCGCGGCTCGACGAGCGTTCGCGCGAGATCTTCCGGCAGATCGTCGAAACCTATCTCGCCACCGGCGAGCCGGCGGGGTCGCGCAACATCTCCCGCCTCATTCCGATGACCCTGTCGCCGGCCTCGGTGCGCAATGTGATGGCGGACCTTGAGGCCGCCGGCCTCATCTTCGCGCCGCATACCAGCGCCGGCCGGCTGCCGACCGAGCGCGGGCTGCGCTTCTTTGTCGATGCGCTGCTGGAAATCGGCGATGTCTCGGAGGATGAGCGCAACTCGATCGAGACGCAGGTGCGCGCCGCCGCCCGCGCCCAGACGGTGGACGGGGTGCTGGCCGAGGCCTCCAACCTGCTCTCCGGCCTGTCGCGCGGCGCCGGCGTCGTCACGACAGGCAAGACCGATGTGCGCCTGAAACATATCGAATTCGTGCCCCTCGACGCCACCCGGGCGCTGCTGATCCTCGTCTCCGACGATGGCGAGGTGGAAAACCGCCTGGTGCCGCTGCCCAAGGGCCTGCCGCCCTCGGCGCTGGTGGAGGCGACCAATTTCCTGTCCTCGCTGACGCGCGGGCGCACCCTGACCGAGCTGCGGGCCGAGGTGGAGCGCACGCTCGCCGCCCGCCGCGCCGAGCTCGACGAAGTGACGGCGCGGGTGGTGGAAAGCGGCATGGCCAGCTGGTCCGGCGGGGAGAAGGCCGACCGGAGGCTGATCGTGCGCGGGCAGACGCGGCTGCTGCAGGATCTGCGCGCGATCGAGGATCTGGAGCGGGTGCGCCTGTTGTTCGACGATCTCGACGCCAAGCAGGAGGTGGTCGACCTGCTCGGCCGGGCCGAGGACGCGCAGGGCCTGCGCATCTTCATCGGCTCGGAGAACAAGCTGTTCTCGCTCTCGGGCTCCTCCACCATCGTCGCGCCCTATCGCGACGGGCAGGGAAGGGTGGTCGGCGTGCTCGGGGTGATCGGCCCGACACGGCTCAACTATGCCCGCATCGTGCCGATGGTCGACTTCACCGCCCGCGTCGTCAGCCGCGTTCTCGGCGGGCCAGGCTCCGACGCGGCTTGATTTTTGCGCCGTCCAACCCGATATGGCGGGCGTCCGGGTGGCCCACCGCCCGGGCAAATCCATTCTTCGACGAGGTATTCATGAGCGACGAGAACCGCACTCCGGCTGACCAGCCCGACATGGCCGATCAGACTGTCGACGCCGAGAACGGCGCTGCGGGCGCGCCGGACGATCTCGCCGCCGCCTTCGCCGCCGAGAAGGAGCGGCTGGAGGCCGAGATCGTCGCGCTCAAGGACAAGTTCCTGCGCGCCTTCGCCGAGGCCGACAATGTGCGCCGCCGCGCCGAGCGCGAAGTGGCGGACGCCAAGATCTATGGCATCACCGGCTTCGCCCGCGACGTGCTCACCGTGGCGGATGATTTCGAGCGCGCGCTGGGCGCCATCGACGCCGAGGCCCGCGCCAAGGCCGAGGGCACGCTGAAGACCCTGCTGGAGGGCATCGACCTCACCGGCCGCGCCCTGATTCAGGCGCTGACCAAGCATGGCGTGGCGCGGATCGAGGCGGAAGGCGCCAAGTTCGACCCGAACATGCATCAGGCGATGTTCGAGGTGCCCAATGCCGAGGTGCCGTCCGGCACCGTCGTGCAGGTCATCCAGCCCGGCTACAAGCTCGGCGAGCGCGTGCTGCGCCCGGCCCTTGTCGGTGTGTCCAAGGGCGGCCCCAAGGCGCCGCCGGCGGAAGCCCCGGCCGCCGAGGGCTGAGAGCCCGACCGTAAAAGGGCCCTTGCGAGGGCCCTTTTTTGTTGCCGCGCCGAAGCTCAGCGCAGGGCGACCCCGTCGCGCAGGGCCCGCATGGCGCCGTAATCGGCGTCGAAATTCTCCGTCGGCGCGACGCCGACCATGCGCAGATAGCCGGTGCGGCCGAAGCTCAGCCATTGCGCCACCTTCACCGGCTGGCCGGTCTGCTGGTCCACCGCATTGGCGATCAGCTCGAAGCCGGGCTGGCCGCCGACGCGCAGCGGGCCGCCGCGCTCGACGCGCAGTTCCTTGATGCCGGGCACGCTGGTGATCGCCCGCTTGGCCGCGGCCTCGCGCTCTTCCTCGCGGATTTCGCCGGGGCCGACGGCGACGATGAAGAAGGACTGGGTCTGCGGCCCGCCTTTATCTGCCGCGCCGGCCGCGCCGGTTTCCGGCTTGGTGAGCAGCACGGCGCTGGAGCCGATCACCTTCATCACCTTGTAGCCCTCGGTCTCGGCGACGGTGAAGGGCAGCTTGGCCAGCATCTCCTCGGTGCTGGGCGGGGCGCGGAAGACCACGGTCTTGAGCGCTTCCTCAACCTTGGCGTCGGGGTAGCGGGCGGCGGAAGCCTCGGGGAACTGCACCGTCACCATGCCGGTCTGCTCCTTGGCGCCGGCGATCAGGATCCACTTCTTCAGCGCCCCGGCGCCGACGGTCTGGAAGCCCTTCAGCAGCACGGCCGGCACGCCGTCGGCCAGCGTCACGTCGCGGCGCTGTTCCACCGTCACGCCCTGCTTCTGCAGTTCCTCCGGCGCGAAATTCGAGGTGATCTCGGCGAAGGCGGGCTTGGGCATCTCGAGAACGAGGATCGAGGCGCTGGCGGCGCGGTCCTGGAAGCCGGGCACGCCCGGCACCGGCACCATGCCCTCCGGCGGCACCATGCCGATCGTGCCGTCATTGGGATAAATCGTCTGGGCGGAGGCGGGGAGGCCGAGCACTGCCAGAGCAAAGGCGGCGGCGGCAAAGCGGGCAACAAGGCGCATTCGCAATCCTTCAAGCTTAAGGAAGCCGTAACTTCGCCCTTTCTGAGGGTTCATCAAGGCCGAATTTCGCCCGCCGGTGCCGCATGGACGCGCCGTAACGTCAGATTGATCCGTCCGGGCTGCTTGAGCAGGGTCGAGCTGCCCGGGTAGATGCGATCAATGCCGTGAAAGGCCAGCCGCGCCGGTCCCGCCAGCAGCAGCGCGTCGCCCGAGGCGAGGCGAAGCGAGCGGGTTGGGTCCTTGCGCGCCGTGCCGCCGATGCGGAACAGCGCGGTGTCGCCCAGCGACAGCGACAGGACGGGCGCGGAAAACTCCTCCTCGTCCCGGTCCTGGTGCAGCCCCATGCGGGCCGTGGGGGCGTACCAGTTGATCAGGCAGGCTTCCGGGGCGGGCGCCGCGCCGGCGAGCGCGTCCCAGGCGCGGGTCAGCGCCGGGGGAAAGGGCGGCCAGGGCCGGCCGGTTTCGGGATGCGTCGGCTGGTAGCGATAGCCCGTCACGTCAGACACCCAGCCCAGCGGCCCGCAATTGGACATGCGGACCGAGAAGGGCTTTGCCGTGCGCGGCATAAGCGGGGTGAACAGCGGGGCCTCGACGAGGATCTGGCGCAGCTCCTCGGCCAGCGCCTCCTGTGCCGCGCGGTCGAGCCAGCCCGGCCAGTAGCGGCAGCCGGGCACGATGTCGACCGCCGCACTCATCTTTCACCCGCCATCCCGGACGGAAGGAGGCCGAGCCGGGATCGACCGCGCCAGAAGGGCCGGCGCAATGCCGGCGATCCCCGCTCTCCGCTTCGCGCCGGCCGGGATGACGGCATGGCGTGGCGTCCGGCCGCCATTCACAGCTTCCTCAGCGAAACCGCCTCGACCTCATGATCGCCGCCCTTGCGCAGGATCAGGTCGGCGCGCTGGCGGGTGGGCAGAATGTTCTCCTGCAGGTTCAGCAGGTTGATCGAGCGCCAGATCGCGCGGGCGGTGGCGTCCGCCTCGGCAGCGGTCAGGCTGGAATAGCGGTGGAAATAGGCCTTGGGATCGAGAAAGGCGGTTCCGCGCAGCCGCATGAAGCGCTCGACATACCAGCGCTCCAGGATGGTCTCGTCGGCGTCGATATAGACCTTGAAGTCGAAGAAGTCGGAGACGAAGGGAATGCCCTTGCCATCCTTGGGCGGGCGGCTGGTTTGCAGCACGTTCAGCCCCTCGACGATGAGGATGTCCGGCTGGTCGACCTCCACCATGAGGTTGGGCGTCACGTCATAGTCGAAATGGCTGTACACCGGCGCCCGCACCGGCCGGCGGCCGGCCTTGATGTCGGTGAGGAAATGCAGCAGCGCCGGCAGGTCGTAGCTCTCGGGAAACCCCTTGCGCCCCATCAGCCCTTCGCGTTCCAGAATCGCGTTCGGCAGCAGAAAGCCATCGGTGGTGACGAGCGCCACTTTCGGCGTGTTGGGCCAGCGGGCCAGCAGCGCCTGCAGCACGCGCGCGGTGGTGGATTTGCCCACCGCCACCGAACCGGCGACGCCGATGATATAGGGCATCTTGCCGTTCTGCTCGGGGCCGAGAAACTTCTGCATCTGGCGGAACAGCTTCTGCGTCGCCCCGACATAGATCGACAGCAGCCGCGACAGCGGCAGGTAGATCTCCTCGATTTCAGGGGTCGACAGCCGGTCGTTGAAACCCTGCAAGCGCTGGATTTCGTCCGCCTTCAGCGGCTGGGGCGTGTCGGCACGCAAAGCCGCCCATTCGGCGCGGCTGAAATTACGGAAGGGCGAGAGCCCCGCCCCGTCGAGCTTCAGGTCCATGGCAGCGTTTCCCGGCTCGCCCGGACATTCAAAGCGCCAGGCGTTGGTCGACCGTATACCACTAAAGGAGGAGACGTGATACCGCCCGCGCAAGGCCCGGGGGCCGCGCCAGAAGCGAGGGTCCCGGCGCCCTTAGCCCTTGGGGCGGGACGCCTTTTCCTCCAGGCCGGACTGGTTCGTCCGGCGGCCGAGCTCCGCATACACGTCATCCAGCGACACGCCGCGTGCCTGAAGCAGCACGGCCAGATGGTAGAGAAGATCGGCGGTTTCGGAAATGACCGCTTTGGTATCGGTGCCGACAGCCGCGAGCGCCGTCTCCACCGCTTCCTCGCCGAGCTTCTGGGCGCATTTGGCGACGCCCTTGGCGATGAGCGTGCGGGTATAGGACGCCTCGCTCTCGCTCGCGGCGCGGGCGGCGACGATGGCGGCGAGGTCTTCGAGCGTCACGCGGGCAGGCATCTCGCGGGCAGGGGAGGCGTTCATCGGCCGGTCTCCTCAATGTCGCCACCGCCGCTCCGGACGGGAAGCCCGGCGGCGCCGAGCGCCTGCTTGGCCGCGCCGATGGTGAAGGTGCCGAAATGGAAGATCGAGGCCGCCAGCACCGCCGAGGCGCCGCCCTCGCGAATGCCGTCGACAAGGTGGTTGAGCGTGCCCACCCCGCCCGAGGCGATCACCGGCACCGTCACCGCATCGGAAATCGCGCGGGTGAGCTTCAGGTCGAAGCCCTCGCCGGTGCCGTCACGGTCCATCGAGGTGAGCAGGATTTCGCCGGCGCCGAGCGCGACGACCTCTTTCGCGTATTCCACCGCGTCGATGCCGGTGCGGTTGCGCCCGCCATGGGTGAAGATCTCCCAGCGGTCCGGCTCGCCCTCGGCGGACACCTTCTTGGCGTCGATGGCGACGACGATGCACTGCTCGCCGAATTTTTCGGCCGCCTCGCGCACGAATTCCCGCCGGTTCACCGCCGCGGTATTGATCGACACCTTGTCGGCGCCGGCGTTCAGCAGCGCGCGGATGTCCTCCACCGTGCGCACGCCGCCGCCCACGGTGAGCGGCATGAAGCACTGTTCGGCGGTGCGGCTCACCACGTCGATCAGCGTGCTGCGGGCCTCGACGCTGGCGGTGATGTCGAGGAAGCACAATTCGTCGGCGCCGGCGGCGTCATAGGCCTTGGCCGCCTCCACCGGATCGCCGGCATCGCGCAGATCGACGAATTTCACGCCCTTGACGACGCGGCCGTCCTTCACGTCGAGGCACGGGATGACGCGGACCTTGAGCATGGACGTCTCGCCTTTCCCGCTCATGCCGGCAGGCCGGCGACCAGCGCCAGCGCCGCGCGGGGATCGAGCCGCCCATCATAGAGCGCGCGGCCGGTGATGGCGCCTTCAAGCTTGGCCGCGCGCGGCTCCAGCAGCGCCGTCACGTCGTCCATCGAGGCCAGCCCGCCCGAGGCGATGACCGGAATGGAGATGGCGTCGGCCAGCGCGATGGTGGCGTCGAGATTGAGCCCCTTCAGCAGGCCGTCGCGGGCGATGTCGGTGTAGATGATGGCGGAAACGCCGGCATCCTCAAAACGCTGCGCCAGTTCCAGCGCCGTGAGGTCTGAGGTCTCCGCCCAGCCTTCCACCGCCACGCGCCCGTCCTTGGCGTCCAGCCCCACCGCGACGCGGCCGGGGAAGCGGCGCGCCGCCTCCTTGACGAAGGCCGGGTCGCGCACCGCCGCCGTGCCGAGGATGACACGGGTGATGCCCTTTTCCAGCCAATCCTCGACCCGGGCGATGTCGCGTATGCCGCCGCCGAGCTGCACCGGCATGCCCACCGCTTCGAGAATGCGCTCCACCGCCGCCGCGTTCACCGGCTGGCCGGCGAAGGCACCGTCGAGATCGACGATGTGCAGGTAGCGGAAGCCCTGTGCCTCGAACTGCGCCGCCTGCTGGGCGGGGTCATGGTTGAAAATGGTGGCGCGTGCCATGTCGCCCTGCTGCAGGCGCACGCATTTGCCGTCCTTGAGATCGATGGCGGGAAAGAGGATCACGGCGCCCACTTCAGGAAATTGGCGAGAAGGGCGAGGCCGAGGCGCTGGCTCTTCTCGGGATGGAACTGCGTTCCGGCGAGGTTGTCGCGGCCGACCATGGCGGTGACGGCACCGCCATAAGAGGTGGTCGCGATCACATCGCCCGCACGCGCGGCGTTGAGGTGATAGGAATGGACGAAATAGGCGTCGAGCCCGTCCTCGCCGGTGGGAATGCCGGCCAGCAGCGGGTGCGGGCGGGCCACGTCGAGCGAATTCCAGCCCATATGCGGGATCTTCAGCGCGGCATCGCCCGGCTCGATCTTGACCACCTCGCCGTCGATCCAGCCGAGGCCGGCGGTGTCGCCATGCTCGCGCCCGCGCGTCGCCATCAATTGCAGCCCGACGCAGATGCCGAGAAAGGGCTGGCCGCGCGTCATCACCGCCTCGGTCAGCGCCTCCACCATGCCCGGCACGGCGTCGAGCCCGCGCCGGCAATCGGCATAGGCGCCCACCCCGGGCAGCACGATGCGGTCGGCCCGGCGCACCACGTCAGGATCGGCCGTCACCAGCACGCTCTTGCCGCTGCCGCCCTCGCGCGCGGCGCGTTCCAGCGCCTTGCCGGCGGAATGGAGATTGCCGGAGCCATAGTCGATGAGGGCGACGGGCGCGGGGGGAATCATCGGGCGGCCTCCGGGAACAGGCCCAGCACGCCGGCCTGCGCCGGCCGCGCCGCAGCGTGGATGCGGGCGCCGCCCATGGGGGGCAGCGGAACACGGGCGGCGGCGACCTCGCCGAGCCGGGCGTCGAAATAGCGCTGCTCGGCCGCCTCCAGCTTCGGGGCCACCACGCAGCCGGCCTCCTCATAGCCCTTGCCGAGCAGCTTGGCACGGCGCAGGCCCGGCAGGCCGACCGCCACCGCGATATTGGCCACCAGCAGCAGGGCGAAGGCGCGGTCGGCAAGGTCGAGCCCGAGAATGGCCGCGATCACCGCGCCCTGCGCCAGCACATAGACGATGAAAGCCAGCCAGAGGCGGTGCCGCAGCAGCACCAGCGGGGCGAAGAGCAGCGCGCTCCAGGACAGGCGTTCGGGCACGAAGACGAAGCCATCCGCCCAGTTGAGGGTGGAGCGCCGCTCGCCGTCTTCCTCGGGCTCAAAAACCGTCCAGACCGTCATGATGTCTCCAGCCCCGGTTCAGCCGCCAAGGCTGCCCTTGGTGGACGGGATTTCCCCCGCTGCCGCCGGGTCGATCGCCACCGCCGCGCGCAGGGCG
Organism: Xanthobacteraceae bacterium 501b; assembly: GCA_000378025.1. Lineage (GTDB taxonomy): Bacteria > Pseudomonadota > Alphaproteobacteria > Rhizobiales > Xanthobacteraceae > Ancylobacter. Next base: position 4,011,635 of record KB899087.1, read on the forward strand.
CGGGCCAGACCCTTGAAGCAGCTCTCCGCAATATGGTGCGCGTTGGCGCCATAGAGAGTCTCGACATGCAGGGTCAGCCCCGCATTCATCGCGAAGGCCTGGAAGAATTCGCGCACCAGCTCGGTGTCGAACTCGCCGATCTTCGCCACGGCGAATTCGGTGCGGAACACCAGGAAGGGCCGGCCTGAGATGTCGAGCGCGACGCGGGTCAGCGTCTCGTCCATCGGCAAATGCAGGCTGGCATAGCGGGTGACGCCGCGCATGTCGCCGAGCGCCGCCTTCACCGCCTGGCCGAGCGCGATGCCGACATCCTCCACCGTGTGGTGGAAATCGATGTGCAGGTCGCCCTTCGCCTCGATCTCCATGTCGATGCGCGAATGGCGCGCCAGCAGGTCGAGCATATGGTCGAAAAAGCCGACGCCGGTCGCGATCATCGCCTTCCCCGTGCCGTCGAGATCGACGGAGAGGCGGATCTGCGTTTCCTTGGTGGCGCGGGTGATGCTGGCCGTGCGCATGGCGAGGGGCTCCCGGAAAGAGCGCGCGTCTTAGCAGCTAAAGTGTGGAGAGGCCATATGCGCAGCCTTTCCCCCCGTGCAAGGCTGGCGCGCGGGGAGAAAGGCCATCATCATCCCGGTCTCCGCGCATGGGAGCTCTTTCGATGGACCTGGCCACGCTGCGCACGCGCGCGCCCCTGTTCCTCGCCGTCTTCATCGACATCTTCTCCTTCGGCCTGATGTATCCGCTGATCGTCGCGCTCTTCGAGAGCCCATGGTTGACGAGCGCCTATGGTCCGGCGACGCGCGACACGCTGCTGTCACTGGCCTTCTCCCTGTTTCCGATCGGCATGTTCTTCGGCTCGTCGCTGCTCGGCGACCTGTCGGACGCGCTGGGCCGCCGGCGCACCCTGATGATCTGCATGGGCGGGCTGGCCGCAAGCTACGCGCTGATGGCGGTGGCGCTCTCCGTCGGGCATCTCTGGCTGTTCTTCCTCGGCCGCCTCTCCTCCGGGCTGATGGCCGGCACCGCGCCTATCGCCCAGGCATCGGTGGTGGACGCCGTGCCGCCGGACCAGCGCAGCGCCGCGATGGCGCAGATCGTGCTGGTCAACACGATCGGCATGGTGGCGGGTCCCGCGATCGGAGGGCTGCTCGGCCATTTCGAGCTGCGCCTGCCGCTCATCGTCGCTCTGCTGCTCTGCGTCGCGACGCTCGTCAGCCTCAACTCGGCGCATTTTGCCAGGGATGAGTCGCGCCGGGCCCTCGTGCTCGACTGGAGGCAGCCCTTCCGCCTGCTGGCGCGGATCGGGGACCGGCCGGCGATCCTCATGCCGGCGACGTCCTTCTTCCTCTTCCAGCTCGGTTTCCTCATCTACTACACCTTCATCCTCATCGAGATGCAGCGCTCCTATGGCTTCACGACGGCCGGGCTTGGCCTGTTCTCCATGGTGATGGGCATCGGCTGCGCGGTCTCTTCCGCCGTCGGATTCGCGCTGGTTCGCGCGCGGCTCGGCAGCGACAAGGCGACCGCCCTGGTCGGCCTCGCCCTGTGCGGCCTCTGTCTCATCGTGAGCGCGCTGCCCCTGCCGGCCTGGGCTCAGGTGGCGCTGGGCTTCCTGTCGACCGCCAGCAACATTCTCGCCTTCATCACCCTGCTCGCCGCCATCTCCTCGGCGGTGGACGAGAGCGAGCGGGGCTGGGCGCTCGGCATCGCCAATGCGGGGGTCGCGCTTTCTGTCCTCATCGCCGGGCTGCTGAGCAGCCTGCTGGTGGTGCTGCCGGCCGATGCGTTCCTCGCGGCCGGGGGCGTCATCGTCCTGATCGCCCTCCTTCCCGGCCTCCGGCTCGCCGGGCCGACGGCCGCCGCCGGTCCCGAGTTGCGCTGACGCGTTGAAGACTTAAGTAAGGGCGCACGTGACGCGCCCTCGATACAGAGCCCTTGATGACCCATTCCCCCGATACGATCTACGGCACCACCATCGTTTCCGTCCGCGCTGACGGGCGCGTCGCCATTGGCGGCGACGGGCAGGTGACGCTCGGCAACACGGTGATGAAATCCAACGCCCGCAAGGTGCGCCGGCTCGGCAAGGGCGATGTGATCGGCGGCTTCGCCGGCGCCACGGCGGATGCCTTCACGCTGTTCGAGCGGCTGGAGGCCAAGCTGGAGCAGTATCCCGGCCAGCTGCAGCGCGCCTGCGTCGAGCTCGCCAAGGACTGGCGCACCGATCGCTATCTGCGCCGGCTGGAGGCGATGATGATTGTCGCCGACGCCAATGTCACTTTGGTGCTCACCGGCACTGGCGACGTGCTGGAGCCGGAAAACGGCATCGCCGCCATCGGCTCGGGCGGCGGCTTCGCGCTCGCGGCGGCCCGCGCCCTCTCCGACAGCGGCCGGGACGCCGAGGCCATCGTGCGCAAAAGCCTCGCCATCGCCGCCGAGATCTGCATCTACACCAACCACAATGTGGTGGTGGAGACGATCGGGTGAGCATTTCCGACAATACCGTCCTCATCGCGACCGAACGCGGCGTCATCACGCCGGAGCAGGCCGAGCGGCTACGCGCGCTGGAGGCGGAGCTGGTTCCCACACGCGACGCCGCCCTCCCGCCGCCGGAGGATGACGAGCGGCTGCGCTTCATCACCGGCTTCGGCGACATCTTCGTCACTATCGGGCTGGCGCTGTTCCTCGGCGCGCTGGGCTATTTCGGCGATAGGCTCGGCGCGGCCGGCATGTGGGCCGCTATCGGCGCGGCCAGCTGGCTGCTGGCGGAGTTCTTCACCCGCGTGCAGCGCATGGCACTGCCCAGCATCGTGCTGCTGGTGGTGTTCTGCGCGTCGGTTTTCATGGCGTCGTCCACCTGGCTCGGCAGCACCATGCCGCTCATCCCGAGCCTCGCGACGCTCGGCGAAGATCCGCTCACCCTGGCGCTGGCCGGTCTGGCGACGCTGGCCGCCGCGATTCTGCATTATTGGCGCTTCCGGGTGCCGATCACCCTGGCCGCCGGCGCCGCCGCGCTGGTCGCGATCGTGGTCGGCCTGGTGGCGGCCGCAACACCCGGCGGCCTCGCGGCGGTGATCAATCCGGTGCTCATGCTCTGCGGCCTCGGCGTCTTCGCGCTCGCCATGCGCTTCGACATGAGCGATCCGCAGCGGCTGACGCGGCGGACCGACATCGCCTTCTGGCTGCATCTTCTGGCGGCGCCGCTGATCGTGCATCCGCTGATTCGCGGCTTCATCTGGCCGGAGGGCGCGCCCGGCGAGGCCAGCGCGCTGCCGATGCTGGCGGTGTTCGCCGGGCTCGGCGTGGTGGCGGTGCTGATCGACCGCCGCGCGCTGCTGGTCTCCGGTCTTGCCTATGCCGGCTTCGCCTTCGCCTCGCTGATCGAGGTCAGCGGCTTTGCCGATAGCTCGACGCCGCTGAGCCTGTTGGTGCTCGGCGCCTTCATCCTGCTGCTCAGCGCCCTGTGGCACCCGCTGCGCCGGGCCGTGCTCGCCCTGCTGCCGGCCCGGCTGGCGCGGCGGCTGCCGCATCCGACCGTCCTTCCCACCCCACATATTGCATCATCATCATGACCAGCTTCTCGCCCCGCGAAATCGTCTCCGAGCTCGACCGCTACATTGTCGGCCAGCACAAGGCCAAGCGCGCGGTCGCCATCGCGCTGCGCAACCGCTGGCGCCGCCAGCAGCTGGAAGGCCAGCTGCGCGAGGAGGTGCTGCCGAAGAACATTTTGATGATCGGCCCCACCGGCGTCGGCAAGACGGAGATCTCCCGCCGCCTCGCCCGGCTCGCCGGCGCGCCCTTCCTCAAGGTGGAGGCGACCAAGTTCACCGAGGTCGGCTATGTCGGGCGCGATGTCGAGCAGATCATCCGCGACCTGGTGGAGATCGGCATCGGCCTGGTGCGCGACGTGCGCCGCAAGGGCGTCGAGGCCAAGGCGCATCTGGCCGCCGAGGAACGGGTGCTCGACGCGCTGGTTGGCGCCACCGCCTCATCAGGCACTCGCGAGAGCTTCCGCAAGAAGCTGCGCGACGGGCTGATGGACGACAAGGAGATCGAGATCGAGCTCACCTCCAGCGGTGGCCAGGGCATGCCGATGTTCGAGATTCCCGGCATGCCGGGGGCGCAGATGGGCGCGGTCTCGCTCGGCGACATGCTGGGCAAGGCCTTTGGCGGCCGCTCCAAGCCCCGCCGCGTCAACGTGAAGGACGCCCATCCGCTGCTGCTCTCGGAGGAAGCCGACAAGCTGATCGACCAGGACGCCATCGTGCAGGAGGCGATCCGCTCGGTGGAGGAAAACGGCATCGTCTTCCTCGACGAGATCGACAAGATCGCCGGCTCGGAGCGGCGCGGCGGCGCTGATGTCTCCCGCGAGGGCGTGCAGCGCGACCTGCTGCCGCTGATCGAGGGCACCACCGTCTCCACCAAGCACGGGGCGGTGAAGACCGACCATATCCTGTTCATCGCCTCCGGCGCCTTTCACGTCTCCAAGCCCTCGGACCTGCTGCCCGAACTGCAGGGCCGGCTGCCGATCCGGGTTGAGCTGGAAGCGCTGACCCGCGAGGACTTCACCCGCATCCTCACCGAGACCGAGGCGAGCCTCGTCAAGCAGTCGGTGGCGCTGATGGGCACGGAAGGGGTCGAGCTCGTCATCACCGAGGACGCGGTGGCGGCGATCGCCGACATCGCCGTGCAGGTGAATGCGAGCGTGGAGAACATCGGCGCCCGGCGTCTGCAGACGGTGATCGAGCGGGTGCTGGACGATCTGTCCTTCACCGCCCCGGACCGCGCCGGCGACAAGGTGGTGGTGGATGGCGACTATGTGCGCGAGCGCGTCGCCGACCTCGCCGGCAACACGGATCTCAGCCGCTATATTCTTTGATTCGGACCCGGAACGAGACCCGAGCCGGCTGAGGGTTTCACGTGAAACGGGGCAGTCCGGCAATGACGCTGGAAACACCGCCGTCATGCTGAGGAGCGGGGCGCGAGCCCCGTGTCTCGAAGCACGCAGGCCATGTTCCGCCCCGCTACCCCGGGCGCCGCAAGATCTTCAGCCGGCCAAGCAATTCGGCCACCGCTTCGGGCGGCAGGGTGGCGATCTCGCGGGCGAGAAGGTTCGCCAGCTCCGTCGCCTCGGGCGCGAGGCCTGACGTGTCCACCACCACGCGCGGGTCGGAAAGGTCGGCCAGCGCCCGCAGCGCTTCCGCCTCGTCCCAGATGACGTTGAAATAGGCCATGATGCGCTGGAGCATCAGCCAGGTCGGCTGGCCGCGCTTGCCGTGTTCCAGCGCCGAGAGATAGGCGGCGGAGACGCCGATCGTTTCCGCCATCTGGCTCAGCGTCACCCCGCGCTCGGCCCGCAGCTCGCGCAGGCGGCGGCCGAAGGGCGTCACGGCCGGCCTCCGCGCAGCCGCCGCACCCGCACATAAAGCGCGCCTTCACCGCCATGGCCGCGCCCGGCGGTCTCGAAGCCGAGCACCACGGTGCGCAACTCCGGCGCGCCGAGCCATTGCGGCACCAGCCGGCGCAGCACGCCGCGCCCGCCCTCGCCGGCGAGCACGCTCATCGCCTCGCCCTTGCCTGTTATGACAAGCACCAGCCCGTGGCCTGAGCCCTGCGCCGCACGCAGAAAGCCGATCAGCCTTCCATGCGCGGCGGCCTGGGTCATGCCGTGCAGATCGAGCCGCGCATCCACCTCCGCGCCGCGCGACAGGCGGCGGCGCAGCTTCGGCTCCAGCGGGGCGAGCGGCAGCGGCGCGGGGGGCTTCGGTGCGCTCTTGGGAGCGGAGGGTACGGCCTTGGTCAGCCGGGCGGGCTTCTCGGAGGCCGGCTCCGCCGCTGCCTCGACCACGCCGCCGGTCTCCGCCGAGGCGAGAGTGGTGCGCTTCACCGGGCGGATCGGTCGGATCGAGCGCGTCACATGCTCCCACAGCGCCTTTTCCTCGGTGTCGAGAGGACGGCGCCGGCGCGAACGCCCGCCCGAATCAACAGGCCCCGCCATCACGGCGTCTCCGACACGGCGGCGGGAAGCGGCGCCTCGGGCGCGCTCGCCGGCCTCGGCTTCGGCAACGGCACCCGGGCGCGGGCGGGATCGAGCGCGCGCGGCAGCAGCACGGTGAAGCGGCCGGGATGCTGGATGCGCCCAGCCAGCCTGCCCGCCTCGTCGCCGGCACCGAAGAAAATGTCGGCGCGGGCCGGGCCGACAATGGCCGAGCCGGTGTCCTGCGCGATCATCAGCCGCGCGAAGGGTTCGCTGGCCCCTTCCGGCCCGGTGGGCAGCGCTGCGTCGAGATAAAAGGGTGTGCCGTAGACGTGGATCACCTTGTCCACCGCGATCGAGCGCCCCGCCATCAGCGGCAGGCCCTGCGCGCCCACCGCCCCGTCCTCGGCCTTCAGCTCACGAGCGATGCGGAAAAAGATGTAGGAACGGTTTTCCCGCATCAGCGCGCGCCCTTCCTGCGGGTGCGTGGCGATATAGGCGCGGATGGCGTCCATCGACATCTTCTCGCGCGGCACCAGCCCGCGCTCGATCAGCAGCCGGCCGATCGGCGTGTAGGGCTGGCCATTATGGCCGTCATAGTTCAGCCGCAGCACCTCGCCATCGGGCAGGCGCACCCGCACCGAGCCCTGGATATGAGCGAAGAAGGCATCGGCCGGGTCGCGGATCCAGGCGACCACCGCCCCGTCGTCGCCGAGCGCCCCGTCCTCGATGGCGGCGCGGTCGTGATAGGGCACCAGCGCGCCGTCCACCTTGCGGAAAGCGCCGCTCTTATTGCTCGGCGGGCCGCCACCGGGCGGCGATTCGATGACGAGATCGGCCGGACGGGCATAAAGCGGTGTAGCGAACTCGCCCGAGCGCGTGCGCGAGCCCTCGACCTCCGGCTCGTAATAGCCGGTGAGAAAGCCGTTGGCCTGTCCCAGCGCGGTGATGGTGTAGGGGCGGAACTGCGTCTCGAAGAATTTTCGCGCTACCGCGTCGCTCGGTTGCCTCGGCAGCCGCGCCGCCCGGGCGCAAATCGGCCGCAGGGCGGTGAAGACCGGGCGGGGCGGGGTGACGCGATCACCCTTGCGGGCGATCGCACCGCAGCTGCGGCGGAAGGCGGCGAGAGCCTTGGCATGGTCGTCCTGCGCCCAGCCGGGCAGGTCGGCAAAGCGGCTCGGCTCAAGCACCGCCTGCGGAAACAGCGGCGCCGGCGCGGCGCGCGCCGGCCCGGCCCCGAGAAGAAGGGCCCCGGTCAGACTTCCGGAAAGGGAAAGGATGAGAAGAAAAGCGCGCACCGCGCCATCTTCTCACGAAGCCGCTTCGGTGGCGACAAGCTTCCAGTTGGGGTCGCGGGCGCCCAGCTCCCGGGCGAAGGTCCACACATCGGTCACATCGGCGACCTGCTCGGCATCGCCATCGACCACGCCGCCGTGCTTGTCGCGGGTGACGGAAATCAGCTGCGACAGGAAGCGCACGGTGATCTGCGCCGAGCGTCCACGGGCGTCGGCCTCGATGATATCGGCCTTCTCGATGCCGACGAACTGCGTCTCCATCGTCTCGCCGCGCTGCTCGCGCTCGGCGATGGCAGCGGCGAAGCCCTCGAACACGTCGCGCGCCAGCAGGTCCTTGAGCGCGGCGCGGTCGCCATGGGCGAAGGCGACGACGATCATCTCATAGGCGGCGCGGGCACCGGTGAGGAAGTGCTTGGCGTCGAAGTCGCGCTCCTGCGCGGCGATGGCGTCGAGGCCATTGGCCACCGCCGAGCCGACCTCGGCGATTCCGGCCCAGCGCGCCGGCGCGGGTTCGGCATCTTCCAGCGGCTCCACAGGCGCGGGCACGGCCGGCTTGTCATTGGCCGGGCCGGGGAAATTCACCACCTTGTCGGTGGCGCCCACCGGCGCCTTGGCGGCATCGCGGCGCGAATAGGGGTCGTAGGGCGGCCGCTCGCGCCCCGTACGCTGTCCCAGCACGCTCCGCAGCCGTATGAAAATGAACACGGCGAGGGCCAGGAAGATGATCGTATAAATATCGAACACGTCGCAGTTCGCCGCTGTTGGCCCCGCCGGAGCCGTTCCGGCGCGGGACTGTACATCATGTGGTGCCGACGCGGCTTCTTCCAAGGAAGAACCGACCCGTTCACATGACCTATTTACGACGTCTGGCCGATTTCGCCACCCCGTCCCTGCCCCAAGGTCATCACATCGGGCGGAACAGCGGGGCGGAACAGCGGGGCGAAACAGCACGGCCGGACATCCACCCGCACAGTAGAGCAAGCCGGCGGCTTCCGCCAAGCGGCGTGGTTCGCGGTGCCGTTCGCGGCGAGGTTCGTGGCTTGGCCCGCTGGCATGGCAGGACACATGGAAAACGGCGCCGCACCGCGCTTGTGAGCCGCATCCAACCGTGTTAGCGACACCCGCCCCTTGAAAGACCGGCTGCGGCGGGACCACCGACCCAGCGGCACCATCGCCGGCGCCCCGGATGGCGGAACCCGGCGAACCCCACGGAGAAACCTATGGCTGAGACCGACAACGCCCAGATGCCGACGCTGCAGGTGCTGACGCAGTACACGAAAGACCTGTCCTTCGAGAATCCTGGCGCGCCGGAATCGCTGGTCGTGAAGGGCCAGCCGCAGATCGGCATCCAGATCAACGTCAATGCCCGGCCGATGCGCGAAGGTTCGGAATATGAAGTCGAGCTCAAGGTCGAGGCCAAGGCCGAGCTGAACGGCAAGACGCTGTTCGCGCTGGAGCTGGCCTATGCCGGCATCTTCCGCGCCCAGAACGTGGCGCAGGAAACCATCCATCCCTTCATCCTGATCGAATGCCCGCGCATGCTGTTCCCCTTCGCGCGGCAGATCGTCGCCGACACGGTGCGCAATGGCGGCTTCCCGCCGCTGATGATCGATCCGGTCGATTTCGTCACGCTGTATCGCCAGCGCATGGCGCAGCAGGCGCCGAGCAACGTGCTCGCGTCCTGACGCCGGCCTTTCGAGCCTGATCTGAACAGCACGGCCGGCGGCGTCAGCTTCCGGCCGTGTAGTCTTTCCAGATGGCGTTCTCGCCCAGCGTGGCGATGAAGGCGGCATGGGCGGCGGCCTCCGCCTCGTTGCCGCGCGGCGCCAGCGGCCGCGGGCGCTGCATCGGGCTCGTCACCTGGCCCTCGATCACGATGACGGTGGCGTCCGAGGCAGTCAGGCTCAGCGCCGTCTGCTTGCCGCCGCACAGTTCGGCATAAACCTCCGCCAGCAATTCGGAATCCAGCAGCGCCCCGTGCTTGGTGCGGCGCGAGCTGTTGATGCCGTAGCGGTTCATCAGGTCGTCGAGACGATTCGACGCACCCGGATGCCGCCGCCGCGCCAGCGAGAGTGTGTCGACCACCCGGTCGAAGGTCAGCGCCGGCCGGCCGATCTTCGCCAGCTCCGCATTGAGGAAGCCGATATCGAAGGCGGCGTTGTGGATGACCAGCGGGTCGCCGGCGATGAAGGCGAGGAAGTCGTCCGCCACCTGGGCGAAGAGCGGCTTGTCGGCGAGAAATTCGCTCGACAGCCCATGCACGTTGAACGCCTCCACCGGCATGTCGCGCTGGGGGTTCAGATAGACATGGTAGACCTGCCCCGTCGGGATGCGGTTGAAGATCTCGACGCAGCCGATTTCGACCAGCCGGTCGCCGGTGAGCGGGTTGAGGCCGGTGGTCTCGGTGTCGAGCACGATCTCACGCATCGCCGTCTCCTTGTTCTGCGTCCGCGCCGCGCGCCGCCCGCAGCTGGTGCAGCAGCTCTGCCATAGCGGCCCGGGCCGGGTCGAGCCCCTGGCTGGTGTCGAGCACAAAATCGGCGCGCCGGCGCTTCTCGGCATCGGGCATCTGCCGGGCGAGGATGGCGGCGAAGGTTTCTTCGCTCATGCCGGGCCGGGCCATCACCCGGGCGCGCTGCACCTCTTCCGGCGCCGTCACCACAAGCACGGCGTCGACCCGGCCCTGCGCCCCGGTCTCATACAGCAGCGGAATGTCGAGCACGGCGATGGGTTCGCCCGCCGCCGCCGCCTGTTCGAGAAAGGCCTTTTCCCGCGCCCGCACCAGTGGGTGGACGATGGCTTCCAGCCGCTTCATCGCGTCGTCGTCGCCGAACACGCGGGCGCCCAGAAGCGCGCGGTCGACCCGCCCCTCCACCACCACGCCGGGAAACGCCGCACCCACCGGGCCGACGCCTTCCGCGCCATAAAGCGCATGCACCGCCGCATCGGCATCGTGCACCGGCACGCCGAGCGCGCGGAAAATCTGCGCCGTAGTCGATTTGCCCATGCCGATCGAGCCGGTCAGCCCCAGCCGGAAGGGGCGCGCCCTCACGCCAGTTGCCCCTTGGCCTTCAGATCATCGATCGCCAGCGCCCGCAGCTCCGGCGTCACCTCCGGGCGCACGCCGAACCAGCGCGCGAAGCCCGGCACCGCCTGGTGCAGCAGCATGCCGAGCCCGTCCACAGTGGCGAGGCCGCGCGCCTTGGCCGCCCGCAAGAGCGGGGTTTCCAGCGGCACATAGACGATGTCCGTTACCAGCGCGTCCGGCGACAGGGCGGAAAGGTCGATATCGAGCGGCGGCTGGCCCTTCATCCCCAGCGAGGTGGTGTTGACCAGCAGCCGGCAGCCGATCAGCCGCCCGCCAAGGTCGCGCCAGTCGATCGGCAACACCCGCGGGCCGAACTGGTCGCGCAACGCTTCGGCCCGTGCCCGCGTGCGGTTGGCCACCACCACGCGATCGACGCCGCGCTCCAGCAGACCGTAGACAACAGCCCGCGCCGCGCCGCCGGCGCCCAGCACCACCGCCTCGCCGAGCGCCCGCGCCCAGTCCGGCTCGGCGGCGTCGAGATTGGCGAGAAAGCCATGCACATCGGTATTGGCGCCGTGAAGCGCGCCATCCTGCAGCCAGATCGTGTTGACCGCGCCCAGCGCCGCCGCCACCGGATCACGCGCGACACAGGCGCGGAAGGCAGCTTCCTTGTGCGGCACGGTGACATTGCCACCGACGAGGCCAGAGGCGGCGAAATCGGCGAGAAAGCCGTCAATATTCTCAGGCGCGACATCGCGCACGCCATAGGCGCCATCAATGCCGTGCTGGGCCAACCAGTAGCCATGGATCAGCGGCGAGCGCGAATGGCTGACGGGATGGCCGATAATCGCCACGTTGCGGGTCACAGCAGAAGTCCTTCGGAGCGGAGAAAGCCGAGCAGCGGCAGCAGCGGCAGTCCCAGTATCACCGAATGGTCGCCCTCGACACGGGCGAACAGATGAATGCCAAGCCCCTCCAGCTGGTAGCCGCCAACGCTGGAGAGCACCGCATCGCCGGCCGCCTCGAGATAGGCCTCAAGCGCGGCGTCATCGAGCGGGCGCAGGGTGAGATGGGCGCTTTCCACCGTCGCCCACAGCACCGCGCCGTCGCGCGCCACCGCGACCGCCGAATGCAGGGCATGGGTGCGGCCGGCCAGACGGGCGATCTGCGCCTTCGCCGCCGCCCGGTCCGCCGGCTTGTGGAAGGCCTCATCGCCCAGTGCCAGCGTCTGGTCGGCACCAATCACCAGCCGCCCGTGATGCTCGCTTGCCCCCGCCAGCGCCTTGGCGCGGGCAAGCTCCAGCGCGACGGCAGGCGGCGCGGCGCCGCCCTCCACCGCCTGCGCCTCAATCGCCCGCTCATCCACCTCAGCCCTCACCACCGCGAAGGGCAGGCGGGCCGCCTCCAGCAAGGCGCGGCGGGCCGCGCTCTTGGAGGCCAGCAGCAGCGGCGCCGTCCCGCGCCAGAGGCCGTTGTCGCCTTCGGTGTCAGCCATTGGGATTCTCGGTCAGTTTGCGCCGGCGCTCCTGCAGCAGGGCGATGATCGCCGCCGCCGTCTCCTCGATGGAGCGGCGGGTGACATCGATCATCGGCCAGCCATGGCGGGCGCAGAGCCGGCGGGAAAAGGCGATTTCCTCCGCCACCGCCTGGCGGTCGGTATAGGTGTCGGCCGCCTGCGCCGCGTTCAGCCCGAGCAGCCGGTTGCGGCGGATTTCCACCACCCGGTCGGCGCTGGCGAGCAGGCCGACGATCAGCGGCCGCTTGAGATCAGCCAAGCCCGGTGGCACCGGCAGGCTCGGCACCAGCGGGATATTGGCGGTCTTGATGCCGCGATTGGCGAGATAGATGCTGGTCGGCGTCTTGGAGGAGCGGGAAATGCCGAGCAGCACCACATCGGCGGCTTCCAGCCCGTCCACATGCTGGCCGTCATCATGCATGACGGTGAAGTTCATCGCGTCGATGCGGCGGAAATAATCGCCGTCGAGCTGGTGCTGGCCGCCGACGCGCGGTTCCGGCACACCGCCGAGATAGGCCTGGAACAGCTGCACCACAGGCGCCAGTACGGAGAGCACCGGCACGCCATGGTCGCGGCAATAGGTCTTCAGCCGATTGCGCAGTTCCGGATCGGTGAGGGTGTAGAGCACGATGCCGGGGAATTCATCGATCGCCTGCACCACCTTGTCGAGCTGCTTGTGCGAGCGCACCAGCGGGTAAATGTGCTCGATCGGCTTCACATCATACTGCGCCGCCGCCGCCCGGCCGACGCTGATCAGCGTCTCGCCGGTGGAATCCGACACGAGATGGAGGTGGTAGTAGCTCTCCGACGGGCGGGCGGAATCAGTCACCCCGGTCATCCACAGGCCTGTGCATAGGATGGGAACAAGCCATGCCCTTTGCCCGTTCGCAAGGGGAGGGCTGGGGACAGCGGCCGTTTTCCTCCACAGGTGACACCCTGTGCGCTTTATCAAGGCGCATGCGGCGAACTGCGTGGATAACACCGCACGCGGCGGCTAAGCCCTTAAACCGGCTGAATTTTGGATTCATCCGCGGCCGGCGCGCCAGCGCCTAGGCTGGGGGCGTATTGTGGGCGGGGAGGAACATCTCTAATCCCCTGCTCACTACACAGACAACCTTCGATTCAAAGTGCTTAAAGAAGTATGAAGAGGCAGGGGACAAACGGATGGAAAGCGCCGGAATGGAAAGCACCACGGCAGGGGCCAGCGTGAAGAACGAGCCGATCCTGCTGCAGGCGCTGGACGGACAGGTGCCCAGCCGCACGCCGATCTGGATGATGCGCCAGGCCGGGCGCTATCTCCCGGAATACCGGGCGGTGCGCGAGAAGGCCGGCGATTTCCTCACCCTCTGCTACACGCCCGATCTCGCGGTCGAAGTGACGCTGCAGCCGATCCGCCGTTTCGGCTTCGATGCGGCGATCCTGTTCTCCGACATACTCGTCGTGCCGCACGCGCTCGGCTGCCCGCTGACCTTCGAGGCCGGGGAAGGGCCCCGCCTCGTGCCTGTGACGAATGGTGCCGAGCTTGCCGCGCTGCGCGAGACGCTGGACCCGGACAAGATCGACCGGGTGCTGGAAGCGGTCACTCGCATCCGCGCCGAACTTCCCAGCGAGACCGCGCTGCTCGGCTTCTGCGGCGCGCCGTGGACGGTGGCGACCTACATGATCGCCGGGCGCGGCACGCCGGACCAGGCACCGGCGCGGCTCGCCTCCTTGCGCGATCCCGATTTCTTCACCGCGCTGATCGACCGGCTGGTGGAAACCTCGGCGCGTTATCTCATCGGCCAGCTCAAGGCCGGCGCCGATGCGGTGCAGATCTTCGACAGTTGGTCCGGGGTGCTCGATCCCACAAGCTTCCGCCGCTGGTCGATTGAACCGATCGCCCGCATCGTCGCGCTGGTGCGGGCTGAAGTGCCCGGCGCGCGGATCATCGCCTTTCCCAAGGGCGCCACATTGTCCGGCCTCACCGCGATGGTGCAGGCATCAGGCGTCAATGCGGTGGGGCTCGACTGGACGGCCGACCGCCCGGCGACGCGCTATGCGTTGGGGGGCAAATGCGCGCTGCAGGGCAATCTCGATCCACTCACCCTGATCGCCGGCGGCCGGGCACTCGACGCCAGCATCGACGCCATCCTGGCGGATTTCCGCGGCGCCTCGCATGTGTTCAATCTCGGCCACGGCATCCGCCCGGAAACGCCGATCGCCCATGTCGAGCAGATGATCGCCCGGATTCGCGGCGGCTGACGACTTGGACGCCGTCATGGCCGGGCCTGACCCGGCCATCCACGTCTTCGCTATGGGCCGAGGTCGGACAAGTCGTGGATGCCCGGCCCGAGGCCGGGCATGACGTTGTGCAGGGAACGGGGTGTCGATGCTCTACGACTGGATCAAGGCGCTGCATGTGATCGCCATCATCTCCTGGATGGCGGCGCTGCTCTACATGCCCCGGCTGATGGTCTATCACTGCGACGCGCCCCAAGGCTCGCCGCAGTCGGAAACCTTCAAGGTGATGGAACGGCGCCTGCTCAAGGCGATCGCCCGTCCCGCCATGGCGGTGAGCTGGCTGGCCGGGCTGTATCTCGCCTGGCAGGGCGGATGGTTCGTCTCCGGCTGGTTTCACGTGAAACTGGCGCTGGTGCTGGGCATGACCGTCGCGCAGGAATATCAGGCCCGCTGGGTGGCCGATTTCGCCGCCGACCGGAACACGCGGCCGGCGCGCTTTTTCCGGATCATGAACGAGGTGCCGACGCTGCTGATGATCGGCATCGTCATCATGGTCATCGTAAAGCCGTTTTAAGCCGCTCAAAGCTTGTGACGGCGCACTTGCGCCGAATCGTGCCTTTGCCTATGGTGCGCGAACTCCACGAAGCTGGCTGTCGCTCCGTTCAGACGGGCATCTCCCCGATGCCGCACGGTGTGCCGGACAAGAAGCCGATCCCCTCGGCCTGGGTCCGCAGACCAGCGCTTCCCACCTTTTGTCGTTTCGGCGGGTGTTTTCCCGACCGGCTACGTCCACATTAGACATATCGAGGCCCTTTCCCATGGGGGAAATGAAGCTCCAGGACCTCAAGTCCAAGAACCCCGCCGAACTTCTCGTGGTTGCGGAGGAGCTTGAGGTCGAGAACGCCAGCACGCTGCGCAAGCAGGAGCTGATGTTCGCCATTCTCAAGCAGCTCGCCGCCAAGGACACCGACATCATCGGTGAGGGCGTGGTCGAGATCCTTTCCGACGGTTTCGGCTTCCTGCGCTCGCCGGACGCGAATTATCTGCCCGGCCCCGATGACATCTATGTCTCGCCGAGCCAGATCCGCCGCTTCGGCCTGCGCACCGGCGACACGGTCGAAGGCCAGATCCGCTCCCCGAAGGATGGGGAGCGCTACTTCGCCCTCCTCAAGGTCAACACGATCAATTTTGAGGACCCGGACAAGATCCGGCACAAGATCAACTTCGACAACCTGACCCCGCTCTATCCCGACGAGCGGCTGAAGCTGGAAATCGAAGACCCGACGCGCAAGGATTTCTCCGCCCGCGTCATCGATGTCGTGGCGCCGATCGGCAAGGGCCAACGCGGCCTGATCGTCGCCCCGCCGCGCACCGGCAAGACCGTGCTGCTGCAGAACATCGCCCAGTCCATCACCACCAATCATCCCGAGTGCTACCTGATCGTGCTGCTCATCGACGAGCGGCCGGAGGAAGTCACCGACATGCAGCGCTCGGTGAAGGGCGAGGTGGTCTCCTCCACCTTCGACGAGCCGGCCCAGCGCCATGTGCAGGTCGCGGAAATGGTGATCGAGAAGGCCAAGCGCCTCGTCGAGCACAAGCGCGACGTGGTGATCCTGTTGGATTCGATCACCCGCCTCGGCCGCGCCTACAACACCGTCGTGCCGTCGTCGGGCAAGGTGCTGACCGGCGGTGTCGACGCCAACGCGCTGCAGCGCCCCAAGCGCTTCTTCGGCGCGGCGCGTAACATCGAAGAGGGCGGCTCGCTCACCATCATCGCCACCGCGCTGGTCGATACCGGCTCGCGCATGGACGAGGTGATCTTCGAGGAGTTCAAGGGCACCGGCAATTCCGAGGTCATTCTCGACCGCAAGGTGTCGGACAAGCGGGTGTTCCCGGCCATCGACATCACGCGCTCGGGCACCCGCAAGGAAGAGCTGCTTGTGCCGGCCGACGTTTTGAAGAAGATGTACGTCCTGCGCCGCATCCTGAACCCGATGGGGACGGTCGACGCGATCGAGTTCCTGGTCGACAAGCTGCGCCAGACCAAGACCAATGGCGACTTCTTCGACTCGATGAACACGTAAGGCGAAAACACAAGGCAAGCACGCCCACGGCGAAAACGCCGGGGCGAGGCCGCTGGGAGGCGGGGCATGCGGGCAGGGCGGATCACTCGGCTTTCGTTGATATCGCTTCCTGTGGCGCTGCTTCTGGCGCTGCCGGTCCAGGCCGGCGTCGCCGAGCGCGAACCGCCCATGGCCGAGCTGTGGCTCTTCGTCATCGGTATCGCCGCGCTGAGTTGGGTCATGGCCTGCCGGCGCTGGTGGCTGCCCCTTGCTGTGTGGCTGCCCACCGCCCTGTTCGTCGCCAGCCTCATCGCCGATTTCGCCGACCCGGTGATCGGGCCGGCGGTGCGCGAGGAACTCGGCCTCGCCTATGTCCTGCAGGCGGACCTTGCCGGCGCGCTGCTGCTGGTCGTGCCGCTCATGCTGGCCAATATCCGCTTCAGCCGAAAAGACTGACGCCGCCGGCGTCCGGTGCGCCCCGCGGTGTCGGGAGGGCGATCTTTGCGCCGACGCATTTGATCCGACATTTTACGGCGATAAATAGTGCGCCCGTGCACGTTTCGTAGCCGAAACAATACACTCCACAAATGACTCAGGGCGGCCAAACGGGGTCACGTCCGATCCATCCATCGTAAAAGTCCTTTCGCCTGCCAGCGGCCATTTCTGTTGAAATGCGGGCCGGTGGGGGTTTTTGCCCCCAACTTATCCACAGGACTGTCCACAGGCGGGCGCGACGGGCGCAAATCCGCGCCAAGCCCGCGTCCCGGCGCCCATTGCCGGCGCGACCCGAGGCGTCACGCCCTCGCGCTCAGCCGCCACGCACCACTTCCGCCAATCGATTCGATTCCGTAACGGGAAGCGAACACACCGCGCCGGCGCAGACAAAGGCGGCGGCGCCCCCTCCCGCGCCGGCCGCGAGACTTTCCGCCTTGGCGCGGGCCGGATGATCGGCCGGCAGCGCCGCCGGGTCTTCCACCCGCTGCAGGGTGATGTCGACGCGCGGCAGGCGGCGGGCGGTCTCCGCCAGCGCGTCGGCGGCCTCGCCCGCGCCGATAATCACGATCTCCGGCGCCCGCAGCCGGCTGTCGAGCGCGTTGAGCAGGCCGGCATGGCTGTAGAGATTCGGCGCGGCGCGCGGCAGCAGGGCGTCGAACAGAAGGTCGGCGCGGGCGCGATAGGCGTCATCTCCGGTCAGCGCGGCGAGCCGAACGAGGTTGCGGGCGATCAGCGCCTGCGGGTTGGTGACGGCATCGTCAGCGGTCGCTTCGGGCCGCAAAATCAGCCCCTCGGCATCGTCGGCCGTGAGGTAATAGCCGCCTTCCTCGCTCGCATGGTGCGTCTCCAGCTGAGCCTGCCAGGCGACCGCCTGGTCGAGATAGTTCCGCTCGCCGGTCGCCTGGTGCAATGCAAGCGCCGCGCCGATCATCGCGGCATAGTCGCTGGCAAGGCCGGGGAACACCAGCCGCCCCGCGCGCCAGCTATGGCCGAGCCGCCCGTCCTTCACCATCGATTCGGCGATGAAACGGAAGGCGCCGGCGGCCAGCTCCACCCATTCCGGCCGCCCAAAGCGCGGCGCCGCGCCCACCAGAGCTGACATCATCAGCCCGTTCCAGTCGGCCAGCACCTTGTCGTCGCGGCCGGGCGGCACCCGCTTTTCGCGCACGGCCAGCAGCTTGTCGCGCAGCAGGGCGAGGCGCACCTCGTCGGCGCCGGAGCGCTCCATCTCCTTCAGTCGATTCGGGATCGAAACGCCTTCCCAATTGCCGAAGGGCACAATGTCGTAATGCCGGGCGAAGAATTCCGCGTCCTGCGCCCCAAGCGCGTCCAGCACCTGCTTGAGGGTCCAGACGTAATAGCGGCCCTCATGGCCTTCGGAATCGGCGTCGAGGCTGGCGGCGAAGGCGCCGCCTTCGGTCAGCATTTCCCGTTGCAGCCAGCCCACCGTCTCATCGGCGCGGGCGCGGAAAAGCTCGGCCAGCGTCTCGCTATAGGCGAGGCCGAGCAGGTCGAGGATCTGCGCATTGTCGTAGAGCATCTTCTCGAAATGCGGCACCAGCCAGCGCTCGTCGACGCTGTAGCGGGAATAGCCGCCGCCAATATGGTCGTAGATGCCGCCCTCGCTCATGCCATCAAGCGCGTGCAGCGCCGCGTCGCGCAGCTTCGTTCGGCCGGTACGCTCCCAGCCGCGCCACAGCAGCTCAAGGAACGGTGTGTTGGGGAATTTCGGCGAGCCCTGTAGCCCGCCATGCTCGGTATCCATGATGCCGAGGATCCGCCCGGCGATATCGTCCAGCTCATGGGTGCCGATCACCACCTGGCCGGCGGGCCGGGCCTTCTGCCGCAGCCGGTCCAGCAGGGCGGCGCGGTTCTGGGTGATGCGCGGATCGCCCGAGGCATAGGCGCCAGCCATGGTCTTCAGCACCTCGGTAAAGGCGGGCTGGCCATAGCGCGCTTCTTTCGGGAAATAGGTGCCGCCCCAGAAAGGGGCGCCTTCCGGGTCGAGGAACATGGTCATCGGCCAGCCGCCCTGCACGCCGAGCTGCTGCAGCGCGGCCATATAGATCTGGTCGACCTCCGGCCGTTCCTCGCGATCGACCTTGATGTTGACGAACAGCTCGTTCATCACCGCCGCCGTCGCCTCGTCCTCGAAGCTCTCATGCGCCATCACATGGCACCAGTGGCAGGCGGCATAGCCGATGGAGAGCAGGATCGGCCGGTTGCTGCGCCGGGCCTCCGCGAAGGCGTCCGGCGTCCATTCCCACCAGTCGACGGGGTTGTCCTTGTGCTGGAGCAGATAGGGGCTGGCGGCGGCGGCGAGCTGGTTGGGCAAGATGTCGCTCCGGCTGGGGACGGGGTATCGTGGCGCGGCGGCGGGCGCTTCTTGCAAGCGACGCGGCCGATTCAACAGATAGGGCGTAGCGGGTGGACGTGCAGGAAAAAAGCGCAATCGACATAACCGCCACTGACAAAGGCGCCGCCGTCGCCGCTACCGACACCATCGCGGCGGTGTCCTCCGGCAGTGGCGGCGCGGTGGCCGTCATCCGCCTGTCCGGCCCGCAGGCCGGGGCCGTTCTGGTGGCGCTGGCCGGCCGGCTGCCCGAACCGCGCCGGGCGCATCTGGCGCGGCTGCGCCACCCCATCTCCGGCGACGTGCTCGACCAGGGGCTGGCGCTGTGGTTCCCCGGGCCGCGCAGCGCCACCGGCGAGGACATGGCCGAATTGCAGATCCATGGCGGGCGCGCCGTCGTCGCCGCCGTGCTCGGCGCGGTGCTCAGCGTTCCCGGCCTGCGGCCTGCGGAAGCCGGCGAGTTCACCCGCCGCGCGTTCCTCAATGGGCGGATGGACCTGACCGAGGCCGAGGGCCTCGCCGACCTGATCGGGGCGCAGACCGAAGCGCAGCGCCGGCTCGCCTTCGCCCACGCCTTCGGCCATCTCGGCCAGCGCGTGGAGGAGTGGCGCCGCCGCCTCATCCGCGCCATGGCGCTCATTGAGGCCGGCATCGATTTCGCCGACGAGGACGATGTGCCGGCGGGGGCGCGGGCGCTGGCGCGGCCGGAAGTGGAGGCTCTCCACGCCGAACTCACCGCCGCGCTGGCCGACCGGCGCGGCGCGCTGGTGCGGGAAGGCGCGCTCATCGCCATTGCCGGCCTGCCCAATGCCGGCAAGTCGTCGTTGATCAACGCGCTGGCGCAGCGCGACATCGCCATCGTTTCCGACGAGCCGGGCACCACGCGCGACCTGCTGGAAGTCGCGCTCGACCTCGACGGCCACAAGGCGACGCTGGTCGACACCGCCGGCCTGCGTGAGGCGGAAAGCAAGGTGGAAGCGGAGGGCATCCGCCGCGCCCGCGCCCGGATGGCGCAGGCCGATCTCGTGCTGTGGGTGCACGACGTCTCGGTGGGACCCGCGCCCGAGGCCTCTCCCTCCATCGAAACAGAGCGCCCGCTCTGGCTGGTGGCGAACAAGATCGACCGGGCCGGGGATGCGCTGTCGCCGGAAACCGGCTGGGCGGCGCGGGGCTTCAAGGTCTCGGCGGCGAGCGGGGAGGGGCTGGAGGCGCTGACCCGTGCGCTCGGCGGTTTCATCGCAGCGCGGGCGGAAGGCGAGCACCCGGCGCTGATCCGCGCCCGTCATCGCGCCAGCGCGCGGGAAGCGGATGCACATCTCGCTCTCGCGCTGGAGCACTGGGAGCGGCTGGACGACGAGCTTCTGGCCGAGGAGCTTCGCCTCGCCGCCCGGGCGCTCGGCCGCATGACCGGGGCGATCGGGGTCGAGGATCTTCTCGATGTCGTGTTCCGCGAATTCTGCATTGGCAAATAGCCCCCAAGCAGGGGTCGGATTCACGTGAAACAGAGCCGCCGCCGAGGCCGATTCGTAAACGAAATGTTTCACGTGAATCAGGTCGCCGCCTTGTCCCCAGCCGGCCGAAGCATCGGGCTGGCTTGACGGCGGGGCAAATCGCTGGCTGAAGAGGCCATCCCTTCGCCCGCCGAGATGCGCGCGCCCGTTTTCGCGGCGCGACAGAAGCCTGCGAGCCTGCCCTATGACCGCTCCCGCACACTCTTTCGACGTCGTCATCATCGGCGGCGGCCATGCCGGCACCGAGGCCGCCGCCGCCGCCGCGCGGCTGGGCGCCCGCACCGCGCTGGTAACGCACGCCCATGCGACGCTCGGCACCATGTCCTGCAACCCGGCGATTGGCGGGCTCGGCAAGGGGCACCTGGTGCGCGAGATCGATGCGCTGGACGGGCTGATGGGCCGCGTCGCCGACCAGGGCGGCATCCAGTTCCGCCTGCTCAACCGCCGCAAGGGGCCGGCGGTGCGCGGCCCCCGCGCCCAGGCTGACCGCAAGCTCTACGCGCAGGCGATGCAGCGGGCGATCGATTCGCAGCCGAACCTATCGGTGGTCGAGGGCGAAGCCGACAGCCTGATCCTGCAGGAAGGGCGCGTCACCGGCGTGGTGCTGGCGGATGGGCGGCGCCTGATGGCGGGTGCCGTCGTCGTTACCACGGGCACCTTTCTCAACGGGCTGATCCATATTGGCGACCAGCAGATCCCGGCGGGGCGGATGGGGGAGGCGCCGGCGCGCGGCCTCTCCACCTCGCTCGCCGCGCTGGGCCTGCGGCTCGGCCGGCTGAAGACCGGCACCCCGCCGCGCCTCGATGGCCGCAGCATCGACTGGGCCGGGCTGGAGATGCAGGAGGGCGACACGCCCCCCGAGCCGTTTTCCTCGCTCACGCAGGCGATCACCAATCCGCAGGTGAAGTGCGGCATCACCCGCACGACGCCGGAAACCCATGCGGTGATCCGGGCCAATATCGCCCGCTCGGCGATGTACTCCGGCAATATCCAGAGCGTCGGCCCGCGCTACTGCCCCTCGATCGAGGACAAGATCGTCCGCTTCGGCGAGCGGGAAGGGCACCAGATCTTCCTGGAGCCGGAGGGGCTGGACGATCCCACCGTCTATCCCAACGGCATCTCGACCTCGCTGCCGGAGGACGTCCAGCGCCTGCTGCTGGCGACCATTCCGGGGCTGGAACGGGTTCAGCTTTTCCGTCCCGGCTACGCCATCGAATATGACCATGTCGACCCGCGCGAGCTGGAGCCGACGCTGGAAGTGCGCAAGGCGCCCGGCCTATTCCTCGCCGGCCAGATCAACGGCACAACCGGCTATGAGGAGGCGGCGGCGCAGGGGCTGGTCGCCGGGCTGAACGCGGCGCGGCGGGCAGGCGGGCAGGACGGCGTCACCTTCGACCGGGCGGAAGCCTATATCGGGGTGATGATCGACGATCTCGTCACGCGCGGGGTGAGCGAGCCCTACCGCATGTTCACCTCACGGGCGGAGTATCGCCTCTCGCTGCGGGCCGACAATGCCGACCAGCGCCTCACCGGCAAGGGCGATGCGCTCGGCCTGGTCGGCGCGGCGCGGCGGGTGCACTTCGCCGCGCGGCGCGAGGCGCTGGCGCGGGTGTCGGCCTGGAGCCGCTCGGTGTCGATCACCCCGGGGGAGGGCGACGCGCATGGGCTGACCCTGAACCGCGACGGGCAGCGGCGGACGGCGTTCGATCTGCTCTCCTACCCGCATGTGAGCTGGGCCGATATTTGCCGCATCTGGCCACAGGCCGGCGGCGAGGACGCCCGCATTGGCGAGCAGGTGGAGGTCGATGCGAAATACGCCGTCTATCTCCACCGTCAGGAGGCCGACATCGCCTCGTTCCGCCGCGACGAGGCGGCGGAGCTGGCGGAGATGGATTATCGCGGGCTGGCCGGTCTCTCCAACGAGATCAAGGCCAAGCTGGAATCGATTCGCCCCCGTACCATTGGCCAGGCCGGCCGCATCGACGGCATGACCCCGGCGGCGCTGGCGCTGCTGGCGGCGCATGCCCGCCGAGTGTCGTGATCGGCAGTGTCGTGATCGGCGCATGTCGTGACCGGCGGCAATCGCCTTTCCGCACCGTCTCTCCCGCTGATCCGGCGCCGCGACTGCGGTAGAATGCGTCATGTCCAAGAACGATTCGTCCGATCGCACCCGCGCGCTGAGCCTCACCCCTGTTTCACGTGAAACGGAGCAGCGGCTCGACATCATCGTCGCGCTGCTGGAAAAGTGGCAGCGCACCATCAATCTGGTCGCGGCCGCCTCGCTGCCGCAGCTGTGGACCCGCCATGTCGCCGATTCGCTTCAGCTGGTGCCGCTGGCCGGCGAGGCCACGCGCTGGGTTGATCTCGGCTCCGGCGGCGGCTTCCCCGGTCTGGTCGTGGCGGCGGTGCTGGCGGAACGGCGGGACGCCGATGTGACGCTGGTGGAGAGTGACAGCCGCAAGGCCGCCTTTCTGCGCGAGGCGGCCCGGCTGGCCGAGCTGCCCGTTACCGTGCTGCCGTCGCGAATCGAGCAGGTCGCGGCGGTGCTCGCCCCCGGCGTCGAGGTGGTCTCGGCCCGCGCGCTTGCGCCTTTGCCGCGACTGCTGGAACTGACGGCGCCCTTCCTTGCACAGGGGGCGACGGGGCTGTTCCTCAAGGGACAAGATGTTGATAACGAATTGACCCAGGCAGCTAAATCTTGGAGAATCGAGGCTGAGATCAGGGCGAGCCTGACCGATGGCGGCGGGCATGTGCTGATCGTCCGCAACGCGGTCCCGCTGGGGCCGGATACGGCCGGCGGCAATCGTTCGGATCGCAGTTCGGATGACACGGGTTCGGGCGGCAGTTCGGTCGGCAAGGGAATTTCGCAGGGTGGACATCATGGATGAGGCTTCGCTCGCTCCGGCCGCGCCCCGGCCGGTTCCCCGCGTCCTGGCCCTGGCCAACCAGAAGGGCGGGGTCGGCAAGACCACGACGGCGATCAATCTCGGCACCGCCCTCGCGGCGATCGGCGAGACGGTGCTGATCA
This sequence comes from Xanthobacteraceae bacterium 501b, assembly GCA_000378025.1. Classification (GTDB taxonomy): domain Bacteria; phylum Pseudomonadota; class Alphaproteobacteria; order Rhizobiales; family Xanthobacteraceae; genus Ancylobacter. The sequence continues at coordinate 4,035,118 of KB899087.1, forward strand.
TCGATCTCGACCCGCAGGGCAACGCCTCCACCGGGCTCGGCATCGACCGCCGCAGCCGCCGGGTGTCGACCTATGATGTGCTGACCGGTGAGATCGAGCTGCGCGACGCGGCGCTGGAGACGGCGGTGCCGCGGCTGCACATCGCGCCCTCTACCATGGACCTGTCCGGCCTTGAGCTGGAGTTGGCCGGCCAGCGCGACCGCGCCTATCGCCTGCGCGACGCGATCCGCCGCCTCAACGGCCCGGCCGAGCAGTTTGAACGGGACCGGAACGATATTGATTACACCTACGTTCTGATCGACTGCCCGCCCTCGCTCAATCTCATCACCGTCAACGCCATGGCGGCCTCGAACGCCATTCTGGTGCCGCTGCAATGCGAGTTCTTCGCGCTGGAAGGTCTCTCCCAGTTGCTGAAGACGGTGGAGCAGGTGCGCACCACGCTCAACCCGGAACTGTCCATCCACGGCATCGTGCTGACCATGTTCGATGCGCGCAACAATCTCTCCACCCAGGTGGTGGACGATGTGCGCCAGTTCATGGGCGCCAAGGTCTATGAGACCATCATCCCGCGCAATGTGCGGGTGTCGGAGGCGCCGTCCTATGGCAAGCCGGTGCTGCTCTACGATCTCAAATGCGTCGGGTCGCAGGCCTATCTTCGTCTCGCATCCGAAATAATCCAGCGCGAGCGCAGCCTGCGCCTCGCGGCGGCGTAGGGGAGGGGGCGATGGCCATGGCGGAAGACGGCGGCCGCTCGCGGCTCGGGCGCGGCCTTGCGGCGCTGATTGGCGATATGGGCGAGGACAGTGGCGCGGCCAATGACCGGGGCCGCATCGGCGGCGGCGCGCGCAAAGTGCCGCTCGCCTTCTTGCGGGCCAATCCGCGCAACCCGCGCCGGACCTTCGCGGAGGGCGATCTCGACGATCTCGCCGCCTCGATCCGCGAGCGCGGCATCATCCAGCCCATCGTCGTGCGCCAGGTCGCCGGCGAGCGCGAGGCGTATGAGATTGTCGCCGGCGAGCGCCGCTGGCGCGCCGGCCAGCGCGCCGGCATCCATGAGGTGCCGATCGTCGTCGTCGAAGTGGACGACCGCGAGGCGCTGGAAATCGCCATCATCGAGAATGTCCAGCGGGCCGATCTCAATCCGCTGGAAGAGGCGGCGGGCTATCAGTCGCTGGCCGACCAGTTCGGCTATTCGCAGAGCGATCTCGCCCGGGTCATCGGCAAGAGCCGCAGCCATGTCGCCAACACGATGCGGCTGCTGCGCCTGCCGGAAACGGTGAAGCAGTTCCTCGCCGATGGAAGGCTCTCCGCCGGCCATGCCCGCGCGCTGCTGACCCAGGACGACCCGGAGGCGCTGGCGCAGGCGATCGTCGCCCAGGGGATGAATGTGCGCGCCATCGAGGCGCTGGCGCAGGAGCTCAATGTCGCCAAGGCGGAAGCCGCCGGCAAGCCGCCGAAAAAGCCCAAGCTCCACCCTGCGCTCGACGCCGACACCGCCGCGCTGCAGCGCCGGCTCTCCGACGAGCTGGGCCTTGCGGTGACGCTGAAGCATGATGGCGAGGCGGGTGAGATCCGCATCCGCTATTCCTCGCTCGACCAGCTGGACGAGGTCTGCCGGCGGCTGGCGGGAATCTGAACGCCCGGCCCTGAGGCCTCAGCCGCGTTTCGCCTGCCCGGCCACCTGCAGCAGCGCGCGCTCGGCGATTGCCGGGCCCAGCGCCGCGTTGCGCCGGGCGGCGAGCAGCGCGTCGTCGAGCGCGAACAGCGCCGTCTCCAGCCGGGCCACGCTCCAGCCGCGCAGCGCCTTCTCGACAAACGGCTTGCGGCGGAAATGGATCGCCGGCCGGGCGCCTTCCAGCGCGCGCTCGACACTGCCGCCCGCTTCAATGGCAAGCCGCATCTGGTGCAGCGCCTGCGCCGTGCGGCACACCGCCCCCAGCACGATGTCGGCCCGCATGCCCTCGCCGGTCGCCTTGGCGAAGGCGCTCGCCATGTCAGCCGGCTGACCGGCGAAGGTGGCGTCGGCGATTTCGTCCAGCGCCAGGCTGGAAGCGTCGCCGACAATGGCGCGCACATGGGCGCTTGTTATGCGCGGCTCGCCGGTGGCGTAGAGCAGCAATTTGGCGATTTCGCCGCGCGAGGCCATGCGGTCGCCGCCGAGCAGGGCGAGCAACTCGCCGCGGGCATCGCGGTCCAGCGCCATGCTGGCCTCCGCCATCATGGTGTCGACCAGCCGGGCGAGATCACGCTCGCTATCGGCATAGCAGGCGATCGCCAGCGCATGCGGCGAGGCCTCGCAGAGCGCGCGCAGCCCCATACCGCGCTTGAGGTCGCCGGCCTCGATGACGATGATCGCCTGTTCCGGCGGCGCCGCCAGCAGCGCCTCGACCGCCGGAACGACATTTTTGGAACCGGCCCGCAGCGAGACCACCCGCCTTCCGCCGAACAGCGCCAGCGTGCCGGCCTCATCGACCAGCCGGCCGGGATCGCCTGAAATCTCGTCGCCATCCAGCCGGACCATGCCGAAAGGATCGTTGGAGCCGGCGGAGGCGCGGGCGAGATAGGCGCGGGCGCGCTCGCGCACCAGCCCGCTATCGGGACCGAACAGCAGGACGACAGGGCGCAGCGGATCGAGGCGGCTCAGCGTCGCCTCGACATCACCCGGCCGGACGGCGACCATGACGGCTCAGCTCTTGGGCGCGGTCGTGACAGGTGCGGTGGCGCCCGGGCCGGTGGGGCGGGAACCGGCGGTCAGGAAATAGGAGGCCAACTGGCTCTTGATGGTCTCGGCGACCACCGTGGCGGAGCGGTTCTCGGCGTCGCGAATGGCGCGGTTGCGGGCGAAGCGCTGATAGCCGCTGTCCAGCGAAGCCTTGCCGGAGGCCTGGCCGATACGCAGCGGCGTCTTGGTGTTGCCGGTCTCGAAGAGCTGCCATTTGACGTCGACCGAGACGATTTCCACTTCCGGCAGGCCGGTGAGCGGGCTGACGACGGAGGCCTCCGCCGTGGTGCTGCGCACATCGAGGTTCAGCCGGTAGGGCGCCCCCGCCGGGTTGCCGGCGCCGCCGGTCAGCGCGAAGATCAGGTCGTTGCGCACCTCGTCGCCGACCCGGCCGGCGACGAAGACCACTTCGATATCGTTGAAGCTCCGCTGCAGCGCCGAGCCCTCGCCGGGCGTGGTCTCGGCATACATGGGCTGGAAGCAGCCGGCCGCGGAAAGGGCGAGCAGTCCCGCCCCGGCGAGACCGAGCAGGCGGCTTCGTGCGGGCATCGTGTTCCTCCGGTCAGGCGACGACATTCACAATCCTTTGCGGCACCACGATGATACGCTTCGGGGCGCGCCCGTCGAGTGCCTGCGCGATGAGATCGAGGGCGAGCACCGCCTTCTCCACCTCGGCGGGGCTGGCATCCTTCGGCACCACGATCTCGCCGCGCCGCTTGCCATTGATCTGAATCGGCAGCGTAACGGTGTCGTCGACCAGCAGATCGGCCTCGACCTGCGGCCAGCCGGCCTCGGCCATCAGCCCGGTGCCTGCCAGCACCTGGCCGCATTCCTCGGCGAGGTGCGGCACCATGGGCGCCACCACGGCGGCGAGGAAGGTCGCGGCCTCGCGCAGGGCGAAGGCGAGATCGGGCGCCACCGTGCCGGAAGCCGCGCCGGTGCGGGCGCTGGAGAGCGCCTCGGCGAACACATTGGCGAAGGCGTGCACCCGCGCCACGGCGACATTGAAGCGCAGCCGCTCGATATCCTCCGCCACCTGCGCCGCCAGCCGGTGTGAGGCCCGGCGCAGGGCGATCGATTCGGTGCCGAAATCAGCCGGCCGTGCCACAGGGTCCGGCGCCAGCGCCACCGCGTCGCCCACCAGGCGCCACAGCCGCTGGACAAAGCGCCAGGCGCCCTCGATGCCGGCGCTGGTCCATTCGCTGTCGCGCTCGGGCGGGGTGTCGGCGAGCATGAACCAGCGGGCGCAATCGACGCCATAGGTGTCGGCGACGATCTCCGGCGGCACCACGTTCTTCTTCGACTTCGACATCTTCTCCGGCGCGCCGATGGTGACGGGCTCGCCCGTGCCCACCTTCACCGGCCGGCCCTCGCCGTCGCGCTCGACCTCCTCGGGGAACAGCCAGCGGCCTTCGGCGTCCTTGTAGGTCTCGTGGACGATCATGCCTTGCGTGAACAGCCCGGCGAAGGGTTCGGCCACCGAGACGCGGCCGAGCTTCTTCAGCGTGCGGATGAAGAAGCGGGAATAGAGCAGATGCAGGATCGCGTGCTCGATGCCGCCAATATACTGGTCCACCGCCAGCCACTGGTCGGCGGCGCCCTTCTGCAGCGGCGCGGTGCCGGGCTCGGCGGCGAAGCGGGCGAAATACCAGGACGAATCGACAAAAGTGTCCATGGTGTCGGTCTCGCGCCGGGCCGGCGCGCCGCAGTTCGGGCAGTTCACATGCTTCCATGTGGGGTGCCGGTCCAGCGGGTTGCCCGGCTGGTCGAAGGTCACGTCCTCCGGCAGCTTCACGGGAAGCTGATCCTCGGGCACCGGCACCGGGCCGCAGCTGTCGCAATGGATGATCGGGATCGGGCAGCCCCAGTAGCGCTGGCGCGAAATGCCCCAGTCGCGCAGGCGGTAGTTCACCGCCCGAGCGCCGACGGGCGCGTTGCCGAGAATCTCGTTCTCCAGCCTCAGCGCCACCTTCTCCTTCGCCGCCGGCACGGTGAGCCCGTCGAGGAAGCCGGAATTGAACAGCACGCCCTCGCCCTCATAGGGGCCGTCCGCCACCGAGAAGCTGGCGGGATCGATATCGGGCGGCAGCACGACGGGCGTGATCGGCAGGCCGTATTTGCTGGCGAAATCATGGTCGCGCTGGTCATGCGCCGGGCAGCCGAAAATGGCGCCGGTGCCGTAGTCCATCAGCACGAAATTGGCGACATAGACCGGCAACTCCGGCCCGCCCAGCGGGTGGCGCACCTTCAGCCCGGTGTCGAAGCCCATCTTTTCCTGGGTCTCGATCTCGGCGGTAGAGGTGCCGCCGCGCCGGCATTCCTCGACGAAGCTCGCCAGCGCGGGATTGCTCGCCGCGAGCGTCTCGGTGAGGGGATGGCCGGGCGAGAGCGCCAGGAAGGCGGCGCCGAACAGCGTATCCGGCCGGGTGGTGTAGACCTTGATCTCGGTTGGCAGGCTTTCGGGCAGCCCCGCCGGCGCATCGGCCAGCACGAAGCGCACATGCAGCCCTTCGGAACGGCCGATCCAGTTGCGCTGCATCAGGCGCACCTTGTCGGGCCAGCGCTCCAGCGTGTCGAGCCCGGCGAGGAGTTCCTCGGAGGCATCGGAGATGCGGAAGAACCACTGCGCCAGCTTGCGCCGCTCCACCAGCGCGCCGGAACGCCAGCCACGCCCGTCGATCACCTGCTCATTGGCGAGCACGGTGTTGTCGACCGGGTCCCAATTGACCTCGCTCTCGCGGCGATAGGCGAAGCCGCCCTTGAGGAAATCGAGGAAGATGCGCTGCTGCTCGCCATAATAGGAGACGTCGCAGGTGGCGATCTCGCGCGACCAGTCGAGCGAGAGGCCGAGCAGCTTCAGCTGCTCGCGCATGGTGGCGATGTTCTCGTAGGTCCACTTGCCCGGATGGGTCTTGCGCTCGATCGCGGCGTTCTCCGCCGGCAGGCCGAAGGCATCCCAGCCCATGGGGTGCAGGACATTGAAGCCCTTCATGCGCTTGAAGCGCGCCACCACGTCGCCCATCACATAGTTGCGGCCATGGCCGATATGGATGCGCCCCGAGGGGTAGGGGAACATTTCGAGCACGTAGTATTTGGGACGCGGATCGTCGTTGCGGGTGCGGTAGATCCCGCGTTCGTCCCAGATCTTCTGCCAGCGGGGCTCGGCCTCGCGGGCGTTGTAGCGCTCGGTGCTCATGAACAGGCTTCTTGGATCGGCAAACATCGAAAAAGGGGCGCAAACCTTCACGAAAAGGTTCACGGATGGCGCCGGACTAGGCACCAAACCGCGTTCCCGGTCAACCTTTTCGCTGCGTTGCGGGGGAGGGCGGGCGCGGGCGGGGCGGCCCGGCGCATATTCACGCGCGCGCGCATTCCCGCGACGGTGCGATTGGCGTATCGAGGGCGTCGGGATCAGCAGGAGAGCCAGCATGGAGCCGGACCGGACCGAGGACGTTTTTGCGCGCGAGGTCACCGCACGTCTCAACGAGGTGCGCGCGCGCATCGCCCAGGCCTGCGACGATGCCGGGCGCCCTCCCGCCAGCGTGCAGCTGGTCGCCGTCTCCAAGACCTTCGGGGCCGAGCATATCGCGCCCGTCATCAAAGCCGGCCAGCGCGTGTTCGGCGAGAACCGGGTGCAGGAATCGGCAGCGAAATGGCCGGCGCTGCGCGCGGCCCATCCCGATCTCGAACTGCACCTGATCGGTCCGCTGCAGAGCAACAAGGTGCGCGAGGCGCTCGCCCTTTTCGACGTGATCCAGACGCTGGACCGCCCCTCGCTCGCCGCCGCGCTGGCGAAGGAACTGCGCCGCGAGGGCGCCCCACCGGCGCCGCGCCTGCTGGTGCAAGTCAATACCGGCGAGGAGCCGCAAAAGGCCGGGGTCGCCCCCGGTGAGGTCGATGCGTTTCTGGCCGAATGCCGCGAGGTGCACGGGCTGGTGATCGACGGGCTGATGTGCATTCCCCCGGCCGACGAGCCGGCCGCGCCGCATTTCGCCCTGCTGGCGAAGATCGCCGCCCGCCACGGGCTGAAAACGCTCTCCATGGGCATGAGCGGCGATTTCGAGACCGCCATCACGCTGGGCGCCACCCATGTGCGGGTCGGCAGCGCCATTTTCGGCACCCGCTAGGCGCCGCGCTCAGCAGACGGAGGCCCCGGCGTCCCAGCAGGAAGAAGCTGAGCCCGAACACGCCGGGCGCCCGTTCCAGCAGGTGCCAGAGCGCCGGCAGGCCGGAAAGGCCGCCAGATGCTGCGCAATCGCGGCGTTCGCCGCGCGGCCGCGCCGCCCGTCGATGATCTCAGGAGCCGCGCGTTTCCCGGGCCGGCGCGGCGCCTCAGCCGGCGCTCTCGGGCGTCCCCGGCGTGGCCGCGAGGTCGAGAAAGGCCTGCGCCGCCTTGGTGGCGTAGCGTTCGCGGTGGCGCAGCGAGAGGAAGGGGCGCGAGGGCAGGGGGTAGTCGATCAGCGCCATGGTGCCGGCGCGGATGGCGCCTTCCACCACGCGGCGCGAGATCACCGTCACCCCGCTGCCGGCCTCCACCGCCGCCCGCACCGCTTCATTGGAGGGATAGTCGAGCACGACGCGCAGCGCGCCGGGGGCAAGGCCCGCCTCCTGCAGATAGGATTCGAAGATGGCGCGGGTGCCCGATCCCGGCTCGCGCAGCACCCAGGGGCCATCCGCCAGCTCGGCCGGGGAGGTGGGCGCCCGCCAGTGCCAGGGATGCGTCACCGGCGCCACCAGCACCATCTCGTCCTCGGCCACCGGCGCGGCGAGCAGCACCGGCGCCTCGACCTCCCCCTCGATGAAGCCGAGATCGGCGGCGCCGTCCTGCACCAGGGCGGCGACGAAATCGGTGTTGCCGATGACGAGGCTCACCAGGACGCCGGGATAGCGGCGGCGGTAGCGCTCGATCAGCGGCGGCAGCCAGTAATTGGCGACCGTCTGGCTGCCCGCCAGCGCCAGCGATCCGTGCACCAGCCCGGCGAGGTCGGCCAGCACCTTCTCGGCGGCGCTGGCGCGGGCGAGCACGGCGCGCGCCTCCGGCAGAAACAGCCGCCCCGCCTCGGTGAGCACGATGCCCCTGCCGACCCGGTCGAACAGCCTTGTGGCGTGGCGCGCCTCCAGCGCCGCGATCGCCGCGCTGGTGGCCGAGGGGGTGAGATGGATGTCCCGCGCGCCCTGCGTGATGTGCTCGCGCTCGGCGACGGCAACGAAAATGCGTAGCTGCTCCAGGGTCATCCGCCGTCCTCGGCCTCGCTCAGGCGGTCATCTTTACCAGAGCGAGGGCGAACAGGGCGATGAAGACGAAGCCGGCGAGGCCGAGAAGAAACGGCCGCAGCCCCTTGGCGCGCAGCTTGGCGATGTCGGTTTCCAGCCCCATCGCCGCCAGCGCCATGGAGAGCATGAAGGTGGTGGCCAGCACCAGCGCAGCTTTCATCTCCGCCGGCATCGTCACCACGCTGTTCAGCCCCACCATGGCGAGAAAGCCGAGCACGAACCACGGCATGGGCGGGCGGGCGCGGCTGGCACCATGGCCGAGCCGGGTGGCACGGCGGGCGGCGATGAGCCCGAGCCCGATCACCATCGGCGCCAGCAGCATCACGCGGGAGAGTTTTGCAATGGTGCCGAACTCGCCCGCGGCCGGCCCGCCCTGATAGGCGGCGGCCACCACCTGGGCGATCTCGTGGATCGAGGCGCCGGCCCACAGCCCATAGGCGTGCGGCGACAGGCCGAGCACGACCGGGAGCAGCGGATAAAGGAACATCGCCACCGAGCCGAACACGGTGACGCAGGCCACCGCATAGGCGACATCCTCATCCGGCGCGCGCGTCACCGTATTGGTGGCGATCACCGCCGAGGCGCCGCAGATCGAGGTGCCGGCGGCGATCAGCTCGGCCAGCCCACGCTCGACCCCGATCAGCCGGCCGAACCAGGTGATGAAGAGGAAGGTGGCGACCAGCGTCAGCGCGATCACCGCGATGCCGGTGGCGCCCACTTCGGCGATCTGCGCGGCGGTGAGCTGGAGCCCGAGCAGCACGATGGCGGCGCGCAGGATGCGCCGCATGGCGAAGGCGACGCCGGGCTTGGCCCGCACCGGCGTGCCGATGAGATTGTGGAAGCCGATGCCGATCATGATGGCGAGAATCATCGGGCTCAGCACCCCGACCATGGGCAGCTGGCGCAGGCCGAAGGCGAGGCCGGCAATGCCCGCTGTCAGCGCGAGGCCGGGCAGGATCGCGGTGGGATGCGCCTTCGCCACCCTGTGGCCCTCGGCCCTCTCGACATGCGCGACCATGATGCGTCTCCCCTTGCGGCAACGTCCCTTGATCGCAGGGGAAGATCGTTCGATCCAGCGCATTATATCGCACAAATCGTTCGATAAAATCGGAGAGTTGAACGCATTGCCGCTGTCATCCCATGAGCGACGAAGACCAGGCATGGCACTGACCATTAGCGGCGAGGGCGGTCTGGGGCGCAGACCATGCCCGGCGCTGACCCTCGACTTTCCTCTCCCCCACGGGGAGAGGGAGAAGAACGCCCCACCCCTCCGTCATCCGTCCCGCCTACCATCGTCATCTCCGGGCTTGACCCGGGATCCCCGGCTTGGCGCGGCCGGACGGCTGGATCCCCGGGTCAAGCCCGGGATGACGGCCGGAAGGCGGATATGGGAGCGAGGTGCGCTGGTCCTGCGTGCTCCAGTTTGCCCTCTCCGTCCCAACCGTTCCCCCTCATGGCCGGGCTCGACCCGGCCACCCAGACTTGGGCTGAGAGGGGGCGGGACCGCTGGGTCCCCGGGTCAGGTCCGGGGATGAGGGAGTGCGTGTGGTCCGCCTCGCTCCCTGGAGGGACGAGCCGCGCGTCGCGGAGATGGGCGTGCGGCAGAAAGGGGGGCGTGATGCTTATACGGGGAAGGGTCTTGCGGCCATAAGGCGCCGGAACGGCGCGGAGGCGGAAATGGTGCCGCTTGTCAGACTCGAACTGACGACCTCCGCATTACGAATGCGATGCTCTACCAACTGAGCTAAAGCGGCACGCGCGGCTCTGATAGCCGCGAAGCGCGGCTTTTTCAAGCGGGCGGCGGCCTCAGCCGCGCGCATTGCCGGCGAAAGTGCTTCCGCCGGCCCCTGCGGGGCTTTTCCGCCAAGCCCCGCGCCAGCCCCGATCAGCCCCAGGGCCCGCGACGCTCTCCGCCGCCGGCGTCGCGGCGGCCCCAGGGATTGCCCGACCGGCGGCTCGAGAGCCGCGCCGTGCCGGACCCCGCCCACGGCCCGCTTTGCGGTGCGGTGGTGGAGGCATAGCCGCCGCTCGCGCCCATCTGCTGCGCCAGCGCCTGCAGCGCGGCGATGCGGTTCTCGGTGGCGGGGTGGGTGGAGAACAGGCTGTCCATTCGCTCGCCGGACAGAGGGTTGATGATGAACATGTGCGCGGTGGCCGGGTTGTGCTCGGCCGGCATGTTCGGCACGGCGTGCGCGGCATTGGAAATCTTCGCCAGCGCCGAGGCGAGCCACATCGGCTGGCCGCAGATCTCAGCCCCCAGCTTGTCCGCCTCATATTCGCGCGAGCGCGACACCGCCATCTGCACCACCATGGCGGCGAGCGGGGCGAGGATCATCATCGCGATGGTGCCGATAATGCCGAAGCCGCTATTATTGTTGCGGTTGCCGCCAAAAATCATCGCGAAGTTCGCCAGCATGGAAATGGCGCCCGCCAGCGTGGCGGTGATGGTCATGGTCAGCGTGTCGTAGTTTTTCACATGCGCCAGCTCATGCGCCATGACGCCGGCGACTTCCTCGCGGGAGAGCGAATTGAGCAGGCCGGTGGTGGCGGCCACCGCCGCATTGGCCGGGTTGCGGCCGGTGGCGAAGGCGTTGGGTTGCGGGTTGTCCATGATGTAGACGCGCGGCATCGGCAGCTGCGCCCGGGCGGCCAGCTCCTCCACCATGGAATAGTAATCGGGCGCGCTGGCACGGTCGACCTCGCGGGCGCCGTACATCGACAGCACCATGCGGTCGGAATTCCAGTAGCTGAACACATTCATGCCGGCCGCCACCAGCAGCGCGATCAGCATGCCGCCCTGGCCGCCGATCATGAAGCCGACGCCCATGAACAGCGCCGTCATGCCCGCGAGCAGGATCGCCGTACGGAAATAGTTCATCGTTCCCTCATCCGCCGCAGGGTGCGGCCTGTCGGTCCAGAAAATGGGATGGTCCCGGCGGGCGCGCAAGATTGCCGGCCCGATCGCCGGCAGCATCGCCCGCGCGCATCATGCCGTTGCGGGAGGTCGCCGCCCTTGACGCGGGCCGGGGGGCGGTGGTTCCAATGAGGCATGAGCCAGATTGATCACACTGCACCGACACTCCACCTCACTGGCCTCACTGGTCAGTCCGATGGCGCCGATTCGGCCGCCCCGCGCCGGCCGCTTTCCCCCGCCGCCGAACGGGCGCTGGCCGAGGCCGCCGCCCGCCGCGCCGCCGCCACCCCGGTGGCCGGGCCTAGGGAAATCGATGGCCGAAACGGGCCGGAGCCGGTGCGCTATGGCGACTGGGAAGTGAAGGGAATCGCGACGGATTTCTAGGGGGTTAGGGCGGGTGCGCCCTATTCGTCCGGTCCGCCGGGCCGGTCGCGGCGCAGCGATTTGACCCCCGCCCGCTTGGCCTTGCCCTCCAGCCGGCGGATTTTCGAGCCGAGCGTCGGGCGGGTCGGGCGGCGGGTGATCGGCACGATCGCCGCCTCGCGCACCAATTCGACCAGCCGGGCCAGCGCATCCGCCCGATTCTGCTCCTGCGTCCGGTAGCGCTGGGCCACCAGAACCAGCACGCCCTCCTTGGTCAGGCGTCGCCCGGCGAGGCGGGAGAGGCGCTCTTTCACGTGATCCGCCAAGGTCTTGGAGCCGCGCACGTCGAAGCGCAGCTGCACCGCGCTTGACACTTTGTTGACGTTCTGGCCGCCCGGACCGGAGGCGCGAACGAAGGTTTCCTCGATCTCGTCCTCGTCGAGCCAGACCCGCGGCGTGACCGGAATCATGGCCGCCGCAGGTCCTCGATCGCCTCCAGCCGCTCGCGCACCCGTTCGAGATCGGCAAGGGTGGCGGAGACGCGCTCGCTCAGCCGCTGCGTCAGCTCGCGGGCGGCGTCGGGATAGCTTTCCAGCGTGCGCAGGAACATGTTGCGGGGAATACGCAAAACCTCCGCCGGCTCCAGCGCGGTGGCGGTGGCGGGCCGCCGCGTCTCGGTGAGCAGCGCCATTTCGCCGATCAGCGCCCCTTCGCCGACGCGCGCGCTCTGCCCCGGCCGGGCCGCCAAATGCGGGTCGTCCGGCGCGACCGCCAGGCTGCCCTCCTGCACCACATAGGCGCAATCGGCCGGCTCCCCCTCGTGGAAAAGCACCTGCCCGCGTGTCAGCGCGAAATGCTCGACGCTGATGGCGATAACGCGCAAAGCCTCACGCCCCATCAATGCGAGCGTCGGCACACGTTCCAGAAAGGCGATGTCGTCCTCGATGGACATTCGGCGGGCGAAACTCCAAGGCAGGACGAATCAATCGGCCTGTCAGGGCAGCAATTTGTACCCCCCAGCCTCGGTGGCAAGCAGGCTGGGGTGAGACGGGTCCTTCTCAATCTTCTGGCGCAGGCGATATATATGCGTCTCAAGGGTATGCGTCGTCACGCCTGAATTATAGCCCCAGACTTCTTGCAACAGTATTTCGCGCGCCACCGGCTTCTTTCCCGCCCGATAGAGGTAACGAAGTATGGCGGTTTCTTTTTCGGTGAGGCGAATCTTGGAGTTGCGCTCGGTCACCAGCATCTTGGCGCCGGGCCGGAACGTGTAGGGCCCGATGGTGAACACCGCGTCCTCGCTCGCCTCATGCGAGCGCATCTGAGCCCGGATGCGGGCGAGCAGCACGGCGAAGCGGAACGGCTTGGCGACGTAGTCATTGGCGCCGGCTTCCAGCCCCATGATGGTGTCGCTGTCGGTGTCGTGGCCCGTGAGCATGATCACCGGCGCCTTGAAGCCGTTCTGCCGCATCACGCGCACGGCTTCCCGGCCGTCCTTATCCGGCAGGCCGACATCCATCAGCACCAGATCGACCCGTGTCGATTCGACTTCGCTGATGGCGGCCGTGGCGCTGTCGACCGAGACCACTTCGAATTCGTCATAGAGCGAGAGCTGCTCGACCAGCGCTTCGCGCAGATCCTTGTCGTCATCGACCACCAAAACTCGCAGAGCGTTCGCCATATCGCTTTCCCGAATATCCGCGTTCCCGAGAGGCCGCTGGCCGAAGCCCTTGTCCGTGGCGCCTCGCGCGTCCACTCTCACGCAAGGCTGGAGTGAAATGCCGTATGTCCCGAGTAGGCAGGCGAAACGCATTCGGCAAGCGCCGAGCACTTGCGAGACGAAGGTGCTGCCGGTTCGTGACGTGATCGTGAACGGAAATGGCGTGAAGAAGAAGACCCTTCGCACAGAAACACACGGGAAATCCCGCTTCGCCTCCCGCCTGCGTGTCGCCATGCGCCCGGCCGGTCACGTTCACGGCCGCCAGCGCGGCTGGCTCATTCTCCATGGACGCCCGATTCCCGTCGCCCTCGGCAGGGCCGGAGTTCGTGCCGACAAGCGCGAAGGCGATGGCGCCACGCCACGCGGCATTTGGCATGCGCGTGAGGTGCGCTACCGGGCCGATCGTGGCATGCGGCCGATCACCGGCCTGCCGGTGCTGCGGACCCGCCGCGCGGACGGCTGGTGCGACGAACCTGGCGACGGGCGCTACAACCGCCCAGTATGCTTGCCTGTCAGGGCATCGCATGAAGCGATGTGGCGGGATGACGGGCTCTACGATCTGGTCGTCGTACTCGACCACAACAGCCGTCCCCGCCGCTCCCGGCGCGGTTCCGCCGTGTTCCTGCACATCGCCCGGGGCACTTTCGAGCCGACGGCGGGTTGCGTCGCCTTTCGCCCGGCCGATCTCCGACGCCTTCTGGCGCGTCTCACCCCGGCGACGGCGATCGAGATCATTTAGGCGAACGGCCGCCAGGGGAGCAGCGCTCCCAAGGCGGCCGTCGTCGTCACATCGTCGCGGCTCTGGCTGGATCGGCGCTAGCGGTACACATACCAGCAGCGGCGCACCGGCCGGCCCCACCTGTCGCGCCGAACAGCGCACACCCGCCGCCGCCGGCGCCGGCGGTGGCGTCGACCGGGCGGCACGCCGGGCGGTCCCCACTGCGTCGGCTCCACAGGCGTACCGTCGGGCGTGCGGCCCGCCGGCTCGATCTCAGGCGTGCCCTCGGGGGCGATGTCCTTGAGCTGGTCCAGTACCATAGCCTGTGCAGGCGTGAGGAGCGTCCCGACGGCGACGCCCGCTCCCAGTGCCCCGGCAAGACCGAGTAAAAAGCCCCGTCTGTCCATGTCGTTCTCCACTCTTCCACCCCGCGCGCCTATGGGCCGCTGGCCCGGATCAACGCGGTGCGGGGTAGATGGTTCGCCGACCATGATCAGGATGGACATTAATCACGGCGTTCCGGCGGCGGGCAGCCTGTATCGGCTCTTGCCGGCTGCGGGGGCGCGCGCGATAGTCAGCGCAGCGAATCGCAGAGGTCGGACATGACAGTCTTCGGCACCAAGGTCTTGAAGTGGATGATGCGCGCGGCTCTCGCCGTTGCCATCGCCCTGCCTCTGCTGGCGGTGAGCCCGCCCGCGCAGGCGAGCAATTCGACCGGCGCGCTCATTGGTGGCCTGGTCGCCGGGGCGCTGGTTGGTTCGGTGGTCACGTCCGCCGTGAACCAGCCGAAGACCTATTATTACGCCCCGCCTCCGCCGCCTCCGCCGGCCTATTACCCGCCTCCGCCGCCCCGTCCTGTCTATGGTCCGGGCTATTGCGGCGCGCCGCCCTATCCGCCGTGCCGCACGCCGGTCTACTGAGACGCACCGTTCGTTCCTTCCGGTCACGCACCAGGGCACTCCCATGCTGAAGACGGCCGCTACCGCGCTCTGCCTGATCCTCGGCCTCGCCGCCGCTCACGCGCAGGATTCATCCGGCGCTTCCTCCGGGCCTTCCGCCGCCGTACCCCCAGCTGCCGCGGCGGACGACGCACTGCCGCCCCCGATCGCCTGCACCTTCGAGAAGGTGTTCGTCTGCGAAGCGGCAGGCTGCAATCCCTCTCAGGAACTCGGCACAATCGACCTCCCCGCGCGCTTCCTGATCCATTTCGGCGAGCAGATCATCGCCAGCGTGTCGGACGACGACCTGCCGCATATCAGTTCGATCCAGAGCGTGATCGGCGATGGCGACACGCTGATCCTGGACGGCAATGACAACATGGCCGCCTGGGCGATCGAGCTGTCTCCGTCCAAGCCGGAGGCGACGCTGACGACGCTGGCGGGCGGAAAAGTGCTGACCGCCTTCGGCACCTGCAAGCCGGCATCCTGAAGGCTGACGGCGGCGCTTCATCCGGGCGCCCATGGCGAAGATCGCCAAGGGCCGCTTTCGAAAGCGGCCCTTCCACCTTGAAGAGCCGGCTTTTCACTTGGCGGCGCGGTTCATTTCGTTATAGAGAACCGCACCGCGCGGGCGTGGCGGAATGGTAGACGCGACGGACTCAAAATCCGTTTCTGGTGACAGAGTGTCGGTTCGAGTCCGACCGCCCGCACCAGCCACCGGCCTCGGAACACTGCAGGTCTCGAGATGAAGCCCCTCCTTGCTGTGCAGGGGCCGCTCAGTTGAGATATCCCCTCTCCAGTAGAAACGCGAAGATGTGCTCGGCCGCCGCCTCTGCGGCCAGCGCCCCGCTCTCTATCGTGATCTCTGGGTCGAGCGGCGGCTCATAGGGGCTGTCGATGCCGGTGAAGTTCTGGATCTGTCCGGCCCGGGCCCGCTTGTACAGCCCCTTCACGTCGCGGGCCTCGGCCACGTCCAGCGGCGTGTCGACGAAGATCTCGACGAATTCGCCGGTCTCCAGCAGCTCGCGCGCCATCTGGCGTTCGGCCCGGAAGGGCGAGATGAAGGAGACGAGCACGATCAGCCCGGCGTCCACCATCAGCCGCGCGACCTCCGCCACGCGGCGAATGTTCTCCACCCGGTCGGCATCGGTGAAGCCGAGGTCCTTGTTCAGCCCGTGGCGGACATTGTCGCCGTCGAGCAGATAGGTGTGGCGACCCAGCGCGTTGAGGCGCTTCTCGACAAGGTTGGCGATGGTGGACTTGCCGGCGCCGGAGAGGCCGGTGAACCATAGCACTGCCGGCTTCTGCAGCTTGAGGCCGGAGCGGCTGGCCTTGGACACGTCCAGCGCCTGCCAGTGCACATTGGTTGCCCGCCGCAGGCCGAAATCGACCATGCCGGCACCAACCGTCTGGTTGGTCATGCGGTCGATGACGATGAAGGCGCCGGTCTGCGGAATTTCGGCGAAGGGGTCGAGCGCGATCGGCTCATGGGTGGCGATGTTGACCACCGCGACATCGTTGAGCGCCAGCGTCTTGGCGGCCAGCTTCTGGAAGCTGTTCACGTCGATGCGGTGCTTGATCTCCGTCACTGACATGACGACGGTGCGCGTGCCGATCTTGATGAGATAGGGGCGGCCGGGCAGCAGCACGTCCTCATGCATCCAGATCAGATGGGCGGCGAACTGGTCGGAGACTTCCGGCCGCGCATGCGCCGCCGCGATCACGTCGCCGCGCGAGGCGTCGATCTCATCTTCCAGCGTCAGCGTCACCGCCTGGCCGGCGCCCGCTTCGGGGAGTTCGCCATCGGCGGTGACGATCGCAGCGACCCGCGAGGTCGCGCCGGAGCCCGCGACCACCACCGCCTCGCCGACCCGCACCGTGCCGGAAGCCACCGTGCCGGAGAAGCCGCGAAAGTTCAGGTTCGGCCTGTTGACCCACTGCACCGGCAGGCGGAACGGGCGCGTCTGCGCCACGCTTTCCACATCCAGCGTGTCGAGATGGTCGAGCAGGGAGGGGCCCTGATACCAGGGCGTATTGGCGCTGCGGGCGATGACATTGTCGCCGTGGCGCGCCGAAATCGGAATCGGCACCAGCGTACGGAAGCCGAATTGCGCGGCAAAGGCGCGATACTCGGCGACGATCTGGTCGAAAACCGCCTGCGAATAGTCCATCAGGTCGATCTTGTTGACCGCCAGCACCACGTCCTTCAGGCCCAGCAGCGCGACGATGAAGGAATGCCGCCTTGTCTGGGTGAGAATGCCCTTGCGGGCATCGACGAGAATCACCGCCACGTCCGCATTGGAGGCGCCCGTCGCCATGTTGCGGGTGTACTGCTCATGGCCGGGCGTGTCCGCGACGATGAATTTGCGCCGCTCGGTGGCGAAGAAGCGATAGGCGACATCGATGGTGATGCCCTGCTCGCGCTCGGCCGCCAACCCGTCGACGAGCAGCGCGAAGTCGAGGTCCTCGCCGGCGGTGCCGTGCTTGCGCGAATCGGAGGCGAGCGTCGCCAGCTGGTCCTCGAACAGCAGCTTGGTGTCGTACAGCAGCCGGCCGATGAGGGTGGACTTGCCGTCATCCACGCTGCCGCAGGTGAGGAAGCGCAGCAGGCCCTTGCCCTCATGGCGCGCGAGATAGTCGGCGGTGCTGAGGGACGCGATCGCCTCGTTCATCAGAAATACCCCTCGCGCTTCTTCTTTTCCATCGAGGCGGCCTCGTCATGATCGATCAGGCGGCCGGCCCGCTCGGAGGTGCGGGCGAGCAGCATCTCGCCGACGATGGCCTCCAGCGTGTCGGCGTCGCTCTCGATGGCGGCGGTGAGCGGATAGCAACCGAGCGTGCGGAAGCGCACGCGCTTCATCTGCGGCACCTCGCCCGGCGCCAGCGGCAGGCGCTCGTCATCGACCATGATGAGTTGGCCGTCGCGTTCCACCACGGGCCGCTCGGCTGCGAGGTAGAGCGGTACGATGGGGATGTTCTCGGCGAGGATGTACTGCCAGATGTCGAGCTCGGTCCAGTTGGACAGCGGGAACACGCGGATCGATTCACCCGGGCGGACGCGGGCATTGTAGAGGTTCCAAAGTTCCGGGCGCTGGCTCTTGGGATCCCAGCCATGGCTGGCGGTGCGGAAGGAGAACACCCGCTCCTTGGCGCGGCTCTTCTCCTCGTCGCGCCGGGCGCCGCCAAAGGCGGCGTCGAAGCCGTGCAGCGTCAGCGCCTCCTTCAGTGCCTCCGTCTTCATCACGTGGGTGTAGAGCGAGGAGCCATGGTCGAACGGATTGATGCCCTTGGCGACCCCGTCCTGGTTGGTGTGAACCAGAAGCTTGAAACCGAGCCGAGCCGCCGTGGCATCGCGGAAGGCGATCATCTCGCGAAATTTCCACGTCGTGTCGATGTGCATAAGCGGAAAAGGCGGTGGCGACGGATAGAACGCCTTGGCCGCGAGATGCAGCATGACGGCGGAGTCCTTGCCGATTGAATAGAGCATCACCGGGTTGGCGAACTCCGCCGCCACCTCCCGCATGATGAAGATGGATTCCGCTTCCAGACGCCTCAGGTGCGTCATCCGTTCTGACGACATCAAACCCGCCTATCTCTCGAGACTTCCACCGCCTTGTGCGGTGGGGTGAATGTCGGCTTCCCCGTTCGGCGCGCCGGCGGGGTCGCGCCCATCCGTCGACGAGAACGATGCCTGGGCCGCATCTCGCGGCAAGGCGCAGAACACGTGTCAGATGATCGTGCCGAGACAACTCTCACTCTGTTCTTAGACAGGCAAAGCGGTAGGGTCAATATCCCACAGGGCAGAATTGGTAACCAGAAAAACTCCAGCAAAAAATCGTAATCAAAATCGAAACCCGAATCCGCGCTGCGATACAGGGGGTCGTCTGGCCCCCGTGGAGCCCACGGCCGCAGCGATCAAGCTGAATGGCGGCGGCAGCGCCATGGAGCAGGGCGCTTCAGGTCGCGCGCCCCGACCGCAGGAACGCCTGCGGCTTCAAAAGCGCCAGCTCAGGCCGGCCTCGAAGCCACTGTCGACTAGGCCCGAGCCAAAGGCGCCCGAATAGGACAGGTCGAGCTGCGCCGTCGCCGACAGCGGCAGGGAGAGGCCGCCCTCAAGCACCAGCACATCCTCCGCCACGGGCACACCGAGAACGGAAAACGGCACGGTGCCGGCAAAGCCGAGGGTGGCCTGCGGATCGGTATCGCCGAAGGCGTGGCGCCAGCCGGCCATGCCGGTGAAGCGAGCCTGCACGGCGCCCAGGGCGGCATCGGCGGATGCGCGCAGCCCCAGCGTGGTGAAGGTCACGGCCGCATCGCCGGCCGTCCCCGAAAGCGCTGCCGCTCCTCCGCTCTCGTTGAAATCACCGCTGGAGACGTTGACATAGGCCAGTCCGGCAAAGGGTTCCAGCTCGGCCGACCCGACCGTCAGCCGCCAGCCGGCCTCAAGAAAAGCCTGCGCCGTATGGCTGTCATAGACGCCGCTCAGGCGTTCGGCGAAGCCGGGAAAGGCGATCTGGCGCGTGGTGTCGACTTGCTGATAGGTGTAGGCGGCACCGAGGCGCAGAGCCAGCGCACCGAACTGGCCGCCGCCATAGAGGCCCGCATGCCCATCGTCGCTGTCGGCGGTGGCGCCGCCGGGGTCGAGGCGGTAGCGGCTCTGTCCATAGCCGGCGAAGGCACCGAGGCGAAACGTCTCGCCGATCCTGCGATCGGCGCCGATGACGAAACCGCCAATTGTGCGGTCGAACCCCGAGGCATCGCCGTCGCTGTCGAACGTGCCCCACGAGCCATAGGCTTGGCCCCACATCGTCGCCGCCGGGTCAGCGAAGGCCTGCTGAAGCCGGCCCAACGCGGCGTCGCGCACGAAGCGGCTGTCTTCGAGCGCGGCGCTTTGCGCGCTGGCGTAAATGTCGCCTGAGAGCTGATCGAAGGCGATACGGGCGGCGAAATCGGACAGTTGCGAACCGACCGCTTCATGCAGAAGGCCCCCGCCGGGCAGGCTGTCCAGCGCTGCGGCGGTGGCCCGCTGGTTCGCCGTCCAGGCGGCGGCGGTGAAGGCCCGGTCCTGGAACACATCGAGATACACCGCCGTATCATCGGCGCTGACCTCCACCGCATAGAAGGCCGAGATCGAGGTGTCGCCCACGAGCGTGTAGGCGCCGGTAATGCCGCCGCCGGCGGTGAGCACGGTTAAACGGGTGCCGACCGGCGTGACGCCGCCAAGTCCGTCGACGCTGAGCTGTGCGCCGTCCGCCAGCGTGGCGGTGCCGCCGACCGCGATGAGGTCGGCCCGGCCGCCCGCAACCTCCACGGCATAGAGAGCGCCCGCCGCCTGATTGAAATCGCCGGCAACCGTCACTGTCCCGATGGAGGCACCTGGCGCTACCGTGGCGCCGGAAGCAAGGCTCAGCGCCGCGACCCCTCCCTTCCCCGCCAGCACGGCGCCCTCCGCCACGCTGACGGGCCCGCCGAGCGTTCCCGCCAAGGCCAACGTGCCAGCCTCGATAGTGGTCGTGCCGGTGAAGGCGGTGGCGTCGCCGGCATAGGTCAGCGTGCCGCTACCGGTCTTGAGAAACGTTCCTGTGCCGCTCAGCCTATTGCTGAGGCGGCCGGTTCCGGTCTGGTCGAGCACCAAAGTACCCTCATTGACAATCGCGCCGCTGCCGAAGCTCGTCGCCGATCCGATAAGCGTCCCGGTGTGGATGGTGGTGGTGCCGGTGTGGGCGTTGACGCCGGTAAGGGTGGTGATGCCCGCATAGGCGTCGACCGTCAGCGCCCCGGAGAGATTGGCGTCGATCAGGCTGTCGCTGTTCGTATGGTTCAGCACCAGCTGCGCGCTGGCTCCCTGCTGCACCGAGAGCGTCCCGGCCTGCAGCGTGCCCGCCGCCGTCGCCGCATCCCCGGCAGTGGCGCCGATGACGATGAGGGCCGAAATGCCGGCATTGTCGTCCTGATCGGCATCGCCGACCCAGACACGATCGGCCATCAGGGTTCCGCCGTCGGAAAGGGTCAGTACGCTTGGCGTTACCCCGCCGAGCGCGAGCATGCTGCCAGCCTCCAGCCTCGATTCGCTGCCGGTCACGGTGATCTCGGAGGTGCCGCCGAGGGCATCGAGCAAGGAGGCGACCACCCGCCCGCCATTCTCGACCTGAAGCCTGCCCCGCCCGCCCTCGCTGCCGATGGAGAGCTCGCCGTTGACGGTCCAGCGCGAACCTGTGCCCGCTATACTGACGAAACCGTCTGAACCGGGGCCGGCGCCCAGCGCCGTGGCACCGGTGACGAGCGTGCCGCCGGCCTCGACCACCACCTCGCCGCTGCCGCCGAAGCCGATATAGAAGCTGTCGGCGACGGTGAGTGAGGCGCCGGCGCCGATGCCGATGGCGCCGTGGCTTTGCGCCTCATAGCCGACCACGGCGACATTGGCGCGGACGGAGGCGCCCGCGTCGATGCCGAGTTCACCGTCGCCGCCATCGCCGACATAAAGCACGCCGTCGACGCTCCAGCTGGAGCCGGCGCCGGAGAGATCGACAATGCCGATCGTGCCGAAGGAAGCGCCGATCACGCCGTCGCCGGAACGCAGCGACGCGCCCTCCGCCACGCGCAGCGAGCCATAGCCTTCATAGCCGACCGCGACCGCCTGCGAGGTGGTCCAGCTAGACCCGGGCCCCGTGATCTCGACCCGCGCCGGGTCAAAGAGATCGACGCCGACCAGAAGCTCCGTACTCGTGGCGGTGGCGCCATTAAAGACCGAGACGATGCCGCCGGTTTCGACACGGACCGTGCCGCTGCTGTCCCAGCGTGAGCTCTCGCCCCCAACCTCGACAAGGCCGGTTGAAAATTCGTCGCCGACCACGGCGTTGGCATTGGAGACGCTGCCGCCGTCGCTGATCGCCAGCGTTCCCTGCCCGCCGCCCGTCGCCACTGTGAGATCGCCGGCGATCGTCCAGTGCGAGCCGGTGCCCTGTATGGCGACCTGCCCGTCGCTGTTGGCATTACCGATCAGGGCGGTTGTGGCGGTGACGGCGCCGCCCGAGGCTACCACCAGCGACCCCGCTCCCAGCGCGCCGACGATGAGAACGCCATCGACGTCCCAGCGCGAGTCTGGGCCATCGACGGTGACATTTCCGGTCGCCGCGCTCACGCCGTCGCCGATATTGGCCTGGCCCGAGGTCATAACCGCCCCGTCCAGTACCGATACCGTGCCATTGGTACCAATGGCGAGCGAGCCTTCGACCCGGAACGCCGAGCCTGTCCCACTAACCATGACCTCGCCGCTGGGCGACAGCAGGCCGGCCACCACCGTGTCGCCGGTGGTCATGACGCCGCCATCCGCGATCGTCAGCCGGGCGGATCCCAGTCCGCCCAGCGCGAGGCTGCCGGCATTGTTCCATTGCGAGCCGATGCCTGTGACCTCGACCGAGCCGGTCGCGCTGGAACCGGCCACGCCGAAGCTGGCGTCGGCGGAGGTGAGTATCCCGCCTTGCTCCACCACAAGGCTGCCATTGGCATCGAAGGCCACGGTGAGGGTGCCGGACATGTCCCAGCGGGACCCGGCCCCCGATAGAAGAACTTCCCCCGCCCCGGCCTGTCCCACCGTGCCGGTCGCACCAGAAACCGTGGCGCCGGCCAGGATGTTCAGTGTGCCCGCGCCGCTGGCGCCGACGACGACGGCGCCGCTATTGGACAGCACGGTGCCGGGGTCGGTGACGGTGAGGTTGCCCGTCATCCCTCCAAGCCCGACGCTGGTGTTTTCATAGGAAGGCGTGGCGCCCTGGTCGATCTGGACAGCGCCGGTTACGTTGAGGTCCTGGGCGCGTGCCGCACCTGCGGCGAAGGACAGCGCCGGCAGTGAGAGGGTGGCCATCAGGGCGCATTTCGAGGCGGCGCGAACAGCGTAAAAGCCCGGCCGCAATGGACGTGTGTGCCTCGTCTCGTTCCTGCCCATCAAAGCCCCTCCCTGCGCATTCGGGTGTCAGCCGGCATCGGCCCTCCCGCCTAACAGAAGGAGGCGGGGCCTGTTTGATCGTTCTTGCTCTTTGCCGGCGCTGTGCCGGCCCCGATGCGCGACGACAACAGTCGATCAGGGCGAGCACGGCACCAGGACGCTGGCGTGGATACCCCCGGCCCCCCGCCAGGGCGGAGTGCGGTACATCTCATAGGCGGGAGCCTCGCCGAGCGCCCGCCGATGGCGCGGCAACCACACCGCGCACACGCCGAACACCGCTTCCGGGATCAGCTGATAGGGGCCTTCCACATCCAGCCGGACAAATGAGCCGGCGTGCACGCTCAGACGCCGCAGCGGGGCGCGCAGGGCGGGAAAGGTGGAAACTGTGTCCACCACCGCGCAGTCATAGCGGGTCTGTCCCGGCGCGGTGAAGCCAGGGTCGTCATGGAGAATGCCCATCGCGGTCATCGTCTCTAGCGGCAGTCCGGCCGCCTTCAGAGCCGCCGCAAAGTGCTGCCAATGGGCGGGAACCTGCGTCAGCGGCCCGTGAAAGCGCATGCCGATGAGCGGCAGCGCCCCCAGCCGGACCGGGGCCGCCGGCTCGACGAGATCGACATGCAGCCGCTGCGGCAGCGGCGCCTGAGCCTGCGCCATAGCCCGCAAACGGTTCGGCGCCATGGCGAACTGGCGGGAGAAGGCACGAGTGAACGCCGCCTGGCTGCCATAACCACAGCGCAGTGACGCCTCGATGATCGGGGTGGACGACCGGCAGATCAGTGCAGCTGCATGGGCCAACCGGGTGCGGCGCACATAGGCGCCATACGTTTCCCCCATGAGTTCGGCGAAGCGGCGATGGAAATGGAACGGGCTCAGGCCAACCCGCTCGGCCGCCGCCTCTATGGTGCGTGGTGCGCCCATGTCACTCTCGATCCAGTCGAGCGTCGACAGCAGGAAGCCGGTTTCGACCCGTACCGGCGGCGCGAGGGGCAGCGGATCGGTCCAGAGCTCGGTGAGCGCCAGTGCTTCGCCGGCACGCGGTTGCGCGCACCCAAGCGGCGAGGGCAGACCTCTCAGCCCGTTCATCCGACGAAGGGGTGGGCTGGAGGGCGCAGAACGGCAAGCGGGAGGCTTTGCTTGCGCCGGATCGGGAGCGCCGGCGGGGAGCTCCGCTGCCCGGCAAAGACCGCCTTGTCCATCCCGCACGCGCTCCGTTCGAGCTTTCGACTCGACAGAGCTAAATGAACTTCCAGATGGGCGGAGGTAATAATCGCCCAAATCGACAACGCCGTCCCGTCGACAGCGCTGCCGAGGGCGCATCGCGCCCGCATTATCCGTCGAAGGGCTGCAGCCGCTCCAGCAACGCCGGGGCGTAGCTCGATTTCGTGCACCGCGCTTCTATCGTGGACGCGCGACCGCCGGTTCCGGCTCGGGTCTCGACCTCGCCAATGCCGCCACCTTTCGTCTCGATGCGCGCCTAAGCCTCGCGTTGGGCGTGTAGCCGGTCGCGAATGGCGTCGATGGCGGTCCGCAGGGCGTCGATGGTCTGCCCGTCCTGTCCCACCGCCGCCTCGACGCAGCGCATGATGCCGCCGGCCTCCGCCTTCAGCGCTGTGCCCGCCGGCGTCAGATGCAGCAGCACCTCGCGCTCATCCCGGGGGTTGCGGGTGCGGGTGACCAGCCCGGCCGCGTCCAGCCGTTTCAGCAGCGGGGTGAGGGTGCTGGAATCGAGGAAGAGCGTGCGACCCAGCTCCTTCACATTCTGCCCGTCGCGGTTCCACAGCGTCACCATGACAAGATACTGCGGATAGGTGAGGCCGAGCCGGTCCAGCAGCGGGCGGTAGAGCTGGGTGAAGGCGTGGCCGGCCGCATAGATGGAAAAGCAGAGCATGCCGGTCACGTCCACCGCCGGGGCGGCGGTCGGGTTGTCGGCGCGCTGGGCGCGGTCAGGACTATCGGGCGTGTGGGTCATCAGGATCTCCTGGCTCATCAAATAATTTGTACGCGATGCATTTGCAAGCGATTGACAGTTCGGCGCGGCGCAGCTAGTTATATCGCATCCAAAGGAATCGTTCACAAATCAATCGTGATCAAGTCAAAGGAGAGCGTCATGAGCAGCTTCACCACCACCGACGGCACCCGTCTCTTCTACAAGGATTGGGGCTCGGGCCAGCCCATACTGTTCGCCCATGGCTGGCCGCTCTCGTCCGATGCCTGGGACCAGCAGATGCTGTTCTTTGGCCAGAACGGCTACCGCGTCATCGCCCATGATCGCCGCAGCCATGGCCGTTCCGACCAGACCTGGGACGGCAACAACATGGACCAGTACGCCGACGACCTGGCGGAACTGATCGAGGCGCTGGACCTGCGTGACGTGGTCCTCGTCGGCCATTCCACCGGCGGCGGAGAAGTCGCCCACTATATCGGCCGGCATGGCACGGCTCGGGTGGCCAAGGTGGTGCTGGTCGGCGCGGTACCGCCGCTGATGCTGAAGACCGAGGCCAACCCCGCCGGAACCCCGCTCGCCGTGTTCGATGGCATCCGCGAGAGCACCGCCAAGAATCGTTCGCAGTTCTTCTTCGACCTCACCGTGCCGTTTTACGGCTTCAACCGGGAGGGCGTTCCCGCCAATGACGGCCTGCGCGAGAATTTCCGCCGTATCGGCCTGCAGGGCGGCATCAAGGGGCAGTATGACTGCGTTCATGAATTCTCCGAGGTCGACTACACCGAGGACCTCAAGCGTATCGACCGGCCGACGCTGATCCTCCATGGCGACGACGACCAGATCGTGCCGATCGACGCCTCGGCCCACCTCGCCGCACAGATCGCCCCGCAGGTGACGCTGAAGGTCTATCCCGGCGGCTCGCATGGGCTGGCGGAAATCGAAGCCGACCGCTTCAACGCCGACGTGCTGGCCTTCATCCGCAGCTGAGCGCGCCACCGCGCAAATCGGCGTCTTCGATCACGGCCGCCACCCGCGAGGGTGGCGGCCGATTTGTCGTTGGTGGGGATGGCTCTGGGCGCTTCCTCAGCGCGTCTTCACATTCGTGGCCGGCGCCGTCAGCTCGGCGCGCTCCAGTCGCTAAGCTGGGCATAGAGCGCGTCGCGCAGCTTCCTCATGTCTCGGTTCATGGCGCCGAGATGGGCCGGGCTCTGCCCGGAAGCCTCAAGCAGCGCATCGCCAAGGCACCCCGCCTGACCCCTCAGCGCGCGCCCCTGATCGGTGAGGGCGACGACGACCTGGCGTTCATTGTCTGGGTTGCATGGAGAGCCAGTGCTGCCGCCCGGTGAGGCAGAAGGCGAGCTCACCGAAAGTTCACAGACAACATCCTCGGCAAGCGGCGCCTTGGCTACGCCTGCCGAGCCGTTTCGGGGCCCTTGCCGTGACGCGGGGCTGGGGCCCAATCTCCCTTGCGCCTATACTCCCTCCAGTATAATCAACCTTCCGAACCGTCGCGACCAACAGCATGCAGGGTGCCCGAGTGCCCCATTCGCCGGATGACAAGAAGCGCGCCCTGACGCGGCTGCGCCGCATCAAGGGCCAGGCTGAAGCGCTGGAGCGGGCGATCGAGGCGGAGGCCGAATGCGGCGTTCTGCTGCAGCAGATTGCCGCCCTTCGCGGCGCCGCTGGCGGCCTGATGGCCGAGGTGCTCGACATCCACCTGCGCGAGAGCATCGGTCATGCCATCGGCGCGGCGGGTGCGACGCCCGCGACCGACGAACTCGACGCCATCATGAAGATCCTGCGCACCTATTTGAAATAGCCGCACCAGATCCGAGAGGGAGAAGTCCATGAAATCGCGTGCCGCCGTCGCCTGGGAAGCCAAGAAGCCGCTGACCATCGAGACCATCGAGATCGGGGGCCCAAAGCCCGGCGAGGTGCTGGTCGAGATCATGGCCACCGGCGTGTGCCACACCGATGCCTACACGCTGGACGGGCTGGATTCCGAGGGCAAGTTTCCCGCCATTCTCGGCCATGAGGGCGCGGGCATCGTGCGCGAGGTCGGGGCCGGCGTTACCTCGCTGAAGGTCGGTGATCACGTTATCCCGCTCTACACGCCGGAATGCCGGCAGTGCAAAACCTGTCTGTCGCAGCGCTCGAACCTGTGCACCTCGATCCGCGCCACTCAGGGCCTGGGCCTGATGCCCGACCGCACGACGCGCTTTTCCTGCGAGCGGGTGGGCGCCCAGAGCGGCGAGATCTTCCACTATATGGGCTGCTCAACCTTCTCGAACTTCACCGTACTGCCGGAAATCGCGCTCGCCAAGGTGCGCGAGGACGCCCCCTTCGACAAGATCTGCTACATCGGCTGCGGTGTCACCACAGGCATCGGCGCGGTGGTCTATACCGGCAAGGTATGGCCCGGAGCGAACGTCGTCGTCTTCGGCCTCGGCGGCATCGGCCTCAACGTGATCCAGGGCGCCCGCATGGTCGGTGCCGACAAGATCATCGGCGTCGACATCAACCCGGCCAAGGTCGAGATGGCCCGCAAGTTCGGCATGACCGACTTCATCAACCCGCTCGATGTCGGCAATGACAAGGTGGTCTCGGCGATCCAGGACCTCACCGATGGCGGCGCGGACTTCACCTTCGACTGCACCGGCAATGTAGACGTCATGCGCCAGGCGCTGGAGGCCTGCCATCGCGGCTGGGGCACCTCCATCGTCATCGGCGTGGCGCCGGCGGGGGCTGAGATCGCCACCCGGCCGTTCCAGCTGGTGACCGGCCGCAACTGGCGGGGTTCCGCCTTTGGCGGCGCGCGCGGGCGCACCGACGTGCCGAAAATTGTCGACTGGTACATGGAGGGCAAGATCAACATCGACGACCTGATCACCCACACCATGCCGCTCGACGAGATCAACACCGCCTTCGACCTGATGCACGAAGGCAAGTCGATCCGTTCCGTGGTGATCTACTGATGGGCGCGTTGATGGAAACGATCAGCACCGCGAAGTCGCATGGTGGCGTGCAGGGCGTCTATCGGCACCAGTCGAAGACCACCAGCACGCCGATGACCTTCGCGGTCTTCGTGCCGCCGCCGGCGGCCGATGGCCCCGTGCCGGTGCTGTGGTATCTGTCGGGTCTCACCTGCAGCCATGCCAATGTGATGGAGAAGGGCGAATACCGCGCCGCCGCTGCCGCCCAGGGCGTCATCATTGTCGCGCCGGACACCAGCCCGCGCGGCGAAGAGGTGGCGGATGAGCCCGGCAATTGGCAGTTCGGCTCGGGCGCCGGCTTTTATCTCGACGCCACGCAGGCGCCCTACGCCACGCATTACCGGATGTATTCCTACATCGTCGAGGAGCTTACCGCCCTCATCGCCGCTGAATTCCCGGCGGATATGAGCCGGCAAGGCATTTTCGGCCATTCCATGGGCGGGCACGGCGCGCTCACCATCGCGCTGAAGCATCCGGACCGCTTCAAGAGCTGCTCGGCCTTCGCGCCGATCACCGAGCCGAGCACGGCGGACTGGTCTCGCCCGGCGCTGGAGAAGTATCTCGGCACGGATGCACGCGCTTGGCGCGCCTATGACGCGGTGGCGCTGATCGAGGACGGAAAGCGCTTTCCCGAATTCCTGGTCGACCAGGGCTCGGCCGATCCGTTCCTGGAGACCGGGCTGCGGCCGCAGCTTCTGGCCGCCGCCTGCGCCGCCGCCAGCATCCCCCTCACGCTCAACCTGCGCGAGGGCTATGACCATTCCTATTTCTTCATTTCCACCTTCATGGCCGACCACATCGCCTGGCACGCCGCCCGCCTCGGCCGCTGAGGCTGCCCCGCCCCCCGCTCCGGCCCGATCAGGCCATGGCGGGGGGAACCAGCCTCTCAGAAGCGGTAATTCAGGCCGATCTTGATCGCCTGGAACGACGCCGAGTTGGAGGCGTCGCGGCCGTCGGCGATGGTGGAGGTGCCGGCGTAATTCCTCGTCTCGTAGACCGGCTTCTCGATGATGTCGCAGAACCTTCCGCCCCTCGTGGCGCACCCGAATTCGCTGCGGACGGCCCACACTGTGCCGATCTGAGTCGTGGTTGAGTAGGGCCGGGTGACGCCTGAGCGCGCTTTGTTGAAGGCGAAGCTCTCGGCCCCAAAGCCGGCAAAGGCATACTCGGCCTTGACCGACCAGCGGTCATTGATGGCGTATTCCGCGCCGCCGCCGGCGGAAAAGCCGGTGCGGGTCTGGCTTGCTGATTCCGTGAAGCTCAGATTGGTCCGGCTCCCTCCCGGATTGGAGGCAGTGGCGGAGGCCGAGATGTACTGGGCGCGGTCCTCGGTCTCCTGCAGGAAGGCTACACCGACTGTGCCATAGATCAGCCACTGGTCGTTCAAGGCATAGCCGAGCTTGGCGCGCACCGTGCTCATCCAGTCGAAGGAATAGTCGGTCTGCGCCTCCGGCATGCGGTTGTTGATCAGATTGGGCCCTTCGGTCGCGCCGAGCACGTTGGAACTGCCGATGTCGAGAGAGCTGACATCGGCCTCGATGCCGAACACGACATTGTTGGCGAACTGGTAGTTATAGCCGATCTGCCCGCCCCACAGACCGCCGCTGAAATCTTCATTGGCGGATTCACTGAAAGCCCGCCGCGCGTAGCTGCCATCCGCCAGCGTCGTGGTGCCGCTGATCGAGCCGAAGCCATAGCCGAACGAGCCGCCGGCATAGAGGCCGGTCCAGCGCTCGCCATTCGCCCGCAGGCCGAAGGGGAGCGGTGCGATCGGCTCCTCGCTGCCGAAGGTGCCGGTGAGCGTGGCCATGAAGGTGCGGCCGGGGGCCGGCATGTCGGTGTTGTTCAGCGCGTCGACATAATAAGTGTCGAGCAGGTTCTGCACGCTAACATCAAGGGTCAGGTGGCTATTCAGCTTCCACTGGGCGAAGGCGTCGACGACCGTGTAGGGCTCCCACACCTTTGTCACCCAGGTGAAGAACCCCCCATCCTCGGCCACCGGCACCAGCCGCTCACTCATATAGCTGACGCGGCCGCCCAGCGTCAGCCGATCGTCCATGAACCGGGCGCCGGCCGTCACCGAGGCGGTGAAGCGCGGGGGAATCTGGTTGGTGAGGTAGTCGGCGGAAAGCGTGTAGTCGGTGCAGACGCCGTTCTGCTGGCAGGATTCGAAGTCGGTGTAGTAGTTGAGGCCGAACTCGGTGAAGACGGCGCCGGCATCGTAGCGTCCGGAGAATTCGACGCCCTTAAAGCGGACATAGTCGTAGTTGAACAGCCCCATATTGCCGTCAAACTGACGGCCGATATAGTTGTCTGTGGTGTTGTCAAAATAGGCGAGCTTCAGCCGCAGCTTGTCGCCCGGCAGCAGTACGTCGTCACGCAGTAGGTTGGTGCCGAACTCCCAGTTGCTGGCCTCTTCCGCCTGAAGGTCCGCGTTGAAAATCTGGTCGCTGCGGGTCTGGCTGGTTTCGCGCACGCTCGGCGGGCGGATGCCGCTCTGGTACTGGCCATAGATCTGCCAGCCCGCGACCGGTGTCACCATCACGCTGGCGCTGGGGCTCAGGCCATCACCGGAGTAGCCGGTGAACGGGTCTCCCTGGACATTGTAGGTGGTTACGCCGTTGAAAGAGGTGTTGTAGGTCAGATATTCCAGCCCGGCCGAAAGTTCGAGCCAGGTGGTGGGCTCCCATTTCACCCGGGCGAAAAGCGCGCCGATCTCGCGCTCGCCATTGGCCGGAATGGCCCAGAGCGCCACGTCAGAGAAATCATAGGTCTGCGTCGGCCGCGCGTTCTCATAGACGTAGCTACCGCCATAGCTCAGCGCCACCGGCATGCCCGCCACCGAAAAACGCGAGGTGTTGCTCGCGTTGACGCCGACATTCTGCGACTGCTGGTCCAGCTCCTCCACCTCGCCAAGCGACATGAAGACGTTGGTCTCGTCGGTGTTCGAGACATAGGTGTCGAGCCTGAAGTCGACGAGATCGGTGCTGGTTGGCGTGTAGTGATAGCGCAGCGTGGCCTGATTGATCTCCACCGAGGAGAGTGGCAACTGGTCGGTAACCCCATTGCCCGCCGTGATGACCGAGGGTGACACCTCGCCGAACTCGTTGCCGTAATAGAGATAGCCGATCTGCAGTTCCTGCTCGTCGGTGGGGCGGAATGTAGCCTTCAGTAGCGCCGAGGTCACGTCTTCGGAGGTGTTGTAGACCAGCTGGCCATGGCCGTAATTCGACAGCGGCACCTCGTTGCCGAGATAGTCGGTCGTGGTCAGGGAACCTTGTGTGCCGGCAAAGTAATTGCCGGACTTGCGGCGGACAAAGGCGCCGATGGCGTCAACATTGTTCTCACGCACAGCGAGGGCGAAGCTACCATTGGTGATGTCGGCCCCGTCCGGGTCGCCGAACGCTGGCTCACTCGCCCCTATGACAGGGGTGGCGGAATTGGTGGCGAGACCGGCCCGCGCGCGTACGCCCCAGCGCTCGCCGGCCTTGAGGATGTCCTCGACGTTCAGCGTCTCCATGGCGATGGTGCCGCCAATGGCGCCGGCCACCGCGCCGTCCGGCCCCTTGGTGATGGTGATGCCGGAAATGAGATCGGGATCGACATAGGTGCGGCTGTCGATGCCGGAATAGCCGCGATAGGAAGAGGTCGATTGCTGCGAGCCGTCGATCGTGGTGGCGACGCGGTTCTGGCCCTGCAGGCCGCGAATATTCGGGTCGATCGAGGCGCCGTTATTGCCGCCGCCGGAAATGACGCCGGGCGTGCCCTGGAACAGCGCGCCGGCGGTCTGCGGCGGGAAGCGCTCGATTTCCTCGGAGGAGATGTAGTTGGTGGAGCCGGCCGTCTCGAAGGGCAAGTCGGCCGCCGCGCCGGCGCCGGTGACGTCGATCGTGCCGAGCTCGATCGCGCCGTCAGCGCCCTGCATAGCTTCGCTGAGCGGGGCGTCTTCCCCCGGCACGTGGATCGTCACGGAACGGGGCCCGACGAAGCGCCAGCCTATCCCCGTCCCGGCCAGCATGATGCGCAGCGCCTCTTCCGGCGGGTAAAGCCCGCTCACCGGCCGGGACATGATCTCATAGGCCTTGGAGCCGGAATACAGCACCTGAAGCCCGGCGCGCACCGACAGGTCGGCAAGGGCGCGCGGCACCGGCATGGAGGCGATGGTGAGGGCGACGCTCGGGCCGCCACCTTGCGCATGGGCGTAAGGCGTCCGGGCGGGAAGGGCCGCCAGTGCGGTTCCCGCCAGAAGGCACAGGGTGAGCATACGCAGGCGTCGGGTAGACATCATCCTCATCGTCGGTCCCACATGTTCTGCCAGAGCCGGGTGGACGGCATCGGCGAGATCCCCAGTGGGTATGACGAAGGCGGCGGGCGGACTCCCCCAGTGTGCCGTTCACAAAATCATCCGATGACGATCAGCGCGTTGGTCAGACGCAGCGACGAGACGCCGAGCGTCGCTTCGATCATGTCGATGACGGAAGCGGGATCGCTTGTGTCGAACACACCGGTGACGGGGAGCGCCCGCACCCGCTCGCTGAGGATCAGGATGCGGCCGCGCTGGTAGCGGTTCAGTTCCCCAATCAGCTCGCCGAGCGGGGCGCGGAAGAACACCATCTGCCCCCGGCGCCAGGCGGTCGCTGTGTCTGCCGGGAACGGCCGGACCTGACCGAGGCCACTGGAGGTGAGTACCCCTTCCTCACCGGGGGAAAGGCGCAGCGAGGCGTCGGGATCGGCGGCGGCGGTCAGGCTGACGGCGCCCTCTACCAGGCCGACCTCGGTGACATCGTCCCGCAGCCGCACATTGAAGCTGGTGCCGGTGACGCGCACCTCGCCCTCGCCGGTCGACACCAGGAAAGGTCGCTGCGGATCAGAGGCGACCTGAAAGAACGCCTCGCCGCGGAACAGCCGAACCCGGCGCTGTCCGGGTTTGAGGTCAACGGCGAGAGCGGTGTCGGTGTTGAGTTCGACCACCGAGCCGTCGTCCAGCTGGATCGTCCGGTGTTCGCCGATCGCGGCGATGTGGTCAGCGCGCAGATCATCCAGCCCGCCGCGCCGCACCCATTCAGCTCCCCCCAGCGAGAGACACAGCAACAGGCCGGCCACTAGGCCGCGCCCCAGCCTTCGGCGCGGCGCGGCGCTCTCGACCAGCGCCGTGATGGCGGCCTCGTCGCGTCGCCCACCGGCCGCCCCGCCCATGGCCGCCCATAGCCGTTCCGCCTGCTCATAAGCCTCGAAATGGGCGGGATCGTCGGCGAGCCAGGCCTGGAACGCCGCGTGGGTCTGGGCATTGGCAGCGGGCTCGCGCAGGCGCGCATGCCAGCGGCTGGCCGCTTCGAAGGTGGTGTCGGCATGTGTGTGGGGGCCGGGCCGGGGTGCAGTCATCAAACAACGATCCGGAATCGAGCGGGCGGGCCGACCGTGGCCCACCGATATAGACGAAGCCGCAGCGGCCTGTCCCCCAGTCGCGCCCCGCGCCCGCTCAGATCGCCCGTCCGGCATTGCGCAGGGCCTGACGGCACTGCATCATGGCGCGGGCGATGTGCTTCTCCACCGTCTTGTCGGACAGGCTGAGACGAACGGCGATCTCCTTCATGGTTAGGCCGTGATCGCGCGACAGCAGAAAAACGGCGCGGCATTTCGAGGGCAGTTCATCGATAGTGCGGCGCAGGAGGGCGAGTTCCTGCACACCCTGCAGCGTCTCGTCCGGCAGTGGCACGGTGCAGGCGACCTCGCAATCGGCCAGATCCGTTCCGGAGAAATAGCGCGCCCGCACCCTCTCGCGCCGCAAATGGTCGAGCGCCATATTGGTGGCGCAGCGGGCGAGATAGGCCTGCTTGTTCTCGGCTTCGGCAAAGGCGTTGCCCCGCAGCAGGCCGACGAACACGTCCTGCACCAGATCTTCCGCCGTGCTTGGGCTTCCGACCAGCCGACGCATCGCCCGCATCAAGCGATCATGCTCGGTGCGGAACAAATGGCCAAGGTCGGAGGCGAGAGCCAGCACGGGCAATCCTATGACTCCAGCAAGCGGCGCCCAGCGCGCCGTGAAACACTCTCTACAAAAAGTTATATTGTCTAGCAATATCAACAGTTTAAATCAATTCCAGAGTGGGGCGCGATCTTGCGACATCCGCCTCGGGGTCGCGAGGCAGAAGGGCGTCCCGTCCACCGGATCGTTGATGACCCCCGCCGCAACGCCGAACACGTCGCGGATCGTCGCGGCGTTGACGACCTGGCGTGGCGGCCCCGAGGCTGCGAGGATGCCGTCCTTCATGAACACCATCGTGTCGGGCGGTGGCGCTGGCCGGGTTGATGTCGTGCAGCACCGCCGCCGCGATCTTGCCGTTGGCGCGGACGACACGGTGCATGAGGGGGAGCACGTCCAGCTGGTGGGCGATGTCGAGAGAGGTGGCCATCTCCTTAAGCAGGAGAATGTCGGTCGCCTGAGCCAGCGTCATCGGGATCCGCGACAATCGTCGGCTGTTGCTCGACGTGTTCCACACGGTCAATAGTGGGCTCGACCCGCTGGCGCAGATCCGCGGCCAGGCCGGCGCCAAGGCCAGCGCCATCGGGCCATGTCCCCATCGCCGACCATGCGGGAGGCCGCGAGCCCGGGAGCGCCGGGATTGATTTTCACGAGGTTCGGCGCGCGCCCGCAGAAGTGGGATATGACGACCGAATCGGCTGCGAATACAGCCCGCGCGGCGCGACGGTGGAAGAACTCATATGGCTCGCCCAGGAATCAGCGCAAACACCTGGCGAGGGACCGTTGGCGCTGCACCGCCCGGGACAAGGATGAACAGCCGACCCGCCGGGAACGTTCAGGCCGGCAGGACCACGACCTTGGTCTTGACCGGGGTGTTGTCGTAAAGCTGGATCATGTCCTGGCTCAGCAGGCCGACGCAGCCGCTGGTCACACCGGAGCCGATCGATTCGGGATCGCTGGTCGCGTAGATCGTGTACAGCGTGTAGACGCCGTTCTGATAGAGATGCAGCGTGCGCGCGCCGAGCGGATTGTCGAGGCCGCCCGGCATGCCTCGGGCATATTTTGCCACTTCGGGCTGGCGCTTGATCATTTCCCTGGGCGGCGTCCAGGTCGCCCATTCGCTCTTGCGCCCGACATAAGCGTCGCCGCTCCACAGGAACCCCTGGCGACCGACATTGGCCCCGTAGCGGGTCGCCATGCCGTCTTCCTCGACGCGGTAGACGTAGTAATTCTTGGGGTCGACGATAAGGGTTCCCGGCGCCTCCTCCGTCTCGTAGCGGATGGTGCGGCGGAAATATTTCGGATTGACCTTGCTGACATCGACGGCCGGGATCGGGAATTTCTCCTCCGGAACAGGGCCATAGACCTTCGCCGCCTCGGCGAGGCTCATCCCGTCGGGATTGGCGCAGCCGCCCAGCCCGAGCGCTCCAAGGCTGATCGCCGAGCCGGCCAGAAACGACCGGCGGCTGAGCCGCCCCGCCCGCTGCCGAGCGTGCTCGTCCATCGTGCCGGCATCGGCGGTGCGACCGTGGCTGATCATATATGAGCTTCCCGTGCTGTTCGCGAAAGAGAGGCCGGGGGGGCGGGCCGCCTGCTGTTCGCCGGGATGAGTTAGCTCTTGCAGGGCCTCGCTGGCAAGCGCAGCCCTGCCCTGCGCTTTCGCGCAGGGTCCGGCCATCAGGGCGCCATGATGGCGCAATGCCGCTGCGCTTGCAGCGCTACGCTCCCCTCATAAGCGCGCAGCGCGATGGCGCGACCAGCGCTGCAGCGCCCAGGGACCGACCGCGAAAATGGTCGCGAGCACTCACGGAAGGATCGAGATGTGGCTCTGGAACAGAGTGCCTAGCTCGCCGCCGCTGATGGCCAGCCCGTTACGCAGGTTCACCTCCATCACGTTGCTGAGCACGAAGCCGAGGATGATCGGCGCCATGTCGAAGCCGGAGCTTGCGCAGCAGCCAACCCATGCAGCCGACACCCAGCATGAGCAGGACAGCCGCGAGCGGGTGCAAAGAGCGTCGTGACATCCTTTTCAGCGAATTAAGACGCATGGACGCATTCAGACATCCAATGGCCGATTTTACCCCACAACGTCCTCTATTAGTACTTATGTGCAGTACGCATCGGCACGGTTCGATATCGAGGGCGTTAAATGCGCGGCCATTCTGGTATGGAAGAAGAATACTCCGGTATAATAGAGCTTGTTGGAAGAGCCTCCATAATCTCGGAACGCTCTTTCGCATCTCGGCGTGGCGTGGTCGCGGCGCGCGCGGAATTGATGCGCCGGGCCCGCCCGCACGCCGCGATACGATCGCTTCTTAGCACCGGCTGTGTCGGTCTGCTCGCCATTGCCGGCACCATGGGCGGCTGCGCCCCCGCGCCACTGGTGCAGGGCGTCGGGCTTTCGACCTATGACGCCATGGTGCCCTCCGATGGCGTTCTCACGAAATCGCGCCTCGCGGTGAACAAGGAGCAGGTTCTCGCCGCGAGGACGGTCCGGATCGTGCCGACGAGCTTTCCCTCCCAGATCGCCCCGAAGCTGACCAGCGAGCAGAGGACGTTGGTTGCCAACAGCGTCAACCGCGGGCTTTGCGTCAGCCTGAGCGATCGCTTCAAGGTGGTCCCGCCGGACGAGGCGGCCGATCTCACCGTGCAGGCCCATGTCACCCAGGCGACCGAAACCGACGAGGTCGCGGCCGGTATTTCGGCGGCCACCTCGTTCGGCATGAATTTCGTCGACCTCGGCGTCCCGGTGCCGACGCCGCGCATTCCCATCGGCATGGGCAATCTGTCGATGGAGGCGGCGGCCACTGACCCGTCCGGTCGGCAACAGGCATCCATGCTGTGGGCCCGGGGGGCGAACGCCTTCTTCAGCTCGCCCCGGGCCTCAAAAGCGAGCGACGCCTATGAGCTCGCGGATGCGTTCGGCGAGGATTTCGGCGCTCTTCTGGTCAAGGGCGAGAGCCCGTTCGGCGCTTCGGGGATCGATCTGCCCTCGGCGCAGAAAATCAACTCAGCGATGGGCCTGCCACCCAAATACGACGCCTGCGAGCGCTATGGCCGATACCCCGGCCTCGCCGGCGTGGTCGGCAGCCAGCTTGGCCTGCCACCGGAATGGACCGACAAGGGCGCCAAGCCGGCGGCGCCGGCAGAGCCGGCCGCCGTCGCGGAAGCGCCATGAGCCGGCTAAATTCCGTCCGAGAGTGCTGGTAAGGCGCTGTCTGAAGCTGAACGAAAGCCAGGCTCACGACGGGGGCCGGCCTCCGACATGATGAAAACGGTCGAGCGGGGAAACATCCGCCTCGCCAACAGGGCTCATGACAGTGACGCCTTGCGCGAAGAGAGGGTCGGGCGCGGTGCATGGGCCAATGTCCGCGCCATGCCCAACCGCGCCGTTGCGGCATCGGGTGAGCCGCGAGGCGCGCCGGTTGAGCATTGAGCCGGCATTGGCGTCGCCCTCTTGATCCGGAGCCGACCTCATGAGCCTTGGTCGCGCAAGCTGACAAGTGTGTTTGCAACAGTCAAAGCGCGGAACCGGATACCTAGGCGGTCGGTCAAATCCTATTGCGGCCGCCTATCAGTGATAATAGGTTTGCTTGTTGATTAGGGAGCTATGATGAAAGAATAGCGAACACCTATATCTGAGAATTTTTTTCTCAAATTGAGATATAGTGCAGAATTTGAGCGATGCTAGGCTTTCCACAGTCCAGGGGGTTGCGTGCGACTGGATATGGCCTAACGAGGGGCGCGCCCCTTTTAGGGCGATAATATCGGTCTCCGGCGATGGCCGGGGTGGTTTCGTACGTGCGGTCCATGCGCGTCGGGAGGGGTGAAAATGTGCACTGCATGTGACTGGGCACCGTATTTCGAGGGTTTTGGTCGAGGTCGGGCAATGAGCCGGCGTGCTGTGTTGCGCGGAGGCGCGGCAATCACGGCGGCGACGGCTCTGGCGCCGGTCTTTTTGGCCACCGATGCGCGCGCTGAGGAGCCTAAGGCGGCAACCGACGGGCCTGCGGATTTCGTGTTCCACAACGGCCCGGTCTACACGGTCGCGGGAGCTGCGCCTTGGGCCGATGCGGTCGCCGTTCGTGGCAATACCATCGTGCATGTTGGTGATGCGGATGGGGCGATGGCAATGGCTGGCCCAAAGACGCAGGTGATCGACCTCAAGGGCCGGCTGCTGATGCCCGGCTTCGTCGAAGGCCACACCCACCCCTTCCTCGGCGCCTTTCTCACCTCCGGCCTTGATCTTCAGCTCGCCAATCTCGATGAGGTGCTGGCGGCCATCAAGGCCTACGCCAAGGAGCACCCCACGGGTCCGATCCGTGGCTTCGGCTGGCGTGTCGACATGTTCCCACCCGAAGGGCCGAACCGCGCCGAGCTCGACGCCATCCTGCCGGACCGGCCCGCCTTCTTCTTCGCTATTGACGGGCACAGCCTGTGGGTCAATTCCAAGGCGCTTGAGATGGCCGGCGTCACCCGCGACACGCCTGATCCCATTCCGCGTTTCAGCTATTACGCCCGCGACCAGAAGGGCGACCCGACCGGCTATGTGCTGGAGGTGAACGCCGTGCTCGGCCTCGTGAACGCGGTGGAGCCAATTACCGGCGATTCAATGGGCACGCTGCTGGAAGGCTGGCTGCCGAAGGCCGCTGCGGCGGGCATCACCACTGTCTTCGACGCCGGCGTGCCCCCCATCGGCAGCGACCAGGCCGCCATGTTCGCGCTCTATGTGGATGCCGAGAAGCGCGGCGTGCTGCCGTTCCGTGTATCCGCAGGGTATACGGTGAAGTCACCGCCCATCGACAAGGCCGTGGAGACGCTGACTGACATCCGCCGGCGGATCGGCAGCGAACTGGTCAAGGTCGACACGGTGAAGATCATCGGCGACGGCTCGCAGGCCGGTTACACAGCCTGGCTGATCGAGCCCTATGCCGACAAGCCGGACTCCACCGGCGGCTCGCCCTTCACCGAGGAACAGTGGCACCAGCTCATCGCCATGGTGGATGCAGCCGGCTTTGATGTGCATGTTCATGCCTGCGGCGAGCGCACGACGCGGGTGGTGCTCGATTCGATCGAGAAGGCCGTCGCCGCCAATCCGGCGCGGAACCGGCGCCACACCATCGCGCATCTGGTCTATGTCGAGGATAGCGACATGCCGCGCTTCCCCAAGCTCGGCGTCATCGCCGAGTTTTCGGCCAACTGGTCCTCGGCTGATCCCGACACGCTGGAGAACATGGTGGCGCGCTATGGCCAGCCGCGCGCCAGCAAGATGTACCGCACCCGCAGCATCCTAAAGGCAGGCGGGCGCGTCTCCTTCGGCACCGACTGGCCGGCGGCAGGCTATTTCTCGACCTATGAGCCGTTGAAGTCGATCCAGGTTGGCGTCACCCGCCAACTCATCGGGCTGAAGGATGCGCCGGTGCTGAGCCCGGCGGACGAGCGGCTGACAGTGGAGGAGGCGATCCACGCCAACACGATGGGCGCCGCCTACCAACTGCGCATGGATGATGCGGTCGGATCGATCGAAGTGGGGAAGCGCGCGGACCTTATCGTGCTCGACCAGAACATTCTCGCGATCGAACCGCACGAGATCCACAAGACCAAGGTCGAGCTCGGCATGATGAACGGCACCATCCGGCACAAGGCGTGAGGCCTGAGCCCTCTTCCTGCTGAAACAGCTCAGGCGGGCACAACGTGCCCGCCTCTCGCTCTTCCATCAAAAGTCACCCGGCTGTGCCGGAGAGGTCATCTGAAAGGCCCTCGCATGAAACGTCTTCTTGCTTTGGTGATGCTCTTGCTGCCTGGTAAGCGTGTCTGCGCCTGCCGTTTGCCCTCCTTCCGCTGAGGCCCAGTCGATGTCCCAAGAAGATACACCCGGCCGCATCTCCCGCCGCGACCTACTCGGAAAGGGGACGGCGACAATCCTCGGTGCCAATCTGCTGCCGGGCATCGCGCCCGCCGCAGCCGAGGCCGCGACCGCACCGGCACAGCCTATCGTCGCGCCGGATTCGCCGCCGGGCGGCTACAACATCCTGTTCATTCTCGTCGACCAGGAGCACTTCTTCCCGCAATGGCCGTTTCCCGTGCCGGCGCGCGAGATGCTGAAGCAAAAGGGCGTCACCTTTGCCAACCACCAGGCGGCGTCATGCGTCTGTTCGCCGGCGCGCTCCGTGATCTATACCGGCCAGCATATCCAGCATTCCGGCGTCTTCGACAATCTGAACTATCTCTGGCAACCCGACCTCTCGACGTCGATCAAGACGATCGGCCACCGCATGAGTGAGCTCGGCTATTACGCAAGCTATCAGGGCAAGTGGCACATGAGTGCCAATCTCGACCAGACCAAGGTCGCGGTCGACGCACCGATGGCGGACTACCGCGAAATCATCCAGAGCTACGGCTTCGACGGTTTCTTCGGCGTGGGTGACCTTATCGACAGCGGGCTGGGCGGCTATACGTTCGACGGCTTCACTGCCGACCGCGTCGCGAGCTGGATGCGGCGCGAGGGTGAGGAACTGCGCGCCAAGGGCCAGCCCTGGTTTCTCGCCGTGAACTTCGTCAATCCTCACGACGTGATGTACATCAATTCCGACCTTCCCGGTCAGGTTGTGCAGGGCAAGAGCGCTGCCATCGACATCTTCCCAACGCCTGAGGACAAGCTTTACCAGGAACGCTGGGACGACCTGCCGCTGCCGTTCAACCGCAGCCAGCCTCTCGATGCGCCGGGACGTCCGAAGGCGCACGCCATCTACCAGCAGATCCAGGACATGATGGTTGGCGCGTGGCCCGATGAGGACCGTCGCTGGCATGTTCTGCGTAACTACTACTACAATTGCATCCGTGACTGCGACCGGCAGGTCATGCATGTCCTCAAGGCGCTTGAGGACAACAACATGCACAACAACACCATCGTGGTGTTCAATGCCGATCATGGTGAGCTCGCCGGCCATCACCAGATGCGCGGCAAGGGCAACTGCACCTACAAGGAGCAGAACCATGTGCCGCTCATCGTCTACCACCCCGCCTATCCCGGCGGCGTGACCTGCGAGGCCATCACCTCGCAACTGGACCTCGCCCCCACGCTGATCGCCCTCACCGGCGCCGACCCGACGGCGCAGGCCAAGGCTGCCGACGGGCTCAAGGGGCACGACTTTTCAGGCCTGCTGAAGGCGCCTACAGTGGCAAAGGTCGATGCGATTCGACCAGCCTCGCTGTTCAACTACAACATGCTCTCCTATCAGGACGTGACCTGGGCCGAGCACTTCGTGAAGATGACGTTCTCCGGCGACATCGCGAACAGCCAGAAGATCCAGACTTATCTCAAAAACGACCCGGACTTCGCCGAGCGGGTCGGCATCCGTTCGATCTTCGACGGACGCTACCGCTTCTCGCGCTATTTCGGGCAGACCGACTTTAATACACCGACCACGCTGGAGGACCTCGTCGCCAGGAACGACCTGGAACTCTATGATCTGCAGGAAGACCCCGGCGAGATGAACAACCTCGCCATGGACACCGTCAAGAATGGCGAGCTTCTGCTGGCGTTGAACAAGGTCGCCAACGACCTCATCGCCGCCGAGGTCGGTATCGACGATGGATCGTTCCTGCCGATCAAGGACGGCAAATGGTACTTCCCGTCGAAGAGTGAGCGTTAGCCTCCGCGCCATGCCGCATCGAGTGGGGAAGCGAAGGCAAAAGCGAGGCTGGCAAGGGCCTCCGGCTGGCGCGCTGGCGGCCTGCGTGTGGCTGGTCGCCGGCTTCGAGGCGGTCGCGCAGGAATGCGGCAGCTGCGGCACTGAGGTGGGGAGCGCTTCTTCGGAGGCCGCGCAGGCCTCGCAGCCCATGACGAACTTCTTCGGCAATTCGCGCTACCTGCAGGCGATCAGCGAGCAGGTGAACCTCAGTCGGCAGGGCGGGTCCCTGCCCTTCACCCTGTCGGGAAACGTACAGGCCTGGACCAGCGGCCCTCCGCAGGAAGA
The DNA here is from genome assembly GCA_000378025.1 of Xanthobacteraceae bacterium 501b. Classification (GTDB taxonomy): domain Bacteria; phylum Pseudomonadota; class Alphaproteobacteria; order Rhizobiales; family Xanthobacteraceae; genus Ancylobacter. Next base: position 4,076,609 of record KB899087.1, read on the forward strand.
CCTCTACACCGAGAGCGCCCAGCTTGCCTACAAGATGACCGACGAGTGGACCCTGCTCGGCCAGCAGCTGTACCAGCAGCAGGCCAAGATCGAGCTGTGGAACTTCGTCGGCGGGTTCGGCTATCAGCCCACCGAGAATGTCAGCGTGAACGTGATGGCAGGCTTCGGCGTCCACACGGCCTACACCTATCAGTGGGCGACCTATATCTCGCCGCAATATACGCTGCCGATCACCATCGCCGGGGAGAAGCGCATCGCGCTCGGCGCCAATATCACGGTGGAGAAATACGAGCTCGGCACGTTCTACCAGCTGCAGCCGCGCGTGAGCCTCCGGCCTGCGGCGTGGCTGCCGCAGCTGCAGATCGCTTATGCCTTCGGCGCGTTCGACAATGCCACCGAGGTCACGAAAACCCAGTATTACCAGCCGCAGGCGGTGAGCGGCTGGTCGCTGACCGCCGTCTTCCATCCCTTCGAGCCGATCTATGCGGTGGTCACCTATCTCCCGGAAAACCGCAATTACATTGCCGGCAACTATGTCGTGCAGAACACAATCAGCGCCACGCTGCACCTGAACCTGACCCCGTCCCTGCGCACATCGCTGTTCTATCAGGACACCTGGTATCAGGGCGGCGGCGATGAGGCGTTCGGCGGCAGTGTCAGCGTGGCCTTTTGAAGCTCACCCCGCCAGCACCCTATTTCAGGCCCGCGAGGGAGCGCGCCCTAGCGACGGCCTTCATACAGCCGGCCTCGTCGCCCGCTGCCTGCAGGTTCAACGCCTCGTTCAAGGCGCCGGCGGCCCCGGTTTCAGGCTCCTTCAGGCCGGCCGCCGCCAGAGACGAGGGCGTGGGCTGATGGGAATCCTGCGCGGCGATACTCTGGTCCTGCGTCTTGGGCTGGGCTGGCCCTTCTGTCGACGACGGCTTCAGCTCGCGCTGCGCCTTGGCGATGGCCTCGACACAGGTCTCCCAAGTTTCCGCGCGCGCCGGTTGCGCCAGTCCCACGACGCCGAGAGACAACAAGGTGGCAGCCACGAGACTGCGATGCGCTGCGAAAGTCGACCTGAACGACACGGATGCGATCTCCCGGTGAACGAACACGAGGGAGACTTCCTTACATCGCTCCCGCTTCGCCATCCAGCGGGCGCCGGCCACCTGCCGGCCGGGCGGTGCCCGCAAGCGCGTCCCGTTCGCTGGAACGCACGATCTCGCCTTCCGCCGAACCCGCCGCAGGGCTAAGAAAGTGCACCGCGTGAGCGAACAGAAGCCCCCAGAAGAGACGGCATCCAGGCCATGTTCAAACTGTCCTTCCTGCTGATCGGCACGCGTGCGTTCCGGGCGCAGTGGTATGTATTGTGCGTCATCGGTGCTGTGCTCATGGCCGGCGCCTTCTATCTGGCCTTCCACGCCCCGGCTGGCCTCGTTGTCCTCACCGGACGGGCCATCGGCGTCGTTTTCCTGCTGATGGGGGCCGGCAACCTTCTGCAGTTTTTCAGCCAGATACGCAGCGTGCGGGGCGCCGTGGCGCTCGCCAGGGCGGTCTGCCTCATCGCCGCCGGTGCGTTTGCCATCCATTGGCCGGCCCATGCGGAAGACGTGCTTGCGGCCCTGTTCTGCGTCGTATTCATCGCGGACGGCCTCGGGCGCATCGGGGTGGGGCTGCTCTTGCGGCTGCCCGATCTACGGTGGCGCGTGACCTATGGCTCGGTGCAACTCGCCTTCGCGCTTGTCTTCCTGGCCGGATGGCCATTGCCGCTGGAGCGGAGCGTCGCGCTGTGCGTCGGCTTGATCTTCGCCTTCAGGGGCTGGCTGCTGATGCGGCTCGGTCTGCTGTTTCGGAAGCTGGATGAGGATTCGACGATCCTCCATCTGCCAATGTTCGCCACACGTGGCTGGTATGCCCGCTCGCCGGACCACGCCGAGGCCGCCACGGCGACAGTGGCCTTTCCGATGATTGTCCATGTCTGGACTCCCGCCGGCTCTGCGGACGTGCCGCACCGCCGTCTCCTGCTCGACCGCTATATCGCGGCCGTCAACGCGGACGGTATGATCTCCACCGGCCATTCCTCGCTGGAGATGCCACCCTCGCTCTATATCAGCCACTACCCGGCCGTCGAAATGGACCGCTCGGGCGAGGATTTTGTCGGCGCCCTGCGCAGCACGGCGGAGAACGACGTGCCGGGTCATTTCCAGCCCTCCTATGCCGAGGAGGCGGCAGGATGGTGCGAGGCCGATGGACGGGTCGAGTTCCACAACTACAGTCCCCGGCAGCTGGAGGCGTTCTGGGCCCGCTATCAGCAGGACGACACCTACAACCTCACCAACCGCAACTGTTCGGTAGTGGTGGCGCAGGCGCTCGACGCGGCGTTGGAAGGCACGCTGGCGACGCGCAGGCCGTGGCTGCAACTGCTTACATTGCTGACCAACCCGGAGATCTGGGTCGGCGCGCTTATAAGGGCCCGCGCCAATGTCGGCACCTGGACCCCCGGCCTGGTGCTGGACTACGCACGCACCTTGGCGCGGATCGTGGAGCGGCGCGAGGTTTCCCGGTTCGACAGCCTCGCGCGCTTCGCCCGGCGCCTTGGCTTGGCTGGCCCGGCTAACCGGCAGGGGTCGACCCCGTGACTGTCCCGACGTCCGGCCGCTCCACCTTGCTCTCGCAAGCGGCGGTCATCGCGACGGCCAGCATGTTCGGTCTGACCTACAGCCTCAGCGCCGGTCTCATCGCCTTCGGTCTCGCCGATCAGGGGTGGGGCGAGGCAGTCATCGGCGCCAACGCCGCCATGCATGCGGCCGGCGTCATCATCGTGGCGTTGCTGCTGCCGCGCATCGTCCCGTTCTTTGGCATGCGCCGGCTTGTGCTGCTGGCGCTCGTTACGGCGGGCGTCGTGCTGGCCGCCTTTCCCGTGCTGCCTTTCATCGCGCTGTGGTTTCTGCTGCGGCTGCTTCTCGGTATGGCTTCAGAGGTCCTTTTCGTTCTTTCGGAAACGTGGACCAACAGCCTGAGCCGGGAAGAAACACGCGCCCGCGTCATGGCGGCTTATACGGCCGCGCTCTCCATCGGCTTCGCCGCTGGGCCCTTTATCCTGTCGCTGGTCGGGACGACGGGTTATCTGCCCTATCTCGCAGGCGCCGGCGTCGCCCTCGTCGCGGTTTTCCTGGTCGCCTCGCCCAAAATTGAAGCGCCGGATTCCGGTGAGGCCCCCACCGGCAACCCGCTAAGGTTTCTTCGCCTGGCGCCGGTGGCCATCGCAGCCACGATGCTCAATGCGGCGCTGGAGACCTCGGGACTCTCATTCCTCGCCATCTACGCCATGCAGCTCGGCTGGCCGGAGACGGAAGCGACGCAGCTGATGACGGTGATGATGGTTGGAGCCATCGTGTTGCAGCTTCCCATCGGCTGGCTCGGCGACAAGATGGACCGGGTCAAGCTGGTGGTCGCCCTCGCGGTCGCCGCGGCGCTCGGCGCCCTGATCTGGCCCTTCGCTCTTGGCCACCCTTGGCTCACCTACACATTGCTCTTCCTTTGGGGGGGAGCCTTTGTCGGAATCTACACGCTGATGCTTGCCGTGGTTGGAAGCCGGTTTCACGGATCGGAGCTCATCGGCATTTACGCCGCGATGGGCCTGATGTGGGGGCTCGGGGCGTTCCTTGGCCCGATCGCGGCAGGCCTGGCCATGCAATGGTCGGCAAACGGCCTTGCCTTCTTCGCGGCCGCCGTGTGCGCAACCTTCGCCGCCTTCGTGGCTGTCGTGGGCCAGAAAGGCAGAGCCGCATAACCTCCAGGCCCCGGCTTAACCGACGGCGGACGAGGAATGTCACCGCACGCGTTTGTTCTCCAGCCATAGCCATGGAGACGCCCTGCAACGCCGAGCAGAAGGCTGCCGGGCTCGTCAGATAGCGGTCGCGGGCGTGGCGGTTGGCTCTTCTTCGCCGGCCGGCCCCGGGGCGTCGCCGATGTGTTCGCGCTGCGTTTGTCGTACCGCCGCAACCTTAAGCCGGCGACAGCTGCCAGCTGCTGGCGCACCATGCCTGAGCGGACATCGAAGAAGCCTCCCTAGTCGTCGGTAACCAGATAGTCGTGCGCCTCCCCGTAGTCCATCTGCTGGAGGTGGCGCACGTCGGTTCCTGCAGGCGCACCGGCAAGAGGGGACGCTGCCGTTACTACGCCTGCTCCAGTCCGAGCGCTTGGCAGCGATCCTCGCCAACCTCGCTCGCGGCGCGGAAGCCGGGCACACCCCGGCATCACGCGCCACTTCGCCGAACGAAAATCGATATGAGCGGGGTCAGTAAGTCTTGGCGAGATAGTCGGCGATCGCCTTCGCGTCCTCCTCGCTCACGGGGGCGTGGTAGACATGAACCATCTTCTGCACCTCGCTTTGCCAGAAGGCTGCGCCTTTGCCGGGGGGCTGCGTGTTGATGTAGTCCACCGAGTGGCAGACCATGCAATTGTCCTGGGCGGCTTCGAAGCCGGGCTGGGGACCGGGGCGCAGTTCGGCCGTCTCATCGGGAAGCTCGTAGCTGAGCGGCGTCGCGCCGGCGGCTCCGGTCAGAGCGAGTGCGAGAGATAGTCCGGCGAGCAGGCGAAGGCGGCTCGTGCTGGTTTTGATCATGATGCCCACCTCTAGACGGCGACGACGGACGTGGCTTCGACGACGTTGCGCATGTAACCGGCTGGATTCCAGCGCGCCTGCATGGGCTGGGTTTCGCCCCGCCCATTGGTCGCTCGGCACATCAGCACGTGCTCGCCCTTGGAGAGCGGCACAGTCGCCGTCCATTCGCGGAAGGAGAACCTGCCGAGGTCCTGGCCGAGCGTGGCGTTGCTCCAGCTTTGTCCGCCGTCCGTCGAGACAGCCACGCCGGTGATGCCGAAGCCGCCATCGAAGGCGATGCCACGCAGCGCGACCTCGCCTGCCGGCACCTTCGCGTCGCTCTCAAGATTTGTGATGAAGGAGCGAACAGGGAGAAGGTTGATGGGGACCGTCTTCGCCGCGGCCTGCCCAGGCTCGGTGCAGGCGCAGGCATTGTCGGGAATGCGATAGGCCGATGTCATCCAGAATCCGTCGAACTCCTTGTCGAGGACGGTGATCCGGCTGAGATGCTTGACCCAGTAGGTGCCGAAATAACCCGGCACGACCAGGCGCAGCGGGAAACCGTTGAGCCAGGGCAGGTCGGTGCCGTTCATCGAATAGGCGAGCATCACCTCACCATCCATCGCGTGCCCGACATCGAGCGCCTTCGCGAAGGACGGGGTCTCGGGGATGACCGGGCCATCGAGGCCGGAAAACGATACCTGGCGTGAATTGGGCGCCAGGCCGGCCTTTTCCAGAACGGCCTTGAGCGGCACGCCGCGCCAGCGCGCATTGCCCATGGCGCCATTGCCGAGCTGGCCGCCGGCGACACGCGGCTCGACGAAGCCCCGGCTGTTGCCGGAGCACTGGTTGACCGCGACGATCTCACTAGCGGGGAAATTGTCCTTCAGGTCCCGCAGCGACAGCGAGAGCGGCGTCGCGACATTGCCGGTGACCTCCAGGCGAAAGGCCTCTGGGTCGATGTTCAGCGGGATATCAGCGAGGTGGTAGCGAACAAAGAACGCATCGTTCGGCGTGATGACACCTTCATTGAACACCGAGAACGGCGTCTCCAGCTGCGGCGGGCGCGCGGTGAGGCCAATCATCGGCCGCTTGCCGGGATAGGTGACGAGCGGTCTCTCGCCATTGGCAAAGGGAAGCGTGACGGTGTCGGCGAGCGCGGCCAGGGGGCCCGCGCCAACGCCGCCCATGCCAAGCCCCACGGCTGTGGCGCCCGCCGCCTTGAGCATTTGTCGTCTCGTAAACATTAGCTTCTCTCCCGGAGCGTGGTTTTCACGCCCGCGCCCACTCTCGGCCATAGCGTG
>KB899087.1:4087500-4605000 GCA_000378025.1 Xanthobacteraceae bacterium 501b
GACTTCCCCGCTGTCTCCAGCATAGACTCAGTGAAATTGAATTCCCCGTGAAGATGCGGGGTTCCTGCGGTCAGACGGAAAGACCCCGTGCACCTTTACTGCAACTTTGCACTGGCATTCGTGTCGGTATGTGTAGGATAGGTGGTAGGCTTTGAAGCGAGGGCGCCAGCTCTCGTGGAGCCATCCTTGAAATACCACCCTTATAGATATGGATGTCTAACCGCGGTCCGTTATCCGGATCCGGGACATTGCATGGTGGGCAGTTTGACTGGGGCGGTCGCCTCCCAAAGAGTAACGGAGGCGCGCGATGGTGGGCTCAGACCGGTCGGAAATCGGTCGTCGAGTGCAATGGCATAAGCCCGCCTGACTGTGAGACTGACAAGTCGAGCAGAGACGAAAGTCGGCCATAGTGATCCGGTGGTCCCACGTGGACGGGCCATCGCTCAACGAATAAAAGGTACGCCGGGGATAACAGGCTGATGATGCCCAAGAGTCCATATCGACGGCATCGTTTGGCACCTCGATGTCGGCTCATCACATCCTGGGGCTGGAGCAGGTCCCAAGGGTTCGGCTGTTCGCCGATTAAAGTGGTACGTGAGCTGGGTTCAGAACGTCGTGAGACAGTTCGGTCCCTATCTGCCGTGGGTGTAGGAATATTGAGAGGATTTGTCCCTAGTACGAGAGGACCGGGATGAACGTACCTCTGGTGGAGCTGTTGTGGCGCCAGCCGCAGTGCAGCGTAGCTATGTACGGTCGGGATAACCGCTGAAAGCATCTAAGCGGGAAACCCACCTCAAAACGAGTATTCCCTTGAGAACCGTGGAAGACGACCACGTTGATAGGCCGGGTGTGTAAGTATGGCAACATATTGAGCTTACCGGTACTAATCGTTCGATTGGCTTGATCGTTCTCATCCTCGATGGTCATCCATCAAGGATCAAAGCAATCCAAAGACCAGGGTCGACCAGACCCGATCCCAAAAGGATCCTTGCTTCGCAAAATGCTGTGCTTCGCCGGCCTGGTGGCCATTGCGAGGAGCCCCAACCCGATCCCATCCCGAACTCGGCCGTTAAACTCCTCAGCGCCGATGGTACTATGTCTCAAGACCTGGGAGAGTAGGTCGCTGCCAGGCCTGCAAAGCACAGCAAAAACGCTTCTTCACACCCTAAACAAAACCCCGCCCGCGAGACATCGCAGGCGGGGTTTTGTGCGTCTGAATACCCAGCCGACACCTCAGCCATAACCCTGACGTTGCCCCCCACTTCGTAAGCGTCGCGTCAGGCCACGTCACTGAGGGTGGGCTTGGCGGGATAGGCCCATGGCATGAGCTCATCGATGCGGCTGTTGGGGTGGCCCTCGACGATGCGGGTGATGATGTCCGTGAGGTAGGCCTGGGGATCGATGCCGTTCAGCTTGGCTGTCTCGACGAGCGAGGCGATGACGGCCCAGTGCTCGGCACCGCCGTCGGAGCCGGCGAACAGGGCGTTCTTCCGGGTCAGGGCCAGGGGGCGGATGGATCGCTCGACGATGTTGTTGTCGAGCTCGATGCGCCCATCATCGAGGAAGAGGCCAAGCCCCGCCCAGCGCGAGAGCGCGTAGCGCCTCGGCGAGCTTGGTCTTCTGGCTGATCAAGGCGAGCTTTTGCCGTAGCCATGGTTCCAGGGCATCGATGATCGGTTTGCTCCTTTGCTGCCGCGCGTCCCGGCGCTCCTCCGGGGTGCGGCCACGGATATCGGACTCGACGCGATAGAGGTCGGCGATGCGTAGCAGGGCTTCGCTGGCGATCGGCGCGGGGCCGGTCTGGGCGAGCTCGTAGAAGCGCCGCCGAACATGCGCCCAGCAGAACGCCAGGCTAACCGCGTTGCGCCCGGCCAGCGTCTTGTAGCCGCCCCTCGGGTCTTGCCTTTGGCAAGCCCAAGGACAGGCTTCGCCATCGACCTGCAGGATGCCGGCGAACCCATCGAGATGGGCGATCGGTCGCTCCCCCTTGCGGTCGGGGGCGTAGACATAGGCGACGGCGGGCGGATCCGCGCCGCCCCAGGGCCGGTCATCGCGGGCATAGGCGAAGAGTTGCCCCGTCTTAGTCCGACCTCGCCCGGGATCGAGCACCGGCACTGTCGTCTCGTCGGCGAACAGCTTCGGCGAAGCCTTCAGCATCGCCAGCATCCGCTCGTGCACGGGGCGCAGCAGGAAGGCCGCGCGCCCGACCCAGTCGGCCAGCGTCGCACGATCAAGCGTGACACCCTGACGGGCATAGATCTGGGCCTGACGGTACAGCGGCAGATGATCGGCGTATTTTGAGACCAGAACCTGGGCGACCGTTGCCTCGGTCGGGATACCACCCTCGATCAGCCGAGCCGGCGCGGGTGCCTGCACCACCACGTCTTCGCAGGACCGGCAGGCGTATTTCGGTCGACGCACCACCAGCACGCGGAACTGCGCCGGCACGATGTCGAGCCGCTCGGCCACGTCCTCGCCGATGCGGTGGAGCCGGCCGGAGCAGCAGGGGCAGACATCGCTCTCGATATCGACCACCGTCTCGATGCGCGGTAGATGGGCGGGCAACGCGCCGCGGTTTGCCCGACGCTTTGCGATCCGCTCTGCCTTCGTCGCCGGCGCGTTTTCCTCAGATGCCGCAAAACCTGCGGCCTCCACCTGCTCGGCCTCTTCCAGGGCGAGGAGAAGCTGGTCCTCGGGTAGCGTCTCGGCGCGCCGGCCGAAGCGATGGCGCTGCAATTCCTTGATGATCTGACGGAGCCGCTCGATCTCCGCGTCCCGGGCGATCAGCATCGCCTGGAGCGTCTCGGGATCACGGGGAAGCTCGGAGCGGAGCGAAGCCATGACCCCGATTCAATCATATTCGCCAGTGGCTTGCGAGGGTTTTCAGCTCGCCGCGACCGGCGTCGTCGTCCGTTGCGGCTCATGTACCCGGCGCCAGTCCAGACCCTCGAACAAGGCTTGCAGCTGGGCCGCCGTCAGCCGCAGCGCGCCGTCCTGGATCTTCGGCCAGCGGAACTCGCCATCCTCCAGGCGCTTGGCGACCAGCACCACGCCGGTGCCGTCCCAGAACACCAGCTTCACCCGATCGGGACGCTTGGCGCGGAATACATAGACCGTGCCCGTGAAGGGATCGGCACCCATCGTCTCGCGCACCAGGGCGGCCAGGCCTTCGGCCCCCTTGCGGAAATCGACGGGCTTCGTGGCCACCATGACCCGGACCGTGCCGGTCGGACCGATCACAACCCGGCCTTCAACGCGCTGAGCACTGCCGCGATGGTCGCTGGCGAGGCCCCGTTCTCGATCGTGACCCTGACGCCGTCGACATCGACCTCGATGGCAGCCGCCCTGCGTTGCCGGCCACGCCGCTTCGGTCGTGACGGTGGGGCGGACGGTTCAGATGCCGGAGCCGGCTCCGGCGCGACGACCGCCGGCACAAAGGCCGGGATCATCTCGCTCGCCTTGCGTGCTTCGCGCCGCCAGGTGAACAGTTGCTGCGGCGTCAGACCGTGGCGGCGCGCCACGGCGCTCACCGTCACATCCGGCTCGAAACTCTCCGCAACGAGCCGCGCCTTATCTTCGGCCGACCAATCCCGACGGCGCCCCGCTCCCGTGAACACCTCATACCGCCGAACCGGGTCGGCAGCGCTGGATTTAAGCGTAAGCTCTGAAATCGTCATGTGTCCAAGCCCTCGGGGCTCAGAACATCAACGATCACGCCAGCGCGCGATAGGTGGGGCCAAGACGGCGCTTACGGGGGAGCGAGACCTGATGTTGGAGAGACAGCGCGAGGGCATCGCCAAGGCCAAGGAGGAAGGCAAGTACAAGGGGCGTGCCCCCACGGCGCGGCGCCAAGCGGATGCGGTGATCCTGCTCAAGGCGGAGGGGCTCACCGGGGACGCCATTGCCGCCAAGCTGGGCATCGGGCGGGCCAGCGTCTTCCGTATTCTGAGGGAGGCGGCTTGAGGGCGCCTATCACGTTGCCCGCCCTGTGAAAATTGACGCCGTGGCGTCTGCGAATACAGGATCAGCAAATCTACCTGTCGGGACGAAATCGAAAGGGCGAGTCCTGTGTCTAAGCTCGAATATAACCCCAGTTTGGGCAGGCGTGTTATTGACGCCATATTGATATGTTGCGCAAACGGCCCGAAATGTCTTTCCAAGATCTAACTCATTCACCTTTAGATCGGGGTCTGAATGAGACGATATGCGATAAGTTATTTCACCATTCGGAAGAATGTTCGATCCATGCATTCCCTCCTTTAGCCACCTTTTTCCCGAATCGAAGAAATTGATAAAATCCACGTACTCATTGAAGCCTTGATAGAACGTGAATATTTTCACATCTACCATTGCTTTAATGGCCGGAGATCGTCCTATATTCCTCGCAATTACGTCGACATTTACAAATATTATCCCATCTTTCTGGGACAAAGCGACGTTCTCGGCTTGAAGTTCAACCCATGGGCGCTGATCGCGTATGGCCGCGCTTACAGCGTCTCTTGTCGCGTCTAGCGTCCGACGTAGCAGAATTATAGCCCAAAAGCTCAGTAATACAGCCGGTATTGAACTTACTGCCATTACCCACTGAGCTAAGCCGTCGCCCCAAAATATAAAGTTCCCCGCGCGGTCGTCCTGGCCAGTTTGTACGTTCGGCGGAGACCCTTGGGAAAGGACCTGGATCGTCGGGGCGCCGGCAAAACTCGACTCTTGTTCCCGAGACGAGCTTGCACCGGTAGACTGATTAACTTTCTTGTCGGTTGTGGCTCCGTGGGCCTCTATGTTGGTGGGGGCGCCACCAAAAACTAGCAGCCCGAATGCCACCGCCGTCACCCACTGGTAGATGCGCATAGCTGAGAGTCGCCAAATCGAGGGAGGCCGTCCAAAGCCAGTACGTGCCTTTGCTCACCTGTCGTCAACGTCAATCGTCGTTGGACATTGCGGTGTGCAGGTGCTCCACGGTGGGGCGGCGCAAGGGTGCCGACGAAGAAAATTGGGGGCGCGTTCTGGGGGCGCATCACGTTTGCGCTCCACCGGAAATTGGGTCTAAGCTATTGAAATATAAAGGCCATACAGGCCCATGGTGGCGCTGGCGGAGAGGGTGGGATTCGAACCCACGGTACGCTTGCACGCACAACGGTTTTCGAGACCGTCCCGATCGACCACTCCGGCACCTCTCCACACGCAGGGCGCGGGGGTCATCCGCGCCGTGAAGCGAAGGCTCCATAGCCGACGCCCGCTTCCCGCACAAGTCCCTGCGCTGCACTTGCCTGCCTTCGCGCCGATTTGCCGGCCAGCCCCCCTGTCTGGCGGGGGGGCGCGTTCCGGTATTTTGGTAGCTCTCAAGGGGCGGGTCGGTCAAACCGTCGCCGGTCGAGATCGGGCAGCCCGGCGCGGAGCGGGCGCCGCTCTATGAAGGGCCGATCGACGCCATCGAGCGCGACGTGCTGGCGTTTGTCTCCGGGCTGGCCGCGCGGGCTGTCGTTCCCGCCGACGCGCCCGCCACATGGCGCGGCCGGAGCACCGCCGTGTGGCGCGCAACTTCGCCCGCGCTGCATGAGGGCGTCCGCCCCTGCGCGCCCTCTGGGGGCGCCCAGTCGGGGTTCAATTGCCGCTTCTTCCCAACGGCACGCTCTTCGTCACCACATAGCTGAAATAGCGCGCGATCCCGATCGGCTGTTCGAGCAAGCGGTCGATGAGGCGCTGGTAGCTGTCGATGTCAGGCACCGTCACCCGCAGCATGTAGTCGATGCCGCCGCCGGTGGCGTCGCAGGCGACGATGGCGGGCTCGCGCGCGATCGCCTCCTCGAAGCGGCGGAAATCGGCCTGCTGGTGGCTCGAAAGGCTGATCTCGACAATCACCGTGGTGCGCGGTTCCCCGGCGCCGAGGTCGATGATGGCGGTATAGCCCTTGATGACGCCGCCAACCTCCAGCCGGCGCAGCCGCTCCCAGCAGGCCGCCGGGGAGAGATGCACCTCCTCGGCCAGCCTGAGCTTGGTGATGCGCCCGTCGCGGCGCAGTGCCGCGAGGATCCGGTGATCGGTGGCATCGAGCTTCATCTTTCGCGACCGGGCGTGCATAATGTCATGAATAACCTCCCTTAAGAACGAGACAATTCGATGCTTCGTCAAGTCCACCCCGAGGCCGCCCCTCCTGCCGCTACGGGGATGGGCAAGAGCGTGGAGTGGCAGCCCCGCCTCGCCAAGGTCAAGGGCCAGACCAAGCACGCGGCGCTGACGGAGCGCATCATCGCCGATATCGATTCCGGCGTGCTGAAGCCGATGGACCGGATGCCGACGCATCGCGACCTTGCCCGCGACCTCGGCCTGTCGGTGCAGACGGTGAGCCTGAGTTACCGCGAGGCCGAGCGGCTTGGCTATCTCTCCGGCGAGATCGGCCGCGGCACCTTCGTCAAGGCCCGCGTCACCGAGCGCGCCGGCCGCCTGATGCTGGACCGGAACCCCGACGAGGCGGTGGACCTGTCCATCGTCCGCGGCGTCTATACGCTGGCGCATGAGGAGGCGTCGCGCACCGTTCTCGCGGCGCTGGCGAGTGCGGACAACAGCGCCTTCATGAGCGCCTGCCGGCCGATCGCCGGCCTCGATCCGCACCGCGAGGCGGCGCGGGCCTGGCTGAAGCCGCTCGGCGTCGACGCCGGCACGGAACGCATCCTCATCACCAATGGCGCCGCGCACGGCCTGTTCCTGGCGCTGAGCTGCATCGTGCGCGCGGGCGATGTGGTGCTGACCGAAAATCTCACCGACCATGGCGTGATCGGCCTCGCCAATGTGCTGGGCTTCAGCCTGAAGGGGCTGCCGACCGACGCCGAGGGCGTGCTCCCTGAAGCGTTCGAGGCCGCGTGCCAGGCCGGCAGCCCGCGCGCTCTGGTGCTGATCCCGACGCTGAACAACCCGACCAGCCATGTCGCCGGCCCCGGGCGGCGCGAGGCCATCGCCGCCATCGCCCAGCGCCACGGCGTGTTCGTGATCGAGGACGAGGTCTACAAGCCGCTGATCGACACGCCGCTGCCCGCGATCAGCCAGATGGTGCCGGATCTCGGCTTTTTCGTCACCAGCTTCACCAAGACCGTGCTCACGGGGCTGCGGGTCGGCTATCTCGTGGTGCCGCCGCAATATTCGATCCGCGCCGCCTCCATCCTGCGCGTCACCAGCTGGAGCGGGGCTTATCTTCTGGCCGAGATCGCCACGCGCTGGATCGCGGACGGCACCGCGCAGCGCCTGCTGGCGGTGCAGCGCGAGGAGGCGCAGGCGCGGCAGGCGCTCGTGGCGGCGGTGCTCGGCGCCCATGTCGCCTCGACGCATCCGCTCTCGCTCTGCGCCTGGCTCAAGGTGCCGCCGCACTGGACGGAGGACGGGCTGGTGCGCTCGCTGGCGGAGCGGCGGGTGGCGGTGACGCCGTCCGATCCGTTCATCGCCGGCAGCAATCATGGCGGCGGCATCCGCATCTGCCTCGGCGGGCATTTCTCTCCCGCCGCGCTGACACAGGCGCTGACCACGGTGCGGCAGACCTTCGAGCAGCTTCCCCCGGTCTTCGATATCGGCGCCATCGGCTGAGGGCGCGCTGCCGCGCCATCATTGGATCATTACAATATAATAATTGACATGATTTTTGATGCCTCTCACCATTACAAGTGAGAGGGAACATCAGCTCATGCCGCATCGCGCCGCCGCCGCTTCCATCCGCCCCGCCCCGGACGGCCTTCCGGTCGCGTTCGCGCGCGTCGAGGCGGCGGCGCGGCGCATCGACGGCCGGGTGACGCGCACGCCGCTGGTCGCCTCGCCGACGCTGACGGAACATTGCGGCCACCCTGTTCATCTGAAGCTGGAAACCCGCCAGCCGGTCGGCGCCTTCAAGCTGCGCGGAGCGATGAACGCGGTGCTGGCGCTGGACGAGGCGGCACGCCGGCGCGGGCTCGTCACCGCCTCCACCGGCAATCATGGCCGCGCCGTCGCCTATGCCGCCCGCGAGGCCGGGGTGCCGGCCATCGTGTGCATGTCGGCGCTGGTGCCGGTCAACAAGGTCGAGGCGGTCCGCGCGCTCGGCGCCGAGGTGCGGATCGTCGGCCGCTCGCAGGACGATGCGCAGGCCGAGGTGCGGCGGCTGGTGGCCGAGCGCGGCCTCACCGACATCCCGCCCTTCGACCACGCGGAGGTGATCGCCGGCCAGGGCACGCTCGGCCTTGAGCTGATCGAGGACCTGCCGGACCTCGCGCTTGTGCTCGTGCCGCTGTCGGGCGGCGGGCTCGCCGCCGGCATCGCGCTGGCGGTGAAGGCCCTGCGCCCGCAGGCCCGCCTCATCGGCGTGTCGATGGAACGCGGCGCGGCCATGGCCGCCTCGCTCAACGCCGGCAGGCCGGTCGATGTGACGGAGGAGGCGACGCTGGCGGATTCGCTCGGCGGCGGCATCGGGCTTGCCAACCGCTACACCTTCCCGCTCTGCCGGGCTTTGCTGGACGAGGTCGTCCTCGTTACAGAGGAGGACATCGCCGCCGGCATCCGCCATGCCGCAACGGCCGAGGGCGAGACGGTGGAGGGCGCCGGCGCGGTCGGCATCGCCGCCCTGCTCGCCGGCAAGGTCCGCCCGCACGGGCCGACCGGGCTCATCCTGTCGGGGGGCAACATCGACCCGGCCGCGCATCGCCGCATCCTCAACGGAGAGCCCGCATGAGCCAGATGCTCGTCCTCACCGAGGCAGACCTTCGCCCGCTTCTCCGGCTCGACGCCCACGCCGTCGACTGCGTCGAGGCGGCCTTCGCCGCGCTGGCGACCAAGCCCGTTGCCATGCCGCCGATCCTGCGGCTCGACATTCCCGAGCATCGCGGCGAGGTGGATGTGAAGACCGCCTATGTCCCCGGCCTCGACGGTTTCGCCATCAAGGTCAGCCCGGGCTTTTTCGACAATCCCCTGCTCGGCCTGCCGAGCCTGAACGGGCTGATGATCCTGTTCAGCACGCGGACCGGGCTGGTCGAGGCGCTGCTGCTCGACAATGGCTATCTCACCGATGTGCGCACCGCCGCCGCTGGCGCCGTCGCCGCCCGGCATCTCTCCCGCCCGGAATCCGGGGTGGTGGCGATCCTCGGCGCCGGCATGCAGGCAAGGCTGCAGCTGGAAGCGCTCACGCTCGTTCGCCCCATTCGCGAAGCCCGGATCTGGGCCCGTGATGCGGCCAAGGCGGACGCCACCGCCCGCGATCTCACCGCAAGCCTCGGCTTTCCCGTCATCGCCAGCGCCGATCCGCGCGCGACCGTGGGCGGCGCCGACATCGTCGTCACCACCACCCCGGCTGAGCGGCCGATCCTGAGCGCGGACTGGCTGGAGCCGGGCCAGCACGTCACCGCCATGGGCGCGGACAGCGAGCACAAGAACGAGATCGACCCCGCTGCCTTCGCCCGCGTCACCTACATCGCCGACCGGCTGAGCCAGACACGGCGGCTGGGCGAACTGCATCACGCCATTTCAGCCGGGCTCATCGCCGCCGCCGCGCCTTTCGCCGAGCTTGGCGAGGTGATCGCCGGCACCGCGCCGGGCCGCACCCGTCCGGACGAGATCACGCTGGCCGACCTCACCGGCACCGGCGTGCAGGACACCGCCATCGCCAATCTCGCTCTTGCCCGTGCGCGCGACGCCGGCGCGGGACGCCCCATCGACACCAAGGCCGCAGCCGGAGACATCGCGTGACCGTCACCCTCAACTTCTCCCGCGAGGAATATGCCGAGCGCCTCGCCAAGACCCGCGCGGCGATGGACAAGGCCGGCATCGACCTGCTGGTCGTCACCGACCCCTCCAACATGCACTGGCTCACCGGCTATGATGGCTGGTCGTTCTATGTCCACCAATGCGTGCTGGTGGCCCCGAGCGGCGAACCGGTGTGGTACGGCCGCAAGCAGGACGCCAACGGCGCGAAGCGTACCGCCTATCTCGGCCACGACAACATCATCGGCTACCCCGACCACTACGTGCAGTCGACCGAGCGTCACCCGATGGACCTGCTGGCGCAGATCATCGCGGATCGCGGCTGGGACAAGGGCTCCATCGCGGTGGAGATGGACAATTATTACTTCACCGCCGCCGCCTTCGCCTCGCTGCAGAAGCATCTGCCAAACGCGCGCTTCACCGATTCCGGCGGGCTGGTGAACTGGCAGCGCGCGGTCAAGAGCCCGACCGAGCTGGACTATATGCGCAAGGCCGGCCGCATCGTCGAATTGATGCACAAGCGCATCGTCGAGGTGGTCGAGCCCGGCATGCGCAAATGCGATCTCGTCGCCGAGATCTACGATGCCGGCATTCGCGGCACCGCCGAGTTCGGCGGCGACTACCCCGCCATCGTGCCGCTGCTGCCGTCGGGAGCGGACGCCTCCGCCCCGCACCTCACCTGGGACGACAAGCCGATGCGTGCGGGGGAGGGCACCTTCTTCGAGATCGCCGGCGCCTATAAGCGCTATCACTGCCCGCTCTCGCGCACCGTCTTCCTCGGCACGCCGACCCAGGCCTTTCTCGACGCCGAGAAGGCGACGCTGGAAGGCATGGAGGCGGGCCTTGCCGCCGCCAAGCCCGGCAACACGTGCGAGGACATCGCCAACGCCTTCTTCGCGGTGCTGAAGAAGTACGGGATCATCAAGGACAACCGCACCGGCTACCCGATCGGGCTGAGCTACCCGCCGGACTGGGGCGAGCGCACCATGAGCCTGCGCCCCGGCGACCGCACCGAGCTGAAGCCCGGCATGACCTTCCACTTCATGACCGGCCTGTGGCTGGAGGATATGGGGCTGGAAATCACCGAGAGCATCGCCATCACGCAGACCGGCCATGAATGCCTGTCCAACGTACCGCGCCAGCTCTTTGTGAAGGGGTGAGGCGATGCTGACCGCTTCCCCGCGCCCCTCGCCGATCATACCGACGGTCGATTTCGCCGCAAAAGGCGTGCAGCACGGCCATCTGCGCCTGCCCTATAGCCGCGACGACAGCGCCTGGGGCTCGGTGATGATCCCGATCTGCGTCATCGCCCATGGCGAGGGGCCGACCGCCCTGCTCACCGGCGCCAATCACGGCGACGAATATGAGGGCCCGGCCGCTCTGTTCGAGCTGGCGCGGACCTTGAGGCCGGAAGAGGTGCAGGGCCGTGTCATCCTCGTGCCGGCGCTGAACTACCCCGCCTTCTGCGCCGGCACCCGCACCTCGCCGATTGATCGCGGCAATCTCAACCGCAGTTTTCCCGGCCGCCCGGACGGCACGGTGACGGAGAAGATCGCCGATTTCGTCACCCGGCACCTCGTGCCGCTGGCCGATGTGGTGCTCGACTTCCACTCCGGCGGGCGGACGCTCGATTTCCTGCCCTATGCCGCCGCGCATGAGCTGCCTGATAAGGCGCAGGAGGCGCGCTGCTTTGCGGCGGTGGCCGCCTTCGCCGCTCCCTATTCGATGCGGATGCTGGAGATCGACGCCGTCGGCATGCTCGACACCACCGTCGAGGAGATGGGCAAGGTGTTCGTCACCACCGAGCTTGGCGGCGCCGGCACGGCGAGCGCGACCAGCATCAATATCGCCCGGCGCGGCACGCTGAACCTTTTGCGCCATGCCGGCATCCTCGCCGGTGAACCGGAGGCCGCGCCAACCCGTTGGCTCGATATGCCCTCCGCCGACTGCTTCGCCTTCGCCGGGGATGACGGGCTGGTCGCCTTCGCCATCGATCTCGGCGCTCCGGTGCGCAAGGGCGATCTCATCGCCCGCGTCTACCCCATCGGCCGCACCGGGCAGGCGCCGGCCGAATACCGCGCGGCGATGGATGGCGTGCTCGCCGCCCGCCACGTGCCGGGCCTGATCAAGGCCGGCGACTGCCTTTCCGTCCTCGCCGTGGTGACGGAGGCCTGATCGATCCGGCCCTAAGTGGCCCAACAGGACGCCGGAACACGGCGCCGCCCCGAGAATTCGGACCCATACCGACCAGAGGAGAAAAACATGTCGTTCATCAAGCTTGCCGGGCTTTCCGCCCTTGCCCTCGCCGGCGGTCTGTCGGTCGCGGGCGCCACCACCCTGAAGGATGTGAAGGACCAGGGCTATATCCGCGCCGCCACCGCCAATGAGGTGCCCTATTCCTACATGAAGGATGACGGCACCTCGGCCGGCATCGGCCCGGATGTCGCCAACGCCGTGCTCAAGAAGATGGGCATCACCGATGTCACCTGGTCGGTGACGCCGTTCGGCACGCTCATCCCCGGCCTGAAGGCCAAGCGCTACGATTTCGTCGCCGCCGAGCAGAACATCTCGCCGGAGCGCTGCAAGCAGGTCGCCTTCACCGAGCCGAACTCCTCCTATGGCGAGGGGCTGCTGGTGAAGGCGGGCAACCCGAAGAAGCTCACCACCTATGCCGACATCGCCAAGGACCCGTCTCTGACGGTCGCGGTGGTCTCCGGCGCCAATAATATCGACTTCCTGCGCGCCGTCGGGGTGAAGGACGAGCAGGTGATCTTCATCACCGCCAATGCCGACGCGCTCGCCACCGTGCGCAACCGCGCCGACGCCTATGCCGCGACCGAACTCACCGTGGCCGCGCTGGCCAAGGGGCAGGAGGGTGTCGAGCAGGTGGCGCCCTTCACCGATCCTGTCGTCGACGGCAAGCCGGTGCGCAACTTTGGCGGCTTCGCCTTCCGCCCCGAGGACAAGGAGCTCTATGGCGCGTTCAACGCCGCCCTCGTCGAGTTCCGCACCACCGACGAGTACAAGAAGATCCTCGCCAATTACGGCCTCTCCGACGCGAGCATCAAGGCGGCGGCGGACCGCAAGGTGGCCGATCTCTGCGCCGGCAAATAAAGTCGCGCGTTAGCTGGGGTGCACCCCTCCGCCGGCGGCAGTGTCCCCGGCGGAGGGCGCGCTCTTTTATCGGCGCTCACACCGGGAGCTGACCATGCCGTGGGTTTCCTATCTGCCGGCGCTGGCGCAGGGCGCGCTCGTCACCGCGTGGATCACGCTGGCGGCGATCGCGATCGGCGCGGTACTCGCTTTTGTCGCCGGCATCGCCCGGGTCGAGGGCGGGCGCGCCGTCTCCACGCTGGCGTTGTGCTATACTGAGCTGTTTCGCGGCACCTCGCTGCTGGTGCAGCTGTTCTGGTTCTATTACGCGCTGCCGCTGGTCGGCATCAGCTTCGAGCCGGTGGCAACCGGCATCCTCGTGCTCGCCTTGCATGTCGGCGCCTATGGTTCGGAGATCGTGCGCGGGGCGCTGACCTCGGTTTCGGTTCAGCAGCTTGAGGCGGCGCGGGCGCTGAATTTCGGCCGGATGCACACGCTGATCCACGTCACCCTGCCGCAGGCGATCATCGAGATGCTGCCGGCCTTCGGCAATCTCGCCATCGAGACGCTGAAACTGTCCTCGCTGGTGTCGCTGATCTCGATCGCCGACCTCACCTTCCGCGCCCAGTCGATCCGCAACCTCACCCTCGACAGCGCCGGCGTCTACAGCCTGACGTTAGTCGGCTATTTCGCCATGTCGCTGGTGCTGATGCTGGTGATGCGGCTGATCGAGCGCTGGGCCCGGCGCGGCGCGGCCTTCCCGCGCGCGGCGCATTCGTGAGGGCCCCTTCATGATGTACGGCTTCACCTGGGACACAGCGACCCCGCTCACCTATGCGTGGTCGATCCTGCCGATCATCCTCATCGGCCTCACGGTCACGCTAAAGGCCGCAGCGGCCGGCTTCGCCATCGCCCTGGTGCTGGGGCTGGTCTTCGCCATGCTGCGCCGTAGCCGCTGGCGCAGCGTGTCGTGGACCACGGCCTGCGTGGTCGAGTTTCTGCGCGACACGCCTTTGCTGGTGCAGCTGTTCTTCCTCTACTACGTGCTGCCGGAATACGGCCTCACCTTGCCGGCCTTCCTCACCGGGGCGCTGGCGCTCGGCCTGCAATATTCCGCCTACACCTCCGAGGTGTATCGCGGCGGCATCGAGGCGGTGCCGCGCGGGCAGTGGGAGGCGGCGACCGCGCTCAACATGACCCGGATGCAGACCTATCGCGACATCGTCGTGCCGCAGATCGTCCCGCGCATCCTGCCCGCCATGGGCAATTACATGGTCGCCATGATCAAGGAGACGCCGGTGCTCTCCGTCATCACCGTGCTCGACATGATGGCGCTGGCCAACATGATCGGCGAGCGCACCTTCGAATATCTGGTGCCGCTGACCATGGTCGGCCTCATCTTCCTCATCCTGACGCTGATCTGCTCTGCCGGCCTGCACCGGCTGCAGAAGGTGCTCCCCAAGGCAGGAATCCCGCTGCGATGACCGAGAAAGCTCCTGCGCCGCTGATCCAGTTCGCCGGCGTGACCAAGCGTTTCGGCGCCCTCACCGTGCTCGACGATTTCAATTTCGAGGTCGCGCCGGGCGAGAAGGTCACGCTCATCGGCCCGTCCGGCTCGGGTAAGTCGACCGTGCTGCGCATCCTGATGACGCTGGAGCCGTTCCAGGAGGGCAGGCTGACACTGGCCGGCATGGACTATCAGGAGCCGGGCGGCACCGGCCCGTTCAAGGCCTCGGAGCGGCATCTGCGCGAGATCCGCAGCCATGTCGGCATGGTGTTCCAGAGCTTCAACCTGTTCCCGCATATGAGCGTGATGCGCAATGTGGCGGAGGCGCCGGTGCGCGTGCTCGGCCTGTCGCGCGACGAGGCGCAGGCGCGGGCGGTCGATCTGCTCGCCATGGTCGGGCTGGCGGACAAGAAGGACCATTTCCCCTCGCAGCTCTCCGGCGGCCAGCAGCAGCGCGTCGCCATCGCCCGGGCGCTCGCCATGCGCCCGCGCGTGCTGCTGTTCGACGAGCCGACCTCGGCGCTCGATCCGCAATTGGTCGGCGAGGTGCTGGCTGTAATCGGCGACCTCGCCCATGAGCACGACCTGACCATGCTGCTGGTGACGCATGAAATGCGCTTCGCCCGCGAGGTCTCGGATCGCGTCTGCTTCTTCGACAAGGGCCGCATCTGCGAGCAGGGCAGCCCGGAAGCCATTTTCACGGCGCCCAGCCACCCGCGCACCTGCGAGTTCCTGGCCTCGGTGCTGCGCTAATCGGGCCGCTCCCGCCGATAATTCTTCGGCGGAGGGGCGAAGTTCCGGCTTCCTATCGGTGGTTTCCCGTGTGTTCGGAAACCCTCTCGGAGCCCGCGCCCCTAGGCTGGCTGCGTTCAGATTGAGGAGCCGCCATGATCGCGCCCGCCCGCACCGAACGTCCGGCCCGCCTTTCCGCCCGCAGCGCCGGCCACCCGGCCTTGGCGCGCCTGGCCGATCCGCGGCTGCTGCGCAGCCTGTCCTATATCGACGGCAAATGGACCGGCGCGCCAGATGGCCGGACCTTCACCGTCACCGATCCGGCCGATGGCGGCGCCGTGGCGGAGGTCGCCGCCCTCGGCGCGGCCGAGGCGATGCGGGCGATCGCGGCCGCCCATCGCGCCTTCCCGGCCTGGAAAGGGCGCCTGCCGCAGGAGCGCGCGGATATCCTGCGCCGCTGGCACGCCCAGATGCTGGACGCGGCCGAGGACCTCGCGCTTCTCATGACGATCGAGCAGGGCAAGCCGCTGGCGGAATCGCGCGGCGAGATCGCCTATGCCGCCTCCTTCATCGCCTATTACGCTGAGGAAGCACTGCGGGTGAATGTGGAGGGCGTCACCAGCCACCTCCCCGGCGCGCAGATGACGCTCAGCCGGGAGCCGGTAGGCGTCGCCGCGCTGCTGACGCCGTGGAACTTCCCTTCCGCCATGCTCACCCGCAAGGCCGCTGCCGCGCTGGCGACCGGCTGCACCATCGTCGCGCACCCCTCCTCGCACACGCCGCTCTCGGCGCTGGCTCTCGCCGAACTCGCCGAGCGCGCCGGCATGCCCGCCGGCGCGTTCAACCTCGTCACCGGTGAACCCGCGCCGATCGCCGAGACCTTCTGCGCCGATCTGCGCGTGCGGGCGGTGAGCTTCACCGGCTCGACGGAGGTGGGGCGAACGGTCGCCCGCAACGCGGCCAGCAGCATGAAGCGCGTGGTGATGGAGCTGGGCGGCCATGCGCCGCTGATCGTGTTCGACGATGCCGATCTCGACCGCGCGGTCGAGATCGCCGTCGATGCCAAATTCGCCACCTCCGGCCAGGACTGCCTCGCCGCCAACCGGATCTATGTGCAGCGCGCCCTCTATCCCCGCTTCTGCGCCGCCTTTGCCGCGCGCGTCGCGGCGCTGCGCCTCGGTCCCGGGCTCGACCCGCAGACCGAGATCGGCCCGCTGATGCATGCAGGGGCGGTGGCCAAGGCGCAGGCGCAGATCGACGATGCACTCCAGCGCGGCGCCCGCCGCCTCACGCCGGATCGCGCCGTGCCCGGCCCGCTCTTCCTCGCCCCCACCGTGCTGGCCGACGTGCCGGAAGCAGCGCTGATCATGCGCGAGGAGACCTTCGCCCCCGTCGCCGCCCTCGCGCCCTTCGACAGCGAGGACGAGGTGATCGCCCGCGCCAACGCCACCGAATACGGCCTCGTCGCCTATGTCGTCACACGCGACGGCGCGCGGGCGGCACGGATAGCGCAGGCGCTGGACTACGGCATGGTCGCGATCAACCGGGTCAAGATCACCGGCGCGCCCATCCCTTTCGGCGGCATGAAGCAGTCCGGCCTCGGCCGCGAAGGCTCCCGCCACGGCCTCGAAGCCTTCACCGACCTCAAATATGTCTGTCTCGACCTCGGCTGAGGCGGGAGCTTAAGGAGACCACCATGCTCGACCATCCCGCCCCGGCCAGCAACGCATTCGACAGCTGGGACCGCGACCACTTCTTCCATCCCTCCACCCATATGGGCCAGCACGCGCGTGGCGAGACGCCCAACCGCATCATCACCGGGGCGGAGGGGGTCTACATCGTCGACCGCGAGGGACGGCGCAGCCTCGATGCCTTTGGCGGGCTGTACTGCGTCAATGTCGGCTATGGCCGAAGCAAGATCACCGACGCCATAGCCGAGCAGGCGTCCAAGCTCGCCTATTACCACGCCTATGCCGGCCACGGCTCGGAGCCCTCGATCCGCCTCGCCCGCATGGTGATCGAGCGCGCGCCGGCCGGGATGAGCCGGGTGTTCTTCGGCCTGTCGGGCTCGGATGCCAACGAGACCAACATCAAGCTGGTCTGGTACATCAACAATGTGCTCGGCCGGCCGCAGAAGAAGAAGATCATCTCGCGCTGGCGCGGCTATCACGGCTCGGGCGTGATGACCGGCAGCCTCACTGGGCTCGCCGGCTTCCACAAGCTGTTCGATCTGCCGCGCGCCCCGATCCTGCACACCGAGGCGCCCTATTATTTCCGCCGGGAAGACCGCTCGATGAGCGAGGAGCAGTTCTCGCAGCATTGCGCCGACAGGCTGGAGGAGATGATCCTCACTGAGGGGGCGGACACCATCGCCGCCTTCATCGGCGAGCCGGTGCTCGGCACCGGCGGCATCGTGCCCCCGCCCGCCGGCTACTGGCCGAAGATCCAGGCGGTGCTGAAGAAATACGACATAATGCTGATCGCCGACGAGGTGGTGACCGGCTTCGGCCGGCTCGGCAGCATGTTCGGCTCGGATCACTACGGCATCGAGCCGGATCTCATCACCATCGCCAAGGGCCTTACCTCCGCCTATGCGCCGCTCTCCGGCGTCATCGTGTCGGAGAAGGTCTGGCGGGTGCTGGAGCAGGGCTCGGACGAGTTCGGTCCGATCGGCCATGGCTGGACCTATTCCTCGCACCCGCTCTGCACCGCGGCCGGCGTCGCCAATCTCGAACTGGTGGACGAGCTCGACCTCGTGACCAATGCCCGCGAGACCGGCGCCTATTTCAATGCGGCGCTGAAGGACGCGCTCAGTGGCCATCGCCATGTCGGCGAGGTGCGCGGAGAAGGCCTGCTGGCGGCGGTGGAGCTGGTGCGCGACCGTGACGACCGCACCTTCTTCGAGGCCAGCGAGAAGGTCGGCCCGCGCGTCGCCGCCGCAATGCTGGAGCGTGGCGTCATCGCCCGGGCCATGCCGCAGGGCGATATTCTCGGCTTCGCCCCGCCGTTGTGCCTGACGCGCGAGGAGGCCGACATCGTGGTCGACGCCACGCGCGGCGCCGTCGAGGCGGTCTGCGCGACCCTCGGCTGAGCGCGCGCGCGGGAAGCCGCGCGCGCCATGCGGCGCGGCTTCCCGCCGGCTCGCAGCCCTTTTTGATGCCGCCGGCCGCGCGCCGGCCTTTACGCCGGCGACCGTTCCGACCGGAAGGAATGGACGCGCTTCAATATGTTCAGAAACACCTTGATGCGCTGGCTGATCGGCCGCGCGGTGGAGAATATCGCGCATCCCTCGTGCTGATAGACCGGGCTGGTCTCCTCGATAGCGAGGTTGAACCTCCGCTTGATGAGATCCCCGTAGTGGGTCGGCAGCATGCCCTGGTAGAAGCCTGTCGCGACCATGGCGGCGACGGAATCGAGGCCGGCGGCGTTCGGGCCGCGATGGTAGCGGCCGGACCGGATCGCGTGCTCCACATAGGGGTGCTGGCGATAGACCAGAGGCAGGTTGGGTATCTTGGACGTGTCGACAAAATTGGCGACATAGACCCGGTGGATCTCGCGATAGATCGGCACGTGAAAGAAGTCGCGATCATCCGTGTACTTGCCGCGGATGACGAGGTCGACGCGGCCCTCATTTAGCGACTGCGCCAGTTCATTGAACGTCATCACCAGAATCTGCGGCTCCACCCCCGGCGCCTGACGCCGCATCTCGGTGAGGGCTTCGGGGAGCTTGCAATCGGGATGGGTGAGGGTGTGCTCGCCGATACCGATCGCGAGCCGGCCCGACAAGATGCCGTGCACGGCGTCGATCTCGGGGCGTATGCGTCCCAGTGCCTGGAAGGCGGCGGAGGCGAGGTCGAGCGCCACGTCCCCCTCCGGCGTCAGGCGAAAGCCGCTCCGCCCTCTTTCGCACAGCCTGACGCCGAGGCGCGCCTCCACCTCGCGGACATGGCGACTGATCGAGGGTTTCGACATGGCGAGCTTCTTCTCGGCCGCCGCAAACCCGCCCGCCTCCGCGACCGCGCAGAACACCCGCAGCGAGCGCAGGTCTCGCTCGTCGAAATCAAGCTTCATCATGCGCGATACATATCAAAAAACGAAACATAGGTCGCAAAAAAATCGCTTTTCGTGATGTGATGGCCTTCGTAAGGTTACGGCGCTCATAAGAATACCCGCGCCGAGTTCCCTGTAGGCCTCGACTTTGAGTCCGTTCATGCGGCTCGCGCACAAGCACAATCAGGAATGCGACGATGGCCCACACCCGAATCCGCAAGTTCAATACCAAAGTGACCTATCCCGAGCAGAGCATCGACAACGATCTTTGCCAGGCCGTCATCGCTCGCGGAACCACCGTCTACCTGCGTGGCCAGATCGGACAGGATCTCGATACGTCCGAATGCGTATGCATCGGCGACGTGGCGGGCCAGACCGAGCAGGCCATGAAGAATATCGACATGCTGCTGAAGGAATGCGGCAGCCAGCTCGATCATATCTGCAAGCTGACGATCTACATCTCCGATCCCCGCTACCGCGAGGACGTGTATCGGGTGGTCGGCCGCTGGCTGAAGGGTGTCTTCCCGGTGTCGACCGGCATTGTCGTCACCGCTTTCGCCCGCACCGAATATCTCGTCGAAGTGGACGCGACGGCCGTTATTCCGGACTGAGTGCCGCTCACACGCGGCTCCGGCCGGCCATGACGGTTTCGCGGGCGTCCCTGCGGAACCGTCCGACACCATCAACCTTCCAGCAATAAGGGTGTAGGCAATGACCGCACGTATTCTGTTCGCCGCCGCCATCGGCCTCATGGCGACGCTTGGCACCGTTCCCGCCGTCGCCGACGCGCTGGACGACATCATCGCCCGCAAGACCATCCGCGTCGCCGTGCCGACAGACTACCCCCCGTTCGGCTCGGTCGGCGCCGACATGCAGCCGCGCGGCATGGATATCGACGTCGCGAATCTGATCGGCGAGAAGCTCGGCGTGAAGGTCGAGCTTGTGCCGGTCACCGCGCCGAACC
This sequence comes from Xanthobacteraceae bacterium 501b, assembly GCA_000378025.1. Taxonomy (GTDB): domain Bacteria; phylum Pseudomonadota; class Alphaproteobacteria; order Rhizobiales; family Xanthobacteraceae; genus Ancylobacter. The sequence continues at coordinate 4,107,558 of KB899087.1, forward strand.
GCGTCGCCTATCTCCAGTCGGGCAAGACCGATCTCACCATCTCCTCGCTCGGAAAGACCGAGGAGCGGGCGAAAGTGATCGACTTCAGCATCGCCTATTCGCCCTTCTTCGACGCCGTGTTCGGCAAGAAGGAGCCGCCGGTCAAGGACTATGCCGACCTCTCCGATAAGACCATCTCGGTCACGCGCGGCTCGATGCAGGACAAGGAACTCGAAGACCTCGCGCCGAAGGCGGTGGTGAAGCGCTTCGAGGACAATAACAGCACCATCGCCGCGTTCATGTCCGGCCAGGTGGAGATGTTCGCCTCGGGCACCCCCGTCGCCGCGGCCATCAAGCGCCGAAACCCGGATCTCGATCTGGAGCTGAAGATCGTGCTGGCGAACTCCCCCTGCTATGTCGGCGTGGTGAAGGGCGAGACCAAGCTGCTCGACAAGGTCAACGCGATCATCCGCGAGGCGAAGGCCAGCGGCGAGATCGACCGGCTGTCGGTGAAGTGGCTCGGCGCCCCCGCCGGCGAGCTGCCCGAGTAATCAATCGTTGCGAAGGGCATTTGGTGCAGGCGGGTCGAGATGAGCCCCACTCCCCGCAATCCCTCGCGCCTTATGGCGGAGTGGGGCTCGGCCGCGCGCGCCGCCGACATTCCCGATCGCATCCGCGCCATCGCGCAGGCGTGCGTGATCGATACGGTCGGCGTTGCCCTCGCCGGCGCGGGCACGCCGGTGGCGGGCCTCGCCCGCCAGTTCGCGGTGCGCAACGCTGCGGCGGGCGTGTCGGAGATCTGGGGCGCGCCGGCCCGTTTGTCGGCCGTTGGCGCGGCCGCGTGCAACGCGACCGCCGCCCACGCGCTCGATTTCGACGATAATTGCTATGCCGGCTTCGTCCATGGCTCGGCCGTCATCGTCCCCGCCGCCATCGCTATCGCGCAGGAGACCGGCGCGACGGGGGCCGACCTCCTGACCGCGATCACGGTCGGCGCGGAGTGTGAATACGCGGTCGGTGCGGCCGCCGGCCAGGACCTCTACGACAAGGGATGGTGGACCACCGGCCTGCTAGGCCCGATCGGCGCGTGCGTCGCGGCCGGGCACCTTTTGAAGCTCGACGCGCGGCAGATGCGCGCCGGCATCGGGCTGGCCGTGGCCGGCGCGGGCGGCAGCAAAAGCTGCTTCGCCACCGACGCCAAAGCGCTCCTTGCCGGCGAGGCCAGCGCGGCGGGGCTGACATGGGCCCTTCTGGCGGCCAGTGGCGCCAGCGGGCCGGACGAGCCCTTCACCCATCGCAACGGATTCGCCGCGCTCCACACCGATGGCGTGTTCGACATGGCGGCTTTCGCCGACCTCGGCCGCTCCTGGCGGCTGGAGACACCCGGCATCGACATCAAGAAGTTCCCGATCTGCCTGTCCTCGCATGCGGCGGTCGACGTCGTGGCTGACATCAGGGCGCGCGAGGGCGTTTCAGTGGACGAGGTGGAGAGCGTCCTGTGCGATGTCCCGCCCGTCGTCGTGGCCAATCTGGCCTATGCCGCGCCTGATACCCCGCGCGAGGCGCAGTTCAGCATGGAGTTCGCGATCGCCGCGACCCTGTGCTTCGGCGCGCCGGGCGTCGAGCATCTGCGCGAGGATGTGCTCGCCAGCCCCGCCCTGCGCGCCCTGATGGCGCGCGTGCGGATGGTGAGCGGCCCGATGTGGAACGCCAAGCGACGCCGGGAAGCGCCCGAAGGGGCGTCGATCACCCTCGCCCTCCGGGATGGCCGCACCTATTCGGGCTACCAGACCCACGCGCTGGGCACCGCCGTCAATCCGGTGCCCCCGGCGCATCTGCGAACGAAATTCCTGCGCTGTGCCGAACCCACGCTCGGAAAGGCGGCCGCGCAGCGGCTGCTGCAGGCCTTTGAGGATCTCGATGCCGACATCCCGCTGCGTGATCTCCTGAACACGGCCCTGACAGGCTCACCGACACGGATGCCCGCCGCATGAACCTCTCCTCGTTCATCGATGTCTTCCACAGCTGGCCGAGCCTGCTGAACGGTCTGGTGATGACCGTGATGCTGACGCTGGTCTCCTCCTTCCTGGGCGTCGTGCTCGGCACCTTGTGCGCGTGGGGCAGCCTGCGGGGACCCAAGGCGCTTCGCTGGTTCATCCGTGGCTATGTCGAGTTCTTCCGCAACACGCCGTTTCTCGGCCAGATCTTCTTCATCTTCTTCGGCCTGCCGGCCCTTGGCCTGCGGCTGGATCCGGTGACGGCGGCGCTGGTCGCGCTGACGATCAACCTCACCGCCTATGCCTGCGAGATCATCCGCGCCGGCATTGAGGCGACGCCCGCCGGACAGTTCGAGGCCGCCAGCAGCCTGGGGCTGAAGCCGGCGCAGGCGTTCTTCCTCGTCATCCTTCCGCCCGCCTTCCAGCGGGTCTGGCCGGCCATGACCAGCCAGCTGGTGATCATCCTGCTGGCCTCGGCGCTGTGCAGCCAGATCTCCGTCGCCGAGCTATCCTATGAAGCCAACATGATCGCCAGCCGGACCTTCCGGAATTTCGAGGCCTATATCGTCGTCACGCTCATCTATCTCGGCCTCGCCGTCCTGTTCCGGGACATGCTGAGCTGGGTCGGGCGCCGCTTCGTCTACGGGGAATTTGCCACGGAGGCGCAGCGATGAACGACTTCACCACCTGGGACGTCTTTCGCAACCTGCTCGCCGCCGTGCCGTGGACGATCTACCTCTCGCTGATCGCGTTCACGGGGGGCGCCGCCGTCAGCCTCCTGCTGCTGTGCCTGCGCTTTGCGTTTCCGCGCGGCGCCGGCACCCCGGTGCGGCTCTATGTCCAGCTGTTTCAGGGAACGCCGCTGCTGATGCAGCTCTTCCTTGTCTATTTCGGCCTGGCGCTGATGGGCGTGCAGACGACGCCGCTGTTCGCCGCCAGCCTCTGCCTCTCGGTCTATAGCAGCGCCTATCTCACCGAGACCTGGTATGGCTGCGTCCTGGCCGTGCCGAAGGGGCAGTGGGAAGCCTCCTCCAGCCTCGGCCTCAAGCACTGGCAGCAGATGCTGCTGATCGTGCTGCCGCAGGCCCTGCGCCTCTCGGTGCCGCCGACGGTCGGCCTGATGGTGCAGATCGTCAAGAACACCTCGCTGGCCTCCATTGTCGGCTTTGTCGAGCTGACCCGCGCGAGCCAGATCATCGCCAACGCCACCTTCGAGCCGTTCCTCGCCTATGGCGCGGTGGCGTTCATCTATTTCGTCATCTGCTTCTCGATCTCGCTGTGCGGCAGGCATCTGGAAAAACGGATCCGGATCTGACCGCGCCCGGCGCGCCCTCGCGCCCTCGCGCCTGCCGACAGCCGCCCGATCGAACCGCAAAGGCACACGCTTCCCATGTCGAACCTCGCCCCGTCCGCCGCCCTCGCGCCCGCCATTCCCGCCTCCGCCTCCGCCTCCACAGGCGCGGCCATCGAACTGGTTGGGGTCAACAAATGGTATGGCGACTTCCATGTGCTGCGCGACATCAATCTCAAGGTGCATCGCGGCGAGCGCATCGTCATTTGCGGGCCTTCGGGCTCGGGCAAGTCGACGATGATCCGCTGCATCAACCGGCTGGAGGAGCACCAGCAGGGCTCGATCGTGGTCGACGGCATCGAGCTGACCAATGACCTCAAGCGGATCGACGAGATCCGCCGCGAGGTCGGCATGTGCTTCCAGCACTTCAACCTGTTCCCGCATCTCACCATTCTGGAAAATCTGACGCTGGCGCCGATCTGGGTCCGCAAGATGCCGAAGAAGGAGGCGGACGAGCTGGCGATGCACTTCCTCACCAAGGTGAAGATCCCCGAGCAGGCGCATAAATATCCCGGCCAGCTCTCCGGCGGCCAGCAGCAGCGTGTCGCCATCGCCCGCGCCTTGTGCATGAAGCCGAAGATCATGCTGTTCGACGAGCCGACCTCGGCGCTCGACCCGGAAATGGTCAAGGAAGTGCTGGAGACCATGGTGAGCCTGGCGGAAGAGGGCATGACCATGCTGTGCGTGACGCACGAGATGGGCTTCGCCCGCCAGGTGGCCAACCGGGTGATCTTCATGGATGCCGGGCAGATCATCGAGATGAACGAGCCGGAAGCGTTCTTCTCCAACCCGCAGCACGAGCGCACAAGGCTGTTCCTCAGCCAGATCCTGGGACACTGACGCACCCCGGCCCACCCGTCACGGACGGGCGGTGCCCGCCGGGGCTCGCCCGTCGCCTGCGCCCGACGCGACATTGACGACAAGGAAAACGTGCATGCCCCTGACCATCCCCGCCAAGGCCGAGCATCAGACCTTTCTCTATTCCGAGCCCTGCACCGACCTCGACGCGCTCCGCGCGGATATCGCCTATCTCGGCATCCCCTACGGCGAATCCTACACCTTCGGCGAGATCGCCAGCGACCAGAGCCGCGGCGCGCTGGCGATGCGCCGGGCGACGGGCCGGATTCTCCGCGCCATCGAGCGCTATGATTTCGACATTGGCGGCCCGCTCTACGACAATCGGCCGATTCGCGCGGTGGATTGCGGCGACGTCTATGCCGATCCGCGCGAGCTGAAGCAGCATCTCGCGCGCGCCGAGCAGGTGGTGCGCAAGATCGTGGCGTCAGGCGCGATGCCGATCATCCTCGGCGGCGACCATTCGATCCCGATCCCGGTGCTCAAGGCGCTCGACGACCAGGGACCGATCACCCTTATCCAGATCGACCAGCATCTCGACTGGCGCGAGGAGATCAACGGCGTCACGCACGGGCTCTCCAGCCCGATCCGCCGGGCGTCGGAAATGGACCATATCGGCGAGATCTTCCAGATCGGCCTCCACGCCAGCGGCAGCGGCCGGCAGGAGGAGTTCGATGCCGCCCGGGCCTATGGCGCGCATCTCATCTCCTCCTATGAACTCCATGAGCGTGGTATCCAGCACGTGCTCGACCGGATCCCCGCCGGGGGGCGCTACTACATCACCGTCGATCTCGACGCTTTCGAGCCCGGCATCGCGCCGGGGGTCGCCGCGCCCTGCGCCGGTGGCATGACCTTCATGCAGGCGAGAAGCCTGATCCATGGCCTGGTGAACAAGGGGCGCGTGGTTGGCATGGACGTGGTGGAAATCACCCCGGCCACCGACGTCAACGACATCACCTGCATCACCGCCGGCCGCCTGATCGTGAACCTCGTCGGCGCCGCCGTCCGGGCCAATTATTTCGGCACGAAATAGGCGTCCCTCCGCACATGAGGCGCGCGCCCTGGTGACGCCGCGCGCCTCCCGGCGACGCCCTGACACGCCCCTCGGGCCCGCTGGGCCACGCTCATTCCCGGATGCCGCTTCATGAATGTCGTGCAGATTCTCGAACGCCTGGTGAGCTTTCCCTCGGTCGTCGGCACCCCGAACGGTGCGATTGTCGACTGGATCGCCGGCTATCTGCAGAGCCATGCGGTCGAGGTGCGGGTCCTGCCGGGGCCGGAAGGCGACCGCGCTAATCTGTTCGCCACGCTGGGGCCGCGCGACCGGCCCGGCTACATCCTGTCGGGGCACATGGACGTGGTGCCCGCCGAGGAGGCGCAATGGCGCTCCGATCCGTTCACGCTCCGGTCGGAAGGCGACGCGCTCCACGGGCGCGGCACCAGCGACATGAAGGGGTTTCTCGCGGCGGTGCTCGCCAGCGTCCCGGCTCTCAAGGCCGGCCGGCTCGACCGCCCCCTCCATTTCGCCTTCTCCTATGATGAGGAGGCCGGGTGCCGCGGCGCGCCCCACCTCATTTCCCGCCTGCCGGAACTCTGCGCGCCGCCGCTCGGCGCCATCATCGGCGAGCCGAGCGGCATGAGGGGTGTGCGCGCCCATAAGGGCAAGGCGGCGGCCCGCATCCGCATCGAAGGCCGCGCCGGCCATTCCTCGCGTCCCGACCAGGGCATCAACGCCATCCACCTGATGGCCGAGGTGCTGGCAAAAGCCGTAGAGACGGCGCAGGCCCTGGCCGACGGACCGCAGGATCCGACCTTCGAGCCGCCTTATTCCTCGATGCAGATCGGCACGATCCGGGGCGGGCAGGCGCTCAACATCGTTCCCGACCTGTGCGTCGCCGATCTGGAGGCGCGCGCCATTCCCGGCCTTGCGCCGCGCGCGCTGCTCGAACCCGTCCACGCCGTCATCGGCTCGCTCGCCGCGCACGGGATCAACGCGACGTGGGAGACGCTGAGCGATTATCCCGCGCTCTCCCTTCCCGCCGATGCGCCGCTGGCCCTTCTGGTGGAAAGGCTGACGGGGAAACCGCCTCTGGCGGCCGTCAGCTATGGCACGGAAGCCGGGCTCTACCAGGAGGCGGGCATCGCCTCAATCATCTGCGGGCCGGGCGACATCGACCGCGCGCACAAGCCCAATGAGTTCATCCGCCTTGATGAACTGACATCCTGCCAGGCCTTTATCGAGGGGCTGGGGCAGGGCCTGTCCCCGGCGTGACGATCGCCCCACCGTCCGGCGCTGGCGGTATCGCCTGCCTCCGGCCGGGCAGGAACCTCGCCGCTTGGCCGGCCTACCTTTGATTGACTATAAACTATTGATATTGAAGAGCTATTTAAACTCACGTAAGTGTGAAGCCTCGCGATGAAAAACTCCCCATGCGGCGGATGAGGTTTCGACGCAGTGACTTGCGACCTGAAAATAGCGTTCGATGCCCATGGGCCGGAGCTGCGACGCTATCTCCGGTACCGTCTGGACGACGCGCACATGGCGTCCGATCTGGTGCAGGACACCTTCCTGCGGGTGATCGAGCGGCCCGAAACCCGCGTCGACGATGTCCGCGCCTATCTCTATACGATTGCCCGCAATCTCCTGCTGAATCACAAGAAGCAGGAAGCCCGCCGTCGCACCGACAGCGTGCCGCATGAATGGCTTGGCGATATCGCCGCCGATGCCCCGACCCCGGAAGATGCCGCCGATGCAAGGCTGCAGCTTGAGCGCCTGCAGCGCTTTGTCAGCGAATTGCCGGTGCGCACGCAGCAGATCTTCGTGCTCAACCGCGTCGATGGGCTGACCCATGTCGAGGTGGCGCGGGCGCTGTCGATTTCCGAAAGCTCGGTCCAGAAACATCTGGCCATGGCGATCCAGCACGTGACGCAGCGGCTGCGAACGCGCTAGACGGTCGATCCTTACGGGTTTTGGTCCCGTCGGTTGTCTTCCCCTTACGGTGGCACGGACGGCACGCTCAATGGATGACGACGTGAACGAGGATCGAGCGTCGGTGGCGGACCGGCACGCGGCGCAATGGGTCGCGCGCCTCGACGGCCGGCCGCTGGACGCTGCCGAGCGCGACGCCTTCCGCGACTGGCTGGAGGCGGACCCGGACCATCGCCTCGCCTTCGAGGAAGCACACAGCGCCTGGCGCAGCCTCGATCTGCTGCGCCGCGACCCCGGCCCGCTGCGCGCGCTGGCGCGTCCCAGCCGCCGGAAGCCCGTCCGTCGTGCCGGCATGGCCGGCATCATCGCCTTCCTTGCCCTCGGGCTGCTCGTCCTGCGCTACCAGATCGGCGATCCGTGGATCGCCCTTGCCGCCGACTGGCGCACCGCGCCGGGCCAGATCCGGCAGGTGACGCTGGAAGACGGCAGCCTTGTCGATCTCGGGCCGGACAGCGCCATCGCGGTGGAGTTCGGTGCCGAGGAGCGCCGTGTCACCCTGCTCGCCGGCGAAGCGTTCTTCCAGGTCCTGCCGCGCGCCGGCGCCGAGCGCCGTCCCTTCGTGGTCGAAGCCGGCCATGGCACCACGACCGCCCTCGGTACGCAGTTCCTGGTGGAGGGGCGCGCGGACGGCGCCCGGGTCACCGCCGTCGAGCACCGCATCGAAATCGCCCTCGCCCTGCCGGAGCGCGGCGACGAGCGCGTGGTGCTCTCGCCCGGCACGGCGGTGGAGTACGACCTGTCGCGCGGCCTCGGCCCGGTCGCCGCCAGCGATGTCGACGAGGCGACCGCCTGGCGCAAGGGCCTCCTGGTGTTCGATTCCGTGCCGCTAGAGGATGTCGTGCGCACGCTCAACCGCTACCGGCGCGGGCGCATCGTCATCGCCAATCCCCAACTCGCCCAGCGCCGGGTCAGCGGCGTGTTCGCCAGCCGCGATCTCGACGGCGTCATCCGCACCATCACGGCGGAACTCGGCGCCAGCGCCTCCTCGCTGCCGCCGCTGGTGACGGTGCTCTATTAGAGCGTTTTCGAGCGAAGTGGATACTGGTTCGCGTGAAGAAAACGCGACAAATCAAAGGATTAGATCATTTCACCGTTTCCATGAAACAGTGAAATGATCTAAGGCGGAAATTAGTTTTACGGGGTTTGCCCCTCCCGGTTGTCTTCCTCCCCAAGAGACGCATCGCGGACACGAGGGGATGGGCCGACATGGCTGGAACGACACAGTGGATGGGGGCTCCCGCGCGGCGCCAGGGGCTGGCGGCCGGTCTGGTGGCCGGGCTGCTCGCCTCGGTGGCGCTCCCCGGCTTTGCGCTGGCGCAGCAGCCCGCCGGCACGGCGTCCGCGCGCATCGCCTTCGACATTCCGGCGCAGGACCTCAATCGCGGCGTGCTGAAATTCGCCCAGCGCGCCGGGGTGCAGGTCTTCTATGACACCGCCAAGCTGGAGGGGCGCCGCTCCTCGGCGGTTTCCGGCACGCTGACCCCGCAGGAAGCGCTGTCGCGCCTGCTGGCCGGCACCGGCCTCGTCTACCGCTTCACCGCGCCGAACCAGGTGACGATCGTCGATCCCCGCGCCACCAGCGCGGTGGGCGCCAGCCCGGACGGGGCGATCGAACTCGGCACGATCGACGTGCAGGGCGATGGCGGCACAGTCGGCTATGTCGCGACCGAAAGCACCGTCGGCACCAAGACCGACACGCCGCTGATCGAGACGCCGCAGTCCATTTCCGTCGTTACCCGCGACGAGCTCGACGACCGCGACGTGCAGACGCTGACCCAGGCGGTGGCCTACACGCCGGGCGTGCGCACCGGCCAGGCCGGCTTCGACCCCCGCTACGACTCGTTCTCGATCCGTGGCTTCGACGCCACCTATACCGGCATCTATCGCGACGGGTTGCGCTGGCCGGGCGCCAACATGTCGGTGTTCAAGATCGAGCCCTATGGGGTGGAAAGCGTTACCGTGCTGCGCGGGCCGAGCTCGGCGCTCTACGGCCTCGGCTCGCCGGGCGGCCTCGTCGACGTCACCTCCAAGCGTCCCACCGAGGAGGCCTTCGGCGAGGTCGAGCTGCAGGGCGGCAATTACGACTGGTGGCAGGGCCAGTTCGATCTGGGCGGGCCGATCGACCCGGAGGGCGAGTTCCTCTACCGCCTGACCGGTCTGGTGCGCGATGCCGGCTCGCCGAACACGCTGGGCGGCGGCGTCAATGACATGACCTTCATCGCCCCGGCCGTGACCTGGAAGCCGAACGACCAGACCCGGATCACCTTCCTCGGCGAGTACCAGGAATCAGAGACCCCGGCCTCGCTGCCCTATTATCAATGGCAGGGCGCCAGCGGGACCTTCAGCCGGGCACCCGGCGACTATAACAGCCAGCCGCAGGAGCAGTGGAGGATTGGCTATCTCGCCGAGCACGACCTCAACGACGTCTTCACCCTCCGCCAGAATCTGCGCTACGGCCATGCCGACACCTCGGTGCGCTACACCAGCGTGTACCCCATCGATCCCGCCACCAACATTGCGCAGCGTGGCACCGGCTATGTGCATGATGTCCTCGACTCCTTCGTCATCGACAACCAGGTGCAGGCCGATTTCGTCACCGGCCCGGTAACGCACAAGCTGCTGGTCGGACTCGACTACACCTATCTTGAGCTTGACGGCGGCATCGGCTTCGGCACGGCGGCGGATTTCAACTTCAACACCGGCCAGCCGCTCGGCCCGACCTATGATCCCGATTTCAACTATGCCCGCTACCACCAGACCCAGAGCCAGACCGGCGTCTATGTGCAGGAACAGGCCAGTTTCGACCGCTGGATCCTGACGCTGACCGGCCGCTATGACTGGGTCGTCTCCACGGATGATGACCTTCTCGCCTACAGCACCGAGAACACCGACGACAGCAAGTTCACCGGCCGTGCCGGGCTGACCTATGTGTTCGACAACGGCATCGCCCCCTATGTGAGCTACGCCACCTCCTTCGCGCCGACGCTCGGCGTCGACGTCAATGGCAATGCCTTCGTCCCGACCACGGCGAAGCAGATCGAGGCCGGCGTGAAATACGCGCCGGCCGGCTTCGACGGCTATTTCGCCGCCGCGGTGTTCCAGATCAACCAGGAGAACGGGCTCGCCACCGACGACACCAATCCGCTGCTCCAGGTGCAGACCGGCGAGGTGCGGGCGCGCGGCTTCGAGCTTGAGGCGGTCGCCAATCTCGGCAATGGCCTCAAGCTGCGCGGCGCCTACACCTATCTCGACCTCACCAATGTCGATGGCGATGCGGAGACGATCGGGCTCACCCCGTCGGGCCAGCCGGAAAATTCCTTCGCCATCTGGGCGGACTACCAGTTCCAGGAGGGAAGCAAGCTGGCCGGCCTCGGCATCGGCGCGGGCGTGCGCTACACCGGCGCCACCTGGGGCGACTCGCTCAACACCTTCCAGAACAGCGCCTACACGCTGGTCGATGCCAAGCTGAGCTATGATTTCAGCTACCTCGCCCCCCGGCTCAAGGGCTGGAGCGCGCAGGTCAACGCCCAGAACCTGCTCGACGAAGAATACGTCACCTGCGACGCCGGCTATTGCTACATGGGCGCTCCGCGTACCGTCATCGCCGGCCTGAAATACCGCTGGTAGGGCACGCGCCGTGCCCGCCTCCGCGCACCGCCTGACGCGGCGGGGCCTGCTGGCCGCTGCCGCGTGCTGCGCCGTGCTGGAGCCCCGCCCGTCGCGAGCGGCCGGCGTGCCGGCCCGGATCGTTTCGCTGGATTACGGTCTCGCCGAAACCCTGCTGGCGCTGGACGTGACGCCGGTCGCCATCGCCGAGGCGGAGGCCTGGGCGACGTGGGTGGTCGAGCCGGCGATGCCGCCCGGCGTGATCAATCTCGGCGCCGCGCTGGAGGCCAATATCGAGCTTCTCCACGCGCTGCGGCCGGACCTGATCCTCACCACCCCCTATCTCGCGCGCCTCCGGCCGATGCTGGAGCGCATCGCCCGCACCGAGAGCTTCGCGATCAACACGCCCGAGCCCGGCACGCCCTATGCGCGCAGCCTGACGGCGACGCGCCGGCTCGGCGACATGATCGGGCGGGAGAGCCAGGCTCAGGCGCTGCTCGACGCGAGCGCCGCCGTGATGGCTGCGACCCGCGCGGCGCTGGCCCGCCATGTCGGCACCCCGGTTTTCCTCGTCAGCTTCATGGACACCCGCCATGTCAGGGTCTATGGCGCGAAAAGCCTGTTCGACGACGTGATGACGCTGTGCGGCCTCGCCAATGCCTGGCAGGGCGAGGTCAATTACTGGGGCTTCGCCACCGTCGGCATCGAGCAGCTGGCCCGGGCGCCGGAGGCGCGGCTGATCTATGTCGAGCCGATTGCTGCCGATGTGCGGGCGGCGCTCGACCGGTCGCCGCTGTGGAACAGTCTCGGTTTCGTGCGCGCGGGGCGGGTGCATTCCATGCCGCCGGCGTTGATGTTCGGCATGCTGCCTTCCGCCATGCGCTTTGCCCGGCTGCTGGGGCAGACACTTGCCGGGACGCCCGCGCATGGGTGAGCGCCTGCGGCTCGGTCCCGCTGCCCTTGTCGGCGTGCTGGCGCTTGCCGCGATCGGCATGACCGTGGCGACGCTGGCGCTGCGGCTGCCGCCCGGCCTGTGGACCGACGCGCTGGTCGGCCCCGATGCCTCCGATGTGCGCCAGATGCTGGTGCGCTACAGCTTTGCCCCCCGCCTTGCCGTCAGCCTGCTGTGCGGCGGCGCGCTCGGCCTCGCCGGCGCTCTGCTGCAAATGGCGCTGCGCAATCCGCTGGCCTCGCCCACCACGCTCGGCGTTTCCGCCGGCGCCAATCTCGCCCTCGCCCTCGCCATGCTCTGGGCGCCGGGGCTGCTGGCGATCGGGCGCGAATGGACCGCTATGGCCGGCGGGCTGGTGGCCGCGCTCCTCGTGCTCGGCCTGTCCTGGCGCCGGCGGCTGTCACCGCTCACCGTCGTGCTGGCCGGCATGGTGGTCAGCCTGTACTGCGGCGCTCTGGCGGCGATGCTGGCGCTGTTCAACAGCCATTACCTCGCCGGCCTGTTCATCTGGGGGGGCGGATCGCTGAGCCAGCAGGATTGGACGGCGGCGCATTTCCTCGCCCCCCGGCTGGCGCTCGCCCTGCTGGGTGCCGCCCTGCTAGTGCGCCCCCTCACCCTGCTGACGCTGGATGACGACCAGGCCAAGGGGCTCGGCCTCTCCGTGCCGCTGGTCCGCCTCTCGGCGCTGGCGCTCGCCGTCGCGCTGACCGGCCTCGTGGTCGGCACGGTGGGCGTCATCGGCTTCATCGGGCTGGCGGCACCGGCGCTGGTGAGCGTCGCCGGCGCCCGCCGCGTCGCCGCACGCCTGGTCTGGTCGACCCTGCTCGGCGCCGTGCTGCTGTGGCTGACCGATCAGAGCGTGCAGCGCCTGGCCGGCGATCTCGGCGAGATGCTGCCGACGGGCGCGATCACCGCCCTGTTCGGCTCGCCGCTGCTGCTGTGGCTGATCCCGCGCCTGCGGCTGACCCTGCAGCCGCCCACGGGGCTGGGCGAGGCGGCCGGCCGCGCCCGCCGGCCGCTGTTGATCCTCAGCGCGCTCGGGTTGCTGCTGCTGGCGATGGTCGTCCTGTCGCTCGGCGTCGGCTACGGGCTGGAAGGCTGGAGCGTCAGTGGCGACCTGCTGGAATGGCGCTGGCCGCGTGCGCTGGTCGCGTTGGCGGCCGGCGTCATGCTGGCCTGCGCCGGCGGCATGCTGCAGCGCCTGACCGGCAACCCGATGGCGAGCCCGGAAGTGCTGGGGGTGAGCGCCGGCGCCGCCTTCGGGCTGATCGTCGCGATGTTCACGCTCAACGAGATCGGCCGCGCCGCGCAGCTCGGCGCCGCCACGCTGGGCGCGCTGCTGGCGCTGCTGGCGATCCTCGCACTGGGGCGTGGCCGGGCGGCGGCGCCGGAGCGGGTGCTGCTGGCCGGCGTCGCGCTGGGGGCGATGTTCGATGCGCTGGTCACCGCGCTGATGGCGGGGGGCGACCCGCGCGCCCTGCTGCTGCTCAACTGGATGACCGGCTCCACCTATGCGGCGACCGCGACCGATGCCGGGGTGGCGCTCCTTGCGGCGCTCGCCAGCCTGGCCGCCCTGCCACTGCTGGCGCGCTGGCTCGACATTGTCCCGCTCGGCGGGGCGACCTCCGCCGCGCTCGGCCTGCACCCGCGTCGCAGCCATTGTGTGCTGCTGGTCGCCACGGCGGCGATGACGGCGGTGGCGACGCTGGTGATCGGCCCGCTGACCTTTGTCGGGTTGATGGCACCGCATCTGGCGCGGTTCCTCGGCCTGCAGCGCGCGCTGCCCCAGCTCATCGCGGCGGCGCTGCTCGGCGGCATCATCATGGTGGCGGCGGACTGGTTCGGCCGCACCATGGCCTTCCCCTGGCAGATTCCGGCGGGACTGACCGCCACCTTCATCGGCTGCCCCGCCCTCATGTGGCTGCTGGCACGGAGACAACGCGCATGATGACTGAGACCGAGCCTGAGACCCCGACTAAGACCGCGACGCCCGCCCTCATTCCCGGCACGGTGCAGTTCGACCTGGCCTCGCGCGAAGGCGGCGAGCCCCACCGCATCTATCTCTACACCCCGCCGGGCGAGGCGCCGGCCGGCGGCTGGCCGGTGCTGTATCTGCTCGACGGCAATGCGGTCATCGCCACGGCGGTGGAAGCGGTGCGGGCGCAGGCTCCCTATACGCTCGGCACCGGCATCACCTTCGGCGTGATCGTCGCGATCGGCTATCCCACCGAGGAGGCCTATGACAGCCTGCGCCGTTCCTGGGACCTCGGCCCGCCGCCCGGCCAGACCTACCCACCCTTTTTCGAGGGTGGCCCGCCGGTGCGCACCGGCGGCGCGGACGGGTTCCTCGCCTTCATCGAGGACGAGGTGAAGCCCGAAGTCGCCCGTCGCGTGCCGGTCAACGCCCGGCGGCAGGCGATCTTCGGCCATTCCTTTGGCGGGCTGTTCGTGCTGCACGCGCTGTTCCTGCGGCCCGACGCCTTCACCGGCTGGATTTCCGCCAGCCCGGCGATCTGGTGGGAAGGCGCGGGCATCGTCACGCGGGCGCAGGCCTTCGTCGCGGCGGGGCAGGAAGGGACGGGCCCTGAGGGGACAGGGCAGGGGGCCGGCCGGCTGCTGCTGCTGGTCGGCGAGTATGAGCAGCAGCTCGCCCCGTTCCAGATCGGCGCGGTGGATGCGGAAAAGCGCCGCGCCAGCTTCCTTGAGAGCCGGATCGTCGACCATACGCGGGAGATGGCGGAGCGGCTGGCGCCGGTGCCGGGGCTGGCGACAACCTACGAATTCCTGCCCGGCGAGACCCATATGTCGGTGCTGCCAGCCTCGATCAACCACGCCGTGCGCTTCGCCTTCGGGGCGGTTCATGCCGAGTGAAGCCCTGCCGAATGATGCCCCGCTGTTCGCGATCGAGCAGGCCCGCTTCACGGCGAATGGCCGCACGCTGCTCGGCCCGCTGAGCCTTGCCGTGCCCAGCGGCGCCTTTATCGGGCTGATCGGCCATAATGGTTCCGGCAAGTCGACGCTGCTGAAAATGCTGGCGCGCCAGCAGCCCGGCCAGGGGGTGATCCAGCTCCGGGGCCGCCCGCTGGCGCAGTGGGGCGAGCGCGAATTTGCCCGCGAGGTGGGCTATCTCCCGCAGGCCACGCCGACCGGCTCCGGCCTGCTGGTGAAGGAGCTGGTCGCGCTCGGCCGCTATCCCTGGCACGGCGCGCTGGGCCGCTTCAGTGCCGCCGATCGTGCCAAGGTGGAGCAGGCGCTCGCCCTGACCGGCCTCGATCCGCTCGCCGGGCGGGTCGTCGACACTCTGTCGGGCGGCGAGCGCCAGCGCGCCTGGATCGCCATGCTGGTGGCGCAGGACACGAAATGCCTGCTGCTGGACGAGCCGATCTCGGCGCTGGATATCGCCCACCAGATCGAGATCCTCGCCATGATCAAGGATCTGGCGCACCGGCGCGGCATCGGCGTCGTCGCGGTGCTGCACGACGTCAACATGGCGGCCCGCTTCTGCGACCACATCATCGCGCTGCAGGGCGGCAAGCTGATCGCGCAGGGCCCACCCGCCGAGATCATGCAGCCTGGCCCGCTGGAGGCGATCTACGGCATTGCGATGGGTGTCATCGCCGCCCCGGAGGCCGGCCTCTCCTTCTGCTACGCGCGCTGACGGCCGGACGGGAAGGCCGCGCCTTTTCCCGTGAAGTCCGTTCGAGGCAGCCCCCCGCCCGCGCCGAGCGAGCCATCCCCGCCAGACCGCGCGGCCCGCCCGGCCCGCCCGGCCCGCCCGGCCCCACCGGGCGCGGGGCGCGGGAGGCTTGGAGTCTGCGCGGCAAGGTGGGCGTGCTGAGGGCGCAACAGGGCTTGTCGCCGTAGTGGGCCAACCTCGCGCAAGCCACTCGGCTTCTACTGCCGGCTTACTTTATCCACGCGAGGCGTCGGACATGCGATTCTCCAACTGGCCCATACTGGGGAAGATCTCCCTGGTGGTCGTACTGCCCGGCCTGTGCTTGACCGGATGCACCCTGTTTGCCGGCCGAAGAATGGCAGAGATGCAGGACGACTATACGGCGCTGCTCGAAGGCGATGCCAAGGCGGCGGTCGCCCTGGCGCGGATGAACCGTCGGGTCGTGTGGTCGGAACGGTCGATCTTTCACGCGCTGGCCTCGACCAGTCCCGAGGAAAGCCGGGAGGCGCAGACAGAGCTGTCACATGGCTTGGACGAGCTGCACGACTATGCGGCTGAGGCCCAGAGAGCGCTGCCCGATCAGGCCGCTGCCATCCAGTCCCTCGTCAACCGCTTCGACGCGCAGGTCAAGAGCGCATGCGGGCCGACCATCATGATGGCGGTCAGTGCCACGACTGCCGAGGAGAAGCACAGCGCTGAAAAAATGATGATCGCGGACTGCGAGCCGGCGCTGGAGAAAGAGCGGGAAGAGTTGGTCAGCCTCGTCTCCGCGCTGCAGGTTGAAATGCACCAGCGCGAGGAAGAGCTGCATGCGCGCGCCGATGCCACTCAGCTTGAGCTCTATGTCGGCACGGGCATCGCGATCCTCGCCTGCCTCGCGCTGGCGTTCTTGATCGCCACACGGGGGATCGTGAGGCCGATCGGCCGTATTGTCGGCGTCATGGGCGCGCTCACCTCCGGGCGCTTCGAGACGGAGGTCGCGGAAACCGAACGCCGCGACGAGGTGGGCCAACTCGCTCGGGGCCTGGCGCGTTTCCGGCAGGAGCTGATTGCCAACGCTGATCTGCGCGAGCAGGCCGCGATCGAGGAGCAGCGGTCGGCCGAACGGCTGCGCGAGCAAAAGGAAGAGATTGCCGCAAGCTTCGAGAGCCGCATGGGCGCGCTTGCTGAATCCTTCTCGACCTCGTCCACCGAAGTCGCGCAGGCGGCCACCAGCCTGTCCGCTGCGGCGGAGCAGACCACCCGCCAAGCCCGCGCCGTGAGCGAGGCCGCGACTGAGGCGTCGGCCAGCGTGCAGACGGTCGCCGCGTCTACGGAGGAGATGTCTGCCTCGGTTCGCGAGATCGCGGAACAGGTTGTCCGCGCCGCCACCATCGCTGAAAGCGCGTCCAGCGATTCGACCCGCATCCAGAGCGAGATAGCCGAACTCACCCAGGCGGCGCGTCAGATCGGGGCGGTCATCGACCTCATCACCAGCATTGCCGGGCAAACCAATCTTCTGGCCCTCAACGCCACAATCGAGGCCGCCCGCGCCGGAGAGGCCGGCAGGGGCTTCGCCGTGGTGGCGCAGGAGGTGAAGCAACTCGCGAGCCAGACCGCGCAGGCGACCGAGGAGATATCCGCCAAGGTCACCGAGATCCAGAGCGCGACAGGCCGGTCGGTGGCGTCGATTGCGCGTATCGCGACCACCGTCAACGAGATCCGCACCGCTTCGGCGGCGATCTCCGCGGCTATCGAGAAGCAGGGCGCGGCGACGCGCGAAATCGCCCACAGCACCCAGCACGCCGCCGAGGGAGCCCGCATCGTCAATGGCAGCATCCACGGCGTGGGCGAGGCGGCGGAGACCACGGGCGCCGCCTCGGTCCAATTGAAGGGTCTTTCGCAGCAGCTCTCGGGTCAGGCGATTCAGCTCAGCAGCGAAGTGCGCAGTTTCGTGACGACGCTGCGCGCGGCATAAGCCACCGCGAGCCCTCTCGACGAGGCGAGCTCAGCGGCCTGCGCCACGAGGCCCGTCGCGTCACTTGGTGGATCGGCCATCGATAAAGCGCGCCACCCGGCCAACCCGGGTGGCCCTAGAGTTCCGGCGGCCTCTGCAGCACGCGCGGGCCCTCGGCCCGCTCTTCCAAGATGAAGCCGCCCGCCACGCCGCGCCGCCTGCGCCCCGCGATCCCGCGAGGTTGCCACCTCTGCAGCGGTGGTGGCCTCCCGGAAGGGAATCGAACCCCTGACCCCAGGTTTAGGAAACCTGTGCTCTATCCTGCTGAGCTACCGGGAGTGACCGCGCGTACATGAACCCAATTGGTGGCTCCGATCAAGAGGGCGGGGGGCGCGAGGAGATCGCGCAGTTCTGAGCGCCCGCGCCATCAAGCCCATCCGTTCAAGAAGGCGTGGGGTGGGAGCCTCGGGCGCCGCTCTGGGCGAAAGCGAGTGTGTGCGCTAGGCTGCGGCGAGGCGCCGGGGGATCCGTGCCGGCAAAGCCGGGGGCCGGAGCCCCGCCGGACAGGGCCGGCGGGTTCGCGGCGGAGAGGATCGGGAGTGTCATGCACAGGCGCCTGGCCGCACCGCCCCTGATTTCGCCCTGGCCCGCGTTTTCGCGGGGGCACCGGCGCGTCGGCTGGGGCTGGGCGGCCCGTGCGGGCGGGGTGGCACTCGGTCTGCTTCTGGCCTGCGCCGCATCGGCGCAAGTGTCCTCCACAGAGGTGTCCTCCACAGAGGTGTCCTCCACAGAGGTGTCCTCCACAGAGGTGTCCTCCACAGAGGTGTCCTCCACAGAGGTGTCCTCCACAGAGGTGTCCTCCACAGAGGTGTCCTCCACAGAGATGTCCTCCACAGAGGTGTCCTCCACAGAGGTGTCCTCCACACCAGGCTCCCCCGCAGACGTCACCTCCGCACAAATCGCCGGCACGCAAGCGGCATCGGCGCATGCCGCCGCACAAGCCGCCTTCGAGGCCTGCCCCGAGCTCTCCCCGGCTCGGGCCCGGGTGGCGAGCGTCAGCCCGGCGGGCGATCTCGTGCTGGCCGATGGCACGGTGCTGCGGCTGGCCGGGCTGGCGGGCGGCGGCGCCGGGGCTGAGGTTGGCTGGCGCCCGGAACTCGCGCGGCGTGTGGCCGGACGCGACATCGCCTTTGCCGCCGGCCCGGTGCGCGACCGTTATGGCCGTCGCGCCGCCCTGGCACGCGGCGAGGGGGAGGCCGGCACGCTGCAGCAGGCGCTGCTCGCCGAGGGGCTGGCGCTGGCACGGCCGGAACAGGCGTTCCTCGGCTGCCTGCCGGGTTGGTTGGAAGCGGAGGCCTCGGCCCGTCGCGAAAAGCGCGGAATCTGGCGCGCCCTGCCGCTCGACGCCCGCGACATCAAGGCCCTTCGGGCCCAGCAGGGCCGCTTCACAATCGTGGCAGGCCACATTCTTGACGTTGGAAAGACAAACCGCGTGGATTACCTCAATTTTGGCCGGGTTTGGCGTCAGGATATGACCGGTAGGGTTGAGACCGAGGGGCGATCGGCGCTTGAGGCGCGTGGCCTCGACGTGGCAAGGCTTGCCGGGCGATGGGTGCGGTTGCGCGGCACGGTGTTCGAGGCCGGCGGGCCGGCGATCACCCTGCGCCGGGCGGAACAGATCGATCTCGCAGTCGATCAGGCGAAGGATCCGCCCGACAGGACTCGAGCGGGGCATGGGGCAGCAGGCCGGAAACGGCCAACGGGGGACGAGTGAGGGCAGCGACGGGCAGGAGCAGGACGAAGCCGGCGGCGCCTTTCTGGCGCGCGCTTGTGCACGCCCCTGCGCGCGCGCTCTGGCGCGGCCTTCCCCGCGCCTTTGCCCGCGCGCTGCTGCTGGGCGGCGTGCTGGTTCTGGGGGCCTGTGCGGCGGCGGTGGACCGGCAGGCGGCCGCTCCGGCGGCGCTGCCCGGCATGGAGGAGGCGCTCCCCCCGGCGCAGCGCAAGGAGCATGACCGGCTGGTCGCCTCCTATGGCGGCGCCTATAAGGACCCGAAGCTGCAGAAGCAGATCGAGCTCGTGGTGGCGCGCCTCGTCGCCGCCTCCGAGCGGCCGGATCTGCATTACCGCGTCACCATTCTCAATTCGCCGGCGGTCAACGCCTTCGCCCTGCCGAACGGCTCGCTCTATGTGACGCGCGGCCTGCTCTCGCTCGCCTCCGACAATGCCGAGCTGGCCTCGGTGCTGGCGCATGAGATGGCGCATGTCATCGCCAACCATGCGGCGACGCGCGAGGACCAGATGAAGCAGGCGGTGCTGGTCAGCCGCGTCATCTCCGATGTGGTCAATGATTCCGATCTCGGCGCGCTGGCGCTCGCCCGCAGCCGCGTCTCGCTCGCCAGCTTCTCGCGCGGGCAGGAGCTGGAGGCGGACGCGATCGGGGTCGGCATCAGCGCCCGTGCCGGCTTCGATCCCTATGGCGCCGAGCGCTTCCTCACCACCATGGGCCGGCAGGCCGGCATGCGCTCCACCTCGATGAACCAGAGCGCCGGCGCCGATTCGCCCGATTTCCTGTCGAGCCATCCCGCCACGCCCGAGCGCATCTCCATCGTCATGGCCAATGCGCGCGAATATGCCTCGCCCGACAAGCCGGGCGAGCGCGACCGCAAGCAATATCTGACCGCGATCGACGGGCTGGTCTATGGCGACGACCCGAAGGAAGGCTTCGTGCGCGGCAGCCGCTTCTTCCATCCCAAGCTCGGCTTCACCTTCACCGCGCCGGCCGGCTTCACGCTGGAAAACACCTCGCAGGCGGTGCTCGGCGCCAGCACGTCCGGCCGCGAGGCGCTGCGGCTCGACGCGGTGCGCGTCGCCGGCGACCAGAGCCTGTCGCAATATCTGTCGTCGGGCTGGATCGAAGGGGTGGAAATCTCCACCGTGGAAACCCTGGTGCTCAACGGATTCCCCGCCGCCACCGCCGTGGCGCGCGGCGACCAGTGGTCGTTCCGCATGTTCGCCATCCGCTTCGGCAGCGATGTTTACCGGCTGATCTTCGCCGCCCGCGACCTCACGCCGGAGCTCGATCGCGCCTTCCGCGACGCGGCGGAAACCTTCCGCCGGGTGTCGATCGAGGAGGCGGAGAACGTCAAGCCGCTGCGCCTGCGCATCGTCACCGCCGGCCTCACCGACACGCCCGAGCGCCTGGCCGCGAAGATGGACGTGCAGGACAAGGCGCTGGAGCGCTTCCTCATCCTCAACGGGCTTAATCGCGGCGACAAGCTCGGCTATGGCGAGCCCTACAAGATCATCGCGGAATAGCGGCGGGGCGGCACCGTGCGGTGTTCCGACGTTGACCCGTCCCGGCCGGGCCAGAGGTGGGCGGGGCCCGGGGTAGGCTGAATGCCCCCTCGCAACCTCCCTTATCCCCGGGCTTGACCCGGGGACTCAGCTCCCTCATCCCCGGGCTTGACCCGGGGACTCAGTCCGCTCCAGCGCCCCCGGCCGGGAGGCCACTCTTCCGCGACCACTCTTCCGCGACCACTCTTCCGCGGGCGCTTACGCCGTGAACGCGCCGCGTGGCACGTCGGGGCCGTTGGTGAGGGCGAAGCGCAGCTTCTCGATGGCCCGGCTCTCGATCTGCCGCACCCGCTCCTTGGAGATGCCGAGCCGGGCGCCCAGCACTTCCAGTGTCTCGCTCTCATCCGTCAGCCGGCGCGCCTTGATGATGCGGAACTCGCGCTCGTTCAGCCCGCGCAGCGCGCCGATCAGCCAGCGCCGGCGGCGCTCGCCGTCGATTTCGCGGCTGGCTTCCTCATCGGGCAGCGGGTCCGACGCCACCAGCTGGTCCATCCGCTCCGCCCCGTCCTCCTCGCCGGCGGCGACGGGGGCGTTGAGGGAGAGGTCAGGAATGTTCAGCCGCGCATCCATGCGCGCCACTTCCTTGGTGCTGACGCCGAGCTTGGCGGCGATGGAGCGGTGCAGTTCCTCGCGGGTCGGGGCCAGGGCGCTGCCATTGGCCAGCTCCAGCCGCGCCCGCACCCGCCGCAAATTGAAGAACAGCGCCTTCTGGCCGGATGAGGTTCCGCCGCGCACGATCGACCAGTTGCGCAGCACATAGTCCTGGATGGCGGCGCGGATCCACCAGGTGGCATAGGTGGAGAAGCGCACCTCGCGGGTGGTTTCGAAGCGGGCGGCGGCTTCCATCAGGCCGATATGGCCTTCCTGCACCAGATCCGACATCGCCAGCCCGTAATTGCGGAAGCGGCGGGCGATGGAAAGCGCCAGGCGCATATGGGCATGGATGAGGGCGTGCAGCGCCTTCTCGTCGCGCTCCTCGCTCCAGCGGCGGGCGAGCTCATATTCATCGTCGCGCTCCAGCAGCGGCGTCGCCATTGCTTTGCGCGCCATCTGGCTGCTGCGGCCGGCTTCCTCGCTCATGCGCGTCTCCCCGAACCTACCGGGCCGGCGAAGCGATGGCCCGACACCACCGCGCTGGCGGCCGCAGGGCGCGCCATGCCCGAACGGGGCGACAACGCGAGAGGGGGCGGAAAGTTCCCCGCGGCGCTCTGCGGGAGGCGCCAATGAAAAAGGCCCGGCGCGAGCCGGGCCTTGAACGTCGCATCGTCAGCGCCGCACGGCGCCGGCACGCCTCAGGCGGCGGCTTCTTCCGGATCGGCCTCGGTATCGGCCTCGTCCTCGGCTTCCACCGCGTCGGCTTCCACCTCGCCCTTGCCAAGGCGGCGCGGGCCCTTGAGCAGATTCTGCTCGATGAGCTTGATCGCCTCGGTCTCGGTCAGATTGTCGACAGCGGCGAGTTCGCGGGCCATGCGGTCGAGGGCGGCCTCGTAGAGCTGGCGCTCGGAATAGGACTGCTCGGGCTGGGCGTCGGAACGGTAGAGGTCGCGCACCACTTCGGAAATGGCGACGAGATCGCCGGAATTGATCTTGGCCTCATATTCCTGGGCGCGGCGGCTCCACATGGTGCGCTTCACCCGGGCGCGGCCCTTGAGGGTTTCCAGCGCCTTCTTCATCACCGCCGGTTCGGAGAGCTTGCGCATGCCGACCGAGACGATCTTCGGGACCGGGACGCGCAGCGTCATCTTGTCCTTCTCGAAGTGGATGACGAACAGTTCGAGCTTGAAGCCCGCGACTTCCTGATCCTCGATCGCCACAATGCGCCCGACGCCATGGGAGGGATAGACGATGTGCTCGCCCGTCTTGAAACCCTGGCGGATATTGCTGCTGGGCGGCTTCTTGGTCGACGTCATTCTGTGCCTGCTCCTGGGTCTCGGTTCATCCGGCGCCGCGTCGCCCTCGGCGCGCTGCCGCCTGCGGCCTGCCGCAGGGAAAAGAACACCCCGGCGCCCCGCGGATGCGGGAGCCGTACTTCAGCCGTCGACGGAAAACTCAGGGAAGCCCTTCCTGCGGCGGTGGCCGCACGAGGAGCGAAGGCCCGACATCAATTCCGGGAGGGGCGCTCCGGTACGGGAGCGTTGCGCCATGGCAAACCCAATCGACTGCACGAAGGGTCATATAGCACAAATCTGGGGAGAATCAAAATACTGCCGCAATGCAGCGCGCGCGCCCGCGCGGCCGCTGCAAAAGCGCGCGGCCGGGGCGGGCGAGGTTCAGGGCCTGCCGTTGGGGCCGCCCACTCAGTCCTGCTTACCCGGTTCGGGCGAGAGATACTGTAGCTTGTCGGGCACACCGTCCCATTCCTTCGCCTCGGGCAGCGGGTCCTTGCGGTCGGTGATGTTCGGCCAGACCTTGGCGTAGTCGGCGTTCAGCGTCAGCCATTTGTCGAGGCCCGGCTCGGTGTCCGGCTTGATCGCCTCGGCCGGGCATTCGGGCTCGCACACGCCGCAATCGATGCACTCGTCCGGGTGAATGACGAGGAAGTTCTCGCCCTCATAGAAACAGTCCACCGGGCACACGGAGACGCAGTCGGTGTATTTGCACTTGATGCAATTATCCGTGACTACGTAGGTCATTGATCCAGTCTCCGTGCGGGGCATGTGAATTAGGCGCGCAAGAAGGCCCCGC
The DNA here is from genome assembly GCA_000378025.1 of Xanthobacteraceae bacterium 501b. Classification (GTDB taxonomy): domain Bacteria; phylum Pseudomonadota; class Alphaproteobacteria; order Rhizobiales; family Xanthobacteraceae; genus Ancylobacter. The sequence goes on from KB899087.1 coordinate 4,130,938, forward strand.
AACGGCTCCCCTAGCGCACCTCAGAAGGCGGCGCAACACACATCCCGGGTCTAGAATGCATGGCTGCCCGGCGCGGCGCCGGCCGTCGGCCCGGAACCTTCCTGCGGCGCCACCTCCACATAGGTGGTGAGCGCCGCCGGCGCATCCCCCCGTCGGGCGATGAATCCGATCACCCGCCACAGCCGCACCCGGGAATCCAGCGAGAGGGTGAGCACGTCGCCGCGGCGGACGGGCTGGCTGGGGGCGGTGATGCGCGCGCCGTTCAGCCGCACCCGCCCGGCCTTCACCAACTGGGCGGCGGCGCTGCGGGTCCGCACGCAACGGGCGTGGAACAGCCAGATATCGAGCCGCTGGCGTTCCGGGCCAGCCTCCGCTTCGCAAACCTCCGGAGCGGAAATCTGCGGCGCGGAAACCCGCGCGCCGGAACCGTCGCCGGCGCCGCGCACGCCTACTTGCCCTTCTTCTCCGCCTCCATGCGCGCCTTCAGGGCGAGCAGGGCGGCAAAGGGCGAATCCGGGTCGACCGGCTTGTCGCGACGCGGCTCGTTGCGCGATTCATGACGCGCCTCGTGCCGCGAATCCGGCCGGGAATGGCCGGCGCCACGGTCCGGCCGGTCGCCCCGCTCGGGACGCGGCGGACGCGGGCCCGAAGACCCGCGATTATCGTCGCGGCGCGGCTCGCGCTCGCCTTCCGCGCGGGCGGGACGGGGCTCGCGCCGGTCCTCGCGGGGCGGACGACGGCCACGCTCGCCTTCGGGGCGATCACCCTGGGGCCGCTCGCGGCGGGCGTCTGGTGCGGCGCCTTCCGCCGGCGCAACTGCGCCCGCGCGGGAAGACGCATCACGAGACGACGCATCGCGATGTCCGGGCTCGCGCGCGCCCTGGCCACCCCGGCGCGGCTGGTGCGCCGGGCGGTTCTGCCCCGGCGGCCGGCCGGGACGCCAGATTTCGATCATCGCCGGCTCGGCGGGCGCCTCGGCGGCGGCGGCCTCGGTCGTCGCGTCGGCAGCGGGCGCGGCTTCGGTCGCTTCCTCGAGCGCCGGCTCCACGGTCTGGTCGAACACCGGGTCGGTAAACACCTCGCCGCTGACGGCGGCGTCCACCGGCAGGGCCTCGCGCGGGGCCTCCACCTCGGCGGACGCTTCCTCCAGCGCCGGCTCGACCGTCTGGTCGAAGGCGACATCGGCGGCTTCCGGCAGCGCGGCAACGGCGCCTGGCGCGGCGGCGGACGCGGCCTCGCCGTCGAGCGCGGGCTCCACGGTCTGGTCGAACACCGGGTCGGTGAACACTTCGCCGCTGAGGGCGGCGTCCACCGGCAGGGCCTCGCGCGGGGCGTCGATGTCGGCGGGGGCCTCTTCCAGCGCCGGCTCCACCGTCTGGTCGAAAGCGATATCGGTGCCGATGGGCAGCTCCGGGGCGGCCGGTTCAGCGGCGGCCGCCGCTTCCGGCACCGCCGCCTCGGCGGCAACAACCGGCGCGGCCGGGGCTTCCACCGGCGCCGGGCGGCGCTCCATGCGGTAGCCGAGCGAGCGCAGGATCGAGGCGAAATCCTCGCCGGCGCAGCCGGCCAGCGAGGTCATGGCGACGGTGGCGATGAAGCCATTGCCGTCGAACGCCCCCGCCGGCTTTTCGCCGGGCGAATTGGGCCGCCAGGCCAGGGCCGGGCGGATGAGGTCGGCGAGGCGCTCCAGAATGTCGACCCGCACCGCGCGCTCGCCCGCCACGCGGAAGCCGACGGCGCGGTAGAGCCCCTTCTGGATTTCCGGGTCGACCGGGATAGAGGTGCGGCCGGAGGCGGCCAGATGCGGCAGCTCGTCCAGCCCCTTCTGCTGCAGCCCGCCATGCTTGAGCGCCCAGAGCTGGGCGGCGAGGGCGCGCGGCGCCGGCTTGAGCAGCGTGGGAATGTAGATGTGGTGGGCACCGAAGCGCACGCCATGGCCGCGCAGCACCGCGCGGGCCTCCTGCGGCAGCGCCTTCATTTCCTCGGCCACGCGGTGGCGTTCCAGCACGCCGAGCGATTCGACCAGCTGGAAGGCGATGCCACGGCCGATGCCGGCCACGTCCTCGGCCTTGCCCAGCGCGATCAGCGCGCCGAGCAGCTTCTCGATATGGGCCTTCAGCCACAGTTCCATGCGGGCCTGCACCGCGTCGCGCGCGGGGCCGGTCAGGTGCTCGTCGGAGATCACCTTGAGGCGGGGGGTGAGCACCTCCTCGCCGGGAATGAGCTTGGCCACGGGATCGCCGATCCAGCGCAGCGTGCCGTCGGTGGAGAGCACGAAGGCATCGTCGGCGGCTTCCGAGAGGCGGTTGGCCCGCGTCTCGATCTCGCCGGCCAGCGCCTTCTGCGCGGCGGCGCGCAACGCCTTGGCCTCCGGCCCGCCGGCGGATGCGTCCGCCGCGAACTGGAAACCGAGCAGATGCCCGATGACGTGGCCTTCAACGACGACGTCGCCGGTCTTGGTGATTTCTGTTTCGAGCATCGCGTTCTCTCGCAGGCGTCTCATCAGCACGCTGGTCCGGCGATCAACGAAGCGGTGGGCGAGCCGCTCGTGAAGCGCATCGGAAAGCCGGTCCTCCACACGCCGCGTGACACCCTGCCAGTGTTCCGGGTCGTCGAGCCAATCCGGCCGGTTCGCTGCGAAGGTCAAGGTGCGGACCTGCGCTATACGTCCCGACAGGGTGTCTATGTCACCTTCCGCTCGGTCCGCCAAGGCCACTTGTTTGCTAAACCAGTCGGCGGAGAGCCGGCCGCGCCGCATCAGGTCGTCATAGACCGTCGCGACAAGGTCGGAATGCGAGGCCGGAGAGACCTTGCGGTAGTCCGGCAGCTGGCAGGCTTCCCACAGGCGCTCGATGGCCTGGGCGCTGGTGGCGAGGCGCCTGATCGCCGGGTCGCCGGCCAGCCGCTCCAGCACCAGCACGTCGTCGGCGGTCGGCGCGCGGGTCAGGCCCTCCTCGCGGGGAGGAATGGAGAGCGAGCGGTTGAGCGCCTCGATGCTGGAAAAATCCAGCACGCTGTTGCGCCATTGCGCCATGCGGTGCGGCTCGAAGGCGTGCGCTTCCAGCCGCTCCACCATCTCGGCGTCGAAGGGCGTGCAGCGCCCCGTCGTGCCGAAGGTGCCGTCGCGCTGGGCGCGGCCGGCGCGGCCGGCGATCTGCGCCATCTCGCCCGGGTTGAGCCGGCGGAACTGCCAGCCGTCGAATTTGGTGTCGCCGGCGAAAGCGACATGGTCGACATCGAGATTGAGCCCCATGCCGATGGCGTCGGTGGCGACGAGATAATCCACGTCGCCATTCTGGTACATGGCGACTTGCGCGTTGCGGGTGCGGGGCGAGAGCGCGCCCAGCACCACCGCCGCCCCGCCCTGCTGGCGGCGGATCAGCTCGGCGATCGCGTAGACCTCGTCGGCCGAGAAGGCGACGATGGCCGAGCGGCGCGGCAGCCGGGTGATCTTCTTCTCGCCGGCGAAGGTGAGGTTGGACAGGCGCGGGCGCACCAGAATGTTCACGCCCGGCAGCAGCTTCTCCACCAGCGGGCGCATGGTGGCGGCGCCGAGCAGCAGCGTCTCCTCCCGCCCTCGCCGGTTCAGCAACCGCTCGGTGAACACATGGCCCCGGTCGAGATCGGCGGAGATCTGGATCTCGTCCAGCGCCACGAAGGCAACGTCGAGATCCCGGGGCATCGCCTCCACCGTGGCGACCCAAAAGCGCGGATTGTCCGGCTTGATCCGCTCCTCGCCGGTGATCAGCGCCACATTGTGCTCGCCGGCCCGTTCCACCAGCTTGCCATAGACCTCGCGGGCGAGCAGGCGCAGCGGCAGGCCGATCAGCCCCGAGGAATGGCCGAGCATGCGATCGATCGCCAGGCTCGTCTTGCCGGTATTGGTCGGGCCGAGCACGGCGGTAACGCCGCGCGCGCGCTGGCCGGGCGGCAGCGGCGTGGTGGCGGGGCGCAGAAGGGCCGGCGGGGCGGCGATGTTCATGGAGGCGTTCAGCTGGAACCGTTCGTGTGGGCGGGCCGGCGGGCGCTTGGTGCAGAGCGCGACCCGCTCCGATTGCAGCAATCGGAGCGGGTGATGCGTTCTCTAGCACGCCGGGCCCGCAAGGGGGACGCTCGATATGGGGTGCCGCGTCGCAAATGCCCGTCCGGCGGCGAACCTCCGCCGCAACGGCTCAGGGCAGCCCCGCCTTGGCAGGGGTGGCGCGGGTGCAGGTTCTCCGGCTCAGTCGGATGGGTTTTCATCCAAATATGCGCGCCACTCCTGCATCATCGCGTCGAACTGATGTTTGTTAAACGCCGGAAAAGCGATGTCGCGCTGCTGCGCACCCTTCGCCCATGTGAAGAACACTGATCGAAAGGCGGTCGTCTCCATCCTGCCGATGTGAGCGGCCTCTATCATGGGCATAATTTTGTGCCTGGCAGGACCATTTTTCCAAAATTTAACGACGCCTGCAGCTGATACGAACCTGTCTGAGATTATATCCCGATTAATTTCAATCCAAACTGCTCCGCGCCAGGACTTACGGTAAGGAACGAACTCGTGCCAGCTGCTGAACGCATAACGCTTATCGTAGTCGACCGCATCGAATGCTGCGAAGTCGAATAGACTCACGCCTCCCATTTTGCGGACACACGGAAATCTATCGGGGCTGGAGTCTCGGCCGGTTCCCCAGCGCTCCCGATCCGACAAATCTGGCGGCTCAGGAAGTAAACCGCCTGTCGCGATTATCTGGAGGAAGCGCTCTGCGCTAGTCGTGTGCCAGAGACCTCCGCACAGTCGGGCGTCTAGCTCCCCCAACCCAGCCATTTGTATAACTCAGGGCAGCCCCGCCTTGGCCGGGGTGGCGCGAGTGCCGACCACGGCCCGCGTCTCGAAGGCTTCCGCCTCCAACTGGGCGATGCCGATCGCCGTCGTCACCGAGGCGCGGAACGGCACCAGCACGCGGGTGCCGGCCACCGGCGCCAGCCAGACGAACATGTCCTTGTTCTTCATCATGTATTTAACGCCGGCGCGGTTCGGCTTGTGGCCGGAGACCGGGCGATAGGCGATGCGGCAGACCACCGCCGGGCCGGCATAGCCCTTCTCGGCCTTCACCTCGTCGATACGCTCATAGCTGAGCGCGAGATCGTAGCGCTGGCGGCCGTCGAAAATGGAGAGCGTGCGCTCGCAGGCCTTGGCCGAGAGCGGGTCGTCGGTGCCCGGCACCATCACAAGCGCCGCCGTCATCGGGTCGAAGATGCCCTTCTTGTCCTTGTCCGCCACCGGCACCCGGTCGGGCGAGGGAAACACCGGCGGCTCCACCCGCATGTCGGTGACGCCGCCGCCATTCATGACAAGCCGGATGGATTCGGTCTTCTTGTCCGACACCGCTTCCATGGCGAAGCTGCGCGGGGCAAGCTCGCCGCTGCGCACCGTGCCGCGCGCCCCCGCCGTGCCCTTGCCGGAGGAGACCGCCTGCACCACGCCGGTAAGCCGGCCGCTGCCCGAGGCGATATAGGATGTGTCGTCGACCTCGATCAGCAGCGCCGCGCGGCCAAGCTCCAGCCCGCCCAGCGACATGCGGTAGCGCGCTTCCAGCCGCCCGTCGGCGCGGGCGTCCGCAACCATCGCGCCCGCGACGGCAACCGCCAGAAAGGCCGTGAGGCACACCCGCATCATGAAGGCAGATTCCCGAATCGCCGTGACCCGAGGGCCGAAGCGTGAATTTATCCCTGTTTCGGATGTGTGGGGAAGGCGGCGGAACTGTGACTCGCCTCCTCACGAAGTCGCCAGCGGGCATTCGCCGGCACGGCTTCGCGCTCCCCGGCCTTGACGGCACAGGGACCGGCCCTTATAGGAGCGCTCTCAATTTCCACGGATACCGGATGCGGGATCGTCGGGCGGACTATACGGCCTACGACGCAACGGTTTTGATACAAGGATGTCCACGATGTCGCGTCGGTGCGAACTTACCGGGAAGGCGGTTCTGTCCGGCAATCGCGTGAGCCACTCCAACCGCAAGACCCGTCGGCGCTTTCTGCCGAATCTGGTGAACGTTACCCTCACCAGCGACGTGCTGAAGCGGTCGGTGAAGCTGCGCGTGAGCGCCAACGCCCTGAAGACCGTCGATCATCGCGGCGGCCTCGATGCGTTCCTGCTCAAGGCTCACACCGAAGAGCTGTCGCCGAAGGCGGCCGAGCTGAAGCGCGCCGTCGCCAAGGCGACCGTTGCCGTGGCGAGCGTCGCCGCCGCCGCCTGAGCGATGACGACCGCCGGCACCAAGATCCCGTTCAAGAGGCTCTCACTTCCCGTCATCGCCATGATGGCGGTGGTTGCGGCCTCGAACGTGCTTGTCCAGCATCCGGTCGAGCAATTTGGCCTGCAGGATTTCCTGACCTGGGGCGCCTTTACCTATCCGCTGGCCTTTCTGGTCAATGATCTGACCAATCGCCGCTTCGGCCCTGCCGGGGCGCGGCGCGTGGTCTATGCCGGTTTCGCCCTGGCGGTGCTGCTGTCGATCTGGCTGGCGACGCCGCGCATCGCGCTGGCTTCCGGCACGGCCTTCCTGTTCGGGCAGCTGCTGGATATCGGCGTGTTCAATCGCCTGCGGCGGATGAGCTGGTGGCAGGCGCCGCTGGCCGGCAGCCTGTTCGGCTCGGCCATCGACACGGCGCTGTTCTTCTCGCTCGCCTTTGCCGGCGATGCCGACATGTCCTTCCCCGTCACCTATGCCTCCACCGGCATCACCGTGCCGCTGTGGATGGGGCTGGCCTATTTCGACTTCCTGGTGAAGTTCGGCTTCGCGCTGCTCGCGCTCATCCCCTATGGCGCGCTGATGGGCTGGCTCAAGCCCTGGACCGGTGCCCCGGCCGACACCGCCGCGCGCTGAAGCGCTTTCGATAAGATTAGAACTTCAGGGCAGTTTGGTTGGGCTTTAGTTCTCCGATGTGGCGCTCTATCGCGGCAATTTTACTGGCGGTTGCGACGTACTCGTAACCAGCATAGTTAGACCCGAAACGAACAGCGCCGATGGATATCGCATCAGCCGATACGCGGAACTCGCAAGTCGCCGCCTGACGTATCAGCGCTCCGAACATATTCTGAGCGTCGAACGCTATAGTCACCCTGGACCCGTCGACTATGCCGCCGACGAATCGATACGTCGCTGGAGTTGAAATCAATCCCACGACCGTGCCGTCACACCATTTGATGGCGGGATCTTCCGCTGCGTGGGCGGGCCCTAAGATGCCCAGGCAAATCAACAGAGCTGCTCCAACCCTTCGCCGCATATCCGCCCCCCCCACCGATATCTCTGTGGGGAAGGTAGCACCTACTGCAGTTACGCGCATCGGTTAGCCCTCTCACTCGACCAGCGCGAAGCGCAGCAGCAGCGTGCGCTGGAGCGGGGAGAAATTGTCGTCGGAAATGAGGGTCAGGATCAGCTCGCCCGCCGCGTTGCGGTGCAGGGCGAGGCCTTCCATATTGTCGATCGCGGCCAGCCGGTTGGCGGTCAGCAGCACTTCGCCGGTGATCACCGCCCCCGGCGTGATCGCGCTGAGCGGAAAGCGCCTCAGCCGCAGGGCGACGCCGCGCAGATAGTCGAAGCGGCGCTCCAGCAGATACACGGTGCCATCATCGGCCAGCGCGGCATCGGTGGCGGCGAACTCGTCGCTGCGCGCCACGGTGAAGCGCCCAAGCGGCTTGGGCTTGCCGAGCGGGCCGAACAGGAAGCCGGGCAGGGCGGCCGGATCGTCCGGGCTTTCCTCGGCGATGACGATCACCGCCGCCGGCACCCCGCCGGGCGGGGCCAGCAGCGTTTCCGGGCCCTGATTGCCGCCGAGCCGCGCCAAGGCCGGGTCGGAAATCAGCTTGGCGCCAAAGGCCCGCAGCGGCTCGGGCCCCGGAAACAGCCAGACCTCCTGCGCGCCCTCGATACCGACGAGAACGCCCGAGGGCACGCGGACCAGCGATTCGACGTCGCCGCGTCCCTGTTCGGACAGGGCCTTGCCATTGTCGGCCATCATCGGCGCCATCCGGGCATTGCGGATGCCTACCGGACGGTCGCCCTCGCTGGCGATGCGCCCGCTCAGCCACCAGCCCTTGTCGGTGACGGCGAGGAATTCCTCGCCCTTGGCATCCAGCACAAGGCCGGACACGCCGCCAAAGGTCGAGGAGGTGGAGGACAGCACCAGCCCGCCGCGAAACTCCAGCGGGCCGAAGCGCACCGCGCCGCTGGCGTCGAGGCGTTCGATTGGCATGGCGGTGATGGTGATCGGCTGGGCCGGCGCCCGCGCTGGCGCCAGCGTCAGCAGGAGAGCGGCGGCGAGCAGCGGCAGCAGGCGGCGCAGGGCGCTTTGCATGGCCTGCCCTCAGCGCCGGGCCGGCAGCATGCGCAGGATCAGCCCGTCCCGCCGCACGAAATGGTGCCACAGCGCCGCCGCCACATGCGCCATCACGATGGCGGCGATGACATAGGCCAGCGCCACATGCACCGCGCCGGTCCAGCCCAGCGCCTTGCCGAAGGCGGTGATCGTCACCGCGCCGAGGATCGGCTGCAGCAGAATGAGCAGATAGAGCATTCCATGCGTCGCCCGCGCCGCGATCTCGGCCGGCCGGCCCATGCCGGGGGGCAAGGGCGGCGCGGGGTGGCGCAGCCGCCAGGCGATGCGCGCCATCGCCAGCGCCAGGATGAGGTAGCCGGCATAGATATGGGTGTTGAACAGATAGAAGCGCGGCCCCGAGCCGCGCGGGAAATAGCCCCAGCTCCAGCCCGTGGCGAACTGCACCAGCACAAGGGCGGCCACCAGCCAATGCAGCAGGCGGGAGGTCCGGTCATAGGTCGCGGCCATGGTCGATCTCTCTCGCGTGTCGCTCGAAGGTGGTCTTGCTCAGCTTCTCTTTTGCCGGTTTGCGCCGGGGCGCGCCGCCAGCCGAATCGACGCGGCGGCGCCCGGCATATTGCGGCGGCTTTCCTTTCCGTGCCATGTCAGGGCACGGGTCAAGGCGGGAGCTTTTGTTGACAGTCGCGCGTTCCACCGTTTCTCCGCCCCGCCGCACGGCACGGCCGGCAGCCGCGCGCGCCGCGCTGGCGGCGGACCCGGCCGGTGCGCGCCCCGAGAGCCCGCGCACCAAGACGCCGCATCGCCTGCGCCGCATCGCCGAGAAGCGCACCGCCATCCTCGACGCCGGCCTGTCGCTGTTCTCACGCTACGGCCTGCACGGCACCACGGTGGAGCAGATCGCCCGCACCGCCGCCGTGTCGAAGACCAATCTGTTCTATTATTTCGCCTCGAAGGAAGAGGTCTATGTCGGCGTGCTGAGCCGGCTTCTCGACCAGTGGCTGGACCCGCTGCGCGCGCTTGAGGTGGAAACCGACCCGGTCGAGGGCATCCGCGCCTATATCAGCCGCAAGATCCGCTTCTCCCGCACCCACCCGGAAGCCTCGCGGCTGTTCTGCCTGGAGGTGGTGCAGGGCGCGCCCCTGCTGCGCGGGGAGCTGGAGACCGCGCTGAAGCAGCTGGTGGACGCCAAGACCGAGGTGATCGCCGGCTGGGTGGCGGCGGGCAAGTTGGCGCCGATCGACCCGCATCACCTCATCTTCGCCCTGTGGGCGACGACGCAGCATTATGCCGACTTCGCGGTGCAGATCGACGCGCTGCTCGGCAGGGGGCTGGACGAGGAGGCCTTTGTCGAAGAGGCTACGCGCAACGTGCAGCGCCTCATCCTCGATGGGCTGCGCCCACGGTGAAACGTGCCGGAGGCGCCCCGATCCGGGCGCGGCACAGGTAAAAGGACGTTCCGATGAAGCGCCGCGCGCTGCTCCTCACCGCCGCCGGCGCCCTGTTCGGCGCGTGCCTGCCGCTGCTGGCGGCGACACCTGATGTGTCCCCGCCGGCCGGCGCGGCCAAGCCGCTCGATGTCGACGCCCTGCTGCACGACCCGCAGACCCCGACCTTCGGCAACCCCAAGGGCGACGTCACCATCGTCGCCTTCTTCGACTATAATTGCGGCTATTGCCGCAAGTCGCTGCCGGAGCTGGAGCGGCTGGTGACCGAGGATGGCAAGATCCGCCTCGTCTACAAGGACTGGCCGATCCTGGCGGAATCCTCCGTGGTCGCCGCCCAGCTCGCCTTGGCCGCGAACTACCAGGGCCACTATGTCCTCGCCCACAAGACGCTGATGAACCTGTCGGGCAAGCTGACCACCGAGCGCATGAGCGACGCGCTGGCCAAGGCCGGCATCGACCGGGCGAAGCTCGCCAAGGACCTCAAGGCGCATGCCGGCGACATCGGCGCCCTGCTCAAGCGCACCAATGAGCAGGCCGAGGCGCTCGGCCTGCCGGGCACGCCGGTCTATCTGGTCGGCCCGTTCAAGGTCGCCGCCGCGCTCGACTATCAGGGCTTCAAGGACGTGGTCGATGACGCCCGCGCGCGGGCGGCGGAACGTTGATGGTTGCCGGTTGGACGGTCTTTCAATACCATACCGTCCTGCAGCCGTTCTCATGACAGTTTTGTCCTGATTGCGCCGATATTCGGCAAAGCTGCAGCAGGGATGGCTGCAACCGGACAGGTAAATCGCTCGTCACCTGCGGTCCGGAAAGGCCGGGCCTGTTCGCATTCCACGCTTCTCCCTTAAGAGCGGCCGTTCTTTTTATGATAATTTGGGCGAGAAAATAGATGATTGAAGGCGGTGCAGCCTATCTCGACAAATTGTCTCGATCGAATTCAAGTGAAAGTCAAACTCAAGATGAATATTACGACTATCATAAGAAGAGGTTTGATTGTGTTATTTCATTCTGTCTGAAATATTGCCCAAATCCGGAATGTAATGTTCTGGATATAGGGCGCAGTGTTCTGTCGGGAATGCTGCTTCAGAAATACAAAAACGTCACGACGATGGGATTCGCGCTCGATGCCGGAGGGGGGTCAGTGGGTGATCCCCGTCTGGCCGGAATTCGTGGGCATATCGTCTATGACCTCAACAACGCCCAGTCGCTCGAAGAGATTCCCTGCGACGAAAAATTCGACCTTGTCGTCTTCGCGGAAGTGGTCGAGCATCTTTACACGGCCCCCGAACTGACGATGTTCGCCCTCCGCAGCGTCATGAACCCGGGAGGGATCATGATCCTGCAGACGCCCAATGCCGCCTCGCTCAATCGGCGTATCAAATCGTTCTTTGGCCTCAGCCCGACCGAACGCATCCGGATCGACAACACCAATCCGGGACATTTTCGCGAATATACGAAGAATGAACTGATCGAAATCGCCCGCATTGTCGGCTTCGAGGTCTGCGCGCATCATTACCTCGAATATTTCGGCGTGGCCGGTGCCGCGCGCCGATCCATAAAGCGCGCGCTCTTCTCGGCCATCGTGGGGGTCATACCGCCCTTCCGCAGGGGCCAGACTCTCATCCTGAGGCGCCCGGCCTAAGCTCCCGCATCGGCCGGCAACAGGCGCGAGGAGGGAGCGTCAGCCCTCGACCAGCGTCCGCGCCTGGGCGAGCAGTTGCTCAGGTGTTTGCGTCGAATCCAGCCGCGCCCAGTCGAGCGGGCCGGCCTCGCGCCCGGCCTGCCAGCGCACCACCTCCGCCGTGGCGTCGGAAGCGTCGCCGCGCCGCGCCGCCACCCGGCCGGCCAGCGCCTCGACAGGCGCCTCCAGCCACAGGCCGATAAAATCCACCCCGCCTTCATGCGCCAGCGCCGCGATCTCGGCGCGCTCATCCGGGCGCTGGTGCACGGCGTCGACGATGACGCCATGGCCGGCGGCGAGAATCGCCTCCGCCCGCGCCCTGAGCGTGGCATAGACCTGCTGCGTCGCCTCCATCGAATAGGCTTCCTGCGGCAGGCGTTCCAGTTCGGGCGTGCCGTGGAGGCGCTTGCGCTCGACATCCGAGCGCAGATGCACCGCGCCGGGCAGCGGCCCCAGATGCGGCGCCAGCGCGGCGGCGAGCGTGCTTTTGCCGGAGCCGGACAGCCCGCCCACTGCCACCAGCTTCACCGGGCGCGGCGCCAGCGCCTCCTCGGCGAAGGCGAGATAGGCCCGTGCCTCCTCGCCCGCCTGCGCCCGGCCGGCGGGATCGCGAAAAGCCGCCGCCGCCGCGCCCACCTGCGCCCGTATCGCCGCGCGCAAAGCGAGGAACAGCGGCAGCGCCGCCAGCCCGTCATAGGGCGGCGCCGCGCCGCAGGCGATGAGGTAGCGGTTGAGCAGCAGATTGGCGGCGACGCCGTGCCCGCGCAGAGCGATGTCCATGAGAAGGAAAGCGAGGTCGTAGAGCCGGTCGATGCTGGCCAGCGCCTCGTCGAATTCCAGCGCGTCGAACAGCACCGGCGCGCCGTCGATGAGCGCGATGTTGCGCAGATGCAAATCGCCATGGCAGCGCCGCACCTCGCCCGCCGCCGCGCGGCGCGCCAGCAGCGGCTCCACCCGGTCGAAGGCTTCAAGGAAGCCGGCCTCCAGCGCCGAGACCCGGCCCGGGGGCAGCAGGTCGGGCGCCTCGCGCAGCCCGGCGACGACGTTGCGCGCCACCGCCCGCAACTCCCGGCCGGAGCTGCCGGTGATCACAGGCGCGCGCTCATGCGCGGCCGCCACCGCCTGCGCCAGCGCGGCGATCAGGGGCGGCGCAAGCCTCTCGCCTTTCTCGCCCGCGCCTGTCTCGCCCCCGCGGGCGAGAACATGGTCGAGCGTGGCGGTTTCGTCGAAACGGGCCATATGCACCGCCCATTCCACCACCTCGCCCTCGCCGCCCAGATGCAGCGCGCCGCCGCGCCGGACGATGGGGGTGAGCCCGAGATAGAGCGCGGGGGCGGTGGCGCGGTTCAGTTCCAGCTCGCGGGCGCAGGCCTGCCGGCGCTTGTCCAGCGTGGAGAAATCCATGAAGGAAAACCGCACGGCGCGCTTGACCTTGTAGACATCGGCGCCGGCGAGAAACACCGCCGCGCCATGGGTGTCGATGCGGGCGACGGGGGCCTCCACCCCATGGGTGGCGGGGTCGGCGAGCAGGGCGAACACCGCCTCCTGGTCGGCGACGACATGGTCATTGGCACTCATGCTGGTTATCTAAGCCCGCCCGCCCGGTCCGCGCTATCCGGCAACTGACGCAGGGAACGTCCTCCCCGGGCGATTGACAAGTGCCCCGGCGCCGGTTTCCTCCCCGGTGAAGGCCCATATGTGAGCCCCCATTCCCTTCGCCGCAGGACACGCCGTGACCGAGACCCCCGCCTCCCGCCCGCCCGGCTTCGGCAGCGACAATGTCGCCGGCATCTCCCCGGCCATTCTGGCCGCGCTTGCCGCCGCCAATGAAGGGCCGATGCCCTCCTATGGCGCTGACGAGATCTCCGCCCGCGTCACCGCGCGGCTCTCCGCCCTGTTCGAGCGCGAGGTTTCGGTGCTGCTGGTCTCGACCGGCACCGCCGCCAATGCGCTGGCTTTGAGCGTGCTCACCCCGCCCTGGGGCGCGGTGCTGTGCCATGCCGACAGCCATATCGAGAATGACGAATGCGGCGCGCCGGAATTCTTCACCGGTGGCGCCAAGCTTGTGCATGTGCCGGGTGCGAACGCGAAGATCGATCCCGTCGCTCTCGCCGACGCCGCCCGCCGCAACCGGGGCGATGTGCATTGCGTGCAGCCTTCCTGCGTCTCCATCACCCAGGCCACGGAACTTGGCACGCTCTATTCGGTGGAAGAGACCGCCGCCCTCGGCGCGGTGTGCCGCGACGCCGGCCTGCCGCTGCATATGGACGGTTCGCGCTTCGCCAATGCGGTGGCGGCGCTGGGCGCATCGCCCGCCGACATGACCTGGAAAGCCGGGGTCGACATCCTCTCCTTTGGCGCCACCAAGAACGGCGCGCTGGGGGTGGAGGCGATCGTGCTGTTCGATCCGGCGCGGGCGGGGGAACTCGCCTTCCGCCGCAAGCGCGGCGGCCACCTCGCCTCCAAGATGCGGTTTCTCGCGGCGCAGATGGACGCCTATCTCGACGGCGACCTCTGGCTCGCCAATGCCCGCCACGCCAATGCCATGGCGGCGCGGCTTTCCGCGGGGCTCGCCGGCATTGCCGGGGTGGAGATTCAGGGCGTGGTGGAGGCCAACATGCTGTTCGTTCGCCTGCCCGCCCCGATGTGCGAGGGCCTGCTGGCGCAGGGCTTCCGTTTCTATACGGACCGCTGGGGCGCCGGCGTGGTGCGTCTCGTCACCTCGTTCGCCACCTCCGAGAGCGATGTCGACCGGCTCATTGAGGCGGCGCGGGCGCTGGCGTGAGGGGCGCGCCGGGGTGCGCTTGCGTGAGGCGCGTGCGTGCTTCGAGGCAGGCCTGTCGGCCGGCACCTCAGCATGACGGGCCCCTGTACCGACATTCGTCATCCTGAGGTGCCCGGCCATCGGCCGGGACTCGAAGGACGCAGGCGAGGGCACGGGAAGAGTCATTCCCACACTGCACCCCGTCATCCCCAGGCTTGACCCGGGGATCCACGACTTCCGCTATCCGGCGGCAGTTAAGGCGTGGAGGACCGGGTCAAGCCCGGCCATGACGGCGATCGGTGGGAATGCGGCCTGTGGCCGTCCGGGATGACGGATCGCGTAACATCCTCACATCACAGCCGACACCACCTCGGGCGATTCCTCCAGCGCGTGCGCCATGAAATCCAGCGCCGAGCGGATCTGCGCCCGGCTCGCCGGGCCGCCGAGGCACACCCGCACCGCCTCGATCGCCGGGCCGGCGACGGTGAAGGCGTCGCTTGCCACCACGCCGATGCCGGTGGAACGCATGTGACCGACAAAGGCCGAGCGGGTCCAGGGCGCGGGCAGCTCGATCCAGAGATTGAAGCTCAGCGGGTCGGCGCGGAAGCTGCCCTTGGGCAGGATCTCGCTCGCCAGCGCCTGCCGAGCGGCCGTCTCCGCGCGGATGAAGCGCAGCAGCGTGTCGGCGGTGCCGTCCTCGATCCAGCGCGTCGCCAGCGCGGTGGTGAGCGGCGAGGCCATCACATTGGCGGTGCGCAGGGCGCTGGCGAAGGGGTAGCCCGCGCGGGCCTCGGGCGCGACGACATAGGCGGCGCGCAGGCCGGCGCCGATGCATTTGGCCAGCCCGGCAATGTGCCAGGTCAGGTCTGGCGCGATGGCAGCGAGCGGCGGCGGGCCGTGCGGCGGCACGAAGCCATAGGCGTCATCCTCGACGATCGGCACGCCGAAGCGCCGCGCCACCTTGGCGATCGCCTCGCGCCGCTCCTCGGGAATGGTGAGTGTGGTGGGGTTCTGCAGCGTCGGGTTGAGATAGAGCGCCTTCGGGCTCATCTCGCGGCAGGCCTGTGCGAAAGCGTCGGGGTCGATGCCGTCAAGGTCCATCGGCAGGCCGTGAAGCTTGATGCCGAGCTGAGCGGCGATGGCGCGCACGCCGGGATAGGTGATCGCCTCGCACAGGATCACATCGCCCGGCCGGGCCAGAAGGCCGAAAATGCCGAGCAAAGCGGGGTGGGCGCCCGGGGTGACGAAAATGCGCTCCTGCGCCGGCACCAGCGCCCGCCGGCCGAGCCAGGCGGACGCCGCGTCCTTGTCCGCCGCCGTGCCGCCAAAACCCTGGTAGCGCAGCAGGGCGACGAGATCGCGCGCCACCTCGGCCAGCCCTTCCTGCATGCGCTCGATCAGCGCCGGGTCGTCCGGCTCGGGCGGCAGGTTCATCGAGAGATCGACCGTGCCGGGCTTGGGTGCGGTGGTCGCGCGGGTCTTCGGGCGCGGCGCGCCGGTCACGAAGGTGCCCTGGCCGACGCGGGATTCGACGAGGCCGCGCTTCTGCGCCTCGACATAGCCGCGCGCCACGGTGGTGAAATCGATGTCGAGCTTGGCCGCGAGCTTGCGCTGCGGCGGCAGCCGGTCGCCGATGGAAAGCCGCCCGGCGCGGATGTCCTCGCCGATCAGGTCGGCAATGGCGAGGTAGCGCGGCTTGTCGGAGCGGGCGAGGTCGGGAATCCAGTCGGCCATGCGTCTCGTCACCTGTCTTATCCCGGACAGCCGTCAGGCCGATTCGGAATTGTCTGCCAGAGCGGAGTGCGATCCCGGCTCTCGCGGCGCTCGGCCGGGATGACGGTCTCCATCCTACCTCGCCCTAATTGACTGTATAATGTTGCAGAGGTGGTCTGTCACCCTTGGTCCACAACTTGCTGCGTAAGCGCGGTACCGGACCCGACGCCAGCGCCTGCGCAGGAAGCGGGCAGTGTCCCGCCAGTTCTCTAAGCGTCCGCCCGCTTTCTCGCCACTGCCGCCTTCACGCATCACGTGTGATTGAATGTAATATTGTATGTAATTTGATTGTTTTGATGATTCTTTTTGCATTCTGTCAATTGGCACATTGATTGCAATTCACCTGGCGTACCCGGCGCAGAGCCGGCCCGATTGCAGCCCATGGCCGGCCCCCGCCGGCCCATTGCAGCAGCCAAGGAGAGCGACATGGCCACCATCACCGTGCCGGCCCATGCCAAGGGCGACGTGCTCGTCGATTATGAGGACAAGAAGTTCGAGGACGTAAAGGCCGCCCCCGGCGAGAAGGCGCTCGTCACCTTCCACACCGTCGCCTTCGAGGGCTCGATCGGCCTGGTGAACCTGCTGCAGGCCTCGCGCCTGATCCAGAAGGGCTTCGAGACCTCGGTGCTGCTCTATGGCCCCGGCGTCACGCTCGGCGTGCAGCGCGGCTTTCCCAAGCTCGGCGACGAGGCGTTTCCCGGCCATCTCAACTTCAACAACCGCATCGAGAAGATCCTGAACGATGGCGGTAAGGTCTATGCCTGCCGCTTCGCCCTGCAGGCGCTGTACGGCCATGGCGAGGGCGCGCTGATCCCCGGCATCGTGCCGATCAGTCCGCTGGATGTGCTCGACATCGTGCTGCTCCACCGGCGCGAGAACGCCTTCATCCTCGATACCTGGACGTTGTGACGGCTTTTCACTGACCGAGCGATCCCGGATCGGCGGCAGGGCCGCCGTCCGGGATGACGCCCGAGGCCGGAGGAGGCCGCCATGGCCGAGATGAAAAGTGCCGAAAGACCCAGCGCCGAAAAGCGCATCGTGCGCGTCGCCGCGGTGCAGATCGCGCCCTCGCTCGACAGCCTGGAGGGCACGCTCACCCGCGTGCTCGCCGCGCTGGAAGAGGCGGCGGGCAAGGGGGCGCAGCTTGTCGTGTTCCCCGAAACCTTCCTGCCCTGGTACCCCTATTTCTCCTTCGTCCTGCCGCCCGTACTGACCGGGGCGGAGCATCTGCGGCTTTACGAACACGCCGTGCTTGTCCCCGGCCCGGTGACGGAGGCGGTGAGCGCCAGCGCCCGCCGGCTCGGCGTCGTCGTGGTGCTGGGGGTGAACGAGCGCGACCATGGCTCGCTCTACAATGCGCAGCTGATCTTCGACGCCGATGGCTCGCTCAAGCTGAAGCGCCGCAAGATCACCCCCACCTTCCATGAGCGGATGATCTGGGGCCAGGGCGATGGCGCCGGGCTCAAGGTCGTCGACACCGCCGTCGGCCGCGTCGGCGCGCTGGCCTGCTGGGAGCATTACAACCCGCTGGCCCGCTACGCGCTGATGACCCAGCACGAGGAAATCCACGTCGCCCAGTTCCCCGGCTCGCTGGTCGGGCCGATCTTCGCCGAGCAGATCGAGGTGACGATCCGCCACCACGCGCTGGAATCGGGCTGCTTCGTCGTCAACGCCACCGGCTGGCTCACCGACGAACAAATCGCCCGCATCTCCCCCGACGAGCGGCTGCGCAAGGCGCTCACCGGCGGCTGCATGAGCGCGATCATCTCGCCCGAGGGCAGCCATGTCGTGCCCCCGCTCACCACAGGCGAGGGCATCCTGATCGCCGATCTCGACATGGCGCTCATCACCAAGCGCAAGCGGATGATGGATTCGGTCGGCCATTACGCCCGGCCGGAACTGCTCAGCCTCCACCACGACACACGCCCGGCCGTGCCCGTCCACACCGCTGCCGGGGCCCCTTTCCCCGTCCAGACAGGGAGCGTTTCCGATGAAGCCGATGGATCTCGCCAGCGAACTCACGCCGCTGCCGACGCAGCAGCTGATCAACGAATTGCAGTCCTACGGGGTGCGGCTGGTTGATCCCCGCGCCGGCGCGGATTCGCGCCGGGGCGGGGCCGGGCCTTCCGACCACAAGGCGATGACGCTGGACGGCATGACGGTGATGGTTCCCGTCCACACCGCGCCGGCCTTCGAGAGCCCCTATCTGGTGGAAAAGCCGGACGCCTATGGCCGCAGCCGCATCAGCCGCGACGGGCTTGTGCTGGGCGAGGTGTCGTTTCCGCTGCAGCCGAAATTCTACGGCCTCACCACGGCGGATGGCATTCCCTATTCCAAGATCGCCGTGCTGCATGGGCGCGACGTGCTGGCGACCACGGTGCTGCAAAGCTGCATCCGCTACCAGAGCCGCACCAAGACCTGCCAGTTCTGCGCCATCGGCCAGTCGCTCGCCGCCGGCCGCACCATCGAGCGCAAGACCCCCGCCCAGCTCGCCGAAGTCGCCAAGGCTGCCGTGGAACTCGATGGCGTGAAGCACATGGTGATGACCACGGGCACCCCGCCGGGCAAGGACCGCGGCGCGGCGCTGCTCACCGAGAGCGCGGCGGCGGTGAAGGCGGCGGTGAACCTGCCGATCCAGGTGCAGTGCGAGCCGCCCGATGACGATGCGTGGTTCGCCCGCATGTTTGAGGCCGGCGCCGACGCGCTCGGCATGCATCTGGAAGCCTGCACCGAAGAGGTGCGACACCAGATCATGCCCGGCAAGGCGCAGGTGTCGGTCGAGCGTTATTTCGAGGCCTTCGCCGCCGCCGTGCCGGTGTTCGGGCGTGGGCAGGTGTCGACCTATATCCTCGCCGGGCTCGGCGACAGCCGAGAGGACATCCTCTCTGTGTGCGACCGGCTCACCCGCATGGGCGTCTATCCCTTCGTGGTGCCCTTCGTGCCGATTTCAGGCACGCCGCTGGAAAGCCACCCGACGCCCACGCCCGCCTTCATGAACGCCATCCTCGGCCCACTCTCGGGGATGCTGCTGGCCACCGGGCTGAAATCCATTGACGTTAACGCCGGCTGCGCCAAATGCGGCGCCTGCTCGGCGCTCTCCACCTATGAGCGGCAGGCCCTTGGTCGGGAAGAGCTGCGGCAGGGGGACAGGCAGCACGGGGGCTGCGCATGATGTACGGCACCTTCCGCCCCTTTCGCGCTGCCGATTTCCAGGTGAAGTTCGCCACCCAGACCTGGGAGAAGCGCGGCGCCGCGCGCCTGCGTCACGAGGTGTTCTGCGACGAGCAGGGCCTGTTCGCCGGCGACGACCGCGATTGTATCGACGACATCGCCATTCCTATTGTGGCCGTCTCGCTGCTCGGGCTGCTGGCCGATGATGTGGTCGGCACGGTCCGCATCCATGAGGCCGAGCCGGGCCTGTGGTGGGGCTCGCGCCTCGCCGTGGCGGAGGATTATCGAAAGGTCGGCGCGCTGGGCGCGGCGCTGATCCGCCTCGCCGTCTCCTCGGCTCATGCGCGCGGCTGCACCCGGTTTCTCGCCCATGTGCAGGCGCAGAACGCGCTGCTGTTCCGTCGCCTGCACTGGAAAATGGTGGAGGAGAAGGAACTGCACGGCCGGCCGCATGTGCTGATGCAGGCCGACCTTGCGCATTACCCGCCGATCCTCGACGCCGAAACCGGCTTCCACGCCCAGCCCAGACGGGCGGCGTGACATGGAAGCGCGCGCACTGAGCACCCGCTTCTCCGACGTCGCCTTCTCCGAGGTGGTAAGCCGGCTACGCACCTCGGCCGGGCTCGCCTCCAAGGCCGATATCGCTCGCGCCGCCGCCCGGCTCGGCTTTGACGGGCGCGAGGCGATCCGGGTCGGCGACGACTGCGCCGCGATCCCCGATGGCGACGGTTATCTCCTCTTCGCCATTGAAGGCTTCATGAACGAGTTCGTCGCCACCGACCCCTGGTTCGCCGGCTGGTGCGGGGTGATGGTCAACCTTTCCGACATCGCCGCCATGGGCGGGCGCCCGCTCGCGGTGGTGGATGCGGTGTGGGCCAAGGGCGAGGACGGCGCCGCCCCGGTGCTGGAGGGGCTGCGCGCCGCCTCCGCCCGCTTCGGCGTGCCGATCGTCGGCGGCCACACCAATCTGGCCAGCGATCGCGGCCAGCTCTCCGTCGCCGTGCTCGGCCGGGCGAAAAGGCTCCTCACCTCCTTCGACGCCCGCCCCGGCGAGGTGCTGGTGGCGGCGATCGATCTGCGCGGGCGCTACCGCGAGCCGTTCTCGAACTGGGACGCCGCTACCGACGCCCCGGCCGAGCGCCTGCGCGGCGACCTCGACCTGCTCCCCCGTCTCGCCGAGGCCGGGCTGGCCCGCGCTGCCAAGGATATCAGCCAGGGTGGGCTGGTGGGCACCGCCGCCATGCTGGCGGAAGGGTCCGGCGTCGGTATCGAGATCGACCTCGACGCGGTGCCGACGCCTGAAGGGGTCGATCCGGTGCGCTGGCTGATGACCTTTCCGAGCTTTGGCTACCTTGTTCCCACTGCACTGACTGTCCACCCCACTGTCCTCACTACCCTCAGGGAGCGCGGCATCGCCGCCGCCGTCATCGGCACCGTCACGGCGGAGCGCAAGGTCACGGTGAAACAGGGCCTAAGCCACGAGACGATATGGGATTTTTCCCGCGCGCCGCTGATTGGCTGCGGGCCGGCGGAGGATGCGGCATGACGCGCCCGCTGCGCCGCCCTCTTCGCATCGCCCTTCTCGCCCATTCCACCAACCCGCGCGGCGGCGTCGTCCACGCGCTGGAACTCGGCGAAGCGTTGGTACGACTGGGTTTCGAGGCGGTGGTGCATGCGCCCGACCCGAAGGGCGCGGGCTTTTTTCGCCCCAGCCTGTGCGAAACGGTGAGCGTGCC
Source organism: Xanthobacteraceae bacterium 501b (assembly GCA_000378025.1). Taxonomy (GTDB): domain Bacteria; phylum Pseudomonadota; class Alphaproteobacteria; order Rhizobiales; family Xanthobacteraceae; genus Ancylobacter. Next base: position 4,151,830 of record KB899087.1, read on the forward strand.
CGCCGGCCCGGCGGGCGGCGACATCACCGGCATGGTGCGCCAGCGGATCGGCGAATATGTGAGCCATTTTAATGTGTTGGAGAATCGCCGCTTCGACGTGTTCCACGCCCAGGACGGCATCTCCGGCAATGCGCTGGCGACGCTGAAGGAGCGCGGCGTCATCCCCGGCTTCGCCCGCACGGTCCACCATATGGACGCCTTCCGCGATCCCGAGCTTAAGGCCTTGCAAAATAGATCGATTTTCGCCGCCGACCGGCATTTCGTCGTCAGCCATCTCTGGCAGGGGCTCCTCGCCGAGCGGTTCGGCATCGCGGCCGCCATGGTCGGAAATGGCATTGATATCAAGCGCTTCTCCCCCGTGCCGGACGGTCGGGAGGCGGCGCTGGCGCGGCGTCTGGGGCTTGATGTCGGGCCTGTCGTACTCAGCATTGGCGGGGTGGAAGAGCGCAAGAATACCACCCGCATCCTGGAGGCCTTCATCCAGCTGCGGGCTATGCACCCGCGCGCCCAGCTCGTTATCGCCGGCGGCGCCAGCCTGCTGGACCATCACGAATACGCGAATGAATTCAAGGCACTGCTCGCATCCTCCGGCCTGCCGGCAGAGGCGGTGATCCGCGCCGGGCCGCAGGCGCAGGAGGATATGCCGGCGCTCTACCGCCTCGCCGACGTCCTCGCCTTCCCTTCGGTGAGGGAGGGGTTCGGCCTGGTGGCGCTGGAGGCGATGGCCTGCGGCGTGCCCACCGTGGTTTCCGCCATCGCGCCCTTCACCGAGCATATCGGCGCGGAGGAAACCGTGTGGTGCGACCCGCTGAACGCCGGCTCCATCGCCAACGCGCTGATGCTGGCCCTGCAGCCTCAAACCCTTGCACGCCTTGCGCAAAAGGGGCCGGAGGCCGCCGCCCGCTTCGACTGGGCCGCCACCGCCCGGGCGCATTTGCCCACCTATGAGACCCTCGCGGAGCCTGTCCATGCCTGAAATGCGCTTCACCATCCGCTGGCCGGACGGCACGGTCGAGGGTTGCTATTCCCCCTCGCTGGTCATCAAGGACTACCTTGTCCCCGGTGAGAGTTACAAGCTGCTGGAATTCCTGGAGAAATCGCGCGAGGCGCTCACCATCGCAAGTGATCGCGTCGAGGCGCGCTACGGCTTTCCCTGCTCGCGCGCGCTGGGTCAGCTCGCCCGCATCGAGGCCGCCGGCCGCACATTCGCACCCCTTCCCGACGCCTGCGTCGCCGTCGAGTCCTTCGACGAATGAACCGGAGAGACCCCATGAACGAGAACCGCGTCACGCATTACCCCGTGGTCATCGTCGGCGGCGGACAGGCCGGGCTGTCCACCAGCTACCACCTCTCCCTTCAGGGCATCGACCATCTGATGTTCGAGAAGCACCACGCGATGCACGCTTGGGAAACGCAGCGCTGGGACAATTTCTGCCTCGTCACGCCGAACTGGCAATGCGACCTGCCCGGCCATCCCTATGCCGGTCCGGACCCGGACGGCTTCATGAAGAAGGAAGAAATCCTTCGTTATCTCAAGGAGTTTCGCACTAAGGTCGATCCTCCCATCCGCGAGGGTGTGAGCGTGCGGCGGGTAACGCCCCGGCCGGAAGGCGGCTTTCTCGTCGCCACCAGCGCGGGCGATTTCAGCGCCGACAATGTCGTGGTCGCCTCCGGCGGCTATCACGAGCCGATCGTGCCGCGCATGGCCGAGCGCCTGCCGCCGTCGATCACGCAGATCCACTCGGCGCAATACCGCAATGCCGGCCAGCTTCCCGAAGGGCCGGTGCTGGTGGTCGGCTCCGGCCAGTCCGGCGCGCAGATTGCGGAAGACCTTCACCTCGCCGGTCGCCAGGTGCATCTGGCCGTCGGCAACGCCCCGCGCTGCGCCCGCTTCTATCGCGGCCGCGACGTCGTCACCTGGCTCGCCGACATGGGCTATTACGACATGCCGGTGGAAGAGCACCCGCTGCGCGAAGGCGTGCGCGACAACACCAATCACTATGTTACCGGCCGCGACGGTGGGCGCGACATCGACCTGCGCAAATTCGCCCTTGAAGGCATGGAGCTCTATGGCGCCCTGCGCGCGTTCGACGGGGAGCGGCTTCTCTTCGACGCGAACCTCGCCCAGGCGCTCGACGATGCCGACAGGACCTATAACGGCATCAACGCCGCCATTGATAAACATATAGCGCAGAAGGGGTTGGAGGCGCCGCCACCCTCGGTCTACGAGGCTGTCTGGCAGCCGCCGGAGGAGCGCCCGACGCTCGACCTTGCCGCATCCGGCATCGCCTCGATCGTCTGGTGCATCGGCTTCCGGCCTGACTTCCATTGGCTTGACGCGCCGGTGTTCAACGGCGCCGGCCACCCCCAGCACCGGCGCGGCATCACCGCGCGCGAGGGCGTGTACTTCATCGGCCTGCCCTGGCTGCACACATGGGGTTCCGGCCGCTTCGGCAGCGTCGGGCGCGATGCCGCACACATCGTCGCCCATATTGACGCGCGGGCGCAGCTGGCCCGCCGGGGAAGCGCCGCATGAACCTGGTCCCGTCTCCCGGGTTGTTTGCGACCCCGCCGGCGCTCATCGCGGAGGCAACGGTTCAGCTCGGCATGCCGCAGCTCTGTCTCGGCGGTCTTTCGGAAACGTGGCTGCTCAAGGAGTTGGGCCATCGCCACTGGATGGCCCTGGCGGCAATGGCCGGCCGCGCGGTTCCCGATTTCCGCGACGCCGACGGCGCTCCGGTCTACGCCGCCTTCAGCGCGCTATCGGTGGAGGACGCCGATTTCGCCTCGCTCCGTGAAAATGACCGGCTGACCATCCGCAGCGAGACCTGCCGCCTTTCCCGCACCCAATGCGCCAGCCGGCATGATCTCGCCTGCCGGGGGCGCGCCGTCGGTTCGGTGCATCTGGTGTCCGCCTTTGTGCGGCGCGCGCCCGGTGGCGGCAACCATACGGTGGCGCGCGTGGCACTGGACGGCTTTCCCGCCCCGCCCGTGATGGGTGCGGGCCGGCGCGAATCAGCGCTCGCCGCCCGCGCCGCTTCCTTCCGCGCTGGCCGCGGGGCACCGGATGCGCGATTCGGATCCGGCCTTTCCTCGGAACCGGAGGCGGTGCTGGAGATCGACCCGTGCCCGGCGCAGGACTTCAACGGCGCGGGCTTCCTCTATTTCACCAGCTTTCTTGCCTTCATCGACCGTGCCGAATGGCAGTTCGACGGACGCCGCGCGCCGCTGGCGACCACGCGCGCGCGCGAGGTGTATTTCCACGGCAATATCGATCCCGGCGAGCGGGTGGTGGTGCGCCGGCTTAAGGGCGAACGCCAGCCGGGAGAGCTGTTTCATCACTGCCGCCTGGAGCGAGCCGGCGATGGCGCCCGCCTCGCGGACGCCTTCACGCGCCGAGCGCTGTGAGGTTCGAAAGGCCCGTCGCGACCGGCGGAAAGAGACGCTGTCATCGGCCTGTGAGAAATCTGCGAAACCCCGTTGCATTCTCTGCGAGGCTGGGGCATAGAGACGGCCCGTTCGGGGCCGCAGACAAGCGGCGCGGGACGGCGGAGCGGGCGGGTGTAGCTCAGGGGTAGAGCACAACCTTGCCAAGGTTGGGGTCGTGGGTTCGAATCCCATCGCCCGCTCCAATTTTACCCAATAAAATCAGATGGATAACAAGCGCCCTTAGGGGCGTTTTCTGTTTTGACTTGTCGGCCGCGCGCGCGAATCTGAGCGGATCAGTGCGCCCGGAAGAGAGTGTCCGCATGCCATGGCGTGGGGTGCAAAGCGCTCGGTGGAGCGCCCCAGTTGCCGCGGCGCGTTCGTAAAAACCGGCGCCTGCCGTCTCCTTCTGCGCCATCACCGCACCGGTGAAAGTCGGTTCGCCGGATGCTCTCCAGCCTTTTGCTGTTACGCATCTTCATCACGCGAACCGGAACCCATTTCGCGCAAAAATGGTCTAACTCTGGCCGAGCGAGACCAGCCAGTCGTGCAGCCGAAGGGGCGAGGCGTCACCCTCGCTGCCCTGCCACTGCGCCATGTGCGGGCGCACCACCGCCAGGGCGAAGGGAGCGGCGGCGAAGGCGATGCCCTCATACTGGGCGAAGTTCTCGAAGCGGGCCCGCACCCCGCCCGGCAGCGGCGCGAGGCTTGCCACTTCCAGCAGGCCAAACGGCACGGTCAGCCCGCAGCGCAGCGCCTTGGAGAGCGCTTCCTTCAGGCACCACAGCAGCAGCAGGCGCTGGGGTTCATTAAAGGGCAGGGCGGCGTGCGCCCGTTCCCGTTCCCGCGGCGTGGTCTGCTCGCGCAGCGCGCCAAGCTGCTCAGGCGCGGCCCGCTCCAGGTCCACGCCCATCGGGCAGGATTCGGGGTGCGCCACGGCAAGTGCCGCCCCGCCGGCATGGGCCAGCGTGACCTGCAGATTGGCCCGGCCCGGCAGCGTGGCCACGGGCTGCTCGAACAGGCCCGGCAGGATGCGGATGTCGCGGGCGGCAATGCCGGGCGCGAGCAGGCCGAGAGCGTTCTTCGCCGCCCATCGCCCGGCGAGGAGCGACTGGCGCCGGGCGGGGGCGAGCCGCTCGGTCAACAGTGCCGCCTCCTCGGGGGCGAGCCAATCAGGCGCCGCCGCGTCCAGCGCCTCCAGCGGCGCCGCTACCAGCGACATGGCGCAGGCGAGGGTGCGGCCGCCGGCCTGGAGGGCGAAGGCGGCCTCGCGGGCGAAGACCGGAGAGGCGGCGCCGGGGACGGTCATGTCACGCCGAGGCCGACGTCGCTGCGGTCGCCGGCTCGGACTCGTCGCGATGGCTGAGCAGCAGGTAGAAGGCGGGCACCACGAACAGGGTGAACAGCGTGCCGATGGACAGGCCGGAGGCGATGACCAGACCCATATTGTAGCGCGAATTGGCGCCCGCCCCGGTGGCGATGATCAGCGGGGTCACGCCCAGCACCATCGCCGCCGTGGTCATCAGGATCGGCCGCAGGCGGATGGTCGCCGCCTCGATGACCGCCTCGCGCTTGGCGAGCCCCTGCTTGCGCAGCGTGTTGGCCACTTCCACCATCAGGATGCCGTGCTTGCTCACCAGACCCATGAGCGTCACCAGGCCCACCTGGGTGTAGATGTTGATGGTGGCGCCGCCAATGCCGAGCCAGATGAAGACCAGCGCGCCGGCGAGCGACATCGGCACCGAGACCAGGATCACGAGCGGGTCGCGGAAGCTGTTGAACAGCGCCGCCAGCACCAGGAAGATGATGACCAGCGCCAGCGCGAAAGTGGTGACGAAGCCGTTCGATTCCTGCTCCAGCTGGCGCGAGGAGCCGGCGAAGTCGTAGCTGTAACCCGACGGCAGCGAGCGGGCGGCGATGGCCTCCAGTTCCGCCAGCGCCTCGCCATCGGACACGCCGGGCATGGCGATGCCGGAAATGGTCGAGGAATTGAGCTGCTGGAAATGGTTCAGCGACTGCGGCACGGTCTTCGTCTCGATCCAGGCGATGGTCGAAAGCGGGACCGAGGTGCCGTCCGAGGCCTTGATGTAATAGTTCAGCAACTGGTCGGTGTTGAGCCGGTGCTGCTGCTTCACCTGCGGGATGACCTTGTAGGACTTGCCGCCGAGATCGAAATAATTGGCGTAGTTGCCGCCCAGCATGGTGGCCATGGCGGCGCCGACATCGCTCATGTTCAGCCCCAGCGAGGAGACCTTGTCGCGGTCGAAATGGATGGCGGCGTGCGGCTGGTCGATCTTCATGTCGCTGTCGAGAAAGATGAATTTGCCGCTCTTCATCGCCTCGCCGAGGAAGTTCTGCGAGGCCTCGTAGAGCCGCTCATAGGTGTCGTTGGACTTCAGCACGAACTGGATCGGCAGGCCGCTGCTGCCCGGCAGGGGCGGCAGCTGGAAGGCGGCGACGCGCACGCCGGCGATCTTGTTGAACTCCTGCTGGATCAGCGGGGCGAGCGCCAGTGCCGAGACGCTGCGCTGGTCCCAGGGCTTGAGCACCCAGCCGCCGATGACCTGCCCGGGCATGTCGATCTGGAAGACGAGGTCGGTTTCCGGCCGCTTGTCGAGAATGTCGTAAATCTGCTGCACGTAGAATTCGCGCTGCTCCAGCGTCGCATTCGGTGCCGCGCTCATCATGGTCAGGATCACCCCCTCATCTTCCGGCGGCGCCAGCTGCGAGGTGGAGTTGGAGTAGAGCCAGTAGATGCTCGACAGCACCAGCGCGCCGAACAGAATGGTGAGCGGCAGCACGTGCAGCGAGGCGGAGAGCGCGGCGCGGTAGACCCGGGTGACGGCCTTCATGGCGCCGTCGATGGTGCGGACCATGCGCGCCTCCACCGTGCGCGCGGAGGGGTCGTAGGGCGCCAGCAGATAGGCGCAGCTCATCGGCGACAGGGTGAGCGCGATGACCGCCGACACCATCACCGCCGCCACCAGGGTGAAGGCGAATTCGGTGAACAGCGAGCCGGTGAGCCCGCCCTGGAAGCCCACCGGCACATAGACCGCGATCAGCACCGCCGTCATGGCGATGATCGGCCCGGCCAGCTCCCGCGCCGCGGCGATGGCGGCGTCCACCGGCTTGAGGCCCTGCTCCATGTGGCGGTTCACCCCTTCCACCACGATGATGGCGTCGTCCACCACCAGGCCGATGGCGAGCACCAGAGCGAGCAGGGTCAGCAGGTTGATGGAGAAGCCGAAGGCCAGCATCAGCGCGAAGCTGCCAATCAGCGAGAGCGGAATGGCGACGATGGGAATGAACACCGAGCGCCAGGAGCCGAGGAACACGAAGACGACGAGGGTGACGATCAGCGCCGCCTCGAACAGCGAGCTGACCACCTCGTGGATCGAGGTGTTGACGAAATCGGTGGCGTCATAGAGCACCGTGCCGGACAGCCCGGTTGGCAGGTCGGCGAAGATGGTCGGCAGCATCTCCCGCACGCCGGCGACGACGTTCAGCAGATTGGCGGAGGGTGCCACCTGGATGCCGATATAGACGGCGGACTTGCCGTCGAAGCTGGTGCGGGAATCGTAGTCGTCGCTGCCCAGCGAGACATTCGCCACGTCCTTCAGGCGGATCACCGCGCCGTCGACATTCTTGATGATGAGCTCGCGGAACTCCTCCACCGAATGCAGATTGGTGGCGGCGGAGAGCTTCACCTGGATCAGCCGGCCCTTGGTGGTGCCGACGCCGGCGATATAGTCGTTGGTCTCCAGCGCGGTCGCGACATCGGTGGCGGTGAGGCCGAGCGAGGCCAGCTTGTCCGGGTCGAGCCAGGCGCGCAGGGCGAAGTTCTTGCCGCCGAGGATTTCCGCCACCTGCACGCCGGCCACCGCCTGCAGCTTGGGCTGCACCACGCGGGCGACATAGTCGGTCACCTCGTTCTCGGCCAGCACCGTGCTGGAGAAGGCGATGTACATGGCATCGATGGTGGAGCCGGTCTTCAGCGCGAGGATCGGCTGCTGGGTGCCGTTCGGCAGCTGGTTCAACACCGAGCTCACCTTGGTGCTGATCTCGGTGAGCGCGTCGCCGGTATTGTAGTTCAGCCTGAGGTTGACGGTGATCGAGCTCACCCCGGTCTGGCTGGACGAGGTCATGTAGTCGATGCCGTTGGCCTGGGCGATGACGTTTTCCAGCGGCGAGGTGATGAAGCCTGCGATGATGTCGGAATCGGCACCGGCATAGGTGGTGGTCACCGTCACCACGCCGTTCTGCATCTCCGGATATTGCAGGATCGGCAGCGCGAACATGGCGCGCACGCCGATCACCAGGATCAGCGCGCTGACCACCAGCGAGAGCACCGGGCGGCGGACGAAGATGTCGGTGATGGGCATGGCCGCTCCTGTCAGTCCGACACGTTCGGATCAAGCTCGACCTTGGGAATGTGGCTGTTGTCGACTACGGCGGGGGTGCCGTTGCGCAGCTTGATCTGGCCGGCCACCACCACTGTCTCGCCCTCGCTCAGCCCGGAGGTGACGGCGATGAAGTCGCCGCGCGCCTGCCCCAGCTTGACGAAGGTCTCGCGCGCCACCAGCCCCTTGCCGTCGGCGGTCTTCTCCAGCACGAACACGGTCGAGCCATAGGGGTTGGCGACGATGGCGGTCTGCGGCAGGGTGACGAAACGCTCGGCGGCGCCGACGTCGAGGGCCACCTTGGCGAACATGCCCGGCACCAGCTTGCCATCCGGGTTCTTCAGCGTCGCCCGCACCTTGACGTTGCGGCTGCCGCTTTCGACCTTCGCATTGATGGCGCTTACCGTGCCGGGGAAGCTCTCGCCGGGATACGCATCCACGGTCACCTTCACCGGCTCGCCCACCTTCAGCTGCCCGAAGAACTTCTGCGGCACGAAGAAATCGGCGAAGAGCGGGTCGAGCGCCTGCAGGGTGACGATGGTGGTGCCGGCGCTCAGATACTGGCCGAGATCGACATTGCGAATGCCCAGCCGTCCCGTGAACGGCGCCTTGAGCGCGTAGTAGGAGACCAGTGCCTCCTGCTGCTTCACCAGCGCCTGCGAGTTTTTCAGATTGGCCTCGTCGGTATCGACCGTGGCCTGGCTCACCGCCTTGATCTTCAGCTGCTCGGTATCGCGCTTCAGGATGATGGCGTTGAGCTCCGCGGTGGCCTTGAGAGAGGCGAGCTTGGCGACCTGGTCCTCGGCGACCAGCTGCAGCAGCGGCGTGCCGGCCTTCACCGTCTGCCCGGACTCGAAGGCGAGCGATTCCACGACGCCGGAGACCTGGAGCGACAGATCGGCGCCTTCGGAGGCCCGCAGATCGCCCACCAGTTCCATGGTCGGCTGCCAGGTCTGCATCTGCGCCGGCTGCGCTGCCACGGTCTGCGCCGGGGCGCCGCCATGGGCCGGGGCGCCTGCCGGGGACATGCGCTCCTTCACGACATAAAAGGCCCCGCCGGCAAGGGCGGCGACGGCCAGCCACAAGATGACACGCGGTTTGCTCACCGGGATTTCTCCTTGCCAGTGCCGGGCTCGGGCGTGGGCGGCAGGTCGGGCAGGCCCGGCCGGGTGGCGGCGAGGGCGGGCCCGTCCGGCCCCTCGAAATAGCCGCCATTGCGAATGGCGGCGTCGCTGGTTTCGTCGACGCGGTTCCACCAGCCACCGCCCAGCGCCTGGAACAGCGCCACGGTATCGCTGTAGCGCATGGCCTGGGCCTGGATGCGGGCGATGACGGCGTTCTGATAGGCCTGCTGCGCCTCGATGACGATGGCGTAGCCGATGGCGCCGACCTTGAACTGTTCCTGCGCCATCTTCAGGCTGTCCAGCGCCGATTGTTCCGCCAGAGCCTGCGCACGCAGGGTGCCGGCGTCGTACTGCACGGCGCGCAGCGCGTCCGCCACATTCTGGAAGGCGGTGAGCACGGTGCTCTGGTACAGCGCATAGTCCTGCTCGAACGCGGCGACGCTGGCTTCCTTGGTGCGGTAGAGCTGGGCGCCGTCCATCAGTGTCTGCGCGATGCTGGCGGCGGCGGTCCAGGCGAGGCCCTGCGGCGTGAACAGCTGGCCGACGGTCAGCGCCTGCGAGCTCACCGACGGGGTGAGGGTGAATTGCGGCAGCAGGTTCGCCGTGTTGACGCCCACCGTCGCCGCCGCCTGGTGCAGCGTCGCCTCGGCCAGACGGATATCGGGACGCTGGCGCACGAGCTGCGAGGGCAGGCTCACCGGCAGTTTGCGGGGCAGGCGCAGGCTTCTGAGATCCACGCTCTCGCCGCGATCCTCACTGGGCAGGCGGCCGAGATAGGCCATGAGCTGGTTGCGGCCCTGGGCCAGCTGCTTCTGCAGCGGTGGCAGGGTCGCCTGGGTCTGCGCCAGCGTCGTCTGCTGCGCCAGCACGTCGGCCTGCGATACCGCGCCGACCTCGAACTGGCGCTGGACGCGGAGCAGCTGGTCGGTTTCCGCCGTCACGATTGCCTGGGTGGCGGCGATCTGCGCGCGCAGCGAGGCGTCGGTGATCGCTGAGGTGACGACATTGGCGGTGAGGGAGAGATAGGTCGCCTCCATCTCGAACCGTTGGTACTGCGCCTGCGCCTCGGCCGATTCCACCTGCCGGCGAATGCCGCCGAACACATCGAGCGTGTAGGAGACGTTCACCGTCGTCTCGTAGAGATTGTAGAGCGTTGGGGCGCCCGTTGTTCCGCCGGAGGCGGCGGTGATCTGTTCGCGCGTGGCCGAGACGTTGCCACTCACCTGCGGCACGAACTGACCCCGCACCTGCAGCGTCGTCTCCCGGGCCGAGCGCAGGGCATATTGCGCCGCCCGCACATCCGGATGGTTGCGCACGGCCTCCTCGACGAAGGCGTTGATCTGCGGCGAGTTGAACTCCCGCCACCATTGCCCGCCCACATCAAGCGCTTCGACGAAATTCTGCTGCGCGCCGCCGACGACATCGGTCGCCATCGCTGGCCGCAGCCGGGTCTCGACGGTGTAGCCGCTCACGTCAGGCGCCGGCGGGGCCTGGAAGTTGGGCCCCACCATGCAGCCCGCCAGCAGCAGCGGAGCGGCAATGGCGCTCAGCCGCCCCGCGAGCACTGCGGCGGCAGCCGGGCGCGCATGGCGGGGACCATGTGGCTTTGTCTGTCGCGTGCGAATCGGGGGGGCGCCCATGGCGTTATTCTACCTGCGCGCCGGGCAAGGCACGTCGAGAAAAGCGGCGATGGCCGCCGCTGCCTGCGCCGCCCCCTCACCCGAGAGCATGGATACATGGTCGCCGGCAACCGTGTTCACGCCGAGGAGGCGATCATTGAGGCGCGACCAGCCCATGTCGGGCGTTGCGAGGATCGCCCGGTCGGCCTCGCTGAGATCGCCCTGGTGCAGGCTGGCGGCCCGCACCAGGCACAGCGGCAGGTTGCGCGGCGCCCCCACAGCGGGGGCATAGGCGAGGAATGCCTCATAGAGGGCGCGGCTGGCGCGATAGGCCCGGCCAAGCCAGGCGACATTGGATTCCGGGGCGATCAGCCCGGCCTCGCGCATCCGCGCCCAGGCGAGGGCAAAGCGGGCCGCCTCGTCGAGCGGCAGCAACTCGTCGACGTCGAGATCGAGCGGGGTGCGGTGGTGGCGGGCCCGCACATCGGCCATCCGCAGCAGCCAGTGCGCCTGTGCGTGTTCCGGGTCCGGCGGCAGCACGGAGCGGCTGCCGAGCGGGGCGGGGGTGTCAATGATGACGAGCCGCTCGGGCGGGGTGCCGCGCGCGCTCAGCTGGCAGGCCATCTCATAGGCGACGATGCCGCCGAAGGAATAGCCGCCGAGCAAGCGCGGGGCCGGTACACCCCGGCGGGCCAGCGCGGCAAGGTTAGCCTCCGCCAGCGCCGCGACGCTTGCCGGTGCCTCCTGTCCTGGCTCCAGCCCCGGCGCCTGAACCGCCCAGAAGCCGGTTTCGGGCGGGAAGGCGCGGGCGAGTTCGAGGAACGCGCTGACATCGCCGGCGATAGGATGGACGCAGATGAAGGGCTCGCCGCCCCCGCCGGTGAGCGGTACCACCGCGTCCCATACCGGTTGCGAAGGGCCTGCACGCGACAGGGCGCGGGCCAGCGCGGCGGCGCTGCGATGCTCGATCAGCGCCGTGACCGGCACCGGGCGGCGAAGGCGCTCGGAGAGGCGCGCGGCCACGGTCGCAAGACCGAGCGAGGTCAGCCCGGCATCGAGCACGTCCTCGGTGAGGCCCAGGCGACGGCCGAGAATCGCCGAGAGCACGTCGAGCGCCGCTGCCTCCGTGGCGTTGGCGGGAATAGGCGCGGGCGCCTGCCGCTCCGCCTCCGCACGCGCCGCCGGCGCACCGTGCTCCGCCGCGCTGGCAACCGGGGCGGCGGCGGGGAGCGGCACCAGTGCGACCGTTTGCTCGATGGCGCCGGGAAGGGCGGCGAACAGCGCGGCAAACTCAGCAATCATCGCCTCGCCGAGGGCTTCGGCGGTGCCGTCCGTGTCCGGCAGCACCAGCGACAGGCCGACGCGCTCGCCCGGGATGACCACGCCGGTGAGGCTGTAGGCGGATTTCAGCGCGTTGTGCACGCTCTCCACTCGCAGCCCGCCGGCGCCGGTCCAGGCGTCGGAGCCCGCCGGCATGTTCTCCACCACCAGCAGCGTGTCGAATAGCGAGGAGGCGCGGTTGCCAAGGCCCGCGGCTTCCGTCACTTCCATCAGCGACAGCTGCGCCTGCGACTGCAGGGCGACGATCTGGCGCTGCATCTCCTGCGCGAGAGCAAGCAGCGGGCTTGAGGGCGCGAAGCGCAGGCGCACCGGCAGATTGTTGATGAACAGGCCTACCATCTGCTCGACGCCGGGCACCTGTGGCGGCCGGCCGGAAACGGTGGTGCAGAAGACCGTGTCGTCGACACCGCGCCGCACGCCCGTCCAAAGCCCCCAGGCCAGATGCGCCAGCGCGGCGATGGTGAGGCCGCGCCGGCGCGAGAGATCGCTCAGGGCCTTGCTCTGTGCCACCGAGAGCTGGCGGCGGACGGTCACATAGGCCGCCGCGCCGTGGCCACCCGCAAGCAGCGCCGGCTGGGCCGGCGCGCCGGCGAGAAGCGGGACGAAGGCGGCGCGCAGGCCGGCCCGCTCGAGGGTGGTGGTCCAGGCGATGAAATCGCGAAAACGGGCGGGCGGCGGCAGCGCCGGCGAAACGCCGCGCCGGAAGGCCTCATAGGCAGCGCGCGCCTCGCGCTCCAGCTGGGCGAGGCACCAGCCATCCGCCAGCATGTGGTGGAAGCTGGCGATGAGATAGGCCTCGCTCGCGCTCACCCGGATCAGGATCAGCCGGGCGAGCGGGCCGGCCTCCAGGTCGAAGCCCTCCCTACGGTCTTCCGCCAGCCGCTGTTCCAGCCGCTCGGCGCTGAAGCCCGGCCAGGTTTCCAGCTCCACCGGCGGGCGGGCGTTGCGGCGGACCAGCTGCAGCGGGCGCTCCAGCCCGCGCCAGCGGAACACCGTCCGCAGCACCGGGTGGCGCTCGAACACCAGCGCCCACGCCTTGCGCAGCGCGGCCACGTCGAGCGTGCCGCTGAAGCGCATGCAGCTCTGCTCGAAATTCACCGCCGAGCCCTGCCGGCTCAGCGAATGCAGCAGCATCGCCTCCTGCATGGGCGAGAGCGGGTAGATGTCCTCGATATCGCCGCCGCTTCCGGCCACTTCGTCCAGCGACGCCGCATCAAGGCCGGCGAGCGGGAAGTCGCCCGGGGTCAGCAGAGGTGCCGTCTGGTGCGGCGCCCATTGCGCGATGGCACCCAGGGCCTGCGCGATTGCCTCCAGCCGCGCCTGCGCCGCCGGGGCAGGCGCGGCCTGCGACCAGCCGAGCGCGAGGCGTCCGCCGCTCACCCGCACGGTGAGGCTGGCGCGTACCGAGGCCGGGACGTTCGGCGTGTGGGGATGCAGGCGGATCGCCGGGTCGTGGGCCGGGGCCGGCAGCAAGGCGAGGCCGATCGTGGGCGGCGCCAGACGAAAGGCCGAGCGCACGGCGCTGAAGGCGAGGCCGAGCGGCTCGGCGCGCTGGCGGGCCGACTTGGCCTCGCGCAGCCGCAGATCGAGCGGGCGGTCCGGTGGGCACGCCTGCAGCGGCAGGAGCGTATCGAGATTGGCGACGAGGCCGGCGGCTTCCGGCGCCCCGGCGGGCAGGGTGCGGCGGCCATCCACCAGCTCGATGGCGGGCGCGCCGCCCAGCGCCTCGCCCAGCGCCACCAGAAGCGCGTCGAGCAGCGACACCCCGAGCCGGCCCGGCAGGTCCTCCAGCAGCACGCGCGAGGTGCCGGCGTCGAGCACAAGCTCTGCCCCGGCAAAGGTGGCGGCGGTGGCGGCGAAGCCCTCCGGCGGGGCCTCGGCCTGCGCGGTCTCGCAGGCGATCGCCGCTTCGCGCACATGGGGGCTGGCGGCGTGGCTGGCGAGCCAGGCCAGCCAATGGGAGAAGCTCAGCGAGGGGGCCGGCTGCCGGGCGCTGTCCGGCCCTGCCGCCAGCGCGGCCTCCAGCTCGGTGGCGAGCAGCAGCAAGGCGCGGTCGTCGGCCACCGCCTCGTGCAGCGCCAGCACCACGGTGGAGCCAGCCCCCGAGGGGGCTTCCTGCTTCACCAGCGTCGCGGCGATGGTGACGCCCGCCGCGAGATCGATGCCGCGCGCCAGCCGGGCGCCGTGTTCGTTGATCCAGCCGTCGAGGTCGTCGAGCGTGCCCGCGGCCACGTCGACGAAGCGCACCGGCACGGCGGGGAGGAAATCCGAGACGGCGAGAGAGCGTCCGCTCGCATCCTCCACCCGAATAAGGCGCAGCGCGTCGTGCCGCTCGGCGAGGCGCTGGATGGCATAGCCGAGATCCACCGCCGAAACCGTCGCGGCGACCGTGACGCTGACGAAGCGGCAGGGATTGCGGGGGTCGCAGGCGGCGGCGATCAGCTCCGCCCCGTAGCGGGCACCGTGGCCCTGCGCCTGCACCGCCCGCTTGCGGCGCAGCGCGATGGCGGCGAGGCCCTCGATGGTCGGCTGGTCGAAAACGTCCTTCAGCTCGATGTCGAGCCCGGCTTCAAAAGCCCGCGCCACCAGCCGGATGGTAAGGATGGAATCGCCGCCGACATGGAAGAAATTGTCCTGGATCCCCACAAGCGGTCGGCTTCCGGCACCGCTGCCGAGCAGATCGCCCCAGATGCGGGCCAATATCCTCTCTTCCGGCGTGCGCGGTTCCAGCGGCGGCTCGGCCGGGGTATCGATTAGTTCCGCCGGCGGCAAGGAGCGGGCGTCGATCTTGCCATTGGCGTTCAGCGGCAGCTTCTCGAGCACCATGAAGGCGTGCGGCAGCATCTGCCGGGGCAGGCGCGCCTCCAGATGCGCGCGCAGTTCCCCCGCGGTAAGCGTCTGGCCCGGCTTTGGCGCGACATAGGCGAGCAGGTCGCGCTCGCCGCTTGGCCGGCGGGGGGCGAGAACGGCCGCGCCGCCGACTGCCGGGTGCAGCGCCAGCACCGCCTCGATTTCGCCGAGCTCGATGCGGAAGCCGCGGACCTTCACCTGCTTGTCGGCGCGGCCGAGGAAGACGATGTTGCCGTCCGCCCGCCAGCGGCCGAGGTCGCCGGTGCGGTACATGCGCGCCCCGGGCGCGCCGGCGAACGGGTCCGGGCGGAAGCGCTCGGCGGTCAGCGCGGCATCGCCGGCATAGAAGAGCGCAAGGCCGTCGCCGCCCAGCCAGATATCGCCCACCAGGCCCGGCGGCAGCGGCCGGCCCGTGGGGTCCAGCACATAGGCGGTGCTGTTGGAGATCGGCATGCCGATGGGGATGCTGAGCTCGTCTTCGGCGAGGCCGGCAATGTCGAACAGTGTGCTGAAGGTGGTGTTCTCGGTCGGGCCATAGCCATTGAGCAGCACCAGCCCCTGGTCGCGGCCCGCCGCCAGCACCGCCCGCGCCGCCACCGGATTGACCACGTCGCCGCCTGTTATGACCACGCGCTCGCCGGCGAAGGCGGCGGGGTCGAGCGCGGCGATCTGCTGGAACAGGCCGGCCGTGACCCAGAGCAGCGAGACGCGCGCCTCGGCCAGGAACAGGCGCAGCGCGCGCGGGTCCATCACCACGGTGCGGTCCACCGGCAGCAGCGTGCCGCCATTGAGCAGGGGCAGCCAGATTTCCAGCGTCGAGGCGTCGAAGGCGGGGTTGGAATAGACGGCGGCGCGCAGCCCAGGCGCCGCCAGCCCACGCGCCCGTGCCAGCCGCACGATGGCGCGGTGCGGCACACACACGCCCTTGGGGGCGCCGGTGGAGCCGGAAGTGAACATCACGTAGGCTGGGCTCTGCGCGCTCACGACGAACCCGGGGTGCGGCGCGGCGGTCTCGGCCTCGACCACGAGCTGCGCCCAGTCGAGCGTGGCGCAGCCGGCTGTGGCCAGCGTGTGATCGAGCACCACGGCGTGCCGGGCCCCGGTGATACGGGCGCGCTGGTCGCGCTGTTCGGCCGGAAAGGTCGGGTCAACCGGGGCATGGGCGGCACCGAGCGTCAGCACCGCCAGCTGCGCCTCGATAAGCGCCGCCGAGACGGGCAGGGCGAGAAGGGCGACGTCGCCCTGGCCCAGCCCACGGGCGGCAAGGACGCTCGCCAGACGGCGCACCCGCGCGGCGAGTTCCCCATAACTCAGCGCGACGCCGTTCTCCTCGATGGCGGGAGCGTGGGGATGGCGCTCGGCCTCGCGGAAGAACAGATCGATGGCGCTGGCCTCGCGCTCATAGGCAAGGGCGGTGGCGTTGAAGCGCGCCACCAGTGCCGCGCCATCCGCCGGCGCCAGCAGCGGAACCTCCAGCACCGCCTGGTCCGGCTCCCCGGCCAGCGCCTGCGCGAGACGGCCGAAGCCGTTCAGCACCGCCGCGATGGTCTGCGCCTCGAACAGGCTGGCATCGTAGCGGCACCACAGGCGCAGCCCGTCCTCGCCGCTCGCATAGACCACGGACAGATCGGCCTTCGCCTCCTGGTCGAGCTGCTCGGGCAGCCGCTCGAAAACCGTGCCGTCGCGGGCGATGAGCGGGGCGGAAGGTGGCTGCGCCGCGCCGAACAGCACCTGCAGGAACGGCGCTGCCTCGCCGCGCCGCTCGACGCCGCTTGCCTCGACGATGCGCTCGAAGGGCAGGTCGCGATGCGCCATCGCGCCGCGCAGCGCGTCGCGCAGCTGCGCCACCAACACGGGAAAGCGGGTGTCGTCGGCCAGCACGGCGCGGATCGGCAGCGTGTCCACCAGCAGGCCGACCATTTCGGCCAGTTCCGGCCGGTCGCGCCGCGAGGCGGGAATGGTGACGACGAGATCGTCCAGCCCGCTCCAGCGCCGCAGCACCGCGAACATGAGGGCGAGGTAGAGGCTGAACTCGCTGGTGCCCTCCTGCCGCGCCAGCGCCGCGAGGCGGGCCGCGACATCGCCCGGCACCTCAAGCTCGGCCTGGGCCGACGGCGCCCCGTGCAGGCCGCCCGGGCGCCGGTCATAGGGAAGGTCGAGCCGCGCCGGGGCACCCTGCAGCGCCGTGCGCCACGCCGCCATGGCTGCCTCCAGCGCCGGGCCGCCGGCGCCGAAACACTCCTGCTCCCAATCGGCGACATCGGGAAACTGCAGCGCCAGCGCGGGGCGAGGCCCCAGGCCGGCACCCAGCGCCGCGTCATAACCCGCCTTCAATTCGTCGAGGAACAGGTCGAGCGAGGCGCCGTCGCAGATGATGTGATGGAACACCGCCACCAGCGCCGCCCCGTCATCGCCGGCGCGCAGCAGCAGGAAGCGGGCGAGCGGCCCCGCCGAGAGATCGAAAGGCTCGTCCACCAGCGCCTGGGCCCGTGTGGCCATCAGCGCCGTAAAGGCCGGGCTGGCGAAGGGCAGTTCCGTGGCCTCCACGGCCAGGGGGAGTTCCACCTCATCGGCCACCGCCTGCACCGGGGCGCCGTCCACCAACGGAAAGGTCGCCCGCAGGCCATCATGGCGGCGGACCAGCGCGGCGAGCGCGGCGCGCAGCGCGGCGTCGTCCACCCGCCCCGAGAGCCGCACGAGAAGCGGCATGGCGAACAGGGTGCGCCCCGGCCGCAGCAGTTCCGCCATCCGGATCTGTCGCTGGCCGAAGGAGAGGCCGGCAATGTAGCCGCTCGCCATCAGCGGCCTCCCGGCAGAGGGGGGAGGGTCACGAGGGCAGCTCCACGCGGGCGCGCTGGCGCCCAGCGAGGGCGGGGCCGGTCTCCGGCCGGTTCGCCGCCGCCAGCCGCTCCGCCAGCGCCGCCAGCTGCGGTGTCTCGAACAGGTCGGCAAGGGTCGCCGTCGGCGCCAACTCCCGACGCACCCGGGCGATCATCTGCATGGCGAGGAGCGACGTGCCGCCGAGGGCGAAGAAATGGTCGTGCCGCCCGACCCGGACCCCGCCCAGCGCCTCGCTCCACAGGGCGGCCAGCGCGGTCTCGAAGGCCCCCTCCGGCGGGGCGTCGACGGCCTCGGCGAGAGGGGCGTGCGGAAGAGCGGACAGGTCCACCTTGCCATTGGCGGTGCGCGGCAGGTGGGCCTGGCGCAGGAAGGCGTGCGGAATCATGTAGGCCGGCAGCCGGGCGGCGAGAAGCCGGCGCAGCGCGGCGTCGTCCGGCGTGGCAGGCCCGGCGCCGAGATGGGCGACGAGGCGGGCGGGCCGTCCCTCGGTCTCGTCCACCAGCACGGCCACGTCGAGAATGCCGGGCAGCGCCTGCAGCGCCGCCTCGACCTCGCCGGGCTCAACCCTGTAGCCGGCAATCTTCACCTGCCGGTCGCGGCGGCCATGGAAGAACAGCCGTCCGTCAAAGTCGAGTGAAACCCGATCGCCGGTGCGATAGGCCGCAACGGCCGGAGTGCTGCCCGGGTCGCCGAGCGGGGTGCGCAGGACGATCCCCGGCTCCGCGCCGATATAGGTGCGCGCCACCGCCGGCCCGGACACGACCAGCTCGCCGACGGTGCCGAACGGGCAGGGCCGGCCCTCGGCATCCAGCACATGCAGTCTTGTACCGGGAATGGGATGGCCGATGGCGACGCTGGCGCCTGTTGTTTCCGGCCGGCAGCGCTCGACGCAGACCCACACAGTGGCCTCGGTCGGGCCGTATTCGTTGCACAGCACAGCGTGCGGGGCGCGGGCGGCATGGGCCGAGACCAAGGCCGGCGGGCAGGGCTCGGCCGCCACCTTGGCGAGGCGCAGCCCGGGCAGGCCCTGCGGGCCGGCAGACTCCAACAGCAGCGCCCAGAGCGAGGGGGTCAGGCAGACATGGGTGACGGCGTTGGCACGGATCAGCGCCAGCAGCTGGTCGACGTCGCGCGCCTGCGCGGCATCGGGCAAGACCAGCGTGCCGCCCTCGCACAGGGTGCAGAACAGCCCGGTCACCGAGCCGTCGAAGAACAGCGGGAAGGTCAGCAGGAAGCGGCCGATCGGCAGGTCGGCATTCTCGGCCGCGCTGGCCGCCACATGGGTGCGCAGATTGTCATGGCCGACACTCACGCCCTTCGGCCGCCCGGTGGAGCCGGAGGTGAAGATGACATAGGCCTCGTCGGCCGCCGCCGGCCGCGTCACCGTGTCGAGATCGGCCGGTTCCGGCGCGATGTCCTCCATCGCGAGGGTCGCAAGCGCGGGGAAGCCGTCGGCGAGGGCGCGGCGGGTGACGAGCGCGGCGACGCCGGCGGCCTCAAGGATCATTGCCCGGCGCTCGGCTGGCGCCTCGGGGTCGAGCGGGACATAGGAGGCCCCGGCGCAGAGGATGCCGAGAATGGCGGCGACCGCTTCCGGCCCGTGTTCCAGCATCACCGCGACCCGGGCACCGGGCCGCACCCCGGCTCCGGCAAGCCGTGCCGCGATGGCGGCGGCGCGCCCGCCGAGGTCGCCATAGGTCCACACGCCGCCGGTGGTGATGAGCGCCGGCGCTTCCGGCCGCGCCCGCATCTGCGCCAGGATGAGGTCGAGGGCCGTGCCCGCTGGCGTGGGCAGAGGCCGCCCTGTTAGAGCCGCTTCGATATCCCGGCGCATGGCGTCCGGCATCACGTCCAGCGCGTTGGCGGGGGCATCGAGATGAGCGGGAAGGCGCTCCAGCGCGGTCGCGAGCATGTCGAGAAGCTGGCGCGCCTGCGCCAGCGAGACATGCTGCTGGTCGACCATCAGGCGCAGCTCGAACGCCTCGCCGATCTCCACCATCAGGTTGAGCGGCATGTCCGGCAGGGTTACGTCGCCGCTGGCGAGAATGTCCAGCCCGGCGGCGCGGAAGGCGGCGGCAAGCGCGAGCGGATAGGTCTGCACCGCGATCAGGCTGCGCAGCGGCAGCGCGTCGCTCGGCAGGGCGAGGAGGTCGCGCATTGTGTCGAGCCCTAGCGGCCCGGCCTCACGGCCGGTGGCCCGGGCGTTCTGCATCTCGGCGAGCCAGTGCCGCAGGGGTGTGGCGTCGCGGCGCACCCGGCTGGGGAGCAGGCCGATCTGCGGCCCGACCATGTGGCTTGAACGATCACCCAGAAGCTCGGGCGGGCGCACCGTCTCGACGCAGCCCATCACGAGGTCGTCGGTGCCGTCAGTGCGGGCCAGCACCAGCGCCCAGGCGCCTTCCACCAGCGTGCTGAGCGTCAGCCGCTCGGCACGCGCGAGGGCGCCGAGCTTGTCGGCAAGGGCGGGGGCGAGAACATGGCATGCCTCGCCGATGTGCGGGGCATGAACGGTGGAGCTGCGGGCCGCCACATCCGGGCTGTGGCCGGCCAGCACCGCGCCCCAATGCGCCCGCGCGGCGTCAACATCGCGGCCCTGCCACCATTCCACATAGCGGCGGAACGACAGGGCGGGCGGCACTGTGCCGCCGCGATACAGGGTCAGGACCTCGTCCATGATTTCGCCCAGCGACCAGCCATCGACCGCGAGATGATGGCGCGTCCACACCAGCAGATGGCGCGGCGCCGGGCCGTGAGGTGCAAGGGTGACCAGGCGCACCCGCATCAGCGGTGGGCGGCGCAGATCGAACGGGTGAGCCCGGTCCTCTTCCAGCAACGCGTCGAGGGCGGCGCGCCAGTCATCGCGGGCGCTCCAGTCGAGGCGCTCGACCTCGAAGGCGGGCGCGGTGGCCACCACTTGGGCCGGCACGCTCTTGAGTTCCCAGTGGAAGCCCGAGCGCAGCGCGCTGTGGCGCTGAACGACGGCAGCCCAGGCGGCGGCGAAGCTCCCGGCATCGAGAGGGCCGGCCAGCTCCGCCCACCACTGACCCATGAAGAGAGGCTGGTCAGGATAACTTACGCATCGCACCAGCATAGCGCGCTGAAGATCGGTCAGGCCATAGATGTCTTCGATCGGACCTCGGGCCACATCACAACCTTTTGAAGAAAAGAGCAGTGCCACGGGCTCGTCCAGCGTGTAACCGCCGCGGAATCTGCTTATCGGCGTTCATTCCGTGTGCCGTCGAAAGACCGCCGGGCAAAGGTGCGTCGAGCCGCGCCTGCCCTGCACGACATAATCCTGAATCTACAATTTTTGCGTGTATCGCCGGCCCTCCGGCGCGGGGAACCGGCGGCGGCCATGGCCGCCGCCGGAAGTATCAGAGGCTTTCGATGTAGAAGCCTTCGCCCTTGATGTCGCCGTCGCAAAGCTTCTGCAGCTTCTCGACGATCCCGCCGCCGTCCTTGGCGCGGGGGTTGGCGGCCATCTTGTCGAAAGCAGCTTCGCTCTCCCACACAGTCGCGATACCGTACATGGACGGGTCCTTCTTGGACTTCATAAGTCCAAAGCCGACCAGGCCTTCGATGACATCGCCCGGCTTCTTGCCGTCGTTGGGGAGCATTTCCTTCTCGAGAAGCGCGCGCGCATCCTGCTCGCTACCCGCCTTAACGTGACAACGAGAGATCGTCATAAACATACTTGCCACAGGATCTTCTCCAGCCAGAGTTGCGGATGATGGCATACAGCGGGGCGTGCAAACCGGCAACTGTCTATTTTTGTTCCCTTCGCAGTATTTTCTCGCAAGCCGTTCAATAAGGTTCTAGCAATTCATGAATGCTCCACATGTCCAGAGTATCATGTCTAGCTCAGTCGACTTTGAGTTCGGTCCTATCTGCAGATCAACCCCCGCGTGCGGCGCGTGCGCTGGAAGTGTCGCGGCGCCGGCGGTGGAGGCCTGCAGCGGACGGCGGCGCGCACCCGTCGCCACCCCGGGAGCCGGGTCGGTGTGGCGATGATGGGCCGCTGCTGATGCATTCCGTAGAGGAAGTCGCTCGCCATTCGGGCAAGAGCGCGGGTGGGCCCCTCTCTGCCCCCGGCCGGAACGGTGCCGGCTGCGCAAATGATCGCGACGCCTCGGCAGGCGGGCGGACCGCGCCCGTCCGGTGCCCGGCGAGCACGTGGGACCATTGCGCCGCCGCCGGACGGCAGCCTGCCCTCTCGAGTCGGCTCGACACTGTCCCGACCCGGCCCACGCGGTGGCGCTACGCCCGCCCGGCCCGGGCGGGCTCCGCACCTATTGGATGTAGCTTACCTGTGTCGAACCGCCGGTCCCCCGGCCTCTCAGGCGCGGGGCGAGAGAACCGGGAACAGATTTCCGCGAATGGGCGCGCCGACGGCGAGATCCACCTCGAAGCCCTCGGCCACCAGCCGGTCGACCACGGTGCGGCCATGCGGCGCCAGCACCGCCGTCTCGTCGACCCAGCGCGTCACCATGCGGCGTGTGTCGTGGTCGAGCGTGTTGCCCGGCGAGCCGTGCAGCGTGCGGGCGTGGAAGACAAGGCAGTCGCCCGGCTCCATGTCCCAGCTCAGAATGTCGTACTCCGCGCGGTGGCCCTGGATGTCGGGCACGCGGGAGAAGGTGTCGCTGGCGGAAATATCGAATTCGCCGTGGTAGCGGGCATAGAACTCCTCCACCGCCGGCAGCGCCTCCTGTTCGCCCTCGAAGAAGTTCGCCGGCATGAACAGCTTGTTCCAGCGATGGGAGCCGCGGACGAATTCCAGCGCGGCTTCGCGCGGGATGGGGTCGAGCGCGACCCAGATGGAGCAGAACGGTCCAAGCACGACATTGTCGTGGTGCCAGGGCGTGCGCGCCTGGGTGCCGGGGCTCTTGTAGAACCAGGTGTCCTGCAGCAGCCGCACGGTCGGCGTGCGCAGGCAGCGGGCGGCGATGGCGGCGGACGGCGATTCGAGCGCGAAGGTCTCCAGCTGGGAGATGTGCCGGCGCGACCAGATGTCGGAATAGAAGGCGCCCTTGTCATTGGGCGAGAAGCTCTGGAACAGGGCGCCGGGGCTTTCGATGTTGCGCCTTATGCCCTCCGCGGCGAGATCGACCCATTCCGGTCCGAAGGCGCCCCTCAGGCAGATGGCGCCGTCGCGGTCGAGGGTCTCGATCATGGCCTCGTCGATGGGGGAAGTGTCGTTCGGCATGAATCCTCCTGGACATGTGCGCGGCTCAGCCGTTTTCCCCGGGCGCTCCCCCTTGGGAGAAGGCGGGCCGCGCGAAGGGCGCGGCGTGCGACGGGGCGGTCACGTGGCACCGCATGCCCACGGTGGGGCACATTGGCGGGCGCTGTCCATTGGCGAATTTTGGCATGATTTCGCTCCCGTCGACGGTCCGGGCCGATCCCGAAGCGGTGTCGCCCGCCCTGCTGCGCTGGGTGCGCCGGCCGGCGGGCGCGGCGACGGTCATCTGCTTTCCCCATGCCGGCGGCAGCGTCCTGTCCTGCCTCGGCCTCGCCGCCGCTCTGCCCGCTACGCTCGCCATCGCGACGGTGGAGCTGCCCGGCCATGCGCCCGATGTGCCGGGAGCGCCGGAGACCGATGTCCGCCTGCTGGCGGCCCGGCTGGCGGGTGAGATCACCGGCACCCTTGGTGCTGAACTCGCGCCGGAGGGGGCGGGGCTGACCCTGCTGGGAAACAGCTTCGGCGCGCTGCTCGCCTTCGAGACGGCGCTGGCGCTGGAGCGTGCCGACGCCGCCTGCGCGCCCCGGCTGCATCTCGTCGTCTCCGGCTTCCGCGCGCCGAGCCGTCCGCCCTTTGAGGCGCCCTTGCACCTTCTCCCGCGTGCCGTGCTGCTGGCCGAGCTGCGCGAGTGCTTCGGCGCCGTCGGGCCTGATCTCACAGAGCTGCTCGGCCCGCGCGAGGAGGCGGCGCTGCGGGCCGATCTCGAAGCCTGCGAGACTTATCGGCTGGGCGACGCGCCAGCGCTGCGCTGCGCGGTTTCCGTTATCCGCCTCACCGCCGACCCCTCGGTGTCCGCCGAGGAATGCGAGGCCTGGCGCGAGGTGTGCGCCGGACCCGTTCGCAACCGCGTGCTCGACGCCGGTCATTTTCCCTGGAGCGGCACCACCGCCGCCTTCGCCCGCCTTGTTGGCGAACTGGTCGCGCCCGCGCGCCCGGTTGCTGCCGTTCCGGCGCTCGCCGGGCGGTCCGCCCTCTCCCAGCCCACACGCCAATCATAAAGAGCCGCCATGTCCACCCGGCATTTCGACTGGTTCAAGAAACACGAGACCGAGGACGAGGTGCAGCACAAGCTGCAGCGCCTCTACGGCCTCGCCTGCGACCGGCTGGCGATGAAGCCGGACAAAGGTTTTATCGCTGCCGCCATGGCCGCCGATCCGGAAGAGGCCCGGCGCGACCCGGCGCGCCGGCTTGCGCATCACCTGTTCACCTACAAGCTGGCGATGCCCACCGGCGCCTGGGGCCTGCTGGGGCTCGGCCTGCTGCATTCGGTGCTGCAGGAAGTGGCGCGCGACGACGGCAAAAAGCCGGCGCCGGTGCGGATCCTGCGGACCGAGGCGCATGATCTCAACGGTTTGGCGAGTCGCCTCCTGCTGCCGGACGTGGACCAGAAGGATGTGCGCCGGGCGGCGGCGTTCGTTGAATATCTGCTGAAGGCCAAGGGCGCGCGCGGCTTCATCAAATTCGGGCGCAAGATGGGCGCCAATGGCAATGTCGACGCCGCAAGCGAGGCCGTGGCCGGCATCTCGGCCGGGGCGCTGGAGCTGAAATGGCAGGACGCCATCCGCGCCGGCACACCGGAGCGGGGGCCGACCCATCTGGTGGCCTGGGTGGCGAAGGCGGCGGCGCGGCACAAGATGCTGCTGTTCTGGTTCCTGCTCGCCAATGCGGTGCAGATTCTCTACGCCGTCTATGTGCCGCTCTGGCTGCAGGCGCTGTTCGACGAGGGCATCAAGCCCAGCGATGTCGCGGTCATCCGCACCTATCTCGCCTATCTGACCTGGGGCTTCCTGGCGGCGTCCTTCTTCGGCGTGATCCTCGACTATACCGTGGCCAAGCTTGGGCCGCGCATCATCAACGACCTGCGCGCGCGCATGTTCGCCAAGATCAACAACATGGACGCGCGCGAGCTCGCCAGCTCCGACACGGATGAGATCATCGCCGATTTCTCCAACGACATCACCGTGGTGGAGAAGGCGGTCATCTGGGCGGTGCCGGGCCTGTTCTCCAAGGGGCTGATGCTGATCGGCTCGGTGGTGGTGGCGTTCTCGCTGGACACCCAGCTGGCCATCGCCACCCTGGTCTCGCTGCTGATCGCCTTCTGGCTGCCGAGGGGCTTCAGCAAGCGCGCCGTGCGCTACAATTACGAGCGCGGCGCGGAAGACGCCAAGGTCGCCCATATCGTCAAGGAAACCCTGCTCATGCAGCGGGTGATCCGCATCTTCGGCTTGCGCGAACTGCAGTTGAAGCTGTTCACGGGGCAGCTCGGCAAGCTCTTCAAAGCCAGCTACCACCAGTATTTCTCCTCCGGCCTCGTCGGCCGGCTGACCAGTTTCGGGGTCAGCGCCGCGCAGCTGCTGGTCATCGGGCTCGGCGCCATGCAGTCGGTCGAGGGCGAGGTGTCGTCGGGCACCATCGTCGCCTTCATCACGCTGCTGCTCACCATCGGCGGCGCCGCCGGCTTCATCGGCGCCCAGCTGCCGCTGCTGATCCAGGGCGTTGGCGGGCTGGAGCGGGTGCAGGCGCTGCTCGGCAAGCCCGATGCGGCGGCGGACCCGGAAAGGCCGGAGGACATTGGCGGCAAGGTGCACTCGCTGCGCTTCGACGAGGTGAGCTTCAGCTATGATGGCGGCGGCGCAACGCTGGACAAGGTGTCGATGGCCATCGACTGCCCGCGCAAGGTGATGGTGGTGGGGCCGTCCGGTTCGGGCAAGTCGACCATCCTGCGCCTCATCGAGAACCAGTTCTCGCCGGGCAGCGGCCATGTGCGGGTGAACGGGGTCGACATGCGGCTTCTGGGCGAGAAGCAGGTGCGCTCCCTCATCTCGCTGGTGCCGCAGGAAGCGATCCTGTTCCAGACCTCGGTGCGCGAGAATATCCGCATGGGCAAGCTCGGCGCCAGCGATGCCGAGGTGGAGGCCGCCGCCAAGGCCGCCGACATCCACCCCATCATCATGTCGCTGCCGGACGGCTATGACACCGATGTCGGCGAGGGCGGCAGCAAGCTCTCGGGCGGGCAGCGCCAGCGCATCGCCATCGCCCGCGCCATCCTGCACGACCCGCAAATCATGCTGCTGGACGAGGCCACCTCGGCTCTCGATCCGGCAAGCCGCGTGGCGGTGGAGGAGACGCTGCGCAAGGTAACGCAGGGGCGTACCGTGATCGCGGTCACGCATGATCTGACCCAGTGCGAGCAGGCCGATCTCATCTATGTCGTGAAGGCGGGCCGGGTGGTGGAAAACGGCACTCATCAGGCCCTGCTCGACGCCGACGGGGTCTATGCCGATCTCTGGCAGCGCAGCGTGATCGCCGGGTCCGAGGGCACCGTGCCGCGCGACCAGCTGCTCGACCGGCTGCGCAAGCGGCCCATTCTCAAGGGCGTGCCGGATGTCTTCCTGGAGCGCCTTCTGGCGCGGATGACCCTGGAGACGGTCGGCCCGGACACGGTGCTGATCGAGGACGGCAAGCCCGCCGACCGGCTGATCTTCCTGACCCAGGGCGAAGCGCAGGCGAGCATCCGGCTCTCCGACGGAACGTTTATGCCGGTTGGCATTCTCGAGCCGGGGGATTCCATGGGCGATTATGCGGTGCTTGGAGATGCCGAAGAGTTCACCCGCGTGGTCACCCGCAAGACCTGCCATCTGCTGAGCATCGAGGCCGGCGCCCTGCGGGCCTTCGTCGCCGGCGACGCCGACACCGAGCTGCGCATCCAGACCGCGCTCGCCGCCCGGCATGAGGCGATGCTGGAGCATTATGCCTGGCAGAAGCTGCAGCAGCAGGCGCAGCCGCAATGAGCGCCGCGTCCATGGGCACCATCGCCACCCGCCTCGCCGACCTCGCCGCGAGCCCCGATCACCGCTGGTCCATCACCTTCCTCGACAGCCATGGCGCGGTGTTCGAGCGCTGCGGCGCGGCGGAGCTGGCGGCGCGGGCGGCCCGCGTCGCCGGTTTTCTGGAGAGGGAGAGCGCGCCCGGCGCGCCTGTCCTGCTGGTTTTCCAGCCCTGCGTCGACTTCCTGGTGGCGTTCCTCGCCTGCCAGTGGTCAGGGCGCCTCGCGGTGCCGATCAACCCGCCGCGCCGGCATCGGCTGATCCAGCGCCTGCAGGCGGTGGCCGCCGACAGCGGCGCCACGGTGGCCCTGACCGGCGGCGGAGTGGCGGAACAGTCCGCGCTCTGGCAGGCCGACAGCGCCGAGCTGGCGGCGATCCGCTGGCAGGATATGGGCGATATCGACAGCGATCCGGCGCAGGCCACCCCCCTGCGCGCGGTCGACCCCGCCGCCACCTGCTTCATCCAGTACACGTCCGGCTCCACCGCCCTGCCCAAGGGTGTGGAGGTGAGCCACGCCAATCTCATGGCCGACATGGCGCGGATGGAGGCGGCGTGGGGCCTGTCGCCGGCCAGCGCCATGGTCACCTGGCTGCCGGCCTTCCACGATCTCGGCCTGATCTTCGGGCTGCTGCAGACGCTGTATTCCGGCTGTCCCGTCGTGCAGATGGCGCCGAACAGCTTCCTGCAGCGCCCGGTGCTGTGGCTGGAGGCGATCAGCCGCTTTCGCGGCACCCACACGGCGGCGCCCAGCTTCGCCTATGATCTGTGCGCCCGCCGGATCCCGCCCGAGGCGCACGAAGGGCTCGACCTCTCCTCCCTCGTCATGGCGATGAACGCGGCCGAGCCGATCGACCCGCAGGTGATGGAGGATTTCGTCGGCGTGTTCGGCCCGCACGGCTTCCGCCGCGAGACCTTCGCCCCCGCCTATGGGCTCGCCGAATCGACGCTCGCCGTCACCGCCAGCCCCGTGGGCGTGGCACCCCGGCTGTTCGCCCTCGATGCCGCCGCGCTGGAAGCGGGACGCATCGTCGAGGCCGGCGCTACGGCCCGGCGTCTGGTGATTCCCGGGAGTGGCGCGCCGCTGGCGGATGTGAGCGTGGCCATCGTCGATCCCGAGACCGGGCGCCGGCAGCCGCCCGACCGGGTCGGCGAAATCTGGCTCGGCGGTCCCACCATTGCGCGAGGCTATTGGCGCCGGCCGGAGGAGAGCGCCGCCACCTTCGGGGTGCGGGTTGCCGGCGAGGACGACCCGACGGGCTATCTGCGCACCGGCGATCTCGGGGCGATGATCGGCGATGAGCTCTGCGTCACCGGCCGCATCAAGGATCTCATCATCCTGTCGGGCGCCAATCATTACCCGCAGGATATCGAGCGGGTGGCGCAGGGCGCGCATCCGGCGCTGCGCGCGGGCGGCGGAGCCGCTTTCGGCGTGGTTGGCGAGCCGGGCGGCGAGCAGGTGGTGCTGGTGCAGGAGCTGGAGCGCACCCAGCGCCGCACCGACCCGGCGCCGCTGTTCAGCGCCATCAGCGCTTCGGTGTGGCAGACGCTGGAGCTGCAGCTCTCGCGCATCGTGCTGGTCGAGCCCGGCGCGGTGCTGCGCACCTCCAGCGGCAAGATCCAGCGCGCCGCCAACCGGCAGGCCTGGCGCGAGGGCGTGCTGCCCGTCATCGCCGAGTGGCGCAACGCGCGGCAAGAAGCGTTGGACGCGGCGCTGGACGCGGCGCGGGAATCCCCGCCGCTCGCCCCGCCAATGGCCCTCGCGATGGAGCCATCGGCGCTGGAAGTCTGGCTGCGCGACTGGCTGGCGCAGCGGCTTTCCCTGCCCGCTTCCGCCGTGCCGTCCGATCGCGGCGTGGGCGAGCTCGGCCTCACCTCGCTCGACGCGGTCGATCTCGCCGGGGCGCTCGGCACCCATCTTGGCCGCGCTTTGCCGCAAACCCTCGCCTTCGACCACCCCACCATTGCCGCCATGGTGGCGCATCTGACCGGGGCGCCACCGGCGAGCCCGGCGCAAGCCTCGCCTTCGATACCAGCGCCGTCGCCGGGTGCCGGCGGTGATCTGGAAGAACTGTTGTCGATGATTGAAGGAGGCGCCCGTGGCCACGAGTGAGGAACGGCGCGCGGGCTTGCTGACCCGGCTGAGCCGGCTGCATCCCGAACAGATCACCGATCTGATGCTAGCGCTGGAAGGGCGCATCGACGCGCTGCGGGCCGAGACCGCGCGGGCGCGCCAGCCGGTGGCGATCATCGGCCTCGCCGCCCGCTTCGCCGAGGCCGCTTCCGCCCCGGCCTATGGCGCGCTGCTGTTCGAGGGCCGCGACGCCGTCCGCCCCGCCCCGGCCGACCGGCCGGAGCGCGAGGGCCTGCCGCCCGGCGGCTATATCGATGGGGTGGAGCGCTTTGACCCCGGCTTCTTCGGCCTCCGCCCGATCGAGGCCGAGGCCATGGACCCGCAGCACCGCCTGGCGCTGATGCTGGCCTTTCAGGCGCTGGAAGATGCCGGTTATGCCGATGCTCGTCTGCGACCCCGCGCGACCGGCGTGTTTCTCGGCCTCGGCGCCAATGAATATGAGGCCCGGTTCCAGGCGACCGACACACTCTCCCCCGCCGCCATTCTGGGCAATGCCGGCTCGATCGCCGCCGGGCGCATCAGCCATTGGCTTGATGTCACCGGCCCGGCGCTGGTGATCGACACCGCCTGCTCCTCCTCGCTGGTGGCCGTGCATGCGGCCTGCCGCGCGCTGCGCAGCGACGAATGCGATCTCGCCTTGGCGGGCGGGGTCAATCTGACACTGGACGCCGACGTCACCGCCGCCCTCGCCGCCGCCGGCATGCTGGGGCCCGGCCATGCCTGCCGCACCTTCGACGCGGGCGCGGACGGCTATGTGCGCGGCGAGGGCGGCGGGCTGGTGGTGCTGAAGCGGCTGTCCGACGCGTTGCGCGACGGTGACGCCATCCGCGGCATCATTCGCGGATCGGCCATCAATCATGACGGCCATTCCAGCGCGCTGACCGCCCCCAATGGCGCCGCCCAGCGGGCGGTGATCGCCAGCGCCCTTGCCGATGCCGGCCTGTCAGCGGCAGATGTTCAGGTGGTGGAATGTCATGGCACCGGCACGCCGCTCGGCGATCCCATCGAGGTGCAGGCGCTCGCCGCTGCCTATGGCGAGCGCCGCGCGGCGCCGCTGCTGCTGGGTTCGGCCAAGACCAATATCGGCCATCTGGAAGCCGCCGCCGGCATTGCCGGCCTCATCAAGATGGTGCTGGCGCTGGAAGCCGGGCGGCTGCCGGGCACACTGCACCAGGCGCAGCCCAATCCGCGCATTGCCTGGGACGAACTCCCCGTGCGCGTCGTCGACCGGGCGATGGACTGGCCGGCCTGCGACACGCGCCGCGCCAGCGTGAGCAGCTTCGGCTTTTCCGGCACCAACGCCCATCTCATTCTCGAACAGGCCCCGCCGGTTGAACCGGCGACCCTCGACACGCCGCTGCCGGTCGTCCTCGCTTTCTCCGCTCCGGATGAAGAGGGTCTGCGCCGTATGGCCGCCGCGCTGGCCGACCATCTGGTCGTCGATCCGCAGGCCTCGCTGGCCGGCATCGCGGCGGCGCTGAATTCCGGGCGCGGGCGTTTTTCCCACCGTGCCGCCCTGCTGGCGCGCAGCTATGAGGAAGCGCTGGCGGGCCTGCGCGCCGTCGCCGAGGGCGAGGCGCCGACCGTAGGTGCCACCGGCCTCGCCTTGGTCGGGCGGCCGAAGGTCGCCTTCCTGTTTTCCGGCCAGGGCAGCCAGTGGCCGGGCATGGCGGCGGAGCTCTATGAGGTCGATCCGGCCTTTCGTGCCCGCATCGACACGGCCGGGGCGCGGCTCGGCCTCGATCTCGCCGCGCGCATGTTCGATCCGGCAAGCGGGCCGCTGACCGAAACGGCCGAGGTGCAGCCGGCGCTGTTCGTGCTGGAAGTCGCGCTGGCCGAGCGGCTCAAGGCGTTCGGCGTGACGCCCGACATCGTCGCCGGCCATAGTCTGGGCGAATGGTCCGCCGCCTGCGTCGCCGGCCTGCTGCCCTTCGAGGCGGCGCTCGACCTGGTGGCGGCACGCGGCGCGCTGATGGGCGCGCTGCCGCAGGGCGGCGAGATGGCGGCGGTGTTCGCGACGCCCGAGCGCCTCGCCCCGCTGCTGGAGCCTTACGGCGCCCGGCTCGACATCGCCGCGTTGAACGCACCGGAAGAGGTGGTGGTGGCGGGCGAGAGCGAGGCGATCGCGTCGCTGCTCGCCGCTCTCGACGCGCAGGGCATCCGCAGCCAGCGCATCGCTACCAGCCACGCCTTCCATTCCCATCTGATGGATGATGTGGTCGCGCCGTTCGAGGCGAAGGTGCGCGAGGCATCGCTGGCCGCGCCGCGCCTACCGGTGGTCTCCAATGTGACCGGCGATCTCTCCGCCGATCTGACCGATCCCGCCTATTGGGGGCGGCAGATCCGCCAGCCGGTACGGTTCGGCGCCGGCCTCGACACCATGGCCGGCGAGGGCGTGCAGGTGGTGGTGGAGATCGGCCCGGCCGCGACGCTGGTCGGCTTCGCCCAGCGGGCCCCCGGCTTCGAGGGCCGTGACGCCCGCTTTATCCCGACTCTCCGCCGCAACCGCGCGGCGGGCGAAACCCTGGCGCTGGCGCTGTGCCGCCTGTTCGCCGCCGGCATCGATGTGCAATGGCCGGCCAGCGGCGCGCCGCGCGCGCACCTGCCACCCTATCCTTTCGCCGGTGAACGGCATTGGATCGACGCTCCCTCCCGGCGGCAGGTGGCGCCGCTCGCCCTGCACGCGCCCGCAACCCCGGCGGCGGCGGTCGTGTCGGTCCTCCCGACGCCGAGCCGCGAGGACATGCGCGCCGGCATCGCCGCCAGCCTGCGCCGCAGCTTGCAGCTGAGCGAGGCGGCGCTGTCCGGCGACGCCGGTTTCTTCACGCTGGGGGTGGATTCGCTCGCCCTCACCGAGGCGCTCTCGACGTTGGAGCGGCGGTGGAAGGTGGCGATCCCGCGCCGCGAGCTGTTCACCACCCTCACCACGCCACGGGCGCTGCTGGAACGGGTGCTGCGCGAGGTCGAGGCCCAGGCCTCTACCTCCGCCTCCGACCCTGCGGCCGCGCTTTCGACCCCGCCCTCTTCCGCCATCCCGATTGCGGCCGCCATGGGTGCGGCCACGGAGGCTCATGTGTCCAGCCCAGCCCTGCCCCCGCCGGACGCTCCTCCCGCCGCGCCGGCCGAAACGCTGAGCCCGCAGGCGGCCAGCTTCATCACCGATTTCGCCGCCCGCTACGGTGCCGCGCACGGCGCCTCCCGCCACCAGCGCGAGGCCTATGGCGCGGTGCTGGCCGACAGCCGGGCAGTGGCCGGGTTCCGACCCGAAACCAAGTCGCTGCTCTACCCGATCATCGGCGTGAAGGGGCAGGGCAGCCATGTCGTCGACGCCGACGGCAACGACTATGTCGACCTCACCATGGGCTTCGGCGTGCAGCTGCTTGGCCACAACCCGCCCATGGTGGTGGAGGCGATCCAGCGCCAGATCGCCGAGCAGGGGCTGTTCCTCGGCCCGCAGGCGGAAAAGGCCGGCGAGGCGGCGGCGGCGATCGCCCGGCTCACCGGCAATGAGCGGGTGCTGTTCTGCAACACCGGCACCGAAGCTGTCATGACCGCGCTGCGGCTCGCCCGCCACGCCACCGGCCGCCCGCTGGTGGCGATGTTCGCCGGCTCCTATCACGGCCATTTCGACGGCACGCTGGCGCGCTCCGGCACGGACGGCGCCAGCCTGCCGCTCGCTAGCGGCACGCCGCCCGGCATGCTGGCCGATGTGGTGGTGCTCGACTATGCCGACCCCGAGGGCAGCCAGAGCGCACTGGAAGCGCTGGGCGACCGGCTGGCGGCTGTCATCGTCGAGCCGGTGCAGAGCCGGCGCCCCGGCCTGCAGCCGCGCGACTTCCTGCAATGGCTGCGTGGCTTCACCGCCCGTGCCGGCGCGGCGCTGATCTTCGACGAGGTGCTGCTCGGCTTCCGCGTCGCCGCCGGCGGAGCGCAGGCCTGGGCCGGCGTGCGGGCCGATCTCGTCACCTATGGCAAGATCGTCGGCGGTGGCCTACCGATCGGAGTCGTCTCCGGCAAGCGGGCCTTTCTCGACGGCATCGATGGCGGCGTCTGGCCGCTGGAGGGCGCCGGCGGTCCCAAGGCCGAGCGGACCTTCTTCGCCGGCACCTTCAACAAGAACCCGCTCGCCATGGCGGCGGCCTCCGCCATGCTCGGCCATCTGGAAGCCTCCGGCCCGGCGCTGCAGGAGCGGCTGAACGCCCGCACGCAGGCGCTTTGCGCTACGCTGAACGCGGGACTGGAGGAAGATGGCAGTCCGCTGCGGGTAGAGCACTTCTCCTCCGTGCTGCGCTTCTCCGGGGCGAGCGACCTGTTCTACAGCCAGCTCATTTCGCGCGGGGTCTATGTGTGGGAGGGGCGCACCTGCTTCCTCTCCACCGCCCATAGCGAGGGCGACCTCGACACGGTGTCGCGTGCGGTGCGGGAGAGTGCCCGCGCCCTCGCGACGGTCGGCCTGATGGGCGGGGCGTCCCTTCCCGCCCTGCTCGATGCCCCCGCCGAGTCCAAAATCATCGCCACCGCCCCGGGGCAGCAGGCGCTGTGGACGCTCGCCGCCTTCAGCCCGGAGAGCGCGGCGGCCTATAACCAATCGCTGGTGCTGCGCCTGCCCGGTTCGATCGATACGGCGGCGCTGAACGCGGCGCTGGCCGATCTCGTGGCGCGCCATGACAGCCTGCGCCTGCTTTTTTCGGACGGCGGCGGCGAGGCGGTGATCGAGCCGCACGCCATCGTGGCGCTGGAAGAGGCCGATCTTCTCGACGACGTCGCCGTTGACACATGGGTACGGCAGGCGGCGGCGCGGCCGTTCGATCTGGCGCGCGCCGGGCAGATGCGGGCCGGCGTGCTGCGCTGCGGGGCGGAGACGGCGCTGGCGCTGATCCAGCCGCATATCGTCACCGATGGCTGGTCGCTGCAGGTGCTGGCCAATGAGCTGGGCCTGCTCTATTCCGCCCGTCTGGCGGGGACCGAGGCCGCGCTGCTGGCCCCCGTCGCCTATGAGCGCTTCGCCACCTTTGCCCGCGACGCCGCCGCCGACCCGGAAGCGGCCGCCCATTGGCAGGCCATCTTCGCCAGTCCGCCGCCGGCACTGGCGCTTCCCACCGACCGGCCGCGCCCGCCGTTGCAGACCTATGCGGGCGGCACCGCGCGGGCGCTGCTGCCGCCGGCCTTCGCCACGGAACTGTCGGCGCGGGCGCGGGCGCTCGACTGCTCGCTCTTCACCCTGTGCTTCGCCGCCTATGGCCAGCTGCTGGCGGAGCTTTCCGGCCAGGACGATCTGGTGGTGGCGATCTTCGCCGCCGGCCAGCCGCTGGTCGGGGAGCCTGGACTGACCGGCTATTGCATCTCCACCGTGCCGGTGCGGCTTGCCGGGCTGGGTGGCGATGCGCTGGGCGCCAGCCGCACTGCCATGGCGCAGGCGATGGCCTTCCCCGCCTATCCGCTCTCCGCCATCGTCAAGGCGAGCGGCGTGCGGCGCGATCCTTCCCGCCCGCCGCTGGCGAGCGTGTCGTTCAATCTGGACAAGGTGGAGAAGCTGGCACCCTTCGCCGGGTTGGCACCGGCGATCCGCGCCAATGCCCATGGCAGCGTGCGCTGGGACCTGAACTGGAACCTCGAATCCAGCGAGGAGGGCCTCGTCGTCGAGGCCAATTTCAACACCGATCTGTTCGATGCCGCACGGGTGGAGGGGTGGGTTTCCCGCTACCGCACCTTGCTGGAGGCGATCGGCAAAGGCCCGGCCGAGACGGTGCCCACGCAGGTGGCCCCGGCCATCGCCCCACAGCCGACCAGCCTCGCCGATCATGTCGCGCACTGGGCGGCGCTGCAGCCGGAGGCGCCGGCGGTGATCGACCGCGAGGGCACGCTCAGCTGGGCGGAACTCGCGCGAGCCAGCGGCGCGCTCGCCATGCGGCTGGCGGTACAGGGCGTGCGGCGCGGCGATCGCGTCGCCTTCTGCCTGACACGCGGTGCCGGCCCGCTGGTGGCGATGGCGGCGGCGAGCCATCTCGGCGCGGCCTTCGTCCCGCTCGATCCCGACTTCCCCGCGCCCTACCGCGCCACGCTTCTCGCCGAGAGCGGCGCCAAGGTGCTGGTGGCGGATGGCGACCTTGAGGACGAGCCGGCCCCGGTGCCCGTGCTCGGCTGGAGCCGTCATCCGGCAAAGATAGCGCCGCCCCCGCGGGCGACCTGCACGGCCGGCGACCTCGCCTATATCCTGTTCACCTCAGGCTCCACCGGGCGGCCGAAGGGGGTGCGGGTGTCCTGCGGCGGGCTCGATGCCTATACCCAGGCGCTGCTGCACCGTCTGGCGCTCCCCGGCCCGCTTGTGTGTGCCATCGCCACCTCCTTTGCCGCCGATCTCGGCTATACCAGCGTCCTCGGCGCCGTGGCTTCGGGCGGCACGCTCAATGTGGTGGACGCGGCGACCGCGCGCGACCCCGCCGCCTTCATCGACTGGATGGCGCGCCACCCGGCCGACGTGCTGAAGATCGTTCCCAGCCATCTCGCGGCGCTGATGGCGCATCCCGAGGCGGCCGCGCTGCTGCCCCGGCAGGCGCTGATCTCAGGCGGCGACGTGCTGACCTTTGGCCTGGTCGAGAGGCTGAAGGCGCTGCGGCCGGAGCTGCGCGTCTTCAACCATTACGGTCCGACCGAGACCACCATTGGCTGCACCCTGGTGGAGGTAACGCCGGCGCTCGCCGCCGGCACGCAGGCGCCCGACCGCGTGCCGGTGGGCCGGGCGCTCGATGGCGCGCGGATCGACATCGTCGACGAGGATGGCGCGGTGCTGGCCGCTGGCGAAACCGGCGAAATCCGGGTGAGCGGGGCGGGCGTGGCGCTGGGCTATGTCGGCCAAAGCGATGAGGAGCCGGCCGCCACTTCCGGCTTCATCCAGCTGGCCGACGGTACGCGGGCCTATCTCACCGGCGATCTCGGCAGCCGCGATGCCGACGGCCTCATCCGCTTTCTCGGCCGCAAGGACGACATGGTGAAGGTCCGTGGCCACCGGGTCGATCCCAATGGCGTGGCGGCGCAGCTGCGCGCCTGCCCCGGGGTGCG
Source organism: Xanthobacteraceae bacterium 501b (assembly GCA_000378025.1). Lineage (GTDB taxonomy): Bacteria > Pseudomonadota > Alphaproteobacteria > Rhizobiales > Xanthobacteraceae > Ancylobacter. Next base: position 4,187,688 of record KB899087.1, read on the forward strand.
AGATGCAACGGTGCTGGCCCTGAGCGAGGACGACGGCACGGTGCGCCTTGTCGGCGCGGCGGTGGCGCCCGGGGAGAGCGCGCAGAGCCTCAGTGCCCTGCTCAGCGAGAAGCTGCCCGAAGCCCAGCGCCTGTCGCGCCTCATCATCCTTGAAGCGCTGCCGCTCACCGCCAATGGCAAGGTGGACCGGCCGGCGCTGCGGGCGCTGTTCGCCGCACCCCCGCCCGACGAGAGCGCTGCCCCCGCTGTGCCGGCCCCCGCCGCCGCTGCCGACGCGCAGGACCCGCTCGCCACGGTTCTCGCGCTGTGGCGGGAGCTGTTCGCCAGCCTCGGCACCTCGAACATTGGCCCGGAGGATGACTTCTTCGCCTTGGGCGGCGATTCGATCCTGGCGATCCAGCTGGCCGGCAAGGCCCGCGCGGCGGGCTGGCTGCTCTCCCCGGCGCAGATCTTCACCGCGCCGACGCCGCGCGCTCTGGCCGGCGTGATGCAGCCCGTGTCCACGCACCCAACCGAAGAGCGGGGGCCCGTGCCCGAGCCGGTGCCGCTGACGCCGATCCAGAACTGGTTCATGGGGCTCGCCATGCCCGACCGCCGGCACTGGGCGCTGACCGCCGTGTTCGACCTGCCGCTCGGCACGAAGGGCGAGGCGGTGGAAGCGGCGCTGGCGGACGCGGTGCAGCGCCATGACGGGCTGCGCGTGCGCCTGCAGGAAGGCGTGCCGGCGCTCCAGCAGGTCGAGGACGCCGCCGCGCTGCCGGCGCTGCTGCGCCAGCAGGTGCCGGTCGGGCAGGATGTGTCGCCCCTTGAGGACCGCATGGCCGATCGCCTGGTGACGATGCTCGACCCCGTGGCGGGCCGTCCCTTCGCCGCCGGCATGATCGAGGCCGGCGCCGCGCTGCGTCTCGTCCTCGCCGTGCATCACCTTGTCTTCGACATGGTGTCCTGGGCGATCCTCGCCGATGATCTCGCCAAGGCGCTGTCCGACCCGCCGCTGCCGGTGCTGGCGCCGCCGACCTCCTGGTCGTGGTGGTGCCGCCATCAGGCCGGGATGGGCGCGGCCTTCGAGGTCGATCGCGCCTATTGGCAGAGCGTGACGCAGGCACCCACCACCGTCCCGCTCGATCATCCAAACGCGCCGGACGTTGAGGGCGCCGCGCAGATCCGCGATCTCCGGCTGGAGGCGGCACTGTGCCAGCCGCTGCTGGCCGATCTCACCGAGCGCTTCGGCCACCAGCCGCAGGAGAGCGCGCTCGCCCTCATCGCCCGCCCGCTGGTGCAGTGGACGGGGGGAGCGCTTCAGATCGAGCTGGAAGGCCATGGCCGCGAGCCGGGCGATGCCGCCATCGACCTCTCGCGCACCATTGGCTGGTTCACCACCCGCTATCCGCTGGCGCTGCCGGGGCAGGCGAGCGACCTGCCGGGCTGGCTGCTGGCGGTCAAGGATCTGGCGCGGGCCGCCGCGGGGCGCTCCATGGGCTATGGCCTGCTGCGCGCCGCCGCCGTGCCGCTCGCCGGGGCGCGGCCGCACGTGTCGTTCAACTTCCTCGGCGACATCAGCCGCTTCGGCCATGCCGGCCTCGCTCTGGTGCGGCTGGGGGCGGGCCGGGAGCGGGCGGCGCAGGCGGCGCGTCCGCACCGCCTCGCCTTCAATTGCTGGCAGGAGGGCGGCGCCCTGGTGATACGCTGCGAATTCGGCGCCGGCCACAACGCCGCGACCATCGAGCGCCTGCTCGCCGCCATCCGCGACGAGGCCGAGGCCTGCCGCGCGGTCGCGGCGCGCTCGGAGCGCCGCTATTCGCCGAGCGACTTCGCGGCGCTCGATCTCAGCCAGGAGGACCTCGACACGCTGACCCAGTTCAGCTGACCGGCGGCCATCTCAATGCTGTGACGGGGACGACCGCCGCCACAGCCCTTCCGCCCCGAGCGGGCCGCCGCCGAACACCACCAGCGCGAAGGCCATGGCGGCCCAGGGCAGGTGAAAATTCGCCCAGCCCTCGGGAATGGTGAGCTGGATGATGGCGGTCATGACCAGCAGGCCGAGCGCGGCGAAGCGGGTGCCGAGGCCGAGCAGCAAGAGCAGCGGCAGCACGATCTCGCCCGTTCCCGCCGCCGCCGCCATCAGGGTGGGGAAGGGGTAGGCATAGGTACCGCCGAACAGGTGCAGCCGGAACTCTTCCTCGAACAGGAAGTGCGCCCCAGCCGACAGGGTGAGAAAGCTCTCCCATTTGGTCAGGCCCGACAGGAAGAACGGCACCGCCAGCGCGACGCGCAGGCCAAGGAGCGGCAAGGCGGCCGGGATCGACGCCAGCAGGTCCTCGGCCCGCGCGAGCAGCGCGAGAAGCGGAAGCGGCCGGCGCTGCGGAAGAACACGGGTCTCTGTTGTCATGGCACGTCCCCTTGATGGATGTCGGCAAAGGCACTGAGGGTGAGAAGGCCGACCAAGGCGGCGCCGAAATCAAAGCCGGGCTCTTCATTGAGCGCCGCCTCCGCCGCCGCGCCGAGCGTGCCGCCGGCAAACAGAAGCGCGGCGAAGGGCCCGTCGCCGGCCGGCAGGACATGGACGTTCACCGCCATATCCGGCCGCACGACCAGCACGGTCTCGGGCTGCCACGCCTCGATGTCGGCGAGCTCCGCGCCCTGATGCGCGGCCCAGATCGCACCGGCGGGAAAGGGCGAGCGCAGCAGCGTCGCGGAAGGGTGCGGTTTCAGGGTGAGCGTCGCCAGCGCCTCCGGGGCGAACGCGGCGAGCCGGGCAAGGGCGAGCGGGGCGGCATCGGCCGCGTGATAGGCCCGCGTCCAGGCCGCCTCCAGCCGGGCGACATCGGGGAGATAGGGCAGCGCCTGCGCCGGTTCGAAGCCGGCAATGAAATCCGGGAAGTCGTCGCCATAGTCGATGATCAGCGGCGAGGAGGGCTTGTGGTCCTGCGCATAGGCCCGCGCCATGCCGGCGAAGAAATCTCCGCCCACCAGCCTCTCCGTCACGCCGAAGCGCTGCGCCAGCGCCCGGGTCAGCCCGACATGGACATTGTTGCGATAGACCGCGAAGCGCGCGGCGTCAGCCACCCCGCGCGCGCCCGTCAGGCCCGGGGGCAGGGGAGCGTCGGCATGGAGCAGCGCCTGTGCGAAGGCGTGCTGGCCTGTGGCGAAGTCCATGGCTCAGCCCGCCCGCTTCAGCACGTTGCGCCGCGCCGCCTGCCCGGCGATCAGCGCGTCGACGCGCACTGCCTCGGCATGCAACGTGGGGAAGGCCGGCACGTCATTGTCCCATTCGATCAGCGTCGGCACCGGCCCGGTGCGCGCCAGAGTGAGCGCGTACAGCGCCATCACGTCGGTCTTGACTGGCGAGCCATGGGCGTCGATCAGCAGCCGGTCGCCGGCGCCGTCCACGGTCTCGTCATAGCCGGCCAGGTGAATCTCGCCGACGCGCTCGACCGGGAAGCGGTCGATATAGGCGGTCGGGTCCAGCCGGTGATTGACGCAGGACACCATCACATTGTTGACGTCGAGCAGCAGGCCGCAGCCGGTGCGCTCCGCGACCGCCTCCAGGAAGTCGATCTCGTCGATCGTGCTCTCGGCGAACAGCAGATAGGTCGAGGGGTTCTCCAGCAGCAGCTGCCGCCCGATCGCCTGCTGCGCCTCGTCGACATGTTTGCTCACCCGCGCCAGCGTTTCCTGCGTGTAGGGCAGCGGCAGCAGGTCGTTGAGAAAGCCGGTGTCGTGCGTCGACCAGGCGAGATGTTCGGAAAAGCTCTGCGGCCGGTAGCGGTCAATCAGGTCGCGTAGCCGGCGCAGATGCGCCGTGTCGAGCGGTCCGGCCGCGCCGATGGAGAGGCCGACGCCGTGCAGCGAGAGCGGGTAGAGGCTGGCCACCGCTTCCAGATAATGGTGCGGCGGCCCGCCGGCGCCCATGTAGTTCTCGGCATGAACCTCGAAGAAGCCGATATCCGGGCGCGCCTCCAGCACATGGCAGTAATGCTCCGGCTTAAGCCCGAGCCCGGCGCGGGCGGGCAGGCAGTCGCGGGGGACGGCGTTCATCATCGGTCTCGCGGCTTTGGGAACGGGGAGTTGCGAGAAGAGGAGGCCCGCGGCGCGGGCCTCCTGAGCCGGCTCAGCTCTTGATCGGGGTCAGCGAGCCCATATGCATGCCGCCCTTCATGGTCACGCAGGTGCCCTTGGGAACCGCCTTCCAGGCATTGCCCTGGTAGTCCATGGTCGAGGTGCCGGCGCAGGTGGTGCCGGCACCCGCGGCGCAGTCATTCTGGCCCTTCAGGGCAACGCCGTAGCACTTCTCGTTGCCGGCCATCTTTTCCGGCGAAAGCGGGGCGGCGAAGGCGGCGCCGGCAAGGGCAGTGGCGAGGGAGCCGGCGAGCGCGAGAGCGAGGGTCGAGCGGTTCATGGGTCGTCTCCTGTTGATCGGTGCAGAGGGCCGTGCTTGACCCTGCATCGGTCCATTCGAGACGGGAGCCGGCGGTGTTACGCTCCTCTTCGACACGAATTCGTGATGAGGTGGGCGTGGCATTCGCAGATTATTTCCGCCCGACCGTAACAAGGCGGCCCGGGCGCGCGAAAAGGAGAGACCGGCGTTGAGCGGCAAGAACGAGCGCGAACTTGCCGATCTGCTCCGCGCCGCCCTCGCGGGCGACGAGCGCTGCTATTCAGCGTTTCTCGACCGTGTTGCGGGCCTTGTCCGTGCCTATGCGCGCGGCAAGATCACCCATGGCGGGGTCGATGCGGAAGATGTGGTGCAGGAGGTGCTGCTGGCGATCCATCTGAAGCGCCATACATGGCTGCCCGAGGCGCCCGTGCTGCCCTGGGTCTATGCCATTGCGCGCTTCAAGCTGATCGACGCCTTCCGCCGGCGCGGCCGGCGGGTGGAAATCGACGTCGACGACATCGCCGAAACCTTCGCCCAGCCGGAGGTCGAGACGGTGAGCGCGCGCGACATCACCCGGGCACTCGACGGGCTCGCCCCGACGCAGCGCTCGGTGGTGGCGGCGATTTCGGTCGACGGCCGTTCCGTCGAGGAGACGGCCCGGACCTATGCGATGACCGAGGCGGCGGTGCGGGTGGCGCTGCACCGGGGACTGGCCGCGATCGCGCGGCGATTTGGACGCGAGTGACATGGACACGCAAGATCTCATCCGGGCGATGGCCGCCGATACACGCCGCCGGGCACTGCCGCTGGGCACGGCCTGGCGCGTGGCGATGGCGCTCGCGCTTGTGCTCGCCGGGGCCGTGTTCGCGCTCGCCCTTGGTCCACGCCCCGATGCGCTGGCCTCGCTGGAGACGGCGCGCTTCGTGTTCAAATTCGTGGTGACGCTCGCTTTGGCCGCCAGCGCGTTCGTCCTGCTGCGCCGGCTGGTGCGGCCGGGCGAGGAGGCGCGTACGCCGCTCGTCTGGCTGCTGGCCGGGCCGCTGCTGCTGATCGCCGCCGTGGGGCTGGAACTGCTGGCGGTTCCCTCCGCCGATTGGGCCGCGCGGCTGGTCGGGGTCAATGCCCGTGTCTGCCTCACCTTCATTCCGCTGATCGGCGCCGCGCCGCTGGTGGTATTCCTGGCGGTGCTGCGCCATGGCGCGCCGGCACGCCCGGCGCTGGCCGGGGCGGTGGCGGGGCTGCTGGCGGGCGGGCTGGCGGGCGCGTTCTATGCCGCCCATTGCCCCGACGATTCTCCGCTCTTCGTCGCCAGCTGGTACAGCCTGGCCATTGCCGGCCTCGCCGTCGCGGGGGCGATCCTCGCACCGCGCGTGGCGCGCTGGTAGTTAAACACCGCTCCGACCCTATGCGCTAGCCCGGGATCTCCGGCTCCACCAGCCGGGCGAGGTTCTCCAGCGATTGCTGCCAGCCAAGGGTGCAGGCCTCGGGCGGAATGGCGTCCGGTATGCCCGCCTGCTCGATCTCCAGCTCGGTGCCGACGGAAACCTCCTTCAAGCTCACGCTCACCACAATCTCGCCGGGCAGGGCGGGGTCGTCGAAGCGGTCGGTGTAGCGCAGGCTCTTGCCGGGGCTCAGCTCCAGATAGGTGCCGCCGAAGGCATGGCTTGCGCCGGTGGTGAAGTTGCAGAACGCCATGCGGAACGTGCCGCCGACGCGGGCCTCGAGATGGTCCACCGTGCAGGTGAAGCCGTTCGGCGCAATCCACTTCGCCAGCGCGTCCGCTTCGATAAAGGCGCGGTAGACCTTCTCCGGGCGGGTTGCGAGGACGCGGTGCAGGCGTATCGTGCTGGGCATGGCGGGTGAGCCTCCTGATCTGCCGGTGATGCCTCAAGGACGCGCGATCCGGCCCCCCGCCGACAGGGCCGCGAAAATTTTCTCAGTCCCTGTCGGTTTCGTGCCCCGCCCTTCGTCCTCGGGTCGTCGAAGGCAATCAAAGGGAGATCAGCGATGAACGTGCAGGCCTATCTGATGTTCAACGGGCGCACCGAGGAAGCGCTGGCGTTCTACACCCAGGCGATCGGCGCTGAGGTGACGGCGCTGATGCGCTTTGGCGAGGCCCCCGAGCCGCCGCCGCCCGGTATGGTGCCGGACGGCTGGGACGACAAGGTGATGCATGCCAGCTTCCGTGTCGGCGAGGCCGAGCTGATGGCCTCCGATGGCTGCCAGTCGGACGCGGCGGGTTTTGCCGGTGTCTCGCTGGCGCTCTCGGTCGCGACAAGGGAAGAGGCCGAGACGCGGTTCGCCGCCCTGTCCGAGGGCGGGCAGGTGACGATGCCGCTCGGCCCCACCTTCTTCGCCCCGGCCTTCGGCTCGCTGGTCGACCGCTTCGGCGTGTCCTGGCTGGTCGTGGTCGTGACGAGTTGAGCGGAGGGGGCGATGGCACGGCAGGTTTTCGTTCTTGTCGGCACCCGCAAGGGCGCCTTTGTGCTGGAGAGCGACGCGGCGCGGCGCTCCTGGCAGCTGCGCGGCCCGTTCTGCGAGACCTGGCCGACCAATCACGTGGTCGCCGATCCTTTGAGCGGCACGCTCTATGCCGGCGGCGGCAATGAATGGTTCGGCCCGGCGGTGTGGAAATCGACCGATCTCGGCGCCAGCTGGACCCATTCGAGCCAGGGCCTCGCCTATGAGGCCGGGCAGGCGCCGGTGAAATCGGTCTGGAGCCTTGCGGTGGCGGCGGATGGCAGCCTCTATGCCGGGGTCGAGCCGGCCGGGCTGTTCCGCAGCACCGATGGCGGGGAGAGCTGGAGCCACATTGACGGGCTGCAGCAGCACCCGAGCCGACCGGAATGGAACCCCGGCGGCGCCGGGCTGATCCTGCATTCGCTGGTGCTCGACCCGGCCGATCCGAACAAGATCTGGGTCGGCATTTCCGCAGCGGGCGTTTTCGCCAGCGAGGATGGCGGCGCCACCTGGGAGGCGCGCAACCGCGGCACCCGCGCCGACTTTATGCCGGAGGGGCAGAACTATCCCGAATTCGGCCAATGCGTGCACTGCCTGGTCATGGCGCCGGGCGGGCGGGGGCGGCTCTACCAGCAGAACCATTGCGGCATGTACCGCTCCGACGATGGCGGGCGCAGCTGGGAGAGCATCGAGAACGGCTTGCCCTCCTCCTTCGGCTTTCCAGCCGCCGTGCATCCGCGCGACCCGGACGGGCTCTACCTCATCCCGTTGAACGGCGACATCAAGGGCCGCTTCATGCCGGAGGGCAACGCCGCCGTGTGGCGAACGGGGGACGCCGGCGCCAGCTGGCAGGCGAACCGCGCCGGCCTGCCGCAGGGCGGGGCCTATTTCAACGTGCTGCGCCAGGCGATGGCCACCGACACGCTGGAGCCGGCCGGGGTGTATTTCGGCAGCAATGCCGGCGGGCTCTATGCCAGCGCCGACGAGGGCGAGAGCTGGAACTGCGTGGCCCCGCACCTGCCGACCATCACCTCGGTCGAGACGCTGGTGCTGGAGCGGTGACGATGATGGAGGAGGCGGGGGAGAAGATAGACGTGGCGTCCGCCCCCGCCCCCGTCCTCGTGCGCCTGCCGCCGCATCTCGTCGTGCTGTTTCCCGGCGCCGAGCGGCTGGTGCCGCTCCACGCCTCAAGCGTCGCGGAAATGGTGGACGGGCTCGACGCGCTCTGGCCCGGCATGGGCGAGCGCATCTGCGACGAGACGCCGGCGATCCGGCGTCATATCAACGTCTTCGTGGCCGGGCGCCGCGCCGGTCTCAACACCCCGCTCGCCCCCGGCGCGGATGTCTTCGTCATCACCGCAATCAGCGGCGGCTGATTCCTGCCTCACGAAAGGTGCCCATGTTCTACGCCCTGCTTTGCTACCACCAGGAAGACGTCGTCTGCGCCTGGACCAAGGAAGAAGATGACGCGGTGATGCGCAAGCTCGCCGTGGTGCAGGAGCGGCTCGCATCAGCGGGCAAGCTCGGGCCGGTGGCGCGGCTGCTGCCGACCACGGCGGCCACCACGCTGCGCAAGGACCAGGACCCGCCGCTGGTGCTCGACGGCCCCTTCGCCGAAACCAAGGAGCAGCTGCTCGGCTTCTACATTCTCGACTGCGCCGACCTCGAAGAGGCGCTTGGCATCGCCCGCGAGCTCGGCGCCGCCAATCCCGGCGGGTCTTATGAGATCCGCCCGGTCGGCCTGTTCATGGATGGTGGCGCCCGGCCATGATCGAGGAGGCGCGCACGATCGGCATCACGCTCACGGCGGCGCGCCCACAGGCACTCGCGGCGCTGCTGCGCTATTTCCGCGATCTCGACCTCGCCGAGGAAGCCTTTCAGGAGGCGTGCCTGCGGGCGCTGAAGAGCTGGCCGCTGAACGGCCCGCCGCGCGACCCTGCCGCCTGGCTGATTTTTGTCGGCCGCAATGTCGCGCTCGACAGCGTGCGGCGTCGGGCAAAGCAGACGGAACTGCCGCCCGAGGAAGCCTTCTCCGACACCGAGGACGCCGAGGCGGAGGTCGCCGCGCGCATGGATGGCGCGCATTACCGTGACGATGTGCTGCGCCTCCTGTTCATCTGCTGCCATCCCGAACTGCCGGCGACGCAGCAGATCGCGCTCGCGCTGCGCATCGTCTCCGGCCTCTCCGTCGGCCAGATCGCCCGCGCCTTCCTGGTGAGCGAGACAGCGATGGAACAGCGCGTCACCCGCGCCAAGGCGCGCATCGCTCGTGCGCAGGCGGGGGAGAGCGGCGTGCCGTTCGAGCCGCCGGGGCCGGTGGAGCGGGCGGAGCGGCTCGGTGCCGTCGCCGCCATGCTCTACCTCGTCTTCAACGAGGGTTATTCCGCCGCCGGCGACCAGACCGCCGCCCGCGAGCCGCTGTGCGAGGAGGCGATCCGCCTCGCCCGGCTGCTGCTGCGCCTGTTCCCGGCCGAGCCGGAGATCATGGGCCTTGCCGCCCTCATGCTGCTTCAGTACGCCCGCGCCCGCGCCCGCTTCGATGCCGAGGGCGCGGTGATCCTGCTCGATCAGCAGGACCGCACCCGGTGGAACCGGGCGATGATCGGCGAGGGCCTCGCTTTGCTCGACAAGGCGATGCGCCACCGCCGGCCCGGCGCCTATCAGGTGCAGGCGGCGATCGCGGCGCTGCATGCGCGGGCGGAAACGCCCGGGGCCACCGACTGGGCGCAGATCGACCTGCTCTACGGCACGCTGGAAATCCTGCAGCCTTCGCCGGTGGTGACGCTCAACCGCGCAGTGGCGATTTCCAAGCTGCGCGGGCCGGAAGCGGCGCTCGCGATGGTGGAGCCGCTGGGCGACCGGCTGGGCGGCTATTTTCATTATCACGGCCTGCGCGGGGCGCTGCTGCTGCAGCTCGGCCGGACAAGGGAGGCGCGCGAAGGCTTCATGACCGCCATCAGCCTCGCCACCACATCAGCCGAAGCCGCGCATATTCGCAGCCATCTCGACGGGTTGAAGCTTTAACCCGCTGGTTTGCGCCGCCGGGCTAGGCGGGCGGGTGCGAGCTCGATCCAGGCCGGGGCGTGGTCGCTCGCCTTCTCCCAGCCGCGCACGGCACGGTCGACCCCGGCGGCGGTGAGGCGCGGCGCCAGCGTGGGGCTCAGCAAGAGATGATCGAGCCGCAGCCCGGCGTCACGGGCGAAGGCGTGGTGGAGATAGTCCCAAAAGGTGTAGACCCGCTCGCCCGGATGCAGCGCGCGCAGCGCGTCGGTCCAGCCCTGCGCGATGAGCGCATGGAAGGCCTCGCGCACCTCGGGACGGAACAGCGCGTCGTCCACCCAGCGCTCGGGCTTGTACACGTCGAGTTCGGTCGGCATCACATTGTAGTCGCCGGCGAGGATGACAGGCACGTCGAGTGCCAGCAGTTCCGCCGCATGCGCGGCGAGCCGCGCGATCCAGCGCCGCTTGGCGTCGAATTTGGCTCCCGGCGCCGGGTTGCCGTTCGGCAGATACAGGCAGCCGATCAGAAGGCCCTCGACCGCCGCCTCGATATAGCGGGCCTGTTCGTCGTCCGGATCGCCCGGCAACCCCCGCCTTGTCTCGATCGGTTCGCGTCCGCGTGCGAGGATGGCAACGCCGTTCCAGCTTTTCTGGCCATGCCAGATCGCGCCATAGCCGGCCTGCTCGATGGCGCGGATGGGAAAGCGCGCATCGGGTGCTTTCAGTTCCTGCAAGCACACCACATCCGGGCGCGCCTCCTCCAGCCAGCGCAGCAGCACGGCGAGGCGGCCATTGATGCCGTTGACGTTGAAGGTGGCGATCTTCAGGGAGGCTCCGAAAGCCGCACGCATGTCAGCGCCAGCCCTCCAGCACTTCCTCGGCGCGGGCTACCTCGACCTGCTGGCTGAAACGGTTGAGATAGAGTTCCATCAGCGCGTCATGGGTGGCGTCGGAGGAACTGCACAACGCATCCGTGACCAAGATGACGCGGAAACCCCGGTCGATCGCGCCGAGCGCGGTGGCGAGGACGCAGACATCCGTCTCGCCGCCGCTGATCACCAGCGTGTCCACTCTCGCGGGCGCCAGTAGCGCATCGAGCCGCCCCTCGGTCCAGGGCGAATAGACGCTCTTGTCGATAACCCGCGCCGGCGGCACGAATGCCTCCAGCGCCGGCACCAGCCGTGCCGCATCCGGCCCGATTGCCTCGCCCGTGACTGCGGCCCAGCGCTGGTAATAGCGCGCCCAGCCACCCCGCGCCTCGTCGGGCCGCCGCGGCGGAACGAACCGCGTGAACACGGTTCGTTCCGGCTTTTGGGCGCACAGGGACTCCACCAGCGGCAACACCTTCTCCAGCCAGGGCATCGCCCAGGGAAAGCCCGGGCCGAACAGGCGCTGCATGTCAACGCACACATGCAACGTGTTCGCGCCGAGCGGACCGTGCACGAGGCCCCTTGCCGCCATGATGCGCGCCCCTCAGAGCTTGACCACGCCCTCGCGCGCCCACAGGCGGAGCGTGCGGCAGCTCGCGACGAAGGCGTCCACCGAGGCGCCATCCTCCAGCGCGATCAGTCCCTCATCTTCATCCGGGGCGACGCCGGCCTTGGCCATCAGCGGCAGGGCGGCGGCGGTGAAGCCGATGAACTTGCAATGAGCGAAGGCGTCCGCCACGAAGTCGCGCGCCGCCGCCTCGCCCACCAGCCGTTCGGCCCCCTCTTCGGAAAGCAGCAGCGCCACCGCGTCGAACAACACCGAGGGCCCGCCATCGATCATGTGATGGGCGGGCAGCTTGCTGCCGTCGGCGGTCTCCACGCCGCCGACCTTCGGCGCCACCAGCTCCATTGTCGCGCCTTCCGCCGCCAGCGCCGCCTGGAGCGCCGTCAGCAGCGTGCCGTCGCAGCCATTGCTGACCAGCACGCCGACCTTGCGGCCTTTGAAGCTGTTCGGCCCGTTCTGGACGATGCTGAGGGCGGGCGAGGCGGGCAGGTCGTCGCGCGGGGGCACGGCCGCCTCGGCGGGCTTGGGCAGTTTGTCGATGCCGAGCTTGTCGGCCACCGTCGCGCCCAGCGCCTCGTCGATGTTGAGCAGATGCGCCACCATCCGCTCGCGGATGACCACGTCCTCCACCTTGCTCAACTCGAAGGTCAGCGCCATGGCGATGTGCTTCTGCTCCGGCCCGGTCTGGCTGTTGAAGAACTGCCGCGCCTGGCTGTAATGGTCGGCGAAGCTCTCCGGCCGCAGCCGCACCTTCGGCGCCTCGATCTCTTCGGCGAAGGAGCGGAAGCCGCGCGACGGGTCGGGGCGCGGGCCCTCGCCGCGCGAATTGGGCTGGTAGTTGGTGCGCCCCACCGGGTTGCGCATCGCCATGTGCCCGTCCTGCTGGAAATGGGCGAAGGGGCATTTCGGCGCGTTGATCGGGATATGGGTAAAGTTCGGGCTGCCGAGCCGCTTCAACTGGGTGTCGAGATAAGAGAAGTTGCGCCCCTGCAGCAGCGGATCGTTGGAGAAGTCGATGCCCGGCGGCACGTTCTGCGTCATGAACGCCACCTGCTCCGTCTCGGCGAAGAAATTATCCGGCATCCGGTCCAGCACCAGCCGGCCGACCGGCACCGGCTTGATGATCTCCTCGGGGATCAGCTTGGTGGGATCGAGCACGTCGAAATCGAAACTGTCGGCGAAATCCTGGTCGAACAGCTGCACACACAATTCCCATTCCGGGAAATTGCCGGACTGGATCGCCTCCCACAGATCGCGGCGATGGAAATCGGGGTCGGCGCCGTTGATCTTCACCGCCTCGTTCCACACCACCGATTGCAGGCCGAGCTTGGGCTTCCAGATGAACTTGACGAAGGTCGATTCGTCCTTCTCGTTCACGAGGCGGAAAGTGTGGACGCCGAAGCCCTCCATGAAGCGGAAGGAGCGCGGAATCGCCCGGTCGGACATCACCCACATGATCATGTGCATGGATTCCGGGGTCAGCGAGATGAAGTCCCAGAAATTGTCATGCGCCGACTGCGCCTGCGGAAAGGCGCGGTCCGGCTCGGGCTTCACGGCGTGGATGACATCGGGAAACTTGATCGCGTCCTGGATGAAGAACACCGGGATGTTGTTGCCGACGAGGTCCCAATTGCCTTCCTGGGTGTAGATCTTCACCGCGAAGCCGCGCACGTCGCGAGCGAGGTCGAACGAGCCCTTGGAGCCCGCCACCGTCGAGAAGCGCACGAAGGCGGGCGTCTTCTCGCCCGGGCGCTGGAACAGGTCGGCGCGGGTGTATTCGGCCAGCGATTCATAGGTCTCGAAATAACCATGGGCGCCATAGCCGCGCGCATGCACCACGCGCTCGGGAATGCGCTCATGGTCGAAATGGAACATTTTCTCGCGGAAGTGGAAATCCTCGATCAGCGCCGGGCCGCGCGCGCCGACCTTCAGTGTGTTCTGGTCGTCCGCTACCGGGCCGCCTTGCGCGGTGGTCATGACAGGCGTGTCGCCTTGCGCGAACTGGTGCAGCTCGCCGCCATTTCCGCGCGTCAGCGTCTGGTCGTGAATCCTAGCGGCCGCCCCTGCGGCCCCCTTGGTCTTGCGTGCCATCTATCCGTGCTCCCTCGGCGTGCGATCGGTGATCCGGCGTCGCCCCACTAACCGCAGGGGAGGGGTTTCGTTGCCTCGAGGGCGCGTTCGCGGTCCGGATTCGTCGGCGCGGGCCGCCGCGCTTCGCCGGCTACCGGCCAGGGGTATTCGGCGAGGGTCAGGCGAAGCGGCGGCTGAGAAAAGGCGAGCCGCGCAGGCCGAAGCGCCAGGGCGCATCCACCGCTTTGGTGATGCCGATGCGTGGGCCGGCAACGATATCGGGCGTGCCCTCGCGCTCGCGCCATTCAAAGGGTGGGCGGTCAAGCGGCGCGCCGTCAAGGGCGCCTGTTAGGGCGAGCGCCTGGGTGAGCCGGCCGGGGCCGGAGCACAGCCGGGCCGCCCCGCCACGGCGCGCGACCATGCGCTCCAGCCCAGCCAGCGGCGCCAGCGCCCGCACCAGTACGGCGCCATGGCCCTGCGCTACGATGTTGAAGCACCAGTGCAGGCCGTAGGAGCGGTAGACATAGGCATGGAAGGGCGGGCCGAACATTGCCGCATTGCGCGGCGTGGGGCCGGCAAAGCTGTGCGAGGCGGGGTCGTCGCGCCGATAGGCCTCAGTCTCGACGATGACGCCGCCGACCCCGTCGACCAGCAGCGTCATTCCGATCAGACGGGGGGCGAGGGCGAGCGCATCGCCGTCAAACTCGATCATGCCGCGAGACTAGCATGAGGCGGCGGTGGGAGGGGGCGCCCCGCCCCCTCCCTAGGTGCCGGCTGGTCAGAACGGGCTGTCGGGGAAGTAGAACTGCGCGGCGTTCTCCGCCGTGATCAGCGTCGAGCCGATGATGAAGCGGCCATAGACCGGCGTGGCGGAGACGAAGTTCAGCGCCGTGACCTCCAGCGCGGTGGAGATCAGCGCCGGCGGATAGGACACGTCGACCGGGATCTGCGGGTCCTTGTCCATCACCCGCTTGATGATCTGCTTCATGCCGGCGCCGCCGACGATCCACATCTCCTTCTGCCGGCCGGACTGGGCAATGGCCTCCATCACGCCGATCGCCATGTCGTCATCGGCCGCCCACACGGCGTCGATCTTCTTGTGCTTGGACAGGTAGTCCTGCATCACCGAAAACGCCTTGTCGCGGTTCCAGTTGCCGTGCTGCATGTCGAGGATCTCGATCCCCGAGCCCTCGATGGCGATCTTGAAGGCGTCCACGCGCTCATTGTCGAGCGTGGTCGGGATGCCGCGCAGCACCACGATCTTGGCACCGGGCTTCAGGTTGGCCTTGAAATACTCGCCCGAGACGCGACCGAAGGCGGTGTTGTCGCCGGCGACATAGAGGTCCTCGATGCCGGCCTGCGAGAGGCCGCGATCGACCACCGTCACCCATTTGCCGGCATCCTTCACCGCCTTGACCGGGCTGGTCAGCGGCTCGGATTCGAAGGGCAGCACGACAAGCGCGTCGATGTTGCGGGTCGCCACCATGTCCTCGATGTCATTGACCTGCTTGCCGACCGCACCAGCAGTGGCGAGCACGAATTCGAGGTTGGGATAGGTCGCCTTCAGCCGCTTGATGGTGTCCTGCGCGTGCCAGTTCAGCCCGCCCATGAAGCCGTGGGTGGCGGAGGGAATCGAGACGCCGATCACCGCCTTCTTGCCCTGCGCCATGGCGGGCAGGGAGAGCCCGGTGGCGGCGGCCGCGGTGCCAATGGCGGCGGTGGTGAGAAATGTCCTGCGTTCCATTGTGTTTTCCTCCCGTTATTTCCGCTCTCAGGCGGATGATTTGCTGCGCTGGAGAACCACCGCGAGCACGATAATGACGCCCTGGATCGTCCCGTTGAGATAGGGAGAGACGAGGTCCGCCAGAATGAGGATGTTGTCGATCAGGCTGAGGATCAGCACGCCGATCACCGTGCCCCAGACCCGGCCATAGCCGCCCTTCAGCGCCGTGCCGCCGATGATGACGGCGGCGATCGCCTCCAGTTCCCACAGCATGCCGGTGGAACCCGAGGCCGAGCCGAGGCGCGGCACATACATGATGGTGGCCAGCCCGACGAGCAGGCCGAGCAGCACATAGGTCATCAGCCTTATGCGCTCGACATTCACCGCCGAATACAGCGCCACCTTGTCGTTGGAGCCGATGGCTTCGCAGTAGCGGCCAAAGCGCGTATGGCGCATCGCCACCTGCCCGGCGATGGCCACCACAGCGAAGACGAGGATCGGCCAGGCGATGCCGAACAGGCCGGAATAATAGACCGGCCGGTAAAGCTGGCGAACGCCGAAATCCAGGCTGATCGTGCCGCCATCGGCCAGCCACGTCACCAGCGAGCGGAAGATGCCCATGGTGCCGAGCGTGACGATGAACGGCTCGATCCGCGCCTTCGTCACCAATAGCCCGTTGCCGAGCCCGGCCAGCAGCCCGGCCCCGAGCGCGATGCCCATGCCGGCGAGAATCAGCGGCACGCCGACGCCCATCGAGGGCAGCAGCGCGTTCATGGCGAGGATCATCACTCCGGCGATGAACGCCGCCATCGAGCCGACCGAGAGATCGAGCCCGCCTGACGTGATGACGAAGGTCATCCCCACCGCGATCATGCCGATGAAGGCGGAGCGGGCCAGCACATTGGTGACATTGCCGGCGGAGAGAAAATTCTCGTTGAGATAGGCCCCCAGCGCCACCAGCAGGATCAGCGCCAGCAGCGGGCCGAGCGCCGACAGGCCCGGCAGGCGCGCCGCGAGCGAAGGCCGCGCGGTGTCGGCGCGCGCGAGGTCGGCGCGCGTGGAGTCAGAGCGCGTGGAGTCAGACATGCGAGGCGCTCCCTGAGGCCTGTTCGTTGGTGCCCATCACCAGGCGCACCACGGCGTTTTCGGTGAGGCGTTCGCCCTCCAGCTCGCCGGCGATCCGGCCATGGCGCATCACCAGCACCCGGTCGGACAGGCCGAGAATCTCCGGCATGTCGGAAGAGATGACGATGACGCTGCGCCCCTCGGCGGCCAGCGCGTCGATGAAGGCGTAGATCTGGCTCTTGGTGCCGACATCGATGCCGCGCGTCGGCTCGTCGATGATGACGACTTCGGGGTCGCCGAGCATGGTCTTGGCCAGCAGCAGCTTCTGCTGGTTGCCGCCGGAGAGGTTGCCTACCTTCATGTCGCGGCGCGGGGCGCGGATGTCGAAATCGCTGATCGCCCGGGTCAGCGCCGCCTCCTCGCGCCCGGCATCGATGAAGGGCGTGCCGAAGCGGGCCAGCGTCGAAAGCGTGAGGTTCACCGCAAGGTTCTTGTCGAGCAGCAGCCCGTGCTCCTTCCGGTCCTCGGTGAGATAGGCCATGCCGCAGGCGGCGGCCTCGCGCACCGAGCCGACCTTGACCGGCACGCCGTGGCGCAGGATTTCGCCGCTGGCGGGGCGCAGGCCCACCAGCCCCTCGGCGAGTTCCGTGCGACCGGAACCGACCAGGCCTGAGATGCCCAGCACCTCGCCGCGCCGCAGGGAGAAGGAAATGTCCTTCACCAGCGGCGGCACGGAAAAGCTCTTCACCTCCAGCGCCACCGCGCCGGCATGGTGGCGCTTGGCCGGGTAGATATCCTCCAGCTTGCGCCCGACCATGGCGGTGGCCATGCCGTCCTCGGTCAGCTCGCCGCGCCCGGCCCTGCGCACCACCGCGCCGTCGCGCAGCACGGTGACGCGGTCGGCCAGGCGGGTGATCTCCTCCAGCCGGTGCGAGGTGTAGAGCAGCGCCACGCCCTGCGCCCGCAGCCGCTCGATCTGGCGGAAAAGCACCTCCACCTCTTTATGGGTGAGCACGGCGGAAGGCTCGTCCATAACAAGCACCCGCGCCTTGCGGGCCAGCGCCTTGGCGATTTCCACCATCTGCCGGTCGGAGACGGGCAGGTCGCGGATGCGCGCCTCCGGGCGGATCGGGCTGTCGAGCTCGTCGAGCAGCGCCTGCGTGCCCGCCCGCATCGCGCGGTGGTCGAGGAAGATCCCGCCGAGTTCCCGCCCGAGCCAGATGTTCTCGCTCACCGTGAGGTCGGGGGCGAGGTTGAACTCCTGATGGATCACCACCACACCCAGCGCCTCGGCCTGCGCCCCGGTCGCATAGGGCGCCGGCTTGCCGTCGAGCCGCACCGCGCCGGAGGAGGGGGCGAGAAAGCCGCCGAGGATCTTCATGATCGTCGACTTGCCGGCGCCGTTCTCGCCGATCAGCGCGTGCACTTCCCCCGCGTGGAGCGCGAAGTCGATGCCGTGCAGGATCTCGATCGGCCCGAAGCTCTTGCGCACATCGACGAGTTCGAGCACCGGGGCGGCCGCGCGCTCCGGGGCGGCGCTCACAGCGTCACCCAGCCGGCATTGCGGCGCGAGGACTGCACGCAGGCCTCGACGAAGCGCATCCCCGCCAGCCCGTCCGCCAGTGTCGGGAACAGCACGCCCTCTGGCGCCGCCTCACCCTTCTGATGGGCGCGGATGGCGCGCGCCGCCTCGGCATAGATGTTGGCGAAGCCTTCCAGATACCCCTCGGGATGGCCGGGCGGAATGCGCGAGACGCGCCCCGCCTCCGGCCCCGCCCCGGCGCCGTTGCGGGTGATGCGGCGCCTCGGTTCGCCGAAGGGGGTGAACCAGAGATAGTTCGGGTCCTCCTGCGCCCATTCCAGCCCGCCCTTGTCGCCATAGATGCGCAGGCGCAGGCCGTTCTCATTGCCCGGCGCCACCTGGCTCGCCCACAGCATGCCGCGCGCCCCGCCTTCAAAGCGCAGCAGCACATGGGCGTTGTCATCCAGCGCCCGGCCCGGCACGAAAGTCTGGAGGTCCGCCGCCAGCGCTTCCGCCGTCAGGCCGGAGACGAAGCCGGCGAGGTTGTAGGCATGGGTGCCGATATCGCCGGTCGCCCCGCCCGCGCCCGAGCGTTCCGGGTCGGTGCGCCATTCCGCCTGCTTGGAGCCGGATTTCTCCGCCGCTTCGGTCAGCCAGTCCTGCACATATTCCACCTGCACCAGCCGGACGCGGCCGATCTCGCCCGCCGCCACCATGGCGCGTGCCTGTCGGATCATCGGGTAGCCGGTGTAGTTGTGGGTCAGCACGAACAGCGCCTTGGCCTGCTCCGCGACTTTGGCGAGCTTCTTCGCTTCCGCCATGGTCGCGGTCAGCGGCTTGTCGCAGATGACGTGGATGCCGCGCTTGAGGAATTCGATCGCCGGGCCGGCATGCCTATGGTTCGGCGTGACGATCGCCACCGCCTCGATGCCGTCCTTGCGCCGCGCCTCGGCTTTCGCCATGGCGAGGTAGTCGTCATAGGCGCGCGGGATTCCCAGCGCCTCGCCCGAGGCGCGGGATTTCTCCGGAGTGGAGGACAGCGCGCCGGCAATGAGCGTGAATTCGCCGTCGAGCCGCGCGGCGATGCGGTGTACGGCGCCGATGAAGGCGCCCGAGCCGCCGCCCACCATGCCGAGCCGCAGCGGTCGGGTTGGGACAGGGCCGCTCATCGGTCCAGCCCCAACAAAGCGCGATTGGCGGCGCGGTCGGTGGCGCCGGCGGCGAAGTCGTCAAACGCCTTCTCGGTGACGCGGATGATGTGGTTCTTGACGAACTGCGCCCCCTCGCGCGCGCCGTCCTCGGGGTGCTTGAGGCAGCATTCCCACTCCACCACCGCCCAGCCGTCGAAATCCATCGCGGCGAATTTCGAGAAGATGGCGCCGAAATCGACCTGCCCGTCGCCGGGGCTGCGGAAGCGCCCGGCGCGCTTCAGCCAGGGCTGGTAGCCGCCATAGACGCCCTTGCGGCCGGTCGGGTTGAACTCGGCATCCTTCACATGGAACATGCCGATGCGCTCGGCATAGATGTCGAGATGGTCGAGATAGTCGAGCTGCTGCAGCACATAGTGCGAGGGGTCGTAGAGCATCTTGGCGCGGGGGTGGTTGTCCACACGCTCCAGGAACATCTCGAACGTGTCGCCGTCGTGCAAATCCTCGCCGGGGTGGATCTCGAAGCAGAGATCGACGCCGCACTCATCGGCGAAGTCGAGCAGCGGCCGCCAGCGGCGCGCCAGCTCGTCGAACGCCTCTTCCACCAGCCCGGCCGGGCGCTGTGGCCAGGGATAGACATAGGGCCAGGCCAGCGCGCCTGAGAACGTCACCATGGCGGTGAGGCCCAGATGCTTGGAGGCGGTGAGCGCCTTTTTCATCTGGTCGACCGCCCATTCCTGCCGCGCGGCCGGGTTGCCGCGCACCTGCGGTGCCGCGAAACCGTCGAACATCGCGTCATAGGCGGGATGCACCGCTACCAGCTGGCCCTGCAGATGGGTGGAGAGCTCGGTGACGACCACGCCGTTCTGCGATCCCTGCCCGGCCCATTGCGCGCACCAGTCGCGCGAGGCGGCGGCCTGGTCGAGATCGAGGATGCGTGGGTCGTTGGTCGGCACCTGCACGCCTTCATAGCCGCATTCGGCGGCCCAGCGTGTGATGGTGTGCCAGCTGTCGAAGGGCGCGTCTGCGCCGATGAACTGGGCCAGAAACAGGCCCGGCCCCTTGATGGTCCGCATGGTTTCCTCCCGACCGGCGTGCCGGCCAACCGTTGATTTTTGTAATCGGTTGCATTCAGCCTAGCGGAGGCTTGTAATCGATTGCAAGAGGGTGTGGCCGGGAATGCCGCAACGGTAGCGCGAGCGGATTGCCAGAGAGCCCCCGGCGCGTCTATGGAGGGGCCCATGCAGCACCAGAGACCGAAGATCGTGGACGTGGCGCGGCTCGCCGGCGTTTCCACCGCGACGGTCAGCCGCGTGCTCTCAAATCCCGACGTGGTAAGCGCCGAGACGCGCCGCAGCGTCGAGGAGGCGATCCGCCAGACCGGCTACCGGCTGAACCACGCCGCGCGCAATTTGCGCCACCGGCGCACCGGCGGGGTGGTGGCGCTGGTGCCGAACCTGTCCAACCCGTTCTTCTCGCAGATCCTCGCCGGCATGGCGGCGGTGCTCGCCGGGGCGGGCTATAATCTGCTGATCGCCGACACCTGCGCCATGGGCGGGGAAACTCTGCTCGGCTATGCCGAGCCGAGCCGTGCCGACGGGCTGATCGTGCTCGACGGCACGCTGCCGGCGGAAGGCCTCAAGCGCCGGGTGCCGATCGTGCTGGCCTGCGAGTGGATACCGGGCATCGAAGCGCCGCGGGTGAAGATCGACAACCGTGCGGCGGCGCGGGTCGCGGTCGGCCATCTCGCCGATCTCGGCCACACGCGCATCGGCCATGTGATGGGGCCGCCGGGCAATGTGCTGAGCGAGGCGCGGCTCGCCGGCACCGAGCAGGCGCTGGCGGCGCGCGGCCTGCCGCCGCCCCTCGTGCTTCCCGGCGATTTCAGCCTCGATTCCGGCCGCGTCGCCGGTGCGGCCTGGCTCGCTTTGCCGGCGGAGCAGCGTCCCACGGCGATGTTCCTCGCCAGCGACGCCATGGCCTGCGGCTTCATCGGCGAGGTGCAGCATCGCGGCCTCGCCGTGCCGCGCGACGTCTCGGTGATGGGGTTCGACGATATCGAGCTGGTCTCGCATATGACGCCGGCGCTCTCCACCATCCGCCAGCCGCGCGAGGCGATCGGCCGCCGGGCGGCGCAGTGCCTGCTGGCGATGATCGGCGGCGAGGCGCTGGAGGGCGACATCGTGCTTCCCACCGAGCTGGTGCTGCGCGCCAGCACCGCTCCTCCCGTTACCGCCCCTGCCATAAAGAGCCGCGCGGCCGGCCCGGCGCGCTTGTGAGCGCGGCGGAATCCGGGCTATCGCAAGGGAAAGTACAGCGCGGAGGAGGGCAAAGGCGAGGTGAGCGCGAGCGTGACGCGATCGGCGGCGAACAGTCCCACGGCGCGGCGTGGCCGCCCGCGCAGGCCGGGTGCCGGACGGCGCCTCGCCCCTGTTCTCGCGCTGGCCGCCGGCCCGCTGCTCGCCGCCGCGCCGGCGGGCGCGATCTATCTCAACGATGTCGATGCCGCGGCCGTGGGCGGCGTGCAGAACTGGTACGACAGCGAAAACCGCTTCGCCAATGTCGTCGCGCTCTCGATCGACGGCCAGTCGATCTGCACCGGCACGCTGATCAATTCGCGCACCGTGCTCACCGCCGGCCATTGCGCGCTGAGCGCGGAGACGGGCGCGGTGCTCAGCTGGTTCAATGAGGTGGAGGTCCGCTTCTCGCCGGACTCGACCCTCGCCAACCCGAACGACCGCGCCCTCAGCGGCGTCGCGGTCAATCCCGCCTATGTGCCGGAAGGCTTTTCGTCCAGCGATGTCGCCCTCATCTCGCTGGCGCAACCGGTCGCCGGCGTCGCGCCGGTGACGCTCGCCACCTCGCCGGACCAGATGCCGGGCCTTGGCGACGTGGTCTTCCTCGCCGGCTATGGCCAGATCGGCACCGGGACGGAGAACGATCTCGGCTATGACGACCGGCGCCGCGCCGTCACCAGCACGCTGGGGCAGGTCACGGTGTTGCCCGACGGCCGCCTTCAGATCTCCGTCCAGTTTCGCAACCCGCTGAGCCCGGACGATCCCAATGAATTCGGCGTCGAGGCCCCGGTGCCTGCCTGGCAGGGCGGCACCTCCTTCGGCGACAGCGGCGGGCCCCTGTTCATGATCGGCCCGGACGGCGGGTTGATCCAGCTCGGGGTCAATTTCACCGCCGGCTTTGCCGATCCAGACAGGCCCGGCGAATACCTGTTCACCTACGGCTCACCGTCCAATTACGGCGCCGTCGCCGACCACGCCGACTGGCTCGCCGCCGCCAACCCGCTGCGCACCACGACAGCCGCCGCCGGCGCCTTCGCCTGGAGCGACGCCTCTCGCTGGACCGACACGCTCGGCCGCCACGAGACGCCGGACAATGCGGATGGCGACTTCGCCGGCTATGGAACGCTCGGCCGCTATTATGAGGTGACGCTTGCCAACGCCGCGCAGATCCGCCTCGACCTCTCGCCCACCATCGACCGCCTCACCCTGGCGCATCCGGCGGCGCGGCTGGACATTGCCGCCGGCACGCAGCTGGACGTGCTGCTCGACACCGCGCTGGCCGGCGGAAGCCTCGCCATTGGCGGCACGCTGGCGACGGGCGGCCTGCTGCAATTTGGCGGCGTCGTCTCCGGCACCGGAACCCTCCGCGCGGCCTCGGGCTATGTCCAGGCCGGCGGCACGCTGGCGCCGGGCGCGGCTGGCGCGCTCGGCACGCTCACGCTCGCCGGCGATTATGCGGCGGGGGAAGCGGCGCGGCTGAATGTGCGGCTCGGCGCGGCGGGCGCCGACCTTCTTGACGTGAGCGGCACTGCCCGTCTCGACGGCACGCTCGCCTATGGCCTGTTCGATCCCGCACCCTTTGGCAGCTACACCGTGCTGGTGGCGGGCGAGGGTATCGAGGGCGCGTTCGCCACCCTTGCGGGTCCGTCCTCTGCCTTCGCTACGGTCACGGCGATCACAGGCGAAAATGACGTGGCGCTCAGGGTCGCGAAGTCGCGCGCCTTCGCCTCCGCCGGCGCCACCCCCAACCAGCGCGCCGTCGGCGTGGCGCTTGATCGGATGGACCCTGACGATCCTCTGGTCGCCTCCGCCGCGTGGCTGCCAAGCCTCGCGGCGGCGCGCGGCGCCTTCGATCGGCTCTCCGGCGAGGGCTATGCGTCTGTGCAAACCGTTCTGCTGCAGGACAGCCGCTTCGCCCGCGCGGCGGCGCTGGACCGACTGCGCACGGCCGCCGGCGCGGGCGCGGGGCGGGCGCAGGTGGTGAGCTTCGCCGATGACGGCACCCGGCTCGTCGAACCCGCGCCCGGCACCGGCACCGATTTCTGGCTGCAGGGCTTCGGCGCCTTTGGCGATAGCGCCGCCACCCCGGCCAGCGCCGGGCTGTCGCGCGACATTGGCGGCTTCCACGCCGGCCTCGACCGGCTTTTTCTCGATGTCTGGCGGATCGGCGCGTTCGGCGGCTACAGCCACAGCTCCATCGGGGCCGGTGCGCTCGCCGCCTCCTACGGCGTCGACAGCTACACGCTCGGTCTCTATGGCGGGCGCAGCTGGGGCCCGCTCGCGCTGCGGCTTGGCGGCGCCTATGGCTGGAACGAGGTTTCTGCCCGCCGCAGCCTCGTTCTGCCGGGGCTGGCCGAAACCCTGACCGCCGATATCAGCGCCGGCACCGGCCAGATTTTCGGCGAGATCGCTTATGGGCTCGCGCTCCCCGCCGCGACGCTGGAGCCCTTCGCCAGCCTCGCCTATGTCGCGCTGGAGGGCGATGGTTTCCGCGAGGCCGGCGGCAGCGCCGCGTTGGCCTCGCCCGGGCTCGACGCCAGCGCCAGTTTTGGCACGCTCGGCGCGCGGCTGTCCCTGCCGCTGGGCGAACAGGCGTCTCTCCGCCTGCGCCTCGATGCCTCCGCCGCGTGGCAGCATGTTTGGGGCGACGCATTGCCCGCGCTCGCCGTCGGTTTCGCCGGCGGGCCGGGCTTTACCACCACAGGCGCGCCGCTGGCGCGGAATACGGCGCTGCTGGAGGCGGGGCTGACCGCGCAGGCCGGCGACAGGCTGCATCTGGGCGTGCAGTACACCGGCCAGTTCGGCGAGGGGTGGCGCGACAATGGCGTTGAGGCCAGCGTGCGGGTCAGCTTCTGACCCTCGCCCGCCTCGGCCCGGCAGCGATACGCGATTGACCGCACCGGAAATCTCTCGCAGGTTCCTCGGTGGGGCACGGTAGGCGCGTGCGCCGGGGTGTCCCGGCGCGCCAAGGCAAGGATCGCCCGTTTTCAAGGGCGTGTGAGTGGGGAAAACGATGAGCACGGATGGAGATCTCACACCGCCCGGCGGCCCCGGCGGCCCGGCGCGCTGGACATCAAGCGCCAAGGTGGGCGTCGGCACCGCTCGCACGGCGGCGAGCCGGCTGTGGTTCACGCTGAGCCACGGCATCCTCAACGAGATCTATTACCCCCGCGTCGACACCGCCTGCACCCGCGATTTCGGCTTCCTCGTCACGGGCCCGGACGGCTATTTCGCCGAGGAGAAGCGCGACGCCGAGCACGAAGTCGGCGTGCTGGAGCATGGCGTGCCGGCCTATCACCTGCTCAACACCGCCAATGACGGGCGCTGGCGCATCCAGAAGCAGATCCTCACCGATCCACGCCGGGAAGTGCTGATCCAGAAGATCACCTTCGAGGCACTGATCGGCGATATCTCCGACTACCGCCTGTTCGCGCTGCTGGCGCCGCATCTCATCAATGCCGGCGCCGACAACACCGGCTGGGTCGGCGACTACAAGGGCACGCCCATGCTGTTCGCCTCCGGCCGGCATGGCCAGTCGCTGGCGCTCGCCTGCTCGGTGCCGTGGAAGGCCCGCTCGGTGGGCTATGTCGGCACCTCCGATGGCTGGCAGCAGCTCGCCCGCTCCGGCGAACTGGAGGAACGCTACCAGCGCGCCGAATCCGGCAATGTGGCGCTCAGCGCCGAGATTGACCTTGCCGCCAGCAATGGCGAGATGCTGGTCGCGCTCGGCTTCGGCGCCCGGCCGGAGGAGGCGGGGTTCCGCACCGTTTCCAGCCTGCAGGAAGGCTTCGAGGAACTGCGCCGCACCTATGTGCAGGGCTGGCGCGCCTGGCAGGGCACGCTGCTGCCGCTCGACCATCCGCAGAACCGCTCCAACATCAATGCCTACCGCGCCAGCACCATCGTGCTGGCCACCCACCAGCCGAGTTCCGTGCCGGGCGCCATCATCGCCAGCCTCTCCATTCCCTGGGGCTTCAACAAGGGCGACGAGGATCTCGGCGGCTATCACCTCGTCTGGCCGCGCGATCTGGTCGAGAACGCCGGCGGCCTGCTGGCGGCGGGGGCCTCCGACGAGGCCAAGTCGGTGCTCGGCTATCTCCGCAGCATTCAGGAAACCGACGGTCACTGGTCGCAGAATGTCTGGCTCGACGGCGTTCCCTATTGGGGCGGCGTGCAGATGGACGAGTGTGCCTTCCCCATCCTGCTTGCCGACATGATCCGCCGCGGCGGCCATTTCGCGCGCGGCGAGCTCGACGGCTACATGGACATGATCGAGCGCGCCGCGCGATTCATCGTCCTCAACGGCCCGGTGACCGGCCAGGACCGCTGGGAGGAGGATGCCGGCTATTCGCCCTTCACCCTGGCGGCGGAAATCTCCGCCCTTCTGGCCGCCGCCGAGATGATGGAGCTGTTCGGCCGCAAGGACGAGGCGCAGTATCTGCGCGAAAAGGCCGACGCCTGGAACGACTCGATCGAGCACTGGACCTTCGCCACCGGCACCGACCTCGCGGATAAGCTCGGGGTCGAGGGCTATTATGTGCGCGTCGCCCCGCCGGAAACCGCCGACGCCGCGTCGCCGATCGACGGCTTCGTTCCGGTGAAAAACCGTCCGCCGGGTGACAGCGACCGGCCGGCGGCGCAGCTTATCTCGCCGGACGCGCTCGCGCTGGTGCGCTTCGGGCTGCGCGCGGCGGACGACCCGCGCATCCTCGCCACCATCAAGGCGATCGATGCCATTCTCAAGGTGGAGCTGCCGCAGGGCCCGGTCTGGTACCGCTACAATGGCGACGGCTATGGCGAGCATGAGGATGGCTCGCCCTTCGACGGCACCGGCGTCGGCCGGGCCTGGCCGCTGCTCACCGGCGAGCGCGCCCATTACGAGATCGCCGCCGGCAATCTGGTGCGCGCCGGCCAGCTTCTGGTCACGCTGGAGGACTGCGCCGGCCCCGGTGGGCTGCTGCCCGAGCAGGTGTGGGACCAGGACGACATTCCCGAGCGCGAGCTGTTCAAGGGCCGCCCCTCGGGCAGCGCGATGCCGCTGGTCTGGGCGCATTCCGAGCATATCAAGCTGATGCGCTCGCTGCGTGACGGCAAGGTGTTCGACACGCCGCCGCAAACCGTGCAGCGCTATCTCGTCGACAAGGTGACCTCGCCGCGCCGGCTCTGGCACTTCAACCAGAAGCTCCGCTCGGTGCCCGCCGGCCTCGCCTTGCGGGTGGAACTGCCGGCGCCGGCGGTGATCCACTGGTCGCTCGACGGCTGGACCACGGCGCAGGACACGCCGACGCGGCCCACCGGCTTCGGCTTTCACATCGCCGACCTGCCGACCACCGTCAAACAGCATGGCCGGCACCTGCGGTTCACCTTCTTCTGGACCGAGTCCGGAACGTGGGAGGGCGAGGATTTTGTCGTCACCGTCGATGGCGATGGCGCGCTGTTCCATGCCAGCGCCGACGAGGACGATCATGAGGTGAGCCGGCGGGTGGCCGAGCCGGCGCAGGCGTCGAAGTGAGAGGATGAACCCTATGACAGATACGACGGCCGCCACCGGCGCGGCGGGCATTCTCGCGGTCGATATTGGCGGCACCGGTCTGAAATGCGCCGTCATCGACGACCATGGCACCATGATCTCCGAGCGCGAGCGGGTGGACACGCCCCATCCCTGCCATCCGGAGGCGCTGCTCGACGCCTATGCCGGCATGGCGGCCAAGCACCCGGCCTTCGACCGCATCGCCATCGGCTTCCCCGGCGTGGTGCGCGAGGGCAAGGTGCTGACCGCGCCCAATCTCGGCACCGAGCTCTGGGCCGGCTTCGCGCTGGCCGACGCGATGGCGGCGCGCCTCAAGGCCCCCGCCCGGCTGATCAACGATGCCGAGATGCAGGGCTATGGCATCGTCTCCGGCAAGGGGCTGGAAATGGTGATGACGCTCGGCACCGGCTGCGGCACGGCGCTGTTCCGCGATGGCGAGCTGATGCCGCATATGGAGCTGGCGCACCATCCCGTGCACGACAACCTGACCTATGACGAATATCTCGGCGTCGCCGCCTATGAGGCGCACGGCAAGAAGCACTGGAACCACCATGTGAAGCGGGTGATCGAGCTGCTCTACGTGCTGCTGCATTACGACCATCTCTATCTCGGCGGCGGCAATGCCAAGCATGTCGAGATCGAGCTGCCGGCCAATGTCAGCCTGGCCTCAAACGATGCCGGACTCACCGGCGGCGCCGCGCTCTGGCGCAAGGGCTGAGCGCCCACCAGTCCGCACACCCTCATCCCCGGGCTTGACCCGGGGATCCAACCTTTCCGCACATGCGCGGCGGATCGCAGAACCCTTGCCTCGGCAGGCCCGGCCGCTGGGTGCCCGGGTCAAGCCCGGGCCTGAGGGGAACGTCTACTCCACCACCTCGGCCGCCTGCAGCACGGCCTGCAGCAGCACATCGGTGCCGGCGCCGGCCCATTGCGGGGTGATCTCCTCCGCCTCATTGTGGCTGAGCCCGTCGACGCAGGGGCAGAAGATCATGGCGGAGGGCATGGTCTTCGCCACCCAGCACGCATCGTGCCCGGCGCCCGACACCATGTCGCGGTGCGAATAGCCCAGCCGCTCCGCCGCCCCGCGCAGTCCCGCCAGCAGATCCTCGTCGAAGGTGGTGGGGTCGAAGGCGCCGACTTCCTCGATCGCGATGCCGATGCCGAGATCGGCCGCCACCTCGCGCGCCGCCTGCTTCACCTGCTCCGCCATGGAGTTGAGCGCCGCCAGATCGGGATGGCGCAGATCGGCGGTGAATACCACCGTGCCGGGCAGGATGTTGCGCGAGTTCGGCGCGAAGACCAGCTGCCCCACCGCGCCGACTGCCCTCTCGCCATGGGCGCGGGTGATCGCCTCGATGCGGTCGATGATGCGGGCGGCGCCGAGGCTGGCGTTCAGCCGCCGGTCCATCGGCGTGGTGCCGGTGTGGGCCGCGCGCCCGGTCAGCGTCACCTCTACCCAGCGCAGCCCCTGGCCATGGGTGACGATGCCGATGTCGACCCCTTCCTCCTCCAGGATCGGCCCCTGCTCGATATGCAGCTCGAAATAGGCGTGGCCCTTGCGCTGGCCCACCGGCTCCTCGCCCTTGAAGCCGATGCGCTCCAGCTCGTCGCCGAAGCGCAGGCCCGCCGCGTCGGTGCGGCCATAGGCCCAATCGAGCGTGTGCACGCCGGCATAGACGCCGGAGGCGATCATGGCGGGGGGAAAGCGCGAGCCTTCCTCATTGGTCCAGTTCACCACCTCCACCGGCCGGCGGGTGCGGATGCCGAGATCGTTCAGGGTGCGCACCACTTCCAGCGCCGCCAGCACGCCGAGCACGCCATCATATTTGCCCCCCGTCGGCTGGGTGTCGAGATGCGAGCCGATGAGGATCGGCAGCGCGTCGGCCTCGGTCCCCTCGCGGCGGGCGAACATCGAGCCCATGGCGTCGACGCCGACGGTGAGGCCGGCGTCCTCGCACCAGCGCTGGAACAGCAGGCGCCCCTCGCGGTCGGCATCGGTCAGCGCCTGCCGGTTATTGCCGCCGGCAATGCCGGGACCGATCTGCGCCATCGCCATCAGGCTGCCCCATAGCCGCCCGCCATCGACGCGCATATTGCCGGTCTGCTGGTTCATCCGCTCGCTCTCCGTCAGGTCCCTTTGGGCGGCGCATGTTAGGGGCGCGGCGTCGCTCCACCAAGCAGCGGTGGCTAGAATTTTTGCGTGCCCGTTTTCGCGACGGTTGTGCCGCCAACCTCAGTTTTTCCGATCCAGACCATGCCAAATTAATGGTTTGCCAATGCGCCCCGGCCGGTCATCCTGCCGCCCCGTTCTCCCCCTGCCGGCCCGCTTATGACCGCTTCCCGCCCGATCGAGATCCTGGAACGGCTGATCGCCTTTCCCACCATCAGCCGCGAGTCCAATCTCACGCTCATCGATTATATCAGCGCGCTGCTGGCGCCGCTCGGCGCCCGGCTGACGCTGGTGCACAACGCGGCCGGCACCAAGGCCAATCTCCACGCCGTGCTCGGCCCAACGGGTGCCGGCGGGGTGCTGCTGTCCGGCCATACCGATGTGGTCCCCGTCGAGGGGCAGGCGTGGAGCACCGACCCGTTCCGCCTCACCGAGCGCGGCGACCATCTGCTCGGGCGCGGCAGCTGCGACATGAAGGGCTTTCTCGCCTGCGTGCTGGCGGCGGCGGAGGCGGCAGCGACACGCCGGCTCACCCGGCCGCTGCACCTGGCCTTCAGCTATGACGAGGAGATCGGCTGCGTCGGCGTGCGCGGGCTGATCGAACGCCTCATCGGCGCGGACGACCTGCCGGCGCTGTGCATCATCGGCGAGCCGACGATGCTGGAGACCGTGGTCGCGCATAAGGGCAAGCTCGCCGCCCGCCTCACCTGCCGGGGGCAGGAATGCCATTCCAGCCATGCGCCGGAAGGGCTGAACGCCATCCACCTCGCCGCCGACATGGTGGGCGAGATGCGGGCGCTGCAGGACGAACTTGCGGCCGGCCCGCAGGACGCGGCTTACGCCGTGCCCTTCACCACCGTGCATGCCGGCACCATCCAGGGCGGCACCGCGCTCAACATCGTGCCGAATGCCTGCACGGTGGATTTCGAGATCCGCAATTTGCCGACTGACGATCCCGCTTTTCTGATGGACCGGCTGTTCGACAGGGCGGCGGCGCTGACGCGGGCGGCGCAGGCCCGCTTTGCCGGCACCGGCGTTTCCATCGACATCGTCAACGCCTATCCCGGGCTGGAGACGCCGCCGGAGGCCGAGGTGGTGGCGCTGCTGCGCCGGCTCAACGGCCCCGGCCCGCTGCGCAAGATCGCCTTCGGCACCGAGGGCGGGCTGTTCCGGGAAAAGCTCGGCATTCCCACCGTGGTGTGCGGGCCCGGCGACATACGCGACGCCCACAAGCCGGACGAATATGTCAGCCGCGACCAGCTCGCCCGCTGCGAGGTGATGCTGGCGCGGCTGGTGGACGAGATCAGCGCCTGAGCGACGCGCCTGACGCCTACCGCACCCGCGTCAGCCGGGTGCGGGCGACGATCAGCGCCAGCACGGCCGAGGCGACGCAGGCCAGCGCCGCGAGGTCGATCGCATGGGAGAAGGCGCCATGGGCCGCCTGCAGCAGCGGCGTGGCCAGCGCCTCGGGCAGTTTGGCGGCGGCGGTGACGGCGCCGTCCAGCGTGCGCTGCGCCGGCTCCAGCAGCGTGGCCGGGATGCCGGCGGGCAGGGCGGCGCCTTCCATGCTCAGCCGGTAGCTTCCCGCCACCAGGCTGCCAAGCGAGGCGATGCCGATGGCGCCGCCGAACTCGAAGCTGGTCTCGGAAATGCCGGAGGCGGCGCCGGCGCGCTCGGGCGGCGCGAGGCGCATCACCAGATCGGTGGTGATGGTGCCGGCCGGCGACAGGCCGAGGCACATCAGCACGATGGCGCCCATCAGCACCGGCAGCGAGGCTTCCGCCCGTAGCTGTGTCAGCAGCAGGAATCCGAATATCGCTGCGACGAGCCCGACCGACAGCACGTCCACCGCCCGCCAGCGGCGCACCAGGCGCGGCGTCGCCATTGAGCCGATGGCGAAGCACACGCCGGAAGGCGCGGTCCACAGCCCCGCCTCCAGCGGGCTCATGCCGAGCACCAGCTGGAGATATTGCGAGATGAACACGAAGATGCCCATCACCCCCATCATCGCCAGCACGTTGATCGCGAGCGCCGCGCCGATGCCGGGATGGGCGAACAAAGCAAGGTCGATCATCGGGTCGGCGAGGCGCTTCTGCCGGGCGACAAAGAAGCCGATCACGACAAGCCCCAGCGCCAGCGCCGCGCCGGCCTCCAGGTCGGGTCCATGCTCGGCGATGCGCTTCATGCCATAGACCAGCGCCAGCACGGCGGTGACGGACTGCAGCGCGCTCACAATGTCGAGCCGGCCGGCTTTCTCGTCGCGGAACTCCGGCAGCAGCAACGGCCCGGCAATGAGCAGGAGGAGCATGACAGGCACGGCGGCAAGGAACACCGCGCCCCACCAGAAATAGGTGAGGATCACCCCGCCGACCAGCGGGCCGAGCGCCGCGCCTGACGAGAAGCAGGCGATCCACACGCCAATCGCGAAGGTGCGCTCGCGATCGTCGAGAAAGATGTTGCGGATCAGCGAGAGCGTCGAGGGCGCCAGCGTCGCCCCGGCAAGGCCGAGCAAGGCGCGGGCGAGAATGAGCTGTTCGGCGCTGCGCGCCATCGCCGCCAGCACCGAGGCGACCGCAAAGGCCGCCGCGCCGATCAGCAGCAGCTTGCGCCGGCCGATGCGGTCGCCCAGCGTGCCCATCAGCATCAGCGCGCCGGCGACCATGAAGCCGTAAATGTCGATGATCCACAAAAGCTGCGCCGCCGAGGGCGCGAGGTCGAGCGCCAGATGCGGCACGGCGAGATTGAGCACCGTCAGGTCCATCGCATAGACGAGGCACGGCACCGCGATGACGGCGAGCGCCAGCCAGTCGCGCGGGCTGGCCCGGTGTGTGGCGGGGGATGTGGCGGCGTACATGTCGTGTTTCCTGCCCGGCGACGACGGCGGCCTGTTGCCACCGGCGGCGCGGCCGGCCTGATTAGCCGATTGCGGGCCGGTCGGCCAGTTCGCCTGTTGGCGGCGGGCGGGACATCACATCATCAGCGCGCGCAGCCCCTGAAGGATGAGCACCAGCCCGCCGATCACCACCACGCCGTCGAGAACGCGGATATGGGCGCCCTCGGACAGGGTGCCGACCAGCCGCCGGGCCAAGAACACGCCCGGCGTCGCCGCCAGCCCAATCAGCACCGCCATCACCCAGGAGGCGAGGGGGAGCGCGCCGGCCGCCTGGAACACCCCCACTTTCACCACGCCGAGCACCAGCGAGATGCCGGCATCGGTGGCGATAACAGCCGCGCCGTTCAGCCCCGCCGCCAGCAGGATGGAGAGCAGCACCACGCCGGTGCCGGCGGTGCCGCCCATCAGCAGCCCGAAGCCGGCGCCGGCCGCCATCAGCCCCGGCCCGTCGAGATGACCTTTGAGCCGGGCCAGCCCGTGGCGGACGGGGATGGCCAGCATCAGCACCGCCCCGATCACTATCGACACACCAGCCCCCGACAGGCTTGTATAGCCATAGGCCCCCAGCGCCGAGGTCGGCAGCGCCACGGCAACAATGAGCATGGCCCGGCGCGGATCGAAAGCGCGGCGGAAGGCATAGAGCCGGCTGGCATTGGACAGCATGGCGGAGACGGCGATGACAGGCACCACCGCCTGCGCGCCGATGATCGGCAACAGGATGGGCGGCATCAGCAGGCCGGGCCCATAGCCGGTGACCCCGCCGGCGACACCGGCGAGGAAGGCGACGCCGGCCACCAGCACGTAGTGCCACAGGCTCACATCACCGAACATGGCGGCTCCCGTCTTCTGGGTAGGAGGAGGCCTTCCCGCTAGGGCAAAAACGCGCCGCCATTGACGTGGACGGTCTGGCCGGTGAGGAAGCGGGCGGCCGGGCCGGCGAGATAGGCGACCATCGCCGCGACTTCCTCCGCCGTGCCCTCCCGCCCCAGCAGGGTCTGGTTGCGGGCATGGTGGGCCGGGTTCTTCTCGGCCGAGGCGTGGCTGCGGTCGGTGCCGATGCGGCCGGGCGAGACGAGATTCACCGTGATGCCGCGCGGCGCCAGCTCCACCGCCAGCGCCTTGGTCAGCCCGTCCAGCCCCGCCTTGGCGGCGACCACATGGGCGCGGTTCGGGGCGCCGGTATAGGCGGTGAGGCCGCCAATATTGATGATGGCGCCGGCCGGCGATTCCGCCAGATGCGGGATCGCGGCGCGGCAGAGCAGGAAGGCGCCGTCGAGGCAGATGCCGGTGATCTCCCGCCATTCCGCCAGACTCATCGCCTCCACCGGCTTCTCGCGGCGGATGGCGGCGTTGTTGACGAGCACATCGAGCCGGCCGAAGCGCTCCAGCGCATGGGCGACGATGAGATCGGCGGAGGCTTCGCGGGAGACATCGGCCAGCACCGACGTCGCCGGCGTGCCCAGCGCTTCCAACTCATGCACCACCTGTTCTGCGGCGTCGCGGTCCGAGCGGGCGACGATGACCACCGCCATGCCCGCCGCCCCCAGCGCATGGGCAATGGCGCGGCCGATATTGCGCGAGCCGCCGGTGACGATGGCCACGGGGCGTGAGGGGCTGTCCGTATGGGGTGTGTTCATGCGCTCTCTCCCAGCGCTACCTTCCCGCCGGCGGCGATCGCGTCGATCGCCGCAAAGAGCGCTTCCGCCGTTGCCGCGTCGCCGCCGCCAAAGGCCACATTGGCGTTGAACTTGGCCACCAGCTCGGCATCGGAAAGCGGCTCGCGCGCGCCTCCGCGCATATGCGGCTGGCGGATTTCGATCACCGAGCCGTCGGTCAGCGTCGCCCGCAGATGGCCGGTGAAGTTGCTTGGATACTCATCCGCTGGGTCGATCTCATAGGAAATCTTCGCCGCGAAGGCCCGCACATCCGGACGCCGTGTCTGCGCGTCGGTGAACTGCACCAGCCCGGCCGCCCCGTCGAGAAAGCCGACCGCCATGCAGAAGGGGGTGGAGAATTTGCCGGCATAGCCGTTCGGCACCGCCTGCTTGGCGGCGAGCGGCTCCCACAGCCGGTGCACTGTGCCCTCGCCCGCCTTGCAGGTGAGGCTGACGATCTCCTCGGCGCGCACGCCCTGCCGGGCCAGCGCGATGGCGCAGTCGATGAAGGGCTGGGTCATGGTTCCGCAGGCATAGGGCTTGAAGGCGATGGTCGGCATGATCCAGTCCTCGCCCAGCCCGTCCAGCAGCGGGGCGAAATTCGCCGTCTTCGAGGGGGCGAAGGCGCGGAAGAAGCCGTGGTCGCCCTCGAAAACGCTGGCCGGCCCGACAAAGCCGCCCTCCGCCAGCAGCGCCGCGCGCAGCCCCGCCTGCGCCGCTGCGCCGGGGTGCAGCCGCTTGGTCCAGGAGCCGTCGGCGAGATATTCGATGATGCCGGAAGCGAGGCTGCCGGCGATCCCCAGCGCGTTGGCGAGCCGGGCGCGGTCGAGCCCGATGGTGGTGCCTGCGGCGGCGGCCGCCGCCATGGAGCCGATCACCGCCGTCGGGTGGAAGCCGGCCTTGTGGATCGCCTGCGGCGCGACGAGGCTGAGCCGGCTCATCAATTCCGCGCCGATGGCGATGGCGCGCATGACAGCCGCGCCGTCGAGCCCGCGATGCTGGGCGAGGGCGAGCGCGGCCGGCACCACCACCACGCCGGCATGCACCGGCCCGCCCTCGAAGGTGTCGTCATAATCCTCGCCATGCGCCGCCGTGCCGTTGACCAGCGCGGCGTCGTAGAGGTTCAGCCCGTGGGCATGGCCAATGGCGGTGCAGGGCCCCGTGCCGGCGGCGCTGGCGAGCGCGGCGCTGGTATAGGGCTCGTGCCGGGCGGCGAAGGCGAGGCCGCAAATGTCGAGCAGCAGGCGCCGGCTCACCGCCTCGGCGGCCGGCGGGGGCGCGGCGCTGGCGGCAAAGCTGGCCAGCCGGCCGGCGACGGTTTCCTCTGAGATCGCGCGGTGCTGGTTCACAAATGGGTTTCCTGCATCTGGGTCCGGCGCGCGTCGCGGTATTCGCGGGCCAGCGAGAAGACGATGAAGAACAAGGCGGCGCCGAGCAGGCCGACGGCGATCGGGTCCTCGACGAAGATGTGGAAGTCGCCGCCCGAGAGCACCAGCGAGCGGCGATAGCTCGATTCCACCATGTGGCCGAGCACGACGCCGAGGATCATCGGCAGCACCGGGAAGCGGGCCAGCCGCATCAGATAGCCCATCAGCCCAAGCGCCAGAGCGAGGCCGAGATCGAACGGGCTGTTGTTGAGGGTGAACAGGCCCGACAGGATCAGCGCGAGAATGAACCCGGCGCGGTAGGGGCGCGGCCGGTTCACCAGCCACACGCAGGCCGGCAGGATCAGCACGCCGACGCCGATCTGGGCGATGATGGCGATGAGCGAGCCGACATAGAGGCTGTCGATCACCTGCGGGTTCTGCTCGAACAGGCGCGGGCCCGGCAGCAGCCCGTGCATCAGCAGGCCGCCCAGCAGCACGGCGGTGGAGTTGGAACTCGGAATGCCGAAGCTCAGCAGCGGGATCAGCGCGGTGGAGGCCACGGTGTTGTTGGCGGCCTCGGGCGCGGCGATGCCCTCTTCCGAGCCCTTGCCGAATTTTTCCGGCGTCTTCGACCAGCGCCGCGCCTCATTATAGGACATGAAGGCGGCGACCGAGCCGCCCCCGCCCGGCGTCAGCCCCTCGAACAGGCCGAGGAAGCAGCCGATCGCCTGCGAGCGCCGCAGCTTGCGCATCATCGCCCAGCCCGGCAGGCGGATGCGGATCGAGCCGCCGAGCTGGGTAACGGTGGTGGAGCCGGACTGGCTCATCAGCTCGGTCAGCGCGAACAGGCCGACCATCACCACCACAGGCTCGACGCCGCTGAGCAGGTCCGCGACGTCGAAGGTGAAGCGGGTGACGCCGGAGATTGGGTCGGTGCCGACGGTGGCGATCATCAGCCCGACCACCGCCGAGGCGAGGCCCTTGAGCAGCGAATCCCCGCCCATCGAGGCGATGACGCTGAGGCCGAGTATGCCGAGGGCGAAATAGGAGGTCGGCCGGAACGCCAGCGCCAGCCAGGACAGCGGCTCGGTCAGCAGCGCCAGCATGGCGAGGCCGAACAGGCTGCCCACCACGCCCGACATCAGCGAGATGCCGAGCGCCTCGCCGGCCCGCCCCTGGCGGTTCAGCTCATAGCCGTCAATGACGGTCGCGGCGGAGGAATTGGTGCCGGGGGTGCGGATCAGAATGGCGGGGATCGAGCCGCCATATTCCGCGCCGATATAGACGCAGGCGAGCAGCGCGATCGCCATCGCCGGGTCCATCGTGTAGGTGAAGGGCAGCACCAGCGCCATGGTGATCGAGGCCGAGATGCCCGGCAGCGCGCCACCGAGAATGCCCCAGGTCAGCCCCATGATGGCGACCGGCACCAGCGGCGTGGCGGTGAGAAGATGCAGGATGTCCCAGAACGTGGTCACGAGAGCCATCCCTGAAAGAGGGAGCCGGCCGGCTGGTGCACGCCGAGCAGCTTGACGAAGATCGCCCAGTAGAGCGTCGCCCCGCCCAGCGCGGCGGTCGGCAACACCCAGCTGCGGGCGGCGCCCTCATAGAGCGCCACGCCGGCGATCAGCAAAGCGACGGCGAGGAAGTAGCCGATGAAGGGCAGCAGCACGACATAGGCGCCGCCGATCAGCAGCAGGCCGATGGCGCGCGGCAGCGGCGCGCCTTCCTCTTCGTCTGCCGCGGCCTGCGGGACGTTGGCGCGGCGGGCGGCGAGGGCGACAAAGGCGGTGCGAGCGATCAGCGCCAGTCCGATGAAGGCGAGCAGCATGGCCAGCAGCCGGGGCAGGCCGGTGGCGCCGATCTCGTCCGACAGCGTGCTCTCGGCGATCGAGCCGGTGGCGATGTAATAGGCGGCGGCGAGGGCGATGAGCACGCCGCCGCTCAGGAAATCCCGTTTCATGGTGCGTTCCTCGGGGGCGGAGGGGGCACGGCGCCGGCCCGCGCGAGGTGCGGGGCGGGCGTTGCGGCAAGGGGTGACGCCGGCGCGGCTTCCCGGTCACGGCGCCGGGGGCTTCGCCGGCGCCGCAGGGGAGGGCGGCGGTCGGTTACTTCACCGCGCCGGTTTCCTTCAGGAACGCCTCTGTCGTGTCGGCGAAATTGGTGATGAAGGCCTGGTACTGCGCGTGCGGGATGTAGTTCGGCACCAGCACTTCTTCGGTGTAGCGCTTCTGATAGTCGGGGTCGGCGAGCACGTTCTTGATCGCCTCGTCCCACACCTTGGTGACATTGTCCGGCAGCCCCTTGGGGCCGGCGAGGCCGCGGAACTTCACCAGCGTCACGTCGAAGCCGCTTTCCTTGACGGTGGGAACCTCGGGCTTCTCGGGGATGCGCTCGGGATTGAAGGTGGCGAGCAGGCGGATCTTGCCGGCGGCAAGCTGCGAGCGCAGTTCCTGGATTTCGCCGATGCCGATGTCGAGCGTGCCGTTCATCACGTTGAGCATCATGTCGCCGCCGCCCTCATGGGTGACGATGGCGGCGTTGACGCCGGCGGCGCGCTTGAGCTGTTCGGCGGCCTGCCGCTCCAGCGAGGCCGGGTTGGCGGCGCCCCAGCGGCCGCGCTCCTTCTTGGCCTTGTCGATCACGTCCTGCAGCGTGTTGAACGGGCCGTCGGTGCGGGTGTAGATCACCTCGCTGTCGGCGAACAGATTCACCAGCGGCTCCAGGTCCTTGTAGGTGGCGGAGGGCTTGGAGAGCAGCGAGGTATAGATGTAGGTCGGGGTGGTGGCGTAGAACACGCTGCCATCGGCCGGCGCGGCGGCCACGCGCGCCACCGCCTTGGCACCGCTGCCGCCCTGCACATTCTCGACGATGAAGGTCGCGCCGATATATTTGCCGAGATATTTGGTCAGCTCGCGCAGGAACACGT
The DNA here is from genome assembly GCA_000378025.1 of Xanthobacteraceae bacterium 501b. Lineage (GTDB taxonomy): Bacteria > Pseudomonadota > Alphaproteobacteria > Rhizobiales > Xanthobacteraceae > Ancylobacter. Next base: position 4,225,386 of record KB899087.1, read on the forward strand.
CGCTGCCGCCACCGGGGCTGGAATGGGTGACGAGGGTGACGACCTTGTGCGGGTAGGCGAGCGGTTCGGCGTTGAGGCTCAGCGTGCCGAGTCCCAGGGCGAGTACGGCCAGAAGGCCGGTCAGGGTCTTTCGCATGGACTTCCTCCTAGGGTGCGGGGCCGCCTCTGCCGGGCGGTCTCCCGATGAGTGTGTGACGGTCTGGCGGCACGCGGCGTCCCCTTGGCGCGGGAGCGGCGCGTCGCCGGCTCTCAGGCGCGGCGTTCCTCGGCCCGGGCGAGCGACACGGAGCGGGCCAGAAGCCGCTCCTTGCCGCGCTCGACATGGTCGAAGCTGGTCTGGTAGGCGGCTATGGGGTCGCGTTGCTCGATCGCCGCGACGATGCGGGCATGCTCCTCGTTCGAAAGCTCCAGCGTGTTGCCGGTCATCAAATTGCCGGCACGGTAGAGCCGCAGCTGCTTCACCAGCCCGCGATATTGCGCGGTGAGCACGCCATTGCCGGCCTGCTCGACGATGAAGTCGTGAAAGGCGAAGTTGAGCGGGTAGTAGCGGTCGAAATCATGCGCCTGCGCCGCTTGCGTCATCTCGTCGAGCAGGGTGCGCAGCCGGGCGAGCTCGCCGGCATCCGAGCGGCTGGCGAGAAGCTGCGCGGCATAGCCGAACAAAGCCGCGCGCACGCCATACATCTCGACCACCTGCGCGATATCCAGGCTGCGGATGAACACGCCGCGATTGGGCAGCAGCTCGACAAGGCCCAGCGCCTCCAGCGAGCGCAGCGCCTCGCGCACCGGGCCCCGGCTGACGCCGAAGGTGGCGGCGAGCTGGTTCTCGTTGATCCGGCCGCCAATGCTGAGCCGGCCATCGAGAATCATGCTCTCGATCTCGCGCTCCAGCAGCATGGGCAGCGAGGTGAGGCGGAGGAAGCTGACATCATGGGCGGCGGAGGAGGAGGACATAGCGAGAGACTACGCCGCGAGTGTAAAGTGTCAACAATTTAATGTCGTCATAGTGCATTCGACAGGACGCTGCCCGGCGGCCGGGCCGGCAAAGAAAAACCCCGGCTCGGGGGAGCCGGGGTTGAGGCGGGCCTTCGAGGCATGAAGGCCTGGGGAACGCGAAGCAAAGCGAGGGCGGCGCTTCAGCCGCAGGAGGGCGGCGCGTGGTGGTCGAGCGCGTCGAGATCGAGGAAATGGCCGGCCCGGTCGCGCTTGGCGGCGAGGTAGCGGATATTGTCGGCCCCGCGCCGGCCATGGGCGCGCTCGACGCCGGAGACCTGCAGCCCCGCGCGGGTGAGCGCGGCGATCTTTTCCGGGTTGTTGGTCATCAGGATCACCCTGGTGTAGCCGAGCTGGCGCAGCATGGCGGCGGCGAAGTCGAAGCGGCGGCCGTCCAGATCGAAGCCGAGCGTCTCGTCCGCCTCATAGGTGTCGAGCCCGTCGCTCTGCAGGCGATAGGCGCGCATCTTGTTGGCGATGCCGTTGCCCCGCCCTTCCTGGTCGAGATAGAGCAGCACCCCGCCGCCGGCCTTCGCCATCGAGGCGAGGGTGGAGCGCAGCTGGTCGCCGCAGTCGCAGCGCAGCGAGCCGAACAGGTCGCCGGTCAGGCAGGCCGAATGCAGCCGCACCAGCACCGGCCGCGCCGGATCGGGCGTGCCGACGATGACGGCCACCTGTTCGCGCATGCCCTCGCCGCCGCGAAACACCACGAACTCGCAATTGCGCGCGGTGAGCAGCGGCACCGGGGCGCGCGAGACGATTTCCACCCGCGTCGCGCGGTCCTCGCCAAAGCCGGTGATCGCCTCGGCCCGCACGGTCAGCGCCGGCAGGGTCAGCCCCGCCGGGGCGAGCGGGCCCATCAGCACGGCGGGCAGCATCAAGGCGAGGGTGGCGAGCTGCAGCGCCGCCGCGGCCGCCAGGTCGGGTTCGACCAGCGCCTCGCGCAGCTCCATTCCCGCCTGCACGCTCACATCCTGCGCGATCAGCGCCTGCACCCGTTCGCTGCCGAGGCTCGAGGCCGGGATCGCCATGGGCTGCGCCCATTCCGGCCGGCCGAGGGCGCGCAGGCGCGCCGGCGTCAGCACCAGCTGCAGCGCGCCGCCGGCCAGTGCATCCAGCGCCGCCAGCCGCCCGGCATCGGCGAATTCGGCGCTGGCCACCAGGAAAAGGCGGCCCGCCTGCGCGAGAATGACCGGCCGCCCGGCGCGCATCTCGGCGATAGCGCGCTCCGCCTCGGTGAGGGAGGCATCGCCGAAGAGGCTCGCAATCGTGCCTTCGCCCGCCGCGCTAGTGATCATTTGAAGCCTCTTCCGCTGCACCATTTCCGCATCTCGCACGTAGTGGTTACGGATGTAGGGCGCGCACGGACCAATGCCGCCAGTGCCCTCGCGCCGAACGAGAGTGACCATGTCCAAGCTGCGGAGGGCTTCCTTGAATCGTCGCGAAACACCGATCGATCCGCTGGCCGCGCTTTATGAACCGATCCTTCGGCCGCGCACGGCGCCCTTCATCGTCGCCCAGATCGGCCAGTCGCTGGATGGGCGGATCGCGACACCGACCGGAAAATCTCGCGATATCAATGGCCTGTGCGGCCTCGACCATTTGCACCGGCTGCGCGCGCTGGCCGATGTCGTGGTGGTCGGTGTCGGCACGGTGGTGGCGGACGACCCCCGGCTTACCACCCGCCGCGTTCCCGGCCGCAGCCCGGCGCGCGCCGTGATCGACCGCACCGGCCGCTCGCCGCGCGACGCCAAATGGCTGGAGGCCGATGGCTGTCACAGGATTGTGTTCACCCGCGATGGCGCTGGATGGCCCGACGAAGTCGATTGTATCGGCCCCGAGGGCGAGGCCGATATCTTCGAGCCGTCTAGGCTCATCGCCGCGCTGGTCGCGCGCGGCCACCGCACCATCCTCATCGAGGGCGGGGCGTCGACGGTCTCGCGCTTCATCGATGCCGGGCTGGTCGACCGGCTGCATGTCTGCGTGGCGCCGATCATTCTCGGTTCCGGCCGCCCCGGCCTCGCGCTCAAGCCGATCGACGGGCTGGAAGGCGCGCTGCGTCCGCGCGTCGATACCTATCTGCTCGACGACGGAAATATTCTCTGCGACTGTGACCTGCGCCGGACCGGCGGGGGAGGGACGCATGTCGGCTTCTGATCGGAACGTGCCGCCCGCGCCCGCCCGTTACGGCCACACCGCCCGCGCCCTGCACTGGCTGGTGGCGCTCGTCGTGCTCGGCCTCATTCCGCTCGGGCTCTATATGGTGTCGCGCGGCGAGGCGACCGGCTTCGACGCGCTGACCGGCGCGCTCTACAGCCTGCACAAATTCGTCGGCTTCCTCGCGCTGTGGCTGATCGTGCTGCGGATGCTGGTGCGGCTGCGCGGCGCCCCGCCGCCAGCGGCGACGCTCACCCGGTTCGAGCGCGTGGCCTCCGTCACCGTGCATGCCGCGCTCTATGCGCTGCTGCTGGTCGTGCCGCTGCTCGGCTGGGCCGGGGTCTCGGCCTATCCCGCGCTCAACGTGTTCGGCCTGTTCGATCTTCCGGCGCTGCTATCGCCGGACGAGGCACTGGCCAAGCGCCTTCTCGGCCTGCACGGGCTGCTGGCGCAGATTCTCGGCGTGCTGGCGCTCGTGCACATCGCCGCCGCGCTCTACCACCGCTTCCTCAAGCGCGACGGGGTGATGGCGCGGATGTGGCCGCCCTTCTGAGGCGCCGCGATCCACGCGGCTCAGGCATGGCCGAAAATGTCGCGATGGCCAATTCTCACCCGCTCCGCCGCCGCCCGCACCCGCGCCCAGCTGGCGAATTCCGCCTGCCGCGCCGGCTCGATCTGCCCGGCCGCCTGCGCGAAGCCGTCGGTCAGCGCGCCGATGAGGGCGGCATGGGCCGGGCCCAGCACCCACGGGCTGGTGCCGGCGCCGTATTTATAGCCGTGCTGGCGCAGTAACTGCGCCAGGGCCTCGCTTGAGGCCGGGCCCAGCGCCGGCCCGAATCCCTTGTCGCCGCGCTGGTGGCGGTTGAAGGCGGCGATCACCCGCCCGTCCAGCGGCTCGGCGGGCTGCCACTCGGCCTCGCCATCATAGTTCAGCACCGCATAGAGCGGCAGTTTTCGCGTCGCCAACCGGGCGACGAGGCGCTCCAGCCAGTCCTCGGAGACGAGGTCGAACAGCGCGGCGGCGGTCACGAGTTCCGCCCCGACATCGCTGAAATCGAGGTCGCGCACGGTGAGGTCGGCCTGCTCGAAGCTCACCTCGATCACCCGCCCGTCCCGGTGCAGCTCAAGACCATCGCCGCGTGGCCGCGCCGTCTCGGCCCAGGCGGCGAGGTCGATGTGGGCGCGCTCCAGCAGCGCCGGGTCGCCATCGATCAGGTGCCAATGCTGGCGGGGCGGCAGGTCGCCGGCGAGGCCGCGCAGATTCGAGCCGGTGCCGCAGCCGAGATCGACGATGGTGAGCGTGTCGCGGCCGGCGAAATGCGCCCGCATCCGCGCCGCCTGCACGGGGTTGCGGGAAGCGTGGTCCACCGGCTCGCGCAGGGCGAGCCAGTCGGCGGCAAAACCGCTCATCGGGGCATCTCCTTCAGGGCGGCGAGAAGCGTCGCCGCAGTCTGCGTCCATGTTGGCAGGGATTGACCATAGTGCCACGCCGCGTCCGCCAGACGACAGCGTTGTTCCGGTGCGTCAAGCAGCCGTCGCAGCGCGGCGGCGAGGCTCAAAGCGTCGCCCGGCTCCGCCAGCAGCGCGGCCTCAGCCGGCACGGTGTCGGGAATCGCCCCGGCGCGGGTGGCGACAACAGGCAGGCCGTGCGCCAGCGCCTCGGTCAGCCCCATGCCATAGCCCTCGAACAGCGAGGCGGTGACGAAGAGGTCGGCGGCGGCGAATTCGCCGGCCAGGCGTTCGGGCGACAGCGCGCCGGAGAGGCGGATGCGCGCGTCCAGCCCATGGGCGGCGATGCGCGCCTCGACCCGCGCGGTCTCGCCGGGGTCGCGATCGGTGGCGCCGACGATGTGGCAGGTCCAGTCCTGGGCGCGCAGTTCGGCCAGCGCGTCGACCAGCACGCCATGCGCCTTGCGCGGGATCACCGACCCCACGGCGAGCAGCCGCAGCGGCCGGCCGGTGCCGGTGGCGCGCGGGCAGGGGTCGGTGCCGGGCAAAGCGACGCTCAGCCGCGCGGCGGGCACGCCATAGTCCTGCGCCAGCAGCCGGGCGGTGGCGGGGCTGGTAGCGATCACCGCCGCCACTTCCGCCAGCGCCGCCGTCTCGCTGGCGAAAAGCTGCGCCCGCTGGGCCTCATTCAGCCCGCTCTCCAGCGCCAGCGGGTGATGCACCAGCGCCGCCAGCGGCCGCTCCAGCCCGCGCAGCAGCGGCGCCGGCAGCGCGCCGAGCGCGAGCCCGTCGATCAGCACCGTCTGGCCGGGCGGCCGCGCGTGCAAGATCGCCGCGCTCGCCTCCAGCTCCGCCGGGGAGGGGAAGGGGAAGCCGGCGGGCAGCGCGACATGTCTGAGCCTGCCACCGGCGCGCGGCGCCTCCTCGATCACCCGGCGGTCATAGGCATAGCCGCCGGTGGGGAGGCCGATGTCGCCGGGAATGGCGAAGGCGAAGTCGGTCACGCAGCCATCCTCAGCCGAGGCCGGATTCGAAGCTGGCGCGGGCGAGATCGGTCTCGTGCAGGGTGACGCGGATTTTCGACAGGCCATGCCCGTCCGCGCCCAGCGCCCCCGCCTTGGCGGCTGCCGCCATCGCGTCGAAAATATGCTTGGCGAGAAATTCGGTGGTGGTGAGCGTGCCCGCGAATTCCGGCAGCGTGTCGAGATTCTGGTAGGCGAGCGGCGCCAGCGTCTGCTTCAGCACGTCGAGCGCGGCGCCAATGTCGACCACGACGTTCTGGGCGGTCAGCGCTTCGCGGAAGAACGCGACATCGACCACGAACGTGGCGCCGTGCAGCCCCTGCGCCGGGCCAAAGAACGGGTCGGGCAGCGAGTGGGCGATCATGATGCGGTCGCGGACTTCGACAGAATACATGGCATTCCTCATCGGTAATCGAGCAGGATCGCCAGCGCGTCCTCGCCCCCGGTCAGAAGTGGCGGCAGCCGTTCCGGCGCCGTATCAAAAGCGACGACATGCGTGACCAATGGGTCGAGCCGCGCATCGTCGAGCAGAGCCAGCGCCTTGGCGAGCCGGCGCGCATGCGGCCAGCGTGGCCGACGCGACGGAGATACGGAACCCACCTGCGAGCCGATCAGTTGCAGCCGCCGGCTGTGAAAACTCTGACCGAGGGGAATCGTCGGAGCATGGTCGCCATACCAGCTCACCTCGACCACCTTGGCCTCGAACGCCGCCGCCGCCAGCGCGGTCGCCAGCCCGGCGGCGCTGGCGCTGGTGTGGAACACGAGGTCGGCATCATCGCGGATTTCGCCCGGCTGCGCGAATCCGGCGCCGAACGCGCGCGCCAGCGCGGCCCGCGCCGGGTTCACATCCACCAGCGTCACCTCGGCACCGGGAAGCCGGGCGGCGAGGGCGGTCAGCAGGAGGCCGATCACCCCGCCGCCGACAATGGTGATGCGGTCCCCCGGCCCGGCGCCGGAATCCCACAGCGCGTTGAGCGCGGTTTCCATGTTCGCCGCCAGCGTGGCGCGCTCCGGCGGCAGAGCCTCGGGCACCGCCATCGCCGACGCGACGGGGAGGAAATAGCGGTCCTGATGCGGATAAAGCGCGAAGATGGTGCGTCCCAGCCATTCCGGCGGGCCTTGTTCCACCACCCCGACGCTCTGGTAGCCATACTGGACGGGAAAGGGAAAATCGCCGTTCTGGAAAGGCGCGCGCATGCGCTGGTGCTCGCTCGCCGGCACCGCGCCCTCCAGCACGAGGCGCTCCGTGCCCCGGCTCACCGCCGAGACGAGGGCGCGCACGGTGAGCATGGCCGCGCCACGGGGGCCCAGCGGCGCGCGACGCAGCTCATAGCGCCCCGGCGTCACACACCAGAGCTGCGTGGCGGTATCAGACCTGTCGTCCATTACTGATGGCACTCCCCTGCCGCATTCGCGTGCATAACAGCATCACGGTGCGGTTAGATCCCCAAAACCGCGTGAACCGTCCGCGCCGGGCTGCGTACAAACCCGGTGATGTGCCGTAGGGGCAGTTCGCGTGTGTCGAACAGAGGGCCGCATGAGTCTGGATGAGAAGGTCGCCGAAGGGCGTTTCATTCCCGCCGAGCGTTCGGAAGGCCGGACGCCGACCGGCGTGCAGTCGCTGCGGCAGCTGTTCCGCAGGCGGGCGCTGGTGTTCACGCTGATCGGCGCCACCTATGCCGGGCTCGTCGCCCTGTTCGCCCATCTGCTCGGCCATGGCGGCTTCACCGTGCTGGACGGTTTCCTGCTGCTGGCCTTCTGCCTTTCCACGCCCTGGACCATTCTCGGCTTCTGGAACGCGTTGATCGGCCTGTGGCTGGTGCACGGCCCGGGCGATGCGCGGCGTTCGGTCTATCCCTATGCCGGGCGGGCCAGTGAGGACGCGCCGATCACCTCGCGCGTCGCCATGGTGATGACGCTGCGCAACGAGGACCCCGCCCGCGCCTTCGCCCGGCTGCGCGCCATGGAAGGCGAGATCGCCGCCAGCGGCGCCGGCGCAAACTTCGCCTGGTTCGTGCTCTCCGACACCACCCAGCCGGCCATCGCCGCCGAGGAAGAGGCGCTGTTCGCCGCCTGGCAGGCCGAGCGCGGCGCCGGGGCGGGGCTGCACTATCGCCGCCGCAGCGAGAACAGCGGCTTCAAGGCCGGCAATATCCGCGATTTCCTCGACCGCTGGGGCGATGAGCACGAGCTGATGCTGGTGCTGGATGCCGACAGTTTCCTCGGCGCCTCCGCCACGCTGCGCCTCATCCGCATCATGCAGGCCAATCCGCGCCTCGGCATCTTGCAGAGCCTGGTGGTCGGCCTGCCCTCGCCCTCGCCCTTCGCCCGCATCTTCCAGTTCGGCATGCGCCACGGCATGCGCTCCTACACGATGGGCGCGTCCTGGTGGGCGGGCGATTGCGGGCCCTATTGGGGGCACAATGCGGTCATCCGCATCGCCCCGTTCAGGGCGCATTGCCACCTGCCCGTCCTGCCGGGCACCGGGCCGCTTTCCGGCCACATCCTCTCGCACGACCAGATCGAGGCGGTGCTGATGCGTCGCGCCGGCTATGAGGTGCGGGTGCTGCCGGAGGAGATGGACAGTTTCGAGGAGAACCCGCCCCACCTCACCGAATTCACCCGCCGCGATTTGCGCTGGTGCCAGGGCAATATGCAGTATTGGCGGCTGATCGCGCTGCCGGGGCTCCGGCCGATGAGCCGGTTCCAGATCGCCTGGGCGATGCTGATGTATGTCGGCGCGGTGGCCTGGATGGCCTTCATCGCCCTCGCCGCGCTGAAAGTGTTCGATATCGAGCGGGCGGACGAGCCGTTCCCCGCCACGCTGGGCCTCACCCTGTTCGCCACCATGTTCGCGATGAGCCTCGCCCCCAAGGTCGCCGGCCTCCTGGACATCGTGCTGCGGGCCGGCGAACGGGCCCGCTATGGCGGCACGGGAAGGCTGGTCGGCGGGGCGCTGTCGGAATTCGTCTTCTCGGTGCTGCTGGGGCCGGTGGTGGCCTTCCGCATCGCGCTGTTCATGGTCGGCCTTCTGTTCGGGCGCACCGTCACCTGGGAGGCGCAGTCGCGCGATGCCGAGCGCCTGTCCTGGCGCACCGCCATGGCCGGGCTGTGGCCGCAATTCCTGTTCGGCGGGCTGCTCGCCGGGCTGCTCACCGCCTTCGCGCCGGGAACGCTGCCCTGGGCGCTGCCGGTGCTGGTCGCCCTGCTGGGCGCCGTGCCCTTCGCGGTGCTGACCGCCGAGCCGGCGCTCGGGCGCTGGCTGAGCCGGCGCGGCCTGTGCGCCACCCCGGAGGAGGTTTCGCCCACGGTGAGCCTCGTGGCGCTGGAAGCCGCGCAGCGGGCGGCCTGACGGCGCGCGCCCTCTAGCCATCCGGCAACGGGGCGCCGATAACGAGAAAATGGAGATCCCCGCCCCGCCCCCCGCGCCCGTCGATGCCTCCATCGAAGCCCCCATCGGCCCGCATCCCCGGCCGCGCACGGCCCGCCGCGCGCGTTTCCGGGAGCGCCCGGTGCGGTGGACGCTGGGCTTCCTGTTCCGGCTGCTGTGCGCGCCGCTGATCCTGCTCGACGAGCTGGTGCGCCCGCTCTACCGCCCGCTTATCGCCCGCCTCGCGGCGCTGAAGATTATGCACGCCTTCGAGCGCTGGATCGCCGCCCGCTCGGTCTGGACCATTCTGGTGCTGCTGGCGGTTCCCTATGCCACCATCGAGCCGCTGAAATTCGTCGCGCTGCTGTGGATCGCCGGCGGCTGGCCCAAGGCGGGCACGGCGCTGTTCCTCATCGCCTATCTCCTCAGCTTCGTGATCATCGAGCGGATCTATTCCGCCGGCCGGGCCAAGCTGATGACCCTGCCCTGGATGGCCTGGGTGATCCTCACCCTCGCCACGCTGCGCGACCGGGTGGTGGCGGCGCTGCGGCTCGATCGCCTCAAAGCCAGCCTGCGCCGCGCGGCGCGCGATCTCCGGCGCCGGCTGGCCTTGTTGTTTCGCTGAGGTGCGGGGGACGCGCGCGCCCTTATACTTGCCGGCGAATCGAGGGGCCGGGGGCGAGGAATGAGCGAAAACGCGCCGCGCGAGGTGAGCATCGCCTGCCGGGATGGCGTGGACCTCGGCGGCCATGTCTGGCCCGCCTCAGTGCCCGGGCAGGTCCATGGCGCGGTGGTCATCACCCCCGCCACCGGCGTCGCCGCGCGCTATTATCATCGCTATGCCCGCTTCCTCGCCGGCCACGGCTTCGATGTGCTGACCTTCGACTATCGCGGCATCGGCCTGTCGCGGCCGGCCCGGCTGCGCGGCTCACCCATTCGTTGGCGCGACTGGGGCGAGCGGGATGTCGACGCGGCGCTGCGCTTCATGGCGGCGCGCTCAGCCGCCCCGCTCATGCTAGTCGGCCATTCCATCGGCGGTTTCCTGCCCGGCCTTGCCGAAAGCGGCGCCACCGTCACCCGCATGCTGACCATGGGTGCGCAATATGCCTGGTGGGGTGACTATGCCCCGCGTGAGCGCGCCGGCCTGTTGCTGAAATGGCATGTCGCCATGCCGGCTCTCACCGCGCTGTTCGGCTATTTCCCCGGCAAGCGGCTGGGCTGGCTGGAAGACCTGCCCGCCGGCGTCGCCCATGAATGGAGCTTTCGCGGCCCCCGCTTCGAGACCAGCCATCCCCGCGCCGAGCGCGAGGCGGCGCGGGCACGCATGGCCATGGTGCGCGCCGACATCCTCGCCGTGGCGATGAGCGACGATCCGCTCGGCACGGTGCCTGCGCTTAGCCGCACGCTGGCCTATTACACCGGTGCCCGGCGCACGCTGGTGCACCTTTCCCCCGCCGATTACGGCCGGCAGGCGATCGGCCATTTCAGCCTGTTCCACGACAGCCACGCGGAAGGCTTCTGGCGCGACACGCTGGTGTTCCTGCGCGAGGGGAGGAACCCCTGGCCCGGCCATGTGGTGGAGTTGGCGGCGGGCGGCTAGAGCGTTTTCGAGCGAAGTGGATACCGGTTCGCGTGAAGAAAACGCGACAAAACAAAACCCGCCTCAGCCCTCCGCGCCGATCAGCGCGGTGATCTCCTTGACCCGTTGCGCCACCGTTTCCGGCGCGCCCTTGGCCTCCACGTTCAGCCGCAGCAGCGGCTCGGTGTTGGAACGGCGCAGATTGAGCCGCCAGTCGCCGAAATCCAGTGACAGGCCGTCGGTCTCGTCGCGCGCGGGGTTCAGCCCGGCAAAGGCCGCCTCCACCCGCGCCACCGCGGCGGCGGGGTCGGTGAGGCGGAAATTGATCTCGCCGGAGGAGGGGAAGGCCGCCATCCGCGCCGACACCAGCTCGCTCAGCGACTTGCCGCTGCGCCCCATCAGCTCCGCCACCAAGAGCCACGGGATCATGCCGGAATCGCAGCACATGAAGTCGCGGAAATAATGGTGCGCCGACATCTCGCCGCCATAGACCGCGCCGGTGTCGCGCAGCGCCTGCTTGAGGAAGGCATGGCCGGTGCGCGCCTGCACCGCCCGCCCGCCGGCGCGGGCGACCTGGTCCTGCGTGTTCCAGATCACGCGCGGGTCATGGACGATGGTGGCGCCCTTTTCCTTGGCGAGGAACACCTGCGCCAGCAGGCCGACGATATATTCGCCGGCAATGAATCGCCCGGTTTCGTCGAACAGGAAGCAGCGGTCGAAATCGCCGTCCCAGGCGATGCCCATGTCGGCGCCCGCCGCGAGCACCGCCTGTGACGTTACCGGCTGGTTCTCGGGCAGCAGCGGGTTGGGAATGCCGTTGGGAAAGCGCCCGTCCGGCGCATGGTGCAGCCGCACGAAGGTGAGCGGCGCCCCGCGCGCCTCCAGCTCGCCGGCCAGCGCGTCGAAGGTTGGCCCCGCCGCGCCATTGCCGGCATTGACCAGCAGGGTCAGCGGGCGCAGCGCGCCGGTGTCGACGAAGGAGAGCACACGCTGGACATAGGCGGCGCGGGCGCCATCCGCCGGCTTCACCCGCCCGCCGGGCACGTCAGGCAGGTCGGGCCCTTCCGCCAGCGCCTGGATCGCCGCCAGCCCGGTCGCGGTGTCGAGCGGGGCGGAGCCGGCGCGCACCAGCTTCATGCCGTTATAGTCCATCGGGTTATGCGAGGCCGTCACCTCGATGCCGCCATCGGCGGCAAAGTCGGTCACGGCGGCATACATTTCCTCGGTGCCGCACAGGCCGAGGTCGAGCACCTCGACCCCGCCGGCCACGAGCCCCTCGATACAGGCCGCCGCCAGCGAGGCGGAGGAGGCGCGGCAGTCGCGCCCGATCACCACCCTTTTCGCCCCCAGCCCTTCGACGAAGGCCCGGCCGATGCGGCGGGCGATCGCCTCGTTCAGCTCCTCGCCGAGCCGTCCGCGAATGTCATAGGCCTTGAAGCAGGTGAGCATGGCCGGGCCTTTCCGTGCGCCGGCGCGGGGGGAGCCCGGCGCGCCGGCATGGGCGATACGGATTCCACGAGGCGAGATCAAGCTGATTGATCCACCTTGCCTTTCGCCCCCGCCCCGCCCACACTTCCCGCATTGGCCCACGGCTGACTGCGACCCCCAAGGCCCCACCTACGCCCAAGGCCCCACCTACCCCCAAGGCTCAGCTACCCCTAAGGCTTCATGGCACATCTCTATCCCGTTCTTCTCTGCGGCGGCTCCGGCACGCGCCTGTGGCCGCTCTCGCGCAAGAGTTTTCCCAAGCAGTTCGTGAAGCTCGGCGAGGGCGAGACGCTGTTCCAGGCGGCGGCGCGGCGGCTCTCCGGCCCGGATGTGAGCCCGCCTCTCATTGTCACCAATGCCGATTTCCGCTTCATCGTCACCGAGCAGCTCGGCGAGGCCGGCATTCCGCCCGCCGCGGTGCTGATCGAACCCAGCGCCCGCAACACCGCCCCCGCCATCCTCGCCGCCGTGCACTATCTGGCGGCACGCGACCCGAAGGCGCTGCTGCTGGTGATGCCCTCCGACCAGGTGGTGCCCGACAGCGCGGCGTTTTCCGCTGCCGTGCGCGCCGGCCTGCCCGCCGCGCAGGCCGGGCGCATCGTCACCTTCGGCATCCGCCCGACCCGGCCGGAAACCGGCTATGGCTGGCTGGAGCTTTCCCATGCGCCGGAGGGCGAGGCCCTTGCCCCGGTGCCGCTGCGCCGCTTCGTCGAGAAGCCGGACGCCGAGCGCGCGAACGCCATGCTGGCGGACGGGCATTATCTCTGGAATGCCGGCATCTTCCTGTTCACGGTGGAAACCGCGCTGAAGGCGTTCGCCGCCCATGCCCCTGACATGCTCGCCCCGGTGCGGCAGGCGGTGGAAGAGGCGGCCAGCGACCTCGATTTCCTGCGCCTCGCCCCCGAGCCGTGGCAGCGGGCGCAGGATATTTCCATCGACTACGCCATCATGGAGCGCTCGGACAATCTCGACGTGGTGCCGTTTGCCGGCGATTGGTCGGATCTTGGCGACTGGGCCTCGGTGATGCGCGAGGGCACGGCGGATGCCGCCAATGTCGTCGCCCATGGCCCCGTCACCGCCGTTGACTGCACCGATTCACTGCTGCGCTCGGAGGCAGAGGGGCTGGAACTGGTCGGCATCGGCCTCACCAACATGCTGGTCGTCGCCATGCCGGACGCGGTGCTGGTGGCGGACCGTTCCCGCTCGCAGGAGGTGAAGCAGGCCGTGACCGCGCTGAAGGCGCGCGGCGCCCGGCAGGCCGAGCATTTCCCCAGGGACCACCGGCCCTGGGGCTGGTTCGAGACCCTGGCGCTCGGCGAGCGCTTCCAGGTCAAGCGCATCGTCGTCCATCCCGGCGCGTCGCTGTCGCTGCAGAGCCATTATCACCGCTCCGAGCACTGGATCGTGGTCTCTGGCACGGCGCGCGTCATCATTGACGGCGAACCGCGCCTGCTCACCGAGAACCAGTCGGTCTATATCCCGCTCGGCGCGGTCCACCGCATGGAAAACCCCGGCAAGGTGCCGATGGTGCTGATCGAGGTGCAGACCGGCACCTATCTCGGCGAGGACGACATCATCCGCTACGAGGATGTCTACGCCCGCGGGCAGGGTGCCAAAGGGTAACGGCGCCAAGGGCTAGCGCCACAAGGGGGCGCCGCGCCTAGTCTTGCGCCAGCGCCGCCCGCCAGCCGCCGCTGGCGGTGATGTCGCGTGCGCCGCTGAGGCCGTGCGGCTCGCACAGAAAGCCCTTCACCACGCCGCCATCCTCCAGCTCCACCGTGCCGATGGCGAGCGGGGAGGGAATGCCGGCGAGGAAATCGCCGAAGGCGGCGCGCGGCAGCGCCCAGACCTCCAGCGCGATGGAGGCGCCGGTGCCGTCGCTGCTGCGCACCAGCCCCGGCCGGGCCGGCGGCCCGCCGGGCAGGGCGAAGAGCTGATAGGCCGCGCAGGTGCGGGACTCGCGCAGAAAGCGCCCGCCGCGCCGGGTGAGTTCGCCATTCAGCGGCAGGCCGGCCATGTGGGCACCGCAGACGGCAATTCCGATTTCGTCTTCCGCGATTTCGTCTTCCGTCTGTCGGCTGGGCGGGGAGGCGGCCGCCCCGCCGCGCTCGACCCACAGAGCGAGGGCCGCCGCGCGAGAATCCTCGCCCCTGCGCGCCAGCACGGTGAGGCTGCCCGGGCGCCCGTCCGGGCGCGGCCCGGTCGGTACAGCGATGCCGCACATATCCAGCAGGTTGACGAAATTGGTGTAGGTGCCGAGCCGGCTGTTGGGTCCGAACGGGTCGGCCGCCACCTCCTCCAGCGTGACGAAGCAGGGAATGGTCGGCACGCAGAGGAAATCGACGCCGTCCAGCGCCAGCGCGCAGGCCCTGCGCAGTTCCTCCAGCCGGTACAGCCCCTTGAAGGCGTCGACGGCGGAGAATTTGAGCCCCGGCGCGAGGATCGCCCGCGTCGTCGCGTGCAGCGTCTCCGGCGCCTCGGTAAGCCGGTCGCCCACCGCCGCCACCCGCTCGGCCACCCAGGGGCCGGCATAGAGCAGCTCCGCCACGGCGTAGAACGGCGCGAGATCGATCGGGCGAAGGCTCGCCCCGCCCTCGCGCAGCCGTTCCACCGTGGCGCGGAAATGGCTCGCCTGCGCGGTGTCGCCGAAGGTGCGCAGGCTCGCCTCATCAGGCACCGCGACCGTCACCGACGGCGGCAGCGGCGCGAGCTGCTGGCGGGGCGAGGGCGCGGGCATCCGGCGCGACCAGGGATCGGCGGCATCGAAGCCGGCGGTCAGCGCGAACAGCTCCCACGCCTCCGCGACGCTCTGGGCGAAGAGCGAGATCGTGTCGAGCGTGCGGCAGGCCGGCACCATGCCGGTGGAGGACAGCGCTCCCAGGCTCGGCTTCAGCCCGACAATGTCGTTGAACGCCGCCGGCACCCGGCCGGAGCCGGCGGTATCGGTGCCGAGGCTGAACGCCACCAGCCCGCGCGCCACCGCCACCGCCGAGCCGGAGGAGGAGCCGCCGGGCACCAGCGTCGGATCGATCGCGTTGCGCGGCACCGGATAGGGCGTGCGCACCCCCACCAGTCCGGTGGCGAACTGGTCGAGATTGGTCTTGCCGAGGCAGATCGCGCCCAGAGCCCGCAGCCGCGCCACCACGAAGGCATCCGCCCCGGCGACATGGACGAAGCCGGGGCAGGCGGCGGTGGTCGGCATGCCGGCCACGTCGATATTGTCCTTTACCGCATAGGGAATGCCCCAGAGCGGGCGCCCATCCGGGCTGCCGAGCGCGCGCGCCTCGGCCAGCGCGACGCTGCGCGCCTGGTGCAGGAAGATGCCGGGGTCGTTAAGCGCGTCGAGCCGGGCGAAGGCCTCCTCCACCACCGCTTCCGGCCGCAGCCCCCCGGCATAGGCGGCCCGCAGCGCGTCGAGGGTGAAGGTGAGATCGCGCGGCATCGGCAAGACCCTTGGCAAATGGCTGGGGAAAGGGTGGCGAGAAAAAGGGCGGCGGACAGCGCATTGTATGCATCGTTGCAGCCCTTCGCCATGCGCCATCTTGCGCCCGGCACAGCCTGTGGACGCCGCAGTGTCTAAAGCGCCCGGGCGCGCGAGCCCAGCGTGTCGAACTGCCCGCCAGCATAGATCAGCGGGTGAAGCGGCCCCTCCGGCAAATGGAGCGCGACCACCCGGCCGAGGAAGATGCTGTGGCTGTGCACGCTCACTGTTTCCGCGAGCTCGCAGTCGAAGCTCGCCAGCGCGCCCATCAGCGCCGGCGCCCCGGTGGCCAGCGCCCGCCATTCATGGGTGCTGAAGCGCAGATGCCGGTGGGCGGAGGAGGAGAACGCCTTGGCCAGTTCCAGCTCCGGCTCGGCCAGCAGGTTGACGCAGAAGCTGCGCGAGGCGCCGATCACGTCGTGGCAGGAGACGTTGCGGTTGACGCAGACCAGCAGCGTCGGCGTCGGCTCGGCGGCCACCGAGGTGACGGAAGTCGCGACAAAGCCGTGCGGCTGCCCGTTCTCCATCGTGGTGATGACGGACACGCCGGCGGCGAGGCGCCGCATGCCCTGCTTGAAATCTGTCGGGTCGATCATGGCAAACTCCACCTTGCGGCGCGCATGGCCGCGTCGGGGAGGCAACCGCAAGCGGCGTGCCAGCCGTGCCGCGGCCGCGCGTGCCCTGCCTTTGCCGGCAAAATCTCCCGTCGCCGCCCGCCCGTCTCGCCCCGCGCTGCGACAGATGTCGCTGATCTGAGACGGCGCTTCCCGGCCTGACGCCGGCTGGAGAGATCGCCGCCACCGCCGGAAACCAGCGCCGGCAGGGCTTTGCCCGCCCCAGCCCGTCCGCCACCCCTCGCGCCCCGCGCGCGTCGCTGCCGCCGGCCGGCGCTGGCACGGGGCTTGCGGCATCGCCCGCATCCCTGATCGTTGCCGAAAGCCCTGACATGACCCTCTCCGTGAACCCCATCGCCGACATCATCGCCCCGCTGCCCAAGGGGCTGCTGATCGACGGCCAGTTCGTCCCGGCGCTGTCGGGCAAGACCTTCAAGACCTTCAACCCCGCCACCGGCGAGGTGCTGGCCGAGGTCGCCGAGGGCGACGCCGGCGATATCGACCTCGCCGTCGCCGCCGCGCGCCGCGCCTTCGCCGGGCCGTGGAGCCGCTTCACCCCGTTCCAGCGCCAGCAGTGCCTGCTGCGCTTCGCCGATCTGGTGGAGAAGCACTTCGACACGCTGGCGCTGATCGACGTGCTTGATATGGGCGCGCCGATCACCGCCATGCAGGCCCGCCGCCAGCGGGCGCTCGGCCTGCCGCGCTTCTATGCCGGCATGTGCACGGTCATCAGTGGCGGCACCCTGCCCAATTCCCTGCCGGGCGAGGTGTTCACCTACACGTTGAAGGAACCGGTCGGCGTGGTCGGCGCCATCACCCCGTGGAACGCGCCGCTGACCTCGACCCTGTGGAAGATGGGCCCGGTGCTCGCCACCGGCTGCACCATGGTGCTCAAGCCCGCCGAGGACGCCCCGCTCACTGCGCTGCGGCTCGGCGAGCTGCTGCTGGAAGCCGGCGTGCCGGCCGGCGTGGTCAACATCGTGCCCGGCTTCGGCGCCACCGCCGGCGATGCGCTTGCCCGGCACGGCGATGTCGACAAGGTCGCCTTCACCGGCTCGGACCTCACCGGCCGCAAGATCGTCGAGGCCTCGAAGACCAATCTCAAGCGGGTGACGCTGGAACTGGGCGGCAAGTCGCCGGACATCATCTTCGCCGATTGCGACATGGAGGCCGCCGTGGCCGGGGCCGCCATGGGCGTGTTCGCCAATAGCGGGCAGATCTGCGTCGCCGGAACCCGCCTGCTGGTCGAGCGCCCGATCTATGAGGAATTTGTCGCCCGCGTCTCCGCCTTTGCCCGCGCGCTCAAGGTCGGCAACGGGCTCGATCCGGCGACGCAGATCGGCCCGATCGTCAACGCACGGCAGCTGGAGCGCATCACCTCCTATATGGAGATCGGCCTGGGTGAGGGCGTCACCGCCGCCGCCGGCGGCAAGCGCCTCACCGAGGGCGCGCTGAAGGACGGCTATTTCTTCGAGCCGACGGTGCTCTCAGGCGTCACCAACGCCATGCGGATCGCCCAGGAGGAGATCTTCGGGCCGGTCGCCGCCGCCATCCCCTTCGACACGCCGGAGGAGGCCGCCGCCCTTGCCAATGACACGCCCTTCGGCCTCGGCGGCGGGGTGTGGACCACCAACCTGTCCACCGCCCACCGCATGGCGAAGGCGATCCGCGCCGGCACGGTCTGGGTCAACACCTATGGCGGGCTCGATCCCGTGGTGCCGTTCGGCGGCTACAAGACCAGCGGCTATGGCCGCGAATCCGGCACCGAGCACCTCGACGCCTATCTCGAGACCAAATCCGTGGTGATGAAGCTGGCCTGAGGCCAAAGCCCGGCGAGCGCCGGGCCGGCTTCAGTGGCGCAGGGCGCGGGGAATGACCGCGCGCACCGCCACGACGATCACCAGCGCACCGACCGTCAGCATCAGGAAGGCGGCGCGCAGGTCCAGCGCGTGGGCGACAAAGCCGATCAGCGGCGGGCCGAACAGCCCGCCGCCATAGGCGATCGTCACCGTCATGGCGATGCCGGCATTGGGTGGGATTCCCGGCATGCGCCCGCTCAGCGAGAACAGGATCGGCACCAGATTGGCGATGCCGAGCCCGGCAATGGCGAAGCCCGGCAGCGCCGCCAGCGTGGTCGGCGCGAACACGATCAGCGCCACGCCGGCAAAGGCGATGGCGGCGGAAATCTGGATCGTCGTCACCGCCCCCAGCGCGCGGGTGATGCGGTCGCCCAGCAGCCGGCCGGTGGTCATCGCCACCGAGAAGGCGGCGACGCCGGATGCCGCCTGCGCCGGGGCGGAGCCCATCGCCTGCACCAGATAGAGCGCGCCCCAGTCGATCAGCGCCAGTTCGATGACGAAGGCCAGCACGGTCAGCACGCCGATCCCCGCCATGGTGCGGTTGGGCAGGCGGAACACCGAGGTGTCGGCCGCCTCGCGCACATGGTGTTCCGGCAGCCAGAGCCAGGGCATCGCCGCCAGCGCCAGCGCCACCAGCCCCGCGCTGGCGAGGCCCATGCCGAGCGGCGGGTCGAAGCCGAAGCCGATCAGCGTGCCCCCGGCCAGAGCCCCGGCGACGGTGCCGAGGCTGAAGAAGGCGTGCGCCGAGGACATGATCGGCCGCCCGACCTCGCGCTCCAGCGCCGAGGCGTGCGAGTTCATGCACACATCGAGAAAGCCGAAGCACAGGCCGAATAGGGCCGCCGACAGGGCGAGCAGCGGCAGGGTGACGCCCAGCGCCGGGCCGAAGCTGGCGGCCGCGAAGGCGATGCCGGCCAGCGCGCCGGCGCGCAGCGGGCCAAGCTTCGGCCGCAGCAACCCCGCCGCCGGCATGCCGCACAGGCAGCCGAGCGAGACGCACATCAGCACCAGCCCGATCTGCGCATCATCCAGCCCGGCGCGGGCCTTGAGGATGGGGATATAGGTCGCCCACAGCGTCAGCCCGCAGCCGCCGACGAAGAAAATGGCACTCACGGCCATGCGCGAGGCGAACAGCGCACGCCGCTCAGCCGCGACCGACAACTCACTCATGCGTCTTCCCAGTCTCACTTCCGGCCAAGACGGCCGCCCTGGCCGGCGCGCTGTGGCGCGTCTTCCCTGGCGGGTCTTTCTGCCGGGCCTTGGGCAGGATGCGTGCCAGCGCGCCCGCCTTGGGGCGTGTCATGGCCCGGCAGGCCTGCGGGAGCAAGGGGCAAGGGGTGCCGGATAAGGTGGCTGCGACCGCCGGCGGTATCGGGTGCGGTCTCAGCCCCGCTGTCTCGCGCGAGATGTCTCACGCCGGCTGTCTCAGCCGCGCGCCGGTCTCACCGCCGGCCCGTCTCATCCCGCTTTACCGGCGCGGCGCGCCTTGGGCGGAAAGGCGGGCCGCGCGGCGATTCCCGGCCTTGGCGCGACCTTTCGCGCCACCCTGGCACACCCCTTGCGCAGGGTGGGCGCGGCGGCTGCGCCCGCCACCTCTCCCTCCCCACCCGCGTCAGGATTGCCATGCCGCCCGATTCCTCCCTCCAGCGCCTGTCCTCCAATGGCCGGCTCTCCCGCGCCGTCGTGCATGCCGGCACGGTCTATCTCGCCGGCGTCGTCGCGCGGGAAAAGACGCCCGATGTCGCCGCCCAGACCGCCGACGTGCTCGCCCAGATCGACGCGCTGCTCAAAGAGGCCGGCACCGACAGGAGCCGGCTGTTGCGCGTCACCATCTGGCTGCACGACATCGGCGATTTCGCCGCCATGAACGCGGTGTGGGACGGCTGGGTCGACGCCGCCAACGCCCCGGCGCGCGCCACGGTGGAATCCCGCCTCGCCGGAGACGGCGCCAACCTTGTGGAGATGATGGCCACCGCCGCGCTGTGAACCACCAGCGACCCGTAGCCGTATACCCTCATGCGCGCCCGAAACGGGCGCCATCCGGGCTGTCGGTGGCGTCGCTAGCGCCTCTCCGACGGTGGCGCCAGCGAGGGGAGCTCCCACCCCGGTCCCGCCCCTCGCTGGCGCTCTTCGGCCCGAACCGCGTCCGCCCAAGGTCGCGCGCAGCACTTTCTCACGCCTGAGACGTTGCTGTCTCAGCTTTGAGAAAAGACCGAAGTCTATTTTCCATCTATACTTAAAACCATCAAGCTTTTATCTAGTCATTGTCGTATCCGTTTTTCATTGCGTGGCTCGGCGTAGATGTCAGCGCGCGTCGCGGGCCGCCTCAGGGCGGTTTCCGCGCGCGCTTCATCACCCCCGGCGAATGCCGCGCCGGTTCATCAAGGCGGCCTGAACCATGACATCTTACCTGAAGCCCGGCAGCGCGCGCACCATTGCCGTCATCGGCGGCGGCGCGGTCGGTGTCGCCACCGCCAGCTTCCTCCTGCGCGAGGGGCACGACGTGGTGCTGGTCGAGCGCGGCGGCATCGGCGAGGGCGCCTCCTTCGGCAATGCCGGCGTGCTCGCGCCTTCCTCGGTGGTGCCGATGTCGATGCCGGGCACGCTGATGAAGGTGCCCGGCTATCTCCTCGATCCGCTCGGGCCGCTCTCCATCCGCTGGCGCTATCTACCCACGCTGGCGCCCTGGCTCGCCCGCTTCGTAAAGTCGGGCACGCGGGAGCGCGTTCAGGCGCAGGCGCGGGCGCTGAAGCCGCTGCTCGACGATTCCTTCAGCGCCTGGCTGCCGCTGGTGCGCCATGCCGGCAATGAGGCGCTGATCCGGCGCGAGGGCTTCCTCGCCGTCTATCGCAGCGAGGCCGATTTCGCCGGCGACGCGCTGGGCTACCAGCTGCGCCGCGCCAACGACATCCCGTTCGAGGTGCTGCGCGGGCCGGAGCTGTGGGCGTTCGAGCCGGCGATCTCCCGCGACTACACGATCGGCGTGCTGTTCCGCCAGTGCGGCCATACGATCAACCCCAACCGGCTGGTGCGGACTGTCGCCAACGCCTTCCAGCGCGATGGCGGGCGCCTGATCCAAGCCCGCGCGCTCGGCTTCGCCGTGGAGGGCGGGCGGCTCAGGGGCATAGAGACCGATGCCGGCCTCGTCCCCGCCCAGGCGGCGGTGGTGGCCTGCGGCGCCCATTCCCGCCCGCTCGCCGCCGGCCTCGGCGATAACGTGCCGCTCGACACCGAGCGCGGCTATCACGTGCTGATCGCCGATCCCGAGGCGCTGCCGGCGCGGCCGATCCTCGACGCCAGCGCCAAATTCGTCTCGACGCCGATGGAGACCGGGCTGCGCATGGCCGGCACGGTCGAGTTCGCCGGGCTGGAGGCGCCGCCGGACTGGAAGCGGGCGGCGCGTCTGCTCACCCTCGGCCGGCGGCTGTTTCCCGGCCTCGCCCCGCATCATCCGGAAGCGCGGGTGTCGCGCTGGATGGGCTTCCGGCCGAGCATGCCGGATTCGCTGCCCGTCATCGGCCGGGCCAGCGCCTGCGCGGAGGTGGTCTATGCCTTCGGCCATGGCCATGTCGGCCTCGCCTCCGCCGCCCGCACCGGCATGGCGGTGGCCGACCTCATCGCCGGGCGCCCGCCCGCCCTCGACCTCGCCCCCTTCGCCGCCGCGCGGTTCTGAGAGCGGGGATTCGCAGCCGCGCGCCGGCTTTCTCCGCAATGAGACAGGCCGGCGCCGGGGTGGCGGGCTCATCGTGAAGAATATTGTTAAATCAGAGGGTTAAGTCTCTGGCACGGGCCTTGCCGAAGGGTGCTTTGCCGGCACGTTGCCGGTCGCAGTCAAGGGAGACCGTCGTGCTGCTTTCCTTCTTCATGATGCCGCTTCATTCGGTCAACAGGCATTATCCCACTGCCCTGGCCGAGGATATCGAGGCCTTCAAGCTGGCGGACGAGCTGGGCTTCGAGGAAGCGTGGATCGGCGAGCACTATTCGGCGGAGATCGAGCAGATTTCCTCGCCGCTGATGTTCCTGGCGCATATGGCGCCGCAGACCAAGCGCATCAAGCTCGGCACCGGCGTGCTGCCGCTGCCGCTCTATCATCCTGTGATGGCCGCCTCGCATGTCGCGCTGCTGGACCATCTCGCGCCCGGCCGCCTCTTGCTGGGCATCGGCACTGGCGGCCTCGGCTCGGATTTCGAGGTGTTCGGCATGGAGGACGCGGATCGCACCGCGATGATGCTCGATTCCATCGCCATCATGAAGAAGATCTGGGCCTCCGATCCGCCCTATGACATCGAGGGCAGGTTCTGGAACGTGAAGCTCTCCAAGAGCTACTGGCCGGACCTTGGCGTCGGCATCCTGCCGAAGACCCTAACCAAGCCGCACCCGCCGCTGGCGGTGTCGGTGTCGAGCCCCTATTCCGGCTCCATGCGCGTCGCCGCGCGCAACGACTTCATGCCGATCTCGGCCAATTTCGTCGCCTCCTGGGTGGTGAAGACCCATTGGGAAACCTATTGCGATGAACTCGCCAAGCTCGGCAAGACGCCGGACGGTACCAAGTGGCGCGTCGCCCGCTCCATCCATGTCGCCGACACCGACGAGGAAGCCGAGCGCGTGGTGAAGAAGGCCGGCGGCGCCTATGACTGGTACTACGACTACATGTTCCAGGTGTATCAGCGCATGGGCGCGGCGGCGCTGCTCGCCCCCTTCCGCGACACCGATCCCGCCAGCATCACGCCGCAGATGGTGCGCGACCATTTCGTCATCTATGGCAGCCCGGAAACGGTGGCGCGCAAGATCCTCGCCTTGCGCGAGGAGGTCGGCCCGTTCGGCACGCTGATGATGACCTCGCATGAATGGGAGGACAAACCCGCCATGCGCCGCTCGATGGAACTGCTTGCCAGGCGGGTGATGCCCATCGTCAATGCGGCGCTGGGCGAAGAAGCACTGGACGAGAACCTGCCGGCGATCGCCGTCTGAACCGCTGGAGAGAACGAAGATGTCGAGCGCCGACACGGCCGGGCTGCTGCAGCCCGGAAAGCTCTGGTGGAACTGGTTTGGCGAGCAGTATTTCGTGCCGCGCTACACCGCCCGTCCGACCCGCGAGGAGGAGGTCTGCGCCATCGTGCGCGAGGCGCGCAGGCTCGGCCTGCCGGTCCGCGCCAGCGGTGCCGGCCATTCCAACCCCGCCATCGTGCCCACCCCGGGGGTGCATATCGACTTCGACGCCTTCAATCAGGTGGTCGCGGTCGACAAGGAGAAGCTGCAGGTCACGGTGCGGCCGGGCCTGCGCATCAGCGCGCTGACCAAATACCTGCGCGAGCGCGGCATGTCGCTCAACAACCAGGGCGACATTGACCGGCAGGCGGTGATCGGCGCGATGATGACTGGCACCCATGGCGCCGGCAAGACGCTGGCCTGCCTCTCCACCCACCTCGTCAGCGCCCGCATCGTTACCGCGGAGGGCGAGCTGCGCGACCTCTCGGCGGCCGATGGCGAGCTGTTCAAGGCGTTCCGCACCTCCATCGGCATGTTCGGCCTGGTGGTGTCGCTCACCCTGCAGGCGGTGCCGTCCTACAACATCCACAAACGCTCATGGAACACCGACACCGAGGACTGCCTTAGTAACCTACATGAGCTTTTGGAGGCCAACCGCACCTTCTGGTTCTTCTGGCTGCCGCGCAAGGAATCGGCCGATCTCTATGAGCTGCCCGGCGGCGCTGTGCCCTCGAAGACGACGCGCGACTTCGATTTCTGCCACATGCGGACCTATAACGCCGTGCCGGTGGCCGAGCCGGCGCCGACGCTGGGGCCGGGGGAGGAGTTCGACCATTCCTCCATCATCTACCCCAACGACTATGTGCCCAACTTCCGCGAGATCGAATACGCCGTGCCGTTCGGCCGCTTCGAGGAGTGTTTCGCCGAAGTGCGGCACATGTTCCAGACGAAGTACCCGCAGGCCATCTACCCCGTCGAATGCCGGGCGGTGAAGGGCGACGACACCTATCTCTCCGCCTATTCCGAGCGCGACGGCTATGCGCTGTCCATTTCCGGCCCGCTGGAGGAGGCGAGCTGGGCCATGCTGCGCGACGCCGATGCCATTCTCGACCGCTATGACGGGCGTCCGCATTGGGGCAAGCACCATTTCATGACGCCGGAGCGGCTGGAGCGGCTCTACCCGAAATACGACGCCTTCAAGCGCCTGCGCCGGGAGATGGACCCCGACGGGGTGTTCCTCAACGACCATCTGCGCATGCTGTTCGCCTGAACGAAGGGGCCGGCACTGCTGGCCCCTTTTTCGTTTCCGCGCCGAGCGAGGAGGAAGCGGGTTGACGATTAAACTTTGTGCTGCGCACAATTTAAGCGTTGGGGCGGAACCGGAGACCGCGATGCTGGATCTGCGCAGCCATGTCGCGCGCATCGTGACGAGCGCCAACCAGCTTGCGCCTGCCGCCGGCGATTTCCAGGTGCCCCGCGCCGCCGACAGCATGGCCGCCTCCTGGCGCCGCTGTATGGATGGCTACCGCTTCGATCCCGGCGCCAAGTTCCGCATCGAGGCGGTGAGCGATGCCGAGCTGAAGCGGCAATGCGAGGCCAATGATGAGCTGATCCACTATGCCCGCCCGGAGATCGACGCCCTGTTCGGCGCGGTCTCGGTGTCCGGCTTCTCGATCAGCCTCGGCAATGTCGATGGCTACATCATCACCGAGCGCGCCAACTACCACCCCGACTATTACAGCGAGGTTGAGCGGCCCGGCACCGCCTGGGCCGAGCCCTCCGCCGGCACCAATGCCATCGGCACCTGCCTGGTCGAGCGCCGGCCGGTGGGGGTGCTCACCAATGACCATTTCTTCTACGAATTCTCCGCCCTGTCCTGCGCCAGCGCGCCGCTGTTCGGCCCGGATGCCGAGCTGATCGGCGCCATCAACATCTCGATCCGCAATCCCGAATTGCAGCGCGAGACGCTGAAAGTGGTGCTCGGCCTGTCCTCCAGCCTCGCCGACCGCATCGGCGAGCGCATGTTCCGCCAGGCCTTCCGCCGCTGCTTCATCCTGAAATTCGCCATCGGCGCCGTCGACCACGGGCTGATCGCGGTGGATGGCGATTTCCAGCTGGTCGGCCTCAACCACGCCGCCCGCGACATGCTGCGCGACCGCATCCAGCTCGCCCGCGTGCGCAGCCTGTGGGCGGTGTTCGAGCGCGACCACCGCCTGGCCGACCTGTCCCGGCTCGGCGGCACCGAGCTGACGCTGCATCTGCAGAAGGGCGGCGATGCCATCTCGGTCTCGCTCAGCGGGCCGCTGGAACCGGCGGCGACGACGGCCGGCGCCGGCCCGCGCTTCACCGCCGCCCCGGACGTCGCCCCGCCGGCCGGCGAGGCCCGCCCGCGCCCGGCGCCGGCGGCGCTGCCACCCCGCGCGGCGCCGCGCGTGCTCACCCTCGACGACTGCGCCGGCGGCGATGCCCGCATGGCGGCCAATGTGCGCCTCGTGCGGCGGGTGCTCGGCGGCTCGCTGCCGATCCTGCTGCTCGGCGAAACCGGGGTCGGCAAGGACGCCTTCGCCCGCGCCATCCATGAGGAAAGCCCGCGCCGGGCCGCGCCCTTCGTCGCCTTCAACTGCGCTTCCGTGCCGGACACGCTGATCGACAGCGAATTGTTCGGCTATGGCAGCGGCGCCTTCACCGGCGCCCGGCGCGAGGGCAGCCCCGGCCGGCTGGTGGAGGCCGATGGCGGCACGCTGTTCCTCGACGAGATCGGCGACATGCCGGTGAGCCAGCAGACAAGGCTGCTGCATGTGCTCGAATCCGGCGAGGTCACGCCGCTGGGCACGGGCAAGCCGCGCCGGGTCGATTTGCAGGTGATCGCCGCCACCAACCAGAACCTCGAAGCGCGGGTCGCGCGCGGCCAGTTTCGCCAGGACCTGTATTACCGGCTCGCCGGCGCGGTGATCGACATTCCCGCCTTGCGCGCGCGTAGCGACCGGCGGGCGCTGATCGAACAGGTGCTGGCCAGCCTCGATGCCGGGCGCGGGCTCGCACTGTCGCCGGATGCGCTTGCCCTGCTCATGGCGCATGACTGGCCGGGCAATGTGCGCGAGCTGCGCCACGCGCTCAACCGCGCCGTCCATCTGTGCGAGGGCACGGTGCTCGGCCCCGACGACATCGCCATCCGCCCGGCCTTCCCGGCTGCGGGCCTTGCCGCGCGCCCGGTGCTGCCGGCGACGGCCGCCTTCGGGCTGCCGGGCGGGGCAGGGGAGGGCGGCCGGGAGGGGGGCCCCGCCGAGGTGGAAGCGGCCGAGGCCGGCAGCGCCCGCCACGCCATTGCCAGCGCCGAGCGCGAGGCCATCGTCGCCACGCTGGCGCGCTGCGGCGGCAATGTGAAGGCGGCCGCAAGCGCGCTGCAGCTGAGCCGCGCCACCCTGTACCGCAAGCTGCAGCGCTACCGCATCACCCCCTGAACCTCCCCCGCTCGCGCGCCCGCTGTCGCGCCCCCTCTGTCGCGCCTCTGCGACAGCGGCCGGCTCATCCTTGAAACAGCGTCGCCGTCGCGCGATCCTGTCTCACGGCTGCGCCGCGATGCGACACTGTCGCACGAGTGAGTGGTATTTCGTCCCGAAAAGCCAGCAACACGCGCGAGGACGCCTGATTTAAGCTTCAAATCATCCGTCAAAGACCACAAGAAGTGTTGAAATCATCTTTCAATATCGGGACAAATCCGGATGGCACGAGAGTTGCCGAACCGGGTGTCGGCCGGAAAGGCCGAACACAGGGGAAAAAAATGACCTTCCATACTGGAGATTGGGCGCCCTCGCGGCGCGGCGTCCTGAAGGGCATGGGCGCGGCCGCCGCCACGCTCGCCGCCCCCGGCGTTCTCAGCCGGGCCTATGCGCAGGAGCCGATCGTGCTGCTGACCTGGGAGACCTATCACGACCCCGCCTGGTGCAAGGAATGGGGCGAGGCCAATGGCGTCGAGGTGAAGCCGGTCGTCATCGGCTCGGTCGACGAGCTGTTCTCGCAGCCCTTCTCCGGCGCGGTGCAGCCGGACGTGATGTATATCGAAACCGGCTCACTGCCGCGCTTCAAGGAAGCCGGGCTGATCGTGCCGTTCGACACCGCCAAGGTGCCGAACATCAAGAACATCACCCCCAATCTCGACTGGAAGAAATACACCGATGTCGGCGGCGAGGTGGTCGCCGTGCCCTACAACTGGGGCACCCAGCCGCTGATGTACAATGCCGACGCCATGCCCGCGCCGGACAGCTGGAAGGCGCTGTGGGACCCGAAATATCGCGGCAAGGTCAACATCTTCGACGATTGCACCATCTGCTTTCCGATGATCGCGCTCGCGGTTGGCGCCAAGGACCCGTTCAACCTGACCGACGCCGATTTCGCCGCCTGCGAGGAGGCGCTGCGCACGCTGCGGCCGCAGATCCGCACCATCGCCCGCGGCTTCGACGATGCCGTCACCATCTATGCCGCCGGCGAGGCGCTGCTCGGCTATTGCCAGAACATCGCGGTCGTCACCTCGCTGCAGGACAAGGGCAAGAACTTCGCCTATGCGCTGCCGAAGGAAGGCACGCCCACCTGGATCGACTGCACCGGCGTCTCGAAGAAGGGCGACCGCGACATCGTCTACAAGTTCATCAACGACAATCTCTCCACCAAGTGGCAGGCGCGCTTCATCGAGGCCTCGACCAATAATGGCGTGCTGGATCTCAGCGAGGCCAAGGCCGGCGGCGTGAGCGAAGCGACGCTCAAGCGCACCAACATTCCCGATTCGCAGGCCGGCGATTTCTGGGAAAAGCTGGTCATCCTGCAGAAGCCGGAAGATTTCGAGCGGCGGCTGCAGATCTGGAACGACTTCAAGGCCGGCACGCTCTGACGCGCACCTGCTGACCCCGCAACGCGGAGCACGAGAGATGGCGAAGACTTCGCAGGCGATCCTGACGCTCGCCGGCATCGACAAGACCTATGACGGGGCGGCCCGGCCGGCGCTCGACCGGATTTCCTTCACCGTGGCGCCGGGCGAGTTCTTCTCCATCCTCGGGCCGAGCGGCTCGGGAAAAACCACGCTGCTGCGCATGATCGCCGGCTTTGAGCGCCCCGATATCGGGCGCGTGCTGATGGACGGGGCCGACATCACCGATGTGCCGCCCTTCCGGCGCGATGTGCGCACCGTGTTCCAGTCCTATGCGCTGTTCCCGCATATGAGCGTGCTGGAAAACGTCGCCTATCCCCTGCGCATGGCCGGGGCGCGAAAGGCCGAGCGCCTTGCCAAGGCGCGCGACTGCCTTGCCCTCGTCAGCATGGGCGATTTCACTACCCGGCTGCCGCACCAGCTCTCCGGCGGCCAGCGCCAGCGGGTGGCGCTGGCCCGCGCCATTGTCTGCCGTCCGCGCGTGCTGCTGCTCGACGAGCCGCTGGGCGCGCTCGACCTGCGCCTGCGCCAGCAGATGCAGCACATGCTGGTTTCTCTGCAGCGCGAGCTCGGCATCGCCTTTGTCTATGTCACCCACGACCAGGGCGAGGCGCTGTCCATGTCCGACCGGGTGGCTGTGATGAGCGAGGGGCGCATTGCCCAGCTCGGCACGCCGCGCGAGATCTATTTCGACCCGGCCTCCGAATTCGTCGCCCAGTTCGTCGGCCGTTCCAATTTGCTGCCGATCGAGGCGGCGCCGCATGAGGGCAGCCTCACCGCCCTGCTCGGCGGGCGGGCGCTGAAGGGGGTAATGGTGCCGCGCTCCGGCCCGGCGCGGATGGCGATCCGGTTTGAATGCGTGCGGCTCGCCGATGCCGGCACCCCCGCGGGCCATCCCGCCGACGAGGCCTGCGCCATCGAGGGCGTGGTCGAGGACGTGCTGTTCCTCGGCAATGCGCTGGAGGTGAATGTGCGCTGCGGCGACCACAACATCATCGCCGCCGTGCCCACTCTGGGCGGCGAGGGCTATCGTCCCGGCCGCCCGGTGCGGGTGATGTTCGACCCCGGCCAGGCAACGGTGTTCCATGGCTGATCTCGCCTCCGACATGTCGCTTGCCCCCGCCCGCCCCGTGCGCTTCCACCGGATCAGCGTGCTCGGCTGGCCGGTCTATGCCTGGTTCATCGCCCTCGTGCTGGTGCCGAACCTGCTGCTGATCGGCACCAGCTTCCTGCGCACCTCCAACGGCTTCATCGTCTTCGACCCTTCCTTTGCCAGCTATCTGAGGCTTTGGAAGTCGGCGAGCTTCCAGTTCCTGCTGGTGAAGACCCTGGCCACCAGCTTCGGCGCGGCCGCCCTCGGCTGCCTCATCGCCTATCCCATGGCTTATTACGCCGCCCGCGTGGTGCAGAAGAACCGCTCGGTGCTGGTGCTGCTGGTCATCATCCCGCTGTGGATCAGCCTGTTGATGCGGGTCTTCGCCTGGCGGATGATTCTGGGCCAGAACGGCATATTGAACTCGGCGCTGGTCGGCAGCGGCCTGCTCGACCAGCCGAGCGAGGCGTTTCTCTATACCGGCTTCTCGGTGCTGCTCACCTACACCTACATCTCGATCCCGTTCTGCTTCATCGCCATCTTCACCGCGCTGGAGAAGATTCCGCACGCGCTGATCGAGGCCTCGCAGGACAGCGGCGCCTCCGCCTGGCAGACCTTCCGCCATGTGGTGTGGCCGCTCTCGCGGCCCAGCGTCGCCATCGGCTTTTCGCTCGCCTTCCTGATGACGGTCGGCGACTACGTCACCCCCTCCATGGTCGGCGGCATTGATGGCACCATGATCGGCATGGTGATCGCCTCGCAGTTCGGCATCGCCAATAACTGGCCCTATGGCGCGGCGATCGCGGTGTGCCTGATGCTCAGCGTCGGCCTCATCCTGGCGCTGGTGCTGTGGGCGGGGCAGACGCGCGGCGTGCTGACCGGCGACGAGGGCGCCCGTCCCCCGGTGGCGTCGCGCCGGCTCACCTCCGGCCAGCGCCTGCGGCGGGCGGGGGGAAGGATGCTGTTCGCGCTGCCCTATCTCTTCCTCTATGCCCCGCTCGCCATCATGGTGCTGATGTCGTTCAACGATTCCACCGTGCAGGCCTTTCCGCTCAGCGGGGCGACGCTGCGCTGGTATGCCGAGCTGGCGGGCAACCAGCCGATGCTGGAGGCGGTGCGGCGCAGCCTCATGGTCGGCTTCCTTGTCGTGCTGGTCTCGGGCGTGGCGGCGACCGGCTTCGCCTTCGCGCTGCATTATGGAAGGGTGCGGCGGGCGCGCTTCTTCGAGTTCGCGCTGGCGGTGCCGGTGGCGATTCCCGGCGTGGTGCTCGGCATCGTCATGGTGCTGGCGACGCAGCTGGCGCAGATTCCCTCCGGCGTCGGGCGCATCGTCATCGGCCAGGCGAGCTTCGTCATGCCTGTGATGCTGATGATCATCCTCGCCCGGCTGCGCCGGCTGGACGGGGCGCTCCTGGAAGCCTCGATGGATTCGGGCGCCAATCACTGGCAGAGCTTCGTCCATGTGCTGTTCCCCTCGATCAGGGGCGCGATCATCGGCGGGGCGCTGCTCGGCTTCACTCTGTCGGCCGACGATGTGATGGTGACGCTGTTTCTCGCCGGCACCTCGCCCACCCTGCCGATCTGGGTGTGGAACCAGATGCGCTTCGGCTTCACCCCCTCGGTCAACGCCATCTTCACCTTAGTGGGCGTCGGCTCGCTGCTGGCGATCCTGGTGTGCAACCGGCTTATCTTCCACGCGAAGGCGCGCGGTCGCGAGGGCTAGCGCGGATGCGGCGCGTTCAGCGCGTTACCCGCACCGAGGCGAAGCGGCCGACCACGGCGCCGCCGCAGCGCTCCGCCGCCAGTGCCGAGGCGCGGGCCGGCTGCAGGCGCGCGTCTCCGGGATAGCCGGCCTCGCCGCCGGCGGCGGGGCGCTGCTGGCGCGACAGGCCGGCCAGCAGCGATTTCAGCCGGCGGTTCTCCGCCTGCAATTCCTTCATCTGCGCCACCGCCGCCTGGTCCAGCCCGCCGAAGCGCCGCCGCCAGCGGTAGAAGGTGCGCAGCGACACCTGCGCGGTGCGGCAGATCTCGGGGATCGACACGCCGGCATCGGCCTCGCGGATGAGGTGGAGGATCTCGTTGTCGGTGAACTGCGAACGTCGCATCGGCTCGTCCTCAGGGTTCGGACACGGATAGATCGTCGCGATCAGCTGACGCGCGCCGGACCCCCCGCCCCTGCGGCCCGCGTCAGTTGGCGCACATAATTTCAGCGTGCGCTTCTCGTGAGCAGCACTATAGACCCACGACCCGCCGAGGTGAATGCACTTTCTTGAGCGTCTCCGCCGGGCCGGCGCCGCACCTTGCCGCGCCCGCCCGCCAAGCCCGCCCGCCAAGCCCGCCCGGGGCGCCGGCCCGTTCGGTCCCGCGCGGCGTCCGCCGGGCCCCGGCTCCACTGGTGCGCGGTATTTCTGGCAATCCTGCCAGAAAGCCGCGTCAGGGCCGTGCTCTGGCGCCGCTTTGGGCAGGGCTGAACATTATATGAAGTTGCGCCCGCGCCCGGCCTCAACACAATCCGCCCACCTTCCGAACCGTTGAGGTGTGGTCCATGGTCAATATCACGCGGCGTTCTCTCCTCCAGGCCAGCGGCCTTGCCGCCGTCGGGCTGGCCTCCCCGCTCAGTGCCCCCGCCTTCCTGCGCAACGCGCAGGCGCAGTCCGGCCCGGTCAAGCTCGGCTGCCTGTTCTCCTCCTCCGGCACCATGGCCAATCTCGAAGGCCGGCTGAACTATGTGGTCAAGATGGCCGCCGACGAGATCAACGCCAAGGGCGGCGTGAACGGGCGCACCATCGACGTGCTGGTTTCCGATCCCGCCTCCGACTGGCCGCTCTATGCCCAGTCCGCCAAGCAGATGCTGCAGCAGGAGAAGGTCTCCGCTTTGTTCGGCTGCTGGACCTCGGTGTCGCGCAAGACCGTGCTGCCGGTCGTCGAGCAGGAGAACGGCCTGCTGTACTACCCCCTGCATTTCGAGGGCGACGAGAACTCGAAGAACGTCGTCTATGTGAACTCGCCCCCGGCCAGCTCGGTGCTGCCGGCGGTGGATTATCTGATGGGCGAGGAAGGCGTCTCGGCCAAGCGCTTCTTCATGCTCGGCTCGGACTATGTGTGGCCGCGCACCATCAACAAGCAGCTCAAGGGCTACTTCAAATCCAAGGGCATCAAGGAGAGCGCCTGGAAGGAGGAGTATGTCCCCTTCGGCTTCACCAACTTCCAGACCCTGGTTAACCAGATCCGCGCCTTCGCCGACGAGGGCGGCGGCCAGCCAGTGGTCATCCTCACCGTGGTCGGCAATTCGATCCCGGATTTCATGCGCGAATTCGCCAATCAGGGCATTCTCGCCACCGATATTCCGGTGCTCGGCCTCGACATGGTGGAGGCCGACCTTGAAGGCCTCGACACCGCCAAGCTGGTCGGCCACCTCAATTGCTGGGCCTATCTGCAGAACGCCAAGGGCCCGGCAAACGAGGCGTTCCTGAAGAACTGGGCCGCCTATGTGAAGGCCAAGAACGTGCCGTTCTCCGGCACGGTGTCGATCGACCCGATGGTGTCGGCCTATGACTCGGTGCATCTGTGGGCGATGGCGGCGGCGAAGGCCGGTTCCTTCGACGTGCCGGAAGTGTCCAAGGCCTTTGCCGGCCTCACCTTCGATTGCCCGTCGGGTTACAAGATCTCGATGACCGGCGAAAACAACTATGTCGCCCGCGGCGTGTTCATCGGCTCGGTCAACGACAAACAGGGCTTCGACATTCTCTGGCAGTCCAAGGATACGCCCAAGCCCGTGCCCTTCAGCCCCTATGGCTGAGCGGGCGGGCTGATGACGGCGCGGCGTTCCGTAATCCGCCGCCCCGTCATCGCCGGCCTGTTGTCACCACGTCATCCCCGGGCTTGACCCGGGGATCCACGACTTCTCTTTGCCGCAAAACGTGGATGCCCGGGCCAAGCCCGGGCATGACGGTCTTCTTAGCCCCACGACCGCCACTCCTCTTTCACCCGCCGCGCATGGCCTTCCACCGCCCTGTGCCGCCTTGAGTGCCCGATGAATCTGACACGTCTCACCGTCGTTGTTGCTGGCTTGCTGGCCGCGCTGTTGGCCGCCCCCACGGCGCGGGCGCAGGGGCTCGACCGCGCCGGCCTCATCGCCAATCTGTGCGGCAATGCCGGCGCGATGGGCGAGGCGGCTGCCGTGCTCACCGGCCTCGCCATGTCCGGCGATGCGGCCGACCGCGCCTTCGCCGTGCCGCTCGCCCGCGCGGTGATCGACCGCAAGCTCGCCTGCGACGACGCCGGCGCGGTGCTGACCGAGAGCGGTCTCGATGCTGTCACCCGCGCCCCGCGCGCGGCGGCGGGGGAGCCGCGCACCCCGGTTCTCAGCCTGAAGAACCGTGCCACCTATGAACAGGTCGACGCGGCGCTGGCCCTGCGCGCGGCCCCCGAAGCCGCCCAGCGCGCGGCGGCGCTGAAGACGCTGGAGCGCCGCCCGGCGCTGATTCCGGAAGGGCTGCTCGACGCCGCCGCCGCCTCGGAGCCCGATGCCGGGCTGAAGGCTGACATCGAGACCCTCGCCCAGACCGCCGCGCTCACTGCCGCCGACCCGGCTGCCCGCATAAGGGCGCTGGCGCGCATCGCCGACAATCCGAGCCGGCGCGCGCTGACGCAGGTTTCCGCCCTCACCGCCGATCCCGCCTATGCCGCCAGCCCGGAATTCCGCGCGGCGGTGGATGAGGCCACCGCACGCATCGGGCGCGGCATCGCCGTCGGCGACGTGCTGGCGACGGCCTATAACGGGCTGAGCTTCGCCTCCATCCTGTTCATGGCGGCGATCGGGCTGGCCATCATCTTCGGGCTGATGGGCGTCATCAATCTCGCCCAGGGCGAGCTGATCATGATCGGCGCCTATGTCACCTGGCTGGTGCAGCAGGGGCTGCGCGTCGTCGCCCCCTCGCTGCTCGACTGGTATCTGGTGCTCGCCATCCCCATCGCCTTCGTTGTGACCGCCGCCATCGGCATCGCGCTGGAAGCGAGCCTGTTGCGCCACCTCTACAAGCGCCCGCTGATGAGCCTGCTCGCCACCTGGGCGGTGAGCCTGTTTCTGATGAACCTGGTGCGCGTGGTGTTCGGCACCCAGAATCTGCAGTTCGAGACGCCGTTCTATGTCACCGGCGGCGTGCCTGTTATCGGCGACTTCATCTTCACCTGGAACCGCATGTTCGCCATTGCCTTCGCCGTGGTGACGCTGGCGCTGACCTGGGGGCTGGTGCGGCGCACCCCGTTCGGGCTCAACATCCGCGCGGTGACGCAGAATCGCGACATGGCCGCCTGCATCGGCATCCCGACACGGCGGGTGGACATGATGGCGTTCGGCCTCGGCTCTGGGCTGGCCGGGCTGGCCGGGCTGGCGCTGTCGCCGATCTATTCGGTGAACCCGCAAATGGGCCAGAACTTCATCATCGACGCCTTCATGGTGGTGGTGCTCGGCGGGGTCGGCACCATTGCCGGCACGGTGGTGGCCGCCTTGGGCATCGGCCAGATCAATGTGCTGATCGAGCCGCTCTGGGGCGCGGTGGCGGCGAAGGTGATCGTGCTGTTGATGATCATCGCCTTCCTGCAATGGCGGCCCGAGGGCCTGTTCGCCGTGAAGGGGCGCCGCAAATGAACCGCTTCGGCCGGATTACCCACACTGCACCGATCGTCCACCTCATTGCACTCATCGTCCTCGCCGCTCTGCTCATGGCGGGACTGGCCGGAACCGAGTTCGCGCTGTCGCGCTACCTCGCCAACGCCATCGGCCAGCTCGCCGCCTTCGCCGTTCTGGCGATTTCGCTCGACCTGATCTGGGGCTATCTCGGCATCTTGTCGCTCGGCCACGGGCTGTTCTTCGCACTCGGTGGCTACCTCATGGCGATGTATCTGCTCAAGCATTCCTTTGAAA
Organism: Xanthobacteraceae bacterium 501b; assembly: GCA_000378025.1. Lineage (GTDB taxonomy): Bacteria > Pseudomonadota > Alphaproteobacteria > Rhizobiales > Xanthobacteraceae > Ancylobacter. The sequence continues at coordinate 4,260,327 of KB899087.1, forward strand.
TCACCGGTACGGTGCCGGATTTCCTGCAGTTCATGGGCTGGAAGGAGTTCCCGTTTTATTGGGACGGATTCGAGTTCTTCCCCTATGCACTGGCCGCCGCCGTGGTGATAACCACGCTGATCTCCGGGCTTTTCGGCTACGTCTCCTTCCGCTCGCGGGTCGGCGGCGTGTATTTCGCCATCATCACCCAGGCGCTGGTCTATGTCGCCATGCTGCTGATGTTCCGCAACGACACCGGCTTCGGCGGCAATAATGGCATGACCGGATTCACGGTCCTGTTCGGCTGGCCAATGGGCACGTCAGGCATGATCACCGCCCTGGCCGTCGCCTCGCTGCTGGTGCTGGCGGGGGTATTGGCCGGCTGCAACTGGCTGGTGAGGAGCCGTTTCGGCGCGCTGATGCTGGCGACGCGCGACGACGAAACGCGCTTGCGAACAATGGGTTACGAGACGCTGCGGCTCAAGCTCATCGTCTGGTGCCTCTCCGCTCTCATCGCCATGCTGGCGGGCATGCTCTATGTGCCGCAGGTTGGCATCATCAATCCGCGCGTGCTCTCGCCCGAATTGTCGCTGGAAATCGCGGTGTGGGTGGCGATCGGCGGGCGCGGCCATCTGGTGGGGGCGGTGATCGGCGCGCTGCTGGTCAATGCGGTGAAGTTCTGGCTGTCCTTCGCCGCGCCTGAGATCTGGCCGTTCATCCTCTCCGGGCTGATCGTGCTGGTGGTGCTGGTCTTCCCCAACGGCTTGATGGACCTCGCGAAATTCAAGCTGGTGCGCCCGATGGGGGCGAAGCGCCTGGCCGCCGACATGGGCGAGGCGCGGCCATGAGCCTGACCGCGCTTCTGGTCGACGGCCTCACCGTCCGCTTCGGCAGCTTCCGCGCCCTCGACGACCTCTCGCTCGCGATCGATTATGGCGAGGTGCGCGCCATCATCGGCCCGAACGGTGCCGGCAAGACCACGCTGCTCGACGTCATCTCCGGCATCACCCGGCCGAAGCAGGGGCGGGTGCTGTTCGATGGCGCCATTGATCTCACGGGCCTCAGCGAAGCCGCCATCGCCCGCGCCGGCCTGCGGCGTAAGTTCCAAAAGCCGAGCGTTTTCGAGGGGTTGAGCGTGCGTCAGCATATCGCCATCGGCGCCGATGTCGGCTTCCGCGCCCGGCTCGACGCCCCCGCGCTGGAGGACCGCATTGGCGAGGTGCTGGAGACGGTGGGTCTCGTTGACCAGTCCCACCGCCTCGCCGGCGAACTCAGCCATGGCCAGAAGCAATGGCTTGAGATCGGCATGGTGCTGGCCTCCGACCCCAAGGTGCTGATGCTGGACGAGCCCGTTGCCGGCCTCACCGATGAGGAAACCGAGCGCACGGCGGCGCTGGTGCGTGCGCTCAAGCGGCCGGACCGCGCCATTGTGGTGGTCGAGCACGACATGGACTTCGTCGAGCGCATCGCCGATCGCGTCACGGTGCTGCATGAAGGCCGCACACTGTTCGAGGGCTCGATGGCCCATGTTCGCGCCGACGCGGCGGTGGTCGAGGTCTATTTGGGGCGATGAGCATGCAGTTTGCCGTGGAAGGCCTCGATCAGCATTACGGCTCGGCGCAGGTGCTGCGCCACATTGGCTTCGAGATCGCGCCGGGCGAATGCCTCGCCGTGCTCGGCCGCAACGGGGCGGGGAAGTCGACGCTGCTCAAATGCCTGATGGGTCTGCTGGCCCCGAGCGGGGGGCGGGTGATGATTGACGGGGCCGATGCTTCCGGCTGGTCGCCGCACCGGCGCTCCCGCGCCGGCCTCGCCTATGTGCCGCAGGGGCGCGAGATCTTCTCCGAACTGACGGTGGGCGAGAATGTCGAGGCCGCCGCCCGCGCGCACGGCACCTATGGCACGCCGGCGATGGACGAGGCGGTCGAGCTGTTCCCGGTGCTGCGCGAGATGTGGAAGCGGCCCGGCGGCGCGCTTTCGGGCGGGCAGCAGCAGCAGCTGGCGCTGGCCCGCGCGCTCGTCACCCAGCCCCGGCTGCTGATCCTCGACGAGCCGACGGAAGGCATCCAGCCCAACATCGTCGCCCTGATCGGCGAGGTACTGCGGGCGCTGAAGGGGCGGCTGTCGATCCTGCTGGTCGAGCAATATCTCGACTTCGCCATCGACACCGCCGACGCTTTCATCATCCTCTCGCGCGGCACGGTGGTCGAGGCCGGCCGTGCCGAGACGATGACGCGCGACCACCTCTCCCGCTTCATCGCCGTCTGAACCCCTATCCCAGCCGATTCCCAGGAGCTTCCCATGTCGCGCCGCTTCGAAATCCCCGCCACGCCGGAAAACATGGTGTTGGGCTATCTCGACAGCACCACGCCCCCGGTGCTGGAGGTGGCCTCCGGCGATGTGGTGACGCTGCACTCCTTCCCCGCCGGCGGCAAGGAGACGCTGCCGGACAATTTGCCGGTTCCGGCCGACTACATGGCCGCGCTCGACGCGCTGCCGCCCGGGCCGGGGCCGCATTTCATCACCGGCCCGGTCTATGTGCAGGGCGCGCAGCCCGGCGACACGCTGCAGGTCGACATTCTCGACGTGAAGGTGCGCCAGGACTGGGGCTTCGTCTCCATCCTGCCGCTGCTCGGCACGCTGCCGGACGAGTTCACCGATTACGAGACCATCCATCCCGTGGTCGATCACGCCAAGAATGTCTGCGTGATGCCGTGGGGCACGGAAATTCCGCTCGACCCGTTCTTCGGCATCATCGCCACCGCGCCGCCGCCGGCCTGGGGCCGCTGCGGCTCGCCGGTGCCGCGCGCCTTCGGCGGCAACATGGACAATAAGGAACTGCGCGCCGGCACCACGCTGTATCTGCCTGTTTTCAACGAGGGCGCGCTGTTCTTCGCCGGCGACGGGCATGGCGTGCAGGGCGATGGCGAGGTGTGCATCACCGCGCTGGAAACCGGCGTCACCGGCACGTTCCGCCTCACCCTGCGCAAGGACATGCGGCTCGACTGGCCCTTCGCCGAGAGCGCCACGCATCTGATGTCGATCGGCCTCGACGAGGATCTGGACGACGCCGCCAAGCAGGCGACGCGCGAAATGGTCAAGCATGTGTGCGAGCGCACCAATCTCTCGCGCAACCAGGCCTATATGCTGTGCTCGCTGGCCGGAAACCTGCGCGTGACGCAGATGGTGGACGGCAATAAGGGCGTCCACATGCTGCTCGCCAAATCGCTGCTCTGAGCCGCCGCCGCAAACCGCCGCCGTCGCCACGGCCCGACCGCGCCTGCGGTCGGGCCGTTTGCGTTTGCGCGTCCACCTTCTGCGATGAGCCGGGGGGCGCATCGAAATGGGTCATTCTTCCTGGCCGCCGCCGCCGGCTTAGGCGATCGTCGCGTGCATTCAGCGGGAATGACGGTTCAAGCATGTCCCCTGGCGCATCGTCTCCGACCCTGGCGGCGGAACGCGCTTTCCGTCGAGCGCGGGGAGGTGGCTGAAATGGTGCGCCCGTGCGGTATCTTCCTGCCGAAAGCTTCCGAAACGGGCGCGCCTACTTATTGATCAGTGCCGGCGGCCGGCGCCCGCTGGTGGGCCAGACCCACCCCGGCCCGCGCGCCGCCGTCGCCGCGCTTTCGTGCCTGCGCGCGGGGTTTGCTCTCCCGCAATAAGCCGAAATCAGAAGATCAACTCATTGAAATAAAAAGATTTTCCAAAGGTCTGGGCTGGTCGGGCGGCACGCTTGGCGCGGCTTGGCATGCGGTTTGCGGAAGCGAGGGGGCGGAAAGCCGCGGGATGTGGCGGGACGTCGTCGTCCCCGGCCCATCCCCGGCATGTCTGAGGAGGAAACATGAAGCTTCCGGTAAGTGCCAGCGAGAGTTTCGTCGAGTTCGCCGGCGTGCAGAAGAGCTATGACGGCGAGGTTCTGGTCGTGAAGGACCTCAGCCTGCGCATCCGCCGCGGCGAGTTCCTCACCATGCTGGGCCCCTCCGGCTCGGGCAAGACCACGACGCTGATGATGCTCGCCGGCTTCGAGACGCCGACCTCGGGCGACATCATGCTCGACGGCGCCCGCATCGACTCCCTGCCGCCCGAGAAGCGCAATATCGGCATGGTGTTCCAGAATTACGCGCTGTTTCCGCATATGAGCGTGGCGCAGAATGTCGGCTATCCCCTGAAGGTGCGGGGTCTGCCGAAGGCAGAGATCGCTGAACGCGTCGCCAAGGCGCTCGACATGGTGCATCTGGGCAGCTTCGCCGCGCGCATGCCGGGCCAGCTCTCCGGCGGCCAGCAGCAGCGCGTCGCCCTCGCCCGGGCGCTGGTGTTCGAGCCGAAGCTGGTGCTGATGGACGAGCCGCTCGGCGCGCTCGACAAGCAGCTGCGCGAGCACATGCAGATGGAGATCCGCCATCTGCATGAGCGCCTGGGGATCACCGTGGTCTATGTCACCCACGACCAGAGCGAGGCGCTGACCATGTCGGACCGCGTCGCCGTGTTCAATGCCGGCATCATCCAGCAGGTCGCCCCGCCGGCCGAGCTGTATGAAAGCCCGGCCAATTCCTTCGTCGCCCAGTTCATCGGCGAGAATAACCGCCTGCCCGGCCGCATCGAGGCGGCGAACGGCACGCTGTGCTCGGTGGTGCTCGCCAATGGCGATGTCGTCACCGCCACCCTCACCGATGCGGCGCGGGTGGGCGAGGACTGCCTGCTCTCCATCCGTCCAGAGCGGGTCAAGATCGCCCCGCCCGGGGGCCCGCTCGACAACCATTTCGAGGCCGTGGTCGCCGAGATGATCTACCTCGGCGACCATGTGCGCGTGCGCTGCGTGCTCGACAGCGGCGCCGATGTGGTCGTGAAGGTCGGCAATGTCGAGGACCGGCCGGTCTTCGCTGTCGGCTCCCGCATACCGCTGGGATGGCGCGCGCAGGACTGCCGCGCCCTCGACGCGGCCTGACGCCTGCTCCCCCGACCCTGCTCCCCCGACGCCTGCTCCCCGACGCCTCCCGCCAACCGATCCAAAGGGAATGACTATGCAGATGAAGTCGCTGAAGATGACCCTTTCCGCGCTCGCCCTTTCGGCGACCTGCGGCGCCGCCGTCGCGGCGGACAGCCTCACCATCACCTCCTGGGGCGGCGCCTACCAGACCAGCCAGGACGAGGCCTATTACAAGCCCTACACCGCCAAGACCGGCACCAAGATCGTCCAGGAAGAGTATAACGGCGAAGCCGCGCGCATCCGCGCCATGGTCGAATCCGGCAACACCACCTGGGACGCCGTCGATGTCGATGCCGCCACCGCCCAGCAGGGCTGTGACGAGGGCTTCCTCACCCCGATCGACTATTCCAAGTTCGGTGGCGAGGCCGCCTTCGTGAAGGGGTCGACCTTCGAGTGCGGCATCCCGACCATCATCTATTCGACCATCTACGCCTATGACGCCGACAAGATTAAGGATGGCCCGACCACCATCGCCGGCCTGTTCGACACCAAGAAGTGGCCGGGCAAGCGCTCGCTGCAGAAGACGCCCTTCGGCAATCTCGAATTCGCGCTGATGGCCGACGGCGTGCCCGCCGACAAGGTCTATGAGACGCTGAAGACCAAGGAAGGCGTCGATCGCGCCTTCAAGAAGCTCGACACCATCAAGAAGGACATCGTGTGGTGGGAGGCCGGCGCCCAGCCGCCGCAGCTGCTCGCCTCCGGCGAAGTGGTGATGGCCACCGCCTGGAACGGGCGCATCTTCAACGCCAACAAGGTGGACAAGAAGAACTTCAAGATCGTCTGGGACGGCCAGCTGATGGACTATGACCTGTGGTCGATCCCGAAGGGGGTGAAGGACCTCGACGCGGTCTACAAGTTCATCGAATTCGCCTCCAGCCCCGAGGCTCAGGCGGCGCAGACCAAGTACATCTCCTATGGACCGGCGCTGCTCGCCGCCACCCCGCTGGTCTCGCCCGACATCCTCAAGGACCTGCCGACGGCGCCCGCGAACGCCAAGACCGCGCTCGCCAACGATCCCGTCTTCTGGGGCGACAACAAGGAAGAGCTGCTGAAGCGCTTCAACACCTGGATCGCCCAGTGATCCCACGCGCTCCGGGGAAACCATCCCGGCGCGCCAGGGTGTGACGACCGGCCGGCCCTCAAGGGGGCGGCCGGAAAGAGCGGCCGGGGCTCTCGGTGTCCCGGCCGGAAACCGATCGCGCCGCCATCTCCAGAGGCGGACGGCGCGGCACCAGCCGAGGGGGATTTCATCATGGCCGTGGCCGCCCTGCCGGGCGAGGCCGGACCCGACGTGGACCGCACCTCGCTCAAGACCAAGCTCAGGCGCGCCGAGCGCGTCAATCGCGCGCGCTCCTTCTCGCTCGTCGCCCCGCTGCTGCTGTTCGTGCTGGCGGTGTTCGCCCTGCCGATCGGGCTGATGCTGGTGCGCGCGGTGGAGAATACCGAGGTGCGCGAGACGATGCCCCGCACCATCGCGGCGTTGGACGGATGGGACGGCCAGGCGACCCCGGGCGAGGACGTGTTCGCGGCCTTCGCCGACGAGCTGGTGCAGACGCAGAAGGACCGCACCACCGCGCTGGTCGGCAAGCGGATCAATTACGAGGTGCCCGGCGCCCGCTCGCGCTTTCTGAAAGCCGGCCGGCTGGTCGACGCCGGCGGCGGCGGGCCGTGGCGGGAGAAGTTCCTCGCCGCCGATCCCGAATGGGGCTCGGTGGAGTTCTGGGCGATCATGAAGCGGGCCGGGGCGACGTTCACGCCCTATTACCTCCTCACCTCGCTCGATCTGCGCCAGGACGCGCAAGGCGCGGTGGGCCGCAATTTCGCCGACCAGTCGATCTTCGTCGACATCTTCTTCCGCACCATCTGGATCAGCCTGCTGGTGACGCTGGCCACGCTGGTGCTCGGCTATCCCGTGGCGCATCTGCTGGCGATCCTGCCCCCTCGCCACGCCAATGTGCTGATGATCCTGGTGCTGCTGCCCTTCACCACCTCGATCCTGGTGCGGACCACGGCGTGGATCGTGCTGTTGCAGAGCAATGGCGTGCTCAACGACATACTGCTGGCGCTGAACCTGACCACGGAACGGGTGCAGCTGATCTTCAACCGTTTCGGCACGGTGCTGGCGATGACGCATATCCAGCTGCCCTTCACCATCCTGCCGATCTATTCGGTGATGAAGTCGATTCCGCCCTCGCATCTGCGGGCGGCGCGCTCGCTGGGGGCCGGGCCGCTGACCGCCTTCGTCTCGGTCTACATGCCGCAGACCCTGCCCGGCGTCGGCGCCGGCTGCCTGCTCACCTTCATCCTGTCGCTGGGCTACTACATCACCCCGGCGCTGGTCGGCGGGCCGCAGGACCAGATGGTCAGCTATTTCGTCGCGCTCTACACCAATCGCGAAATGAACTGGGGGCAGGCCTCGGCGCTCGGCGCCATCCTGCTGCTGATCACGCTGGCGCTCTACGCGCTGTTCAACCGCCTTGTCGGGATCGACAAGGTCAAGCTGGGCTGATCGACATGCTGGCACCCTCCTATGCGACCCCGCGCGAGAAGCTGTCCTATTTCGTCTTCGCGCTGTTCTGCGCCCTGGTGTTCCTGTTCCTGATCGGCCCGATCCTGGTGATCATGCCGCTCTCCTTCTCCAGCGAACCCTGGTTCACCTATCCGCTGCCGGGGCTGAGCCTGCGCTGGTACATCGATTTCTTCACCGATGAGCGCTGGCGTATCGCGCTGCAGAACAGCGGCATCGTCGCGCTCTTCGCCACGCTGATCGCCACCGGGCTCGGCACGCTCGCCGCGCTCGGCCTGTCGCGCGGCAACGTGCCCTTTGCCGGGCTGATCCTGTCGATCCTGATCTCGCCGATGATCGTGCCTGTCGTGATCGTGGCGGTGGCGATGTTCTTCGGCTTCGCGGCGGTGGGGCTGAACAACACCTATCTCGGCCTCATCCTCGCCCATGCGATTCTCGGCACACCCTTCGTCGTCATCACCGTGACGGCGACGCTGACCGGCTTCGACCGCACGCTGACCCGGGCCGCCGCCTCGCTCGGCGCCTCGCCCTGGACGGCGTTCCGCACCATCACCCTGCCGCTGATCGCCCCGGGCGTCACCTCAGGCGCGCTGTTCGCCTTCGTCACCTCCTGGGACGAGGTCGTGGTGGCGCTGTTCCTCGCCAGCCCGGACCAGCGCACCCTGCCGCGGCAGATGTTCTCCGGCATTCGCGAGCAGATCTCACCGACGATCACCGCCGCCGCCACGCTGCTGGTCTTCTTCGCCGCGCTGTTGATGCTGACGCTGGAACTGCTGCGCCGCCGCTCGGAGCGCTTGCGCGGCACCGGGGGCTGACGGCGGAGCGCCGTCAGCGGTCAAAGGCTTCAGCGGTCGAAGGTCTCGCGCGCTCGGTCCCATTTCAGCCGCGCCTTCACCGCCAGCGGCCAGGCGGCATGGCCGAGGATCGGGTTGATGCGGGTAACGGGGAGGTCGAGCGCCTCCCGCCCGCCGCCGGCGGCGTGGCGGGCGAGCATGCGGCCCGTCGCGGTGGCCATGGCGACGCCCCGGCCATTATAGCCGAGCCCGATGGTCAGCCCCGCCTCCGGCTCGTGCAGATGCGGCAGCTGATCCCAGGTGACGGCGACCTGCCCATTCCAGCGATGCGTCCATTCCACTGACCTGAGCACCGGGAACAGCCGGGTGGCGTGATCGACAAGCGTGCGAAAATCCTGCCGAGCGCTGGCCGGCCGCAGCACGCTGCGCCCGCCCATGACAAAGCGGCCGGCGTCATCCAGCCGGTAATAGGCATAGGAGGCCGACATCTCGTAGAGCACGACGCCGTTCGACAGGATCGGCGCCGCGAGGTCGGGCGGCAGCGGTTCGGTGGCGGTGATCGAGGAATAGACCGGGATGACGCTGCGCCGCAGGCCGGGCCAGAGGTCGTCGCTATAGCCATTGGTGGCGAGGATCACCCGCTCGGCGCGCACGAGGCCGTTCGGCGTCGTGATCTCCCAGCCGCCGGCGACGCGCGCCAGCCGCGTGGCCGGGGTGTCGGTGAACAGGCGGGCGCCGGCCGCCATCGCCGCGCCGGCGAGGCCCCGGCAATAGGCGAGCGGATTCACCTGGCCGCCGCGCCGGTCATGGGCGCCGAGGGGATAGAAGCCGGTGCCGGTGAGGCGCGCCATCTCCTTGCCCTCGCTGATCACCACATCGGCGCCGCGCGCCGCCCATTGGCGCTGGAACTCGCGCACCCCCTTGGCGGCGCGCTCCGAGATGGCGGCGCGCAGCGTGCCGCCGCGCCGGGGGGCGCAGTCGATGCGGTGACGGGCGATGAGGTCGAAGACAAGGCCGGGCGCCTCATCGCCGAGCCGCACCATCCTCCCGCCGAGATCGGCGCCGAAGGCCTGCTCCAGCTGGTCCGGCTCCCATTTCAGCCCGGGATTGACCTGCCCGCCATTGCGGCCGGAAGCCCCCCAGCCGATCTGGCTCGCCTCCAGCACCAGCGCATCGGCGCCCGCCTCGGCGAGGTGCAGCGCGGCGGAAAGGCCGGTGAATCCGGCGCCGACGATGACGACTTTCGCCGTGGTGTCGCCGGCGAGCGCGGCGGTCTCTGGCGCGGGCGGCGCGGTTTCCCGGTAGAGCGAGCGCGGCATGGGGCGGCGGGCAAGGGTCTCGACCATTTCAGGTCTCCGCTCGGGCTGGTGGGCTCACAGTCCCGCCATTGGGCGCGGGCGCGAACCGTCGAAGAAGCGCGACAGGCGATAGGGCGCGGGGTCGGCGATCGGCGTGGCGCCGGTGACGAGATCGGCGACCAGATGGCCGGCGCCCGGGCCGATGCCGAAGCCATGGCCGGAAAAGCCGGTCGCCACGATGAGGCCGGACACCGTGTCGACAGGGGAGATCACCGGCACCGCGTCGGGCGTCGCATCGATGAAGCCGGCCCAGCTCTGCACGATCCGCGCCCCGGCAAAGACCGGAAAGCGCCGCTGCAGCGCGGCGAAGGCCTGCCGGAGATAGCCATTGTCCGGCGCGGGGTCGAGCGCCCGGGCTGCCTCATAGACCGAAGGCTCGTCAAAGGCGCGCCGCGCGCTCTCCCGCCATTCGGTGACAAAGCGCGGGCCGAGGCGCAGCCGCAGCGAGGCGAATTCCATCTGCAGCGCGGGGAGGAAGGGCAAGGCGAAGCGGAAACTGTCCGGCACGATCGGCACCACGTTCACATGCCCATTGGCGAGTGTGTAGCCGCCATCCTCCCGGCGCCGAAAGGCGAAATCATGGTCCCACAGCGCCGGTGCCGGGCCGTTCGGCACCGGCGAGGTGCGCAGCACGCTGGCCCGCACCTTCAGCTGCGGCAGGTCGATGCCGACATCGGCGAGGATGCGCCGCGTCCACGCCCCGCCGGCGACCACGACATTCGACGTCGTGATGCGCCCGCGCTCGGTGATGGCGGCGATCACCCGTCCGCCGCCGGTCTCGACGCCGCGCACCGCACAATCGGTGAGGATGATGGCACCGCGCTTGCGCGCCGCCTCGGCGATTGCCGGCGCCGCCCGCTGCGGTTCGGCGCGTCCGTCGGAGGCGCACCAGAGCGCGGCCGGCGGCGGCTTGGTATCGCCGGGCATATGCCGGGCCAACGCGGCGCGAGAGAGCATCTCGGCATGAATGCCGGCGCCGGCGGCGTCCCTTACCCAATCGGCGAAGGAGGCTTCCTTCTTCGCGTCATTGGCGGCGAACAGGATGCCCGTCGTGGTGAAGCCGGTGGAGGCGCCGATATGGACGTCCATGCCGCGCCACAGCCGCAGCGCCTCGCGGATCAGCTCGAATTCGCGCGGGTCGCGCTTGGCCTGCCGGCACCAGCCCCAGTTGCGGCTGGATTGCTCGCCGGCGATGTGGCCCTTCTCGCAGAGAACCACTTTGAGGCCGCGCTCGGCGAGATAGAGCGCGCTTGTTGTGCCGATGATGCCGCCGCCGACGATGACGACATCGGCGTCGGGCGGGCAGGTGGGGTCGGAAGCGACGGGTACGACTTGGGGTCCCATGATGGCCTGTTCGAGCATGGAAGTGGCGTGCGGCCCTTCATGCGCGTGGCCGGACGCCGAAGCTAGCAAAAGCGATGCCAGCGGCGATCGCTCTTTCTCGCCTCGTCCACAAGCGGTGCCGCAGTGGCGCCCTCGCGCATCAGAACCCCATCGCCGCGCCGTCGCTGCGCGGGTCGGTCGCTCCCTCCAGCCGGCCGTCGGGCTGGCGGACGATGGCGCCGGCATGACCCATCATGGCGTCGAAGGGCGCCACGGTCTCCACCTCGTGCCCGGCCGACCGCAGGGCGGCAACGAGTTCCGGCGGGAAGCGGTCCTCCAGCTTCAGCGTCACCGTCTCCGCCCCCCAGGTGCGGCCCAGCAGCCAGCGCGGGGCGGTGATGGCGGCCTGCACCTCCTGCCCGAACAGGGCGTAGCGCGAGAACAGCGCGGCCTGCGTCTGCGGCTGGCCCTCCCCACCCATGGTGCCATAGACCATGTGGCGGCCATCCTCGAATTGCGCCATGGCCGGATTGAGGGTGTGGAAGGGCTTGCGGCCGGGGGCCAGAAGGCGCGGGCCGTCGCCGGCAAGGGCGAAGCTGGAGCCGCGATTCTGCCAGACGATGCCGGTCTGCGGCAGCACGATGCCGGAGCCGAACTCGAAATAGATGCTCTGGATGAAGCTGGCCGCCAGCCCGTTGCCGTCGATGGCGCCGAGCCAGACCGTGTCGCCGGCCGAGGGCGGCGCCGGCCAGGGCAGGGCGCGCGCCGGGTCGATGCGGGCGGCAAGCCGGTCGAGCGCCGCGTCGGTCAGCCAGTCGCGCGGGTCGCCGGTCATGGAATCGGGATCGCCGACAAGCCGGTCGCGCACGAGGAAGGCCTGCTTGGTCGCCTCCACCAGCCCGTGCAGATGGGCGAAGCCCTCGGCCTCGCTCACGCCGAGCCGGCTGAACAGGGCAAGGATCATCAGCGAGGCCAGCCCCTGCGTCGGCGGGGGAAAGTTGAAGAGCGTGAGGCCCGGCAGCTTCACCGATAGCGGCGCAACGCGGCTCGCGCGGCAGGCGGCGAGGTCGTCCAGTGTCACCGGCGTGCCCGCAGTGGCGAGATCCTGCGCGATTTCGCGCGCCAGGGCACCGCGATAGAAGCTCTCCGTGCCCTCGACGCCGAGCCGGTGCAGGGTCTCGCCCAGCGCCGGCAGCTTCATCGTGGAGCCGGTCGCCGGCGCGGCGCCGTCCACCAGGAAGCTGTCGGCGAAGCCGGAGACATGGCCGAGTTCCGGCAGTTTCTGCGTGGTCAGTTCGCTCTGGCTGGCGGTGACGGCGAAGCCGTTGCGCGCGTGCCAGACCGCGTCCTCCACCAGCCGCGCCAGCGGCAGCGTGCCGCCGCGCTCCACGCTCAGCGCCAGCGCCTCGCCCCAGCCGCCAATGGTGCCGGCGGTGGTGTTGGCGGCGAGCGGCCCGCGCTGGGGAATCGCCTCCAGCCCGGCGCGGAAATACAGCTCCGGCGTCGCCGCCGCCGCCGCCCGGCTGCAGGCGTCGATCGCCACCGGTTCCTCGCCCGGCGCGCCGACCAGCCAGAAGCCGTCGCCGCCGATCGCGGTCATGTGCGGGTAGACGACGGCCAGCGCCGCCGCCATGGCGATGGTCGCTTCCACCGCATTGCCGCCTTCGCGCAGCACCCGCAGCCCCGCCTCGCTGGCGAGATGATGCGGCGATGTCACCATGCCGCGACGGGCACGAACGGTATTCAGCATGTCACGTAAACTCCGGCTACCAGCCGATCGCCTTCGGCAGCCAGGTCGCTACCGCAGGGAAGGTGAAGACCAGCGCCACGGCGCAGATCTGAAGCCCGATAAAGGGAAGGACGCCGCGATAGATGTCGCCGGTCGTCACTTCAGGCGGCGCCACGCCGCGCAGGTAGAACAGCGCCCAGCCAAAGGGCGGCGTGAGGAAGGAGGTCTGCAGCACCGTGGCGATCAGCGCCGCCGCCCAGACCAGGTCGACCCCGGCCGCGTTCAGCAATGGCAGGAACATCGGCACCACGATGTAGCTGATCTCGATCCACTCGATGAAGAAGCCGAGCACGAAGATGATCAGCAGCATGAAGATGAGGATGCCGTCCGTGCCGCCGGGCACCAGCGCGAAGGCGTCATGCACCAGCCGCTCGCCGCCGAGGCCACGGAAGGCCAGCGCGAACACCTGCGAGCAGATCAGCACGAAGAACATCATCGCGGTGATGCGGGCCGTGGTCTGCACCGTGTCGATCAGCGTCCGCAGGGTGAAGCGCCCGGCGAAGGCGGCGACGAGGATGGAGCCGAGCGCGCCCATGCTGGCCGCTTCCGTCGGCGCGGCAATGCCGCCAATGATCGAGCCGAGCACGGCCAGCACGAGGCCGATCGGCGGCAGGCCAACCTTCAGCGCGCTCAGCCAGAGCTGCCGGCGCGGCATCGCCTGGCGCTCGGCGAGCGGAATGGCCGGCACTTTTTCCGGCCAGATGACGCCGACGAGCAGCATGTAGACGCAGAAAATGCCGGTGAGCAGCAGCCCCGGCATCAGGGCGGCGGCGAACAGCGTGCCGACGGATTCGCCGAGAATGTCGGCGAGCAGGATCAGGATGGTGGAGGGTGGGATGAGCTGGCCGAGCGTGCCGGAGGCGCAGATGGCGCCGCAGGACAGGCTGCGGTCATAGCCGCGCCGCAGCAGGGTCGGCAGGGTCAGCAGGCCGAGCGTGACGATGGTGGCGCCGACAATGCCCGTCGTCGCGCCCATCAGCATGCCGACGAGCACGATGCCCAGCCCCATGCCGCCGCGCAGGCCGCCGGAGAGATGGCCGATCACCTCCATCAGCTCGTCGGCGAGCCGCGACTTCTCCAGCATCACGCCCATGAACACGAAGAGCGGGATGGCGATCAGCGTGTAATTGGCGGTGACGCCATAGATGCGCGCCGGCAGCAGCCCGAACAGGCTGGAGCCGAAGCCGAGCCAGCCGAAGAAGAAGCCGCTGATCGCCAGCGTGAGCGCCACCGGCACGCCGATGAGCAGCATGACGAAGAAGGAGGCGATGCAGGCGATCGCCAGAATTTCATTGACGGGCATTGGCAGGCACCTGCGCGGGAGGAGAGGCCTCGCCGCCGAGGAAGGGGATGAGGGCGCGCAGGCTGGCGGCAAGGCTCTGGAGGAGCAGCAGCACGAAGCCGGCCGGGATCATCGCCTTGATGATGAAGCGATAGGGCAGCCCGCCGGGATCGGGCGAGCCTTCGCCGATGCGGTAGGACTGCATCACATAGCGCCAGGACAGGATGATGATGATGACCGACAGCGCCACCACGCTCAGCGCCGAGAACAGGTCGATCGCCTGCCGCACGCGCAGGGGCAGGCGGGCATAGAGGATGTCCACCCGCACATGGCCTTCATGCTTGATCGTGTAGGCGATGCACAGCAGCGTCAGCGGCGCCATCAGGTGCCATTCCAGCTCCTGCATCGCCACCGAGCCGGTGCTGAAGACGTAGCGCATCAGCACATTGCCGGCCATGACGAGGACGAGCGCGAAGCCCGTCCACGCCGCGACCCAGCCGCAGGCCTCGACGATCACGTCGAGGCCGCGGGCGATTTTTTCGAGAGTGCCGCTCATGAGCCCCTGCGGATCTGGGTCTGGTACACCGCCTCGGAAAGGCCGGCCCACTGGCTGTGCTTGGCGGCGAAGGCCGTGAAGCTGTCATAGACCTTCTTGATCTTCGGGTCGGAATCGGCGAGCTGCTGCAGCGTGGTGGCGGAGACCTCGCGCAGCTTGTCGACCACAGGCGCCGGGTAGGGGCCGGCGATCACGCCCTGGTTCTGCACGAGATCGGCCATCGCCTCGCCATTGGTCGCCTCGCACCAGGTGTGGCTGAGCACGTTGCAGGCCATGGCGGCGGCGCGGACGATTTCCTTGAGATCGTCCGGCAGCGAGTTCCAGGCGGTCTTGTTGACGATCAGCTCGGTAACGTTGTTCGGCTCGTGCCAGCCGGTGGTGTAATAGTATTTCGCCGCCTTCTGCAGGCCGAGGCGCCGGTCCTGATAGGGGCCGACGAATTCGGCCGCGTCGATCACGCCGCGCTCCAGCGCCGGGAAGATCTCGCCGCCGGGCAGCAGCTTCACGTCGACGCCGAGCTGGGCATAGACCTTTCCGGCGAGGCCCGGGATGCGCATCTTCAGGCCCTTGAAGTCCTCGACCTTCTCGATCGGCTTGCGGAACCAGCCGGACATCTGCACGCCGGTATTGCCCAGCGGCATCGGCACGAGGTTGAAGGGGTCGTAGAGCTCTTCCCACAGCTGCAGGCCGCCGCCATGGTAGATCCAGGCGTTCTGGCCCTGGAAATTGAGGCCGAAGGGCACGCAGGTGAAGAACTGCGCCGCCGGCACCTTGCCGGCCCAGAAATAGGAATTGGCGGCGTTCATCTCGACCGTGCCTGACGAGACCGCGTCGAAGCCTTCAAGCGCCGGGATGAGTTCGCCCGCCGCGAAGTGCTGGATGGTGAGGCGCCCGCCCGACATCTTGCCGACCAGATCGCAGAAATAGGTCGGGCTGCCCGGGCCGGTGACATAGAAGGGCGCGCCGGGACCATAGGCATTGGTCATCTTCCAGCTGAACGTCTCCTGGGCGCGGGCGACGTGCGGCGCGGCGAGCGTGACGGCAGCGGCGGTGCCGGCAAGGCTGGCCCCCAGAAATCCACGGCGATCCATGTTGTTCCCCTTGTCTTGATGGGCGCCGTGAGCCTGCGGCGCGTCCTGATCGGGACGAGATAACCCGGCGAAACGGCGCCAGGGCAATGCCCCATTGGGGGCAGGGGCTGGGCAGGCGGGCACTGGCGCGGCCGGGATCGACGTCAAATTATAGATTAAAAACAATACGTTGTTCAGAAATGACGCGATTTTGTGCGCCGGTCCTCCGCATCGGCGCGACAAGTTTTTGTGCGCCGTTCGTCAAAGTGCTTCACTGCGGAAACCGCCTCCCACCGTGTAGACCCCCCGCATGAACCGAGCCGCCCCGATTTCGATCAACGCCTTTCCCGCCAGCAAGCAGGAAGCCGCCTGGCGCGAGACGCTGGCCGGCCTCGCATTGGTGGCGCGGATGCCAAAGGAGGCGGTGTTCCATTTCGGCGAGGTGTCGATCAAGCGGTCGCCGACCCAGGCCACCTTCGCCCTGCTGCGCTCGCGGGCGCAGGACCTCGTCCCTCTGGCCGAGGCCGAGCCGCAGATCCTGATCGGCTTCGTCAATTATGGCCGGGGCCACCTCACCGATTCCGGCCGCCGCGCGGCTGAGTTCGCCGATGGCGATCTGTGGGTCTGCGATCCGGCGACGCGCTTCTCGGTGCAGTTCCGCAACGATTTCGAGCTGCTGCTGCTGCGCCTGCCGCGCGAGAGGCTGGTGGGGCGCCTCGGCCGCGCCGCCACCGTGCCGACGCTGGTGCTGGGCGAATCGATTTCCGCGCTCGCCGCCCGGCCGATGATGCGGGCGCTGGCGGCGAACTTCGCCATGATGGAGGATGGCGACGTGATGGCGGCCGAGCCGGCCATCACCGAGTTGGTGCTCTCGGCCCTGCTGGCCGAGGCGCGGCCGGAGGAGGACACCGCCACCCAGGTGCAGGCCGCCCATTTCGCCCGCGTCTGCGGGCAGATCGAGGCGCGGCTGCGCGAGCCCGACCTCTCGGTGGCGGATATCGCCAAGGCGGAAGGGCTGTCGGCGCGTTATATTCAGCGCCTGTTCGAGGGACAGGACCGCTCCTTCTCCGACTATGTCCGCCACCGCCGGCTGGAGCAGTGCCGGCTCGATCTGGTCAATCCCCAGCACGCCGATCGCTCGATCGCCGAGATCGGCTTTCGCTGGGGCTTTGCCGACCAGGCGCATTTCAGCCGGGTGTTCAGCGCCGCCTATGCCATCTCGCCGCGCGACTACCGCAAGTCCGCCGGCTCGACCGTGGCGACCCGCTGGACGCGGGGGCGCCCGATGCACTCAGGCTCGCGCCCGGTGCGGCCCGCCCCGCCCGCCGCGACCATCGCGCCGGACGCTGCCGGGGCGGAGGCGCCTGCGCTCGCAGTCGCCGAGCGTGCGCCGACGGAGGCGCCCGGCCACCATCATCTGCCGGTCTCGCGCGACACCGTGCATTGGGGCTATCTCTCGCGCACCATCCCCCCGGTGCTGCGGGTGCGCTCGGGGGCGCGGGTCACGGTCGAAACCCTGACACAGCACGCCTCGGACGATGCCGAGCGGATGATCGAGGGCGATGCCGGCGCCGAAAGCGTGTTTCGCTGGACGCGCGACTTCAAGGCGGTGGACCGGCGCGGCGCCGGCCCGGTGAACGCCTCGATCTTCGGGCGCGGCGCGGGCGAGGGCTTCGGCGTGCACATCTGCACCGGGCCGATCTTCGTGCACGGCGCCGAGCCGGGCGATGTGCTTGAAGTGGAGATCCTCGATCTCAGCCCGCGCCCCTGCGCCAATCCGGCCTATGCGGGGCAGGCCTTCGGCTCCAATGCGGCGGCGGCCTGGGGCTTTCACCATGACGACATTCTCGACGAGCCGCGCAAGCGCGAGGTGATCACCGTCTACCGCACCGACGCGGCCGGCGAGAGCGGCTTTGCCGAGGCGGTCTATTCCTTCCGCTGGGTGCCGCAGACCGACCCGTTCGGTGTGGTCCATGAGACGATCGACTATCCCGGCGTGCCGGTCGACCATGCCCGCATCGAGAAGCGCGAGGGGGTGCTGAAGGGCGCCCGCATCCCGGTTCGCCCGCATTTCGGCTTCATCGCGGTGGCCCCGCGCGAGACCGACATCGTCGATTCCGTGCCGCCCGGCTATTTCGGCGGCAATATCGACAATTGGCGGGCGGGAAAGGGCGCGCGGGTCTATCTGCCGGTGGCGGTGCCGGGGGCGCTGCTCTCGCTCGGCGACCCGCATCTGGCGCAGGGCGATGGCGAGATCAGCGGCACGGCGCTGGAATGCTCGCTCACCGGGCAGGTGCGCCTGGTGCTGCACAAGCGCGGGGAGACGGAAAAGGTGTTTCTGAATGGGCTGGCGGCGCCGCTGATCGAGACGCCGGACGCCTGGCTGCTGCACGGCTTCAGCTACACCAACTATCTCCGGGAGCTGGGCCGCAACGCCCAGTCCGAAGTGTTCAAGCGCTCCTCGCTCAGCCGGGCGCTGCGCAGCGCCTCGCGCGCCACCCGCAACTTCCTGATGGAACGCTACGGCCTCGATGAAGACGAGGCGGTTTCGCTGATGTCGGTGGCGGTCGATTTCGGCGTCACCCAGGTCGCCGACGGCAATTGGGGCATCCATGCCCGGGTGGCGAAGGCGATCTTCGAGCCCCCGGGCGACTGACCGCGCGGCCGATTCTAGCGCTGGTTCTCCTGCGCGCGGAAGCTGGGCAGGGCGCGCAGGGCGAAGGCGGTCAGGTGCTCGGGATCGCGCAGACCGGACTTCGCCCCTTCGAGAATGGCGAAGGCCAGAAGGCTGCGAATGCCCTCGCCGATGACCAGCCGTTCGGACACCTGATCGCAGGCCCGGGCGAACACGGTGTCGAGCAGTTCCACGTCCTCGGGCTCATAGGCGGCCCCCGCGAGCGCCTCGTCGATCGCGAAAGGGCTTGTGATCTCCGAAATCTCGAAAGACATGCGCCGGCTCCTCCCATGGAGTATTGCGAAAGCGCGACGAGAACGGTCCCGTGGTCTCTCAGTCGCCAGCCTGCTTGTCTTCACCGACGATGACGAAGTGTAACATGGCGCGGCGCAACTCGGTGGGGTGGAGATACCTTCGCGCGTCGGGCGCCGCGATTGTCGCGGCCCTTCGCTCGGTGCTTCTGCGCCGCTCCCTGGCCCGCCTCGGCTATCCCATTTAGCGGGCTGGGGAACCCGGCGCCGCCGCCGGCATTGCCTGAGGCGGCGTGACGCGCGCCGCAGGGTTCCGCGCTGCGGACCCCGGCATTTCTGCCGCGAAATTGATCCACGCCGGACTCCAGGCCGTAAAATGGGGTTCGTCGGAGATCGCAAAAGACCCACCAGCGTGAGCGAGGCAAATGGTCAGGACGATCCAAGCCAAGGGATGGCTGCGCACCAGCGGTTTCGGTTCCGCCACCGCCCGCTTCGAGATCCGCTTTGAAAGCGATGGAGCGGTGGGCGAAGTGTGCTCCGAACTGGCGATGATGGCGGAGGCCCGGAGCGCCGGCCGGGCCTTGCTGGTGACCGAGGCCGGCCGGTGGATTTCCATCCGCCCCACGGACATGGCTGGAAACGTCCTGCGGTTCCAGGTGCTCGACGACGAGGCGACGCTGGCCCGCTGCTTCTCCTGAGCGCCGATGCCTTCAAGCCGGCGGGTGCAGGCTCGCGGGGTCCGGCGGCAATTCGCGCACCGGGGCGGGCTCGACATCACCGGTGATCAGCCGCGCCGCGCGCTGATAGGTCAGGTAGTTCCATAGCCAGGACATGGCGACGGTGATGCGGTTGCGCGCGCCGACCAGAAAATAGACGTGCACGATCCCCCAGAACATCCAGCCGAGGAAGCCGGTCAGCTCAAAGCGGCCCAGTTTCACCACCGCGGCGTTGCGGCCGATGGTGGCGAGGTCGCCGGCGTGGCGGTAGCGGAAGCCGGGTGAAGTGGTGCCGGCAAGGCGCGCCTCGATGACGGCGGCGACATGGTCGCCCATCTGCTTGGCGGCGGGGGCGATGCCGGGCACCGGCTTGCCCTGACGGTCGGTGATCGCGGCCGCGTCGCCGATGACAAAGATGTCCGGTTCGCCCGGCACGCTGAGATCGGGCTCGACGCGGCACCGCCCGGCGCGGTCGGTCTCCGCTCCCAGCCATTGCGCCGCCGGCGAGGCGCGCACCCCTGCCGCCCAGATCTTGGTGGCCACCGGCAGGCTCTCGCCGCCTTCCAGCGTCACATGGTCGGGGCCGATATCGATCACCGGCCGGCCGGTCAGCACCTCCACGCCCATCGCCTCCAGTCGCTCGCGCGCATGGGCGGACAGCCGTTCCGGCAAAGCGGGCAGCAGCCGCTCGCCGGCCTCGATCAAGAGAATGCGCGCGGTGCGCGGATCGACGCGCTTGAAATCGGGGGCCAGCGCATGGCGGGAAATCTCGGCGATGGAGCCGGCGAGTTCCACCCCGGTCGGCCCGCCGCCGATGATGGCGAAGCTCAGCAGCCGACGGCGGGTGTCCGGCTCGGAGGCGACCTCCGCCCGCTCGAAGGCCAAAAGGATGCGCCGGCGCAGCTGGGTGGCGTCCTCGATATTCTTCAGCCCCGGGGCGAAGCGCGCCCATTCCTCATGGCCGAAATAGGAGTGCGTCGCGCCCGTGGCCAGCACGAGGAAATCGAAGCGGATCGGCCCTTCGCTGGTGAGGATCTCGCGGCGGTCGCGGTCCACGCCTTCCGCCCGCGCCATCAGCAGGGTGATGTTGCTCTGGCGCGAGAGAATATGGCGGATCGGCCAAGCGATATCGGCCGGAGAGAGCGTGGCGGTCGCCACCTGGTAGAGCAGTGGCTGGAAGCAGTGATAATTGTGCCGGTCGATCAGCGTTACATTCACCGGCGCCCTGGCCAGCCCCCGCGCCACCTGAAGCCCGCCAAATCCCGCGCCGACGATGACGACATGGGGACGGGTGGCGGGGCCCGGCGCGCCGGGCTCCCCTTCGGTGCCGATCCGTTCGGGCGCGTGCGGCTCGTCGCGTGAATCCTCTGCGGGCATGGCATCCTCATCCCTTTGATGGCGCCCCCGCCCCCTGCGCGTCTCCCGTCCGGAGACGCATGCCAGAGTGCGCCATCCAAGCATCGGCGCCGGCCCGGGCGCAACCCCTGTAGGCCGCCGGCCCCGTTCAGCGCGGCAGCGTATAGGCGATCACATAATCGCCCGCCTTCGTGCCGATGGAGCCGTGCCCGCCGGCCACCTGCACCACGAACTGGCGCCCGCCCGCCTCATAGCTCATCGGCGTCGCCTGCCCGCCGGCCGGCAGGCGCTGCTGCCAGAGCTGGGCGCCGGTGGCGACATCATAGGCGCGGATATAGTCGTCGATGCTGGCGGCGAGGAAGGCGACGCCCGAGGCCGTGAGCAGCGGCCCGCCAATGCCCGGAACGCCCATCGGGATCGGCGGCAGCGGGAACGGCCCGGCATCGCGGATGGTGCCGTTCTTGTGCATCCAGGCCTTTGTGCCCGTTCTGAGGTCCACCCCGGCGACATAGCCCCAGGGCGGCGCCTGGCAGGGCAGGCCGAGCGGCGAGACGAAGGGGGCCATCCGCACGCCATATTTGCCGCCGGCATTGACGTTCAGCCCGGCCTCGCCGGCATTCACCTGTTCGTCGGCGGAAATCTCGTCGGACGGCACCAGCTGCGAGGTGAAGGCGAGATAGGTCGGCATGCCGAACATTACCTGCCGCACCGGATCGACCGCCACCGAGCCCCAGTTGAAGGTGCCGAAATTGCCGGGATAGACCAGCGTGCCCTGCAGCGAGGGCGGGGTGTAGCGGCCCTCATAGCGCAGCTGGCGGAACATGATCCGGCAGGCGAGCTGGTCGAGCAGGCTCGCCCCCCACATGTCCTTCTCGCGCAGCGGCTCGGGCGCGAAGCTCAGCGCCGAGACCGGCTGGGTCGGCGCGGTCCAGTCGTCCTCGACGGCGCCACCGGGCGCGGGCACCTCGCTCACCGGGAGAATCGGCTGGCCGCTGCGACGGTCGAGCACATAGATGTCGCCCTGCTTGGTCGCCTGCACCAGCGCCGGTGTGGTGCCTTGAGCGGTGGCGAGGTCGACCAGCACCGGCTGCGCCGGCACGTCCATGTCCCAGAGGTCGTGATGCACGGTCTGGAACACCCAGCGCACCGCGCCGCTGGCGATGTCGAGCGCGACAACCGAGGAAGAGAAGCGCTCCACTGCCGGGCTGCGATGCCCGCCAAACTGGTCCGGCGTCGCATTGCCGAGCGGGATGTAGACGAGGCCGAGGGCGGGGTCGGCGCTGAACACCGACCAGCTATTGGGCGAGTTGGCGGTGTAGGTCTCGTCCGGGCCGAGCGGGGTGGTGCGGTCCGGATTGCCGGAATCCCACGCCCAGAGCAGTTCGCCGGTCAGCGCGTCATAGGCGCGGATGACGCCAGAGGGCGATTCCATGTCGTAATTGTCGTTGACCGAGCCGCCGATGATGAGGCGATCATTCACAATGGTCGGCGGCGAGGTGGAGTAATAGAAGCCGCTCTGCTGGTGGGGCATGTTGGCCCACAGATTCACCGTGCCCTTGTCGCCGAAGCCCGGGCAGGTGGCGCCCGTCAGCGCATCCAGCGCGATCAGCCTTGCGTCCGAGGTCGGCAGATAAACCCGCGCCGTGCAGGCCGGGGCCGCCGCCACGTCGGTCTCGATCACGCTGGCATCGCGATAATAGGAAAGGCCGCGGCAGGTCTGGTGCTGCCGGTTGGGGTCGAGCCCGTCATTGGCATCGAAGCGCCAGCGCTCTTCGCCGGTCTCGGCGTCGAGGGCGATGGCGATATGGTGCGGGGTGCAGAGGTAGAGCAGATTGCCGATCTTGAGCGGCGTCACCTGATAGGTGGTTTCGGTCACATCCTCCGGCCCCCTGATGTCGCCGGTGCGGTAGGTCCAGGCGACTTCCATCCCGCCGACATTGCCCGGCGTCACCTGCGCCAGCGGCGTGTAGCGCTGGCCGGAAAGAGTGCGCCCATAATGATGCCACTCGCCATCGGGCACCTCGCCGTCGGCAACCGTCGCCCCGCCGGTCTGCGCCTGCAACTGGCCCTCAATGACATGCGGGTCGCGCAGCAGCGCCGTGCCGGCGACGCCGATGCAGATCAGCACCGTGGCGGCGAGGGTGATCCGCGCCCCGTCCCAGCGGCGCAGGCCGCCCACCGCCCACGGCGTCAGCAGCCACAGGCCGAGCAGCACCACCAGCCCGCCGCGCGTGGCCAACGGCCACCAGTCGAAGCCGACCTCCCACAGCGCCCAGCCCAGCGTCGCCGCCAGCACGGCCGCGAACACCAGCCGTGCCGCCGGCTGCGCCCGTCCCACCAGCGCCGCGCAGACCAGCAGGCCGAGGCCGAGCGCCGCATAGAACCAGCTGCCGCCAAGGGTCACGAGCCAGATGCCGCCGCCGGCAAGAAAAAGCGCGACAAGCGCGATCAGGATCGCCGTGGCCAAGGTGGGGATGGGGAAGCGCATGAGCAGCCTTTCGGTCCAGAGGTGCGGCGCGTGGCGCCGACCCGGAACGGAAAGGAGCGGCCGGAGCCGTCGCCGACGCGACGTCCCGACGCCGGGGAACCAGCGCGTGCTTGGGATTAACCGGCAAGCAGGCAAAGCGTTCCCAAAAACGGGCACGCCGCCACGCCAATCGCGCCGGCCCGCGTCAGGCGGCGTTGATCGTGATCGTGTGAGGCGGGTTGCCCTGGCTGCTGCGCGGGTTCTCGTCCTCCAGTACGAAGAAGGAACTCACGAACCAGATCACGGCGATCAGCGCGATGAGGCCGAGTGCGAGGCGCAGGGTGTTGCGCGATAGCATGGGAGTCTCCAGAGTTTCAGGCCGAGGCCGTGGGCCCCGGCGTTGATCATTTGCCGGCTTACGACCGGTTGACCTCGATGGCTCGCCCTGTCGGGGCGCCGGGCCTCGCCTGTCTTGCCGTCAGGACGCGCAGGAGGCGCCGGCACCGCCGACGCCCCTTGCCGCCTGGCCGCCTTACGCGGCCTTGAGGGCCTTCTGGTTGGCGACCTGGTCGGCCAGCGTGGTGAGGGCGTCGTCGGTCATCGACTCTTCCTTCAGCGTGGCGTCCAGCAGCTTGACGGCTTCCTTCATGCCGAGCACCTGCGCCCAGCGCTTCAGCGTGCCATAGCGGCTGATCTCATAGTGCTCCACCGCCTGGGCGGCGGCGGCGAGGCCGGCGTCGAGCGCGGGCTGGCCCTTGAATTCCTCGAGGATTTCCTCACCCTCTTCAAGGATGCCCTCAATGGCGGCGCAGGTCTTGCCCTGCGGGCGCTTGCCGATCAGCTCGAACACCTGCTGCAGGCGCTCGATCTGGCCTTCGGTCTCGTCGCGGTGCTTCTCGAAGGCCGCCTTGAGTTCCGGCGACTGCGCGCCGCGCGCCATTTTCGGCAGCGCCTTCAGGATCTTGCGCTCGGCGTAATAGATGTCTTTCAGGGTTTCATGAAACAGGGTTTCAAGGTTCTTTTCGGCCATGTCGGTCTCCAAAGCGTGATGTCCCCAAGCCTCGCGCCGACAACACAGGCTGTGACCGCTTCGTTCCCGCCTGCGCAGCCAGCTTTTTACTTGGATGGCGGGGAACTGATCCGGGCGGCGCGGCGCGCCGTACCCGCCTTAACAACCGTCACCGCTCCAGAGGCGCGCACATGCAGTTCATCGTCGCTTACGCATCGACCGGGCTTGTCTTCCTCGCGCTCGACGCGCTCTGGCTCGGCTTCATGGCGAGCCGCGTCTACCGGCCGCTGATCGGCGATCTGATGGCGGAGCAGCCGAACTGGCCGCCGGCGGTGCTGTTCTATCTGCTCTATGTCACCGGCGTGGTGGTGTTCGCCGTGCAGCCGGCGCTGGCCTCGGGCCGCTGGACCACGGCGCTGATGCTCGGTGCCTTTCTCGGCCTTATCGCCTACGGCACCTATGACCTCACCAACCATGCGACGCTGCGCAACTGGCCGGCGGCGATGACGGCGATCGATCTCGCCTGGGGAACCTTTGCGACCGCCATGGCCGCGACGGCCGGCATGCTGATCACCCGCGCCGTGACCCATTAGCGGAACGGCCCGGCCAGCCAGGCCAGAAGGCGTTGACGCGGCGCTGATAGGCGCGGAATGCCTCGCCCCGCGAGCGCAGCATATGCGCTTCCGTCGGCGGAATGCCTGAGGCGTGCACCAGCAGCACATACATCAGCGCGGGGGCGAGCAAGGCGGCGAGCCCCGGCAGATAGGCGAGCGAGAGCGCGATGGCGGGATAGGCGGTCCAGCCGAGCCACTCGAAGAAGTAATTGGGGTGGCGCGTCAGGCCCCATAGCCCGGCATCGCAGACCCGCCCGCGATTGTCCGGGTCGGCGCGAAAGCGCGACAGCTGGCGGTCGGCGATCGCGGCGCCGGCTACCGCACTGAGGAACAGCGCCACTCCCAGCCCATCGCCCATCCGCCAGAACGGCAGCGGATTATGCGCCGCCGCCGCCACGGCGACGACCAGCACCAGCCCGGCCAACGCCTGCACCTGCAGGAACAGGAACAGCCTCGTTGAGGCCGCCGCGCCCCATTGCCGGCGCAGATCGGCATAGCGCGGATCGTCATGGCCCTTCAGCGTGCGCTGCAGGATATGCGTGCCCAGCCGGGCCGACCACAGCGCGACCAGCGCGGCGACAAGAAACTGGCGCGGTGCCCAGGGCTCGCCGCCCAGCGGCAGCAGCGCCGCCGCCACCCCGGCGGCGCCGGTGGCGTAGGACCACACCGTATCCACCCAGCCATGATTGCCGCTGCGCTCGGCCACCCACCACGCCCCTGCCATGGCGAGGCAGAGGCCGAGCGTGAGCGCGGCGAGGGAGGCGAGCAGCGTCATCGGCCCGCGTCCGGCGCGGTCACGCGCCCAATGAAGCCGGTCACATCGTCCAGCACGGGGGCGATGAGGCGCAGCGGCGGGGAGAACGCCCCGAGGATCAGCCGGTGGTCGGCCCGGTCATAGACCTTGAGGCTCGCCGTGCCGCCCTCCGCTTGGATGCGCTCGGCGAGGCGCACGCTGTTGCCGGGCTCGACCGTGGTGTCGCGGGCGCCGGTGGCGAGGAAGGCGGGCGGCGCCTCGCCGGTGACGAAGTTGATCGGCTGGCTGCGCCCGCGCCCGGCCTTTGGGCCGAAGATCTCTTTCAGCTTGGCGCTTTTCAGCGGCAGGAAATCATAAGGCCCGGCGAGGCCCACCAGCCCGGCCACGTCGCGCCTGGGGTCGAGCCGCACCGCGCCCAGCCATTGCGGGTCGAAGGCCAGCAGGGCGGCGATCTGCGCGCCGGCGGAATGGCCCATGAGCACGAGGCGGGAAGGGTCGCCGCCATAGGTGGCGGCATTGTCGCGCGCCCAGCGCACGGCCCGCGCGCCATCCTGCACAAAGACTGGAAAGCGCACCTGCGGATAGAGCCGGTAGTCGGCGATGATGACGACCATGCCCCGGCTGGCCAGCGCCGCGCCGACAAAGCGGTACATGGCCCGCTCGCCGGAATCCCAGCTGCCGCCATAGAAGAACACCACCACAGGCCGGCCCTGCGCGGCGCCTGATGTCGGCGCGTAGACATCGAGCCGGTGCCGGGGCCCGTCGGCATAAGCGAGGTTTTCGCTCACGCGCACCGGCTCCAGCCGCGACAGCGCGTTCAGCACGGCGGTCGGGCCTTCCGCGGCGCGGGCCACGCCCGTGCTCAGCAAAGCGAGGGCGATGAGCAGCGCCGCGCGCATCCCCTAGATCCGGACGAAGGGCTGCACCAGCCGGCCGAAGAATCCGTTCAGCCGCATGCTGCCCTCCAGCGCGGCGAGGCAGATGCACTCGCCCTCGGGGTCGACGATCGGCTGGTGCTCGATCTCCTGGTCCATCTCGCTGAGGTCGCCGGGTCCGTAGCGGCCATAGCCGTCGGAGAAGGAGCCGGAAATCACCTGGGTGAACTCGGTGCCGACATGGCCGTGCTCGGGCAGCTTGCGTCCGGGCCCGACGCGCAGCAGCGTCAGCCGCGCCTGCCGGTCTTCCGGCAGCCTCACCGTGCTCGCCCGCACGCCAAGCCCGACCCAGCGCCAGGGGCCGATCTCGCAGTCGCGCAGCGCGGCGGGCAGGGGCACGCCGCCGGGCAGGGACGCCGGGGTGGCTGGCTTCGTGCGGGCGCGCGCGAGCGGCGGCGCGGCGGCATCATCCGGTTGCGCGTCGATGGCGCGCAGCGCGGCGGCAAAGGCGTCCGGCGCCATCGGCGCAAGTGGCATCGCCTCCAGCAGTGCCCCGCCCACCGCCTCGAATTCGGCGAGCCGGGACCGGCAGCAGGGGCAGGTGCCGAGATGGACCGCGAGCACCCGCGCCGGCCCGGCCGGCAGCTGCCCGGCGGCGTAGCGCATCAGCGTTTCGTCGGTCGCGTGATGGCGGATCGTCATGAGTGGCCTTCCAGCAGAACGCGCAGCCGCCCGAGGGCAAGGCGCACGCGGGATTTGACGGTGCCCAGCGGCAGGCCGAGCTCACGGGCGATTTCCGAATGCGCCTTCTCGCTGAAGAAGGAGAGGCGAAGCACGGTGGCCTGTTCGGCGGAGAGGGTCTTCAGCGCCTCGCGCACCCGCGCCTCGCGCTCCGCCGTAAGCAGCAGCGTCTCCCCCGAGGGCGCGGTCTCGACCTCGCCCTGCTCGTCCTCGCTGGCGGCGGCGGTTCGGATCCGCCTGAGATGGTCGATCCGCAGATTGCGGGCGATGGTGAAGATCCACGTCGCCGCGCCGGCCCGCGTGGGATCGAAATAAGACGCCTTGCGCCAGACCGAGAGCATCACCTCCTGGGCGATCTCCTCCGCCGTATTGGGCGGCAGGCCGGATTTGCGCAGAAAGGCATTCAGGCGCGGGGCGAAATAGCTGTAGAGACGCGCATAGGCCTGGCGGTCGCGCTCGGTGGCGACCAGGCCGATCAGCCGCGCCAGCTCCGCACCGTCCGGCACGCCATCATCTTTCATAAGTCGCGTCACCTCCGGCCTCCGCCGCAGGGGCAGGCAAGCATGTGGCTCTGCGGTTCGGGCATGTTCGAGCGAGGCATTCATGAACCCTTCTACGCGCCGGCTCTGCCGCTGGATCATTCCGCCCGTGAGTGATCCAGCGCGGAGCCGGTGGCGTACACAGTAAACAAGCTTCGCTCCCCGCTCCACCGTCCGGATTCGCGCTCCATGAACATTCGTCAGGACATCGTGCCCGGCCCGGCACTGTCGATCGCCGTCATCGGCGCCGGCATTTCCGGCCTGTCCGCCGCCTGGCTGCTCGCCAAGCGCCACGATGTGACGCTGTTCGAGGCCGAGGCCCGGCTCGGCGGTCATTCCAACACGGTGGAGGCGCAGGGCGTTGCGGTCGATACCGGCTTCATCGTCTATAATGAGAAGACCTATCCCAACCTCACCGCGCTGTTCGCCCATCTCGATGTGGCAACAAACGCCTCGGAAATGTCGTTCGCGGTGTCGCTGGACGGCGGCCGGCTGGAATATTCCGGCTCGGGGCTGCGCGGCCTGTTCGCCCAGCCCCGGAATCTGGCCTCGCCCCGTTTCGGCTCGATGCTGGCCGATCTGCTGCGCTTCTACCGCAACGCGCCGCGCGATCTCGCCACCATGGGCAGCCAGAGCCTCGACGCCTATCTCGACGCCCACCGTTATGGCGCGGCGTTCCGGCACGATCACCTCTACCCGATGGCGGCGGCGATCTGGTCGACGCCGGCCGCCGATGTCGGCCGCTACCCGGTCGCGGCCTTTGTGCGCTTTTGCGCCAATCACGGCCTGCTCCAGCTGACCGACCGCCCGGTCTGGCGCACCGTGACGGGCGGCAGCCGCTGCTATGTCGCCCGGCTGCGCAAGGCTTTCGCCGGCCGCATTGTCGCTGGCGGCCCGGTGCGTGCGGTGCGGCGGGGGGCCAGCGGCGTGAGCGTCACCGATGCGTCCGGCGATACGCGGCGTTTCGACCATGTGGTCCTCGCCACCCATGCCGATCAGGCCCTCGCCCTGCTGGACGGGCCGACCGACCGTGAGCGGGACCTGCTCGGCGCCTTCCGCTACAGCCGCAACGAGGCGGTGCTGCATGCCGATAACAGGCTAATGCCGCGTCGCCGGGCGGCTTGGGCGGCGTGGAACTATCTGGCCGACCGCCGCGCCGACCCGAAGCTGTGCGTCACCTATTGGATGAACCGCCTGCAGGCGATCCCCGAGAGCAACCCGCTCTTCGTCACGCTCAACCCGGTGGAGCCGCCTGCGGAGGACAAGGTGTTCTACCGCGCCTCCTATGAGCACCCGCTGTTCGACAGCGGCGCGATGGCGGCGCAGGAGCGCCTGTGGTCGCTGCAGGGCGAGGGCGGGCTGTGGTACTGTGGCGCCTATTTCGGAGCCGGCTTCCACGAGGACGGGCTGCAGGCCGGGCTCGCGGTGGCCGAGGCTCTGGGCGGAGTACGGCGTCCATGGACGGTGGCGAACGAATCCGGCCGCATCGTGTTGCCGCCCCACCACCCGGCGGCGCGGATGCGCGACCGCGCCGGGACGGCCGGGCCGGAGCTGGTGGCATGAGCGAGGCCTCGGCGCTCTATGCCGGCGAGGTGATGCATGTGCGGCTGAAGCCGCGCCGCCACCGGCTGGCCTATCGCCTGTTCTCGCTGCTGCTCGACCTCGACGAGATCGCCGGGCTGGACGAAAGGCTGCGCCTGTTCTCGCGCAACCGCTTCAACGTGTTCAGCTTCCATGACCGCGACTATGCCGATCCCGATGCCGGCCCGCTGAAGGTGCAGGTCGAGCGCCTGCTCGCCGCCGCCGGGCTGGCCCCCGATGGCGGGGCGATCCGGCTGCTCACCCTGCCGCGCCTGTTCGGCTACGCCTTCAACCCGCTGAGCGTGTATTTCTGCCATCGCCGCGACGGCTCGCTCATCGCGCTGCTCTATGAGGTGAACAACACCTTCGGCCAGCGCCATTCCTACCTGATCCCGGTCGGCGCGGGCGAGGTCGCTCCCTTGCGGCACAAGGCGGAAAAGCGGTTCTATGTCTCGCCCTTCATGGATATGGGCCTGACCTATTCCTTCCGCATCACCCCGCCCGGCGAGGGCCTGCGCATCGCCATTCTCGCCAGCGACGCGGACGGGCCGGTGCTGAGCGCGGTGCAGACCGCCCGGCGCCGCCCGCTGAATGATCGCCAGCTTTTGCGGGTGATGCTGAGCTATCCGCTGTTGACGCTGAAAGTGATCGCCGGAATCCATTGGGAAGCGTTGTGGATATGGGCCAAGGGCATGCGCCTGCGCCCGCGTCCGCAGGCGCCGGACTCCCCTGTCAGCATTTCGCCCGCGCACCGACCCTGAGGAAAGAGCCGTATGCCGCGTGACGCCGATACCCTCGCCCATCTCCCCACCGATGTGTCCGGCACGCTCGACGCGCCGGCCGCGCGCGGGCGCAGCCACAGCTGGCGCGAGGCCGTGCTGGCGCGGCTGCTGCGCCAGCTGGCGGTGGGCAGCCTCATCGTGGTGACGCCGGAGGGCCAGCGACTCATCGGGCGCGGGGGGCATCCGGGGCCGGAGGCGACGCTGGTGCTGCACCGCTGGCGCGCGCTGCGCCGGCTGATCACCGGCGGCGACATCGCCTTTTCCGATGCCTTCATCGCCGGCGACTGGTCGAGCCCGGACCTGCCCGCTCTCATCGAGCTGGCTGCCCACAACCTGCCGGTTCTCGCCGGCCGCATCGACGCGCTACCGCCAGTGCGGCTGTGGAACCGGCTGCGGCACGGGCTGCGCCGCAACTCCCGCACCGGCAGCCGCCGCAACATCGCGTTCCACTACGATCTCGGCAATGAGTTCTACCGGGCGTGGCTCGACGCCAGCATGAGCTATTCCTCCGCCATCGGCATCGCACCCGGCCAGACGCTGGAGGCGGCGCAGCAGGCCCGCCTCGCCCGCATCGTCGAGATGCTGGAGGTTCACCCCGGCCAGAGCGTGCTGGAGATTGGCTGCGGCTGGGGCGCGCTCGCCGCCGCGCTGGCGCGGGCGGGGGCGGATGTCACCGGCATCACCCTGTCGCGCGAGCAGCTCGCCTATGCCCAGGCGACCCTCGCCGCCGATCCCGCCCTTGAGGCGCGCACCGAGCTGCGGCTGCAGGATTATCGCGACGTCGCCGAGCGCTATGACCGCGTCGTCTCCATCGAGATGATGGAGGCGGTGGGCGAGGCTT
Organism: Xanthobacteraceae bacterium 501b; assembly: GCA_000378025.1. Taxonomy (GTDB): domain Bacteria; phylum Pseudomonadota; class Alphaproteobacteria; order Rhizobiales; family Xanthobacteraceae; genus Ancylobacter. The sequence goes on from KB899087.1 coordinate 4,291,192, forward strand.
ATTGGCCGACCTATTTCGCCAAGCTGCGCGCCTGCCTGAACGAGGGCGGCACGGCGGTGCTGCAGGTCATCACCATCGCCGAGGATCGTTTCGAGTCCTACCGGCGCAACACCGATTTCATCCAGCGCCACATCTTCCCCGGCGGCATGCTGCCGACCAAGACGCATATTGCCGATCACGCGCGGGCGGCGGGGCTGGAACTGGTGGAGACCCAGTGCTTCGGCGAGGGCTATGCGCAGACGCTCAGTGCGTGGCGCGCCCGCTTCCTCGGCGCCTGGCCGCAGATCGAGACGCTCGGCTTCGACACCGATTTCCGTCGCCTGTGGGAGTATTACCTCGCCTATTGCGAAGGCGGCTTCCGCGCCGGCGCCATCGATGTCGGGCTCTATCGCCTGAAGGGGTGAGCGCGCGCGCTCACTTTACCTGCCGCTTCTCCAGCTTGCGCGCCAGCGTGCGACGGTGCATGCCGAGCCGCCGCGCGGTCTCGGAAATGTTGAACTCGGTCTCCACCAGCGTCTCGTGGATGCGCTCCCATTCGAGGTTCTTCAGCGAGGTGGGGCGCCCGTCCAGCGGCACCGAGACGTCCCCCTCCAGCCTCTCGAACGCCTTCTCGATGTCGTCGGCATTGGCGGGCTTGGGCAGATAGTGGCAGGCGCCGAGCTTGATCGCCTCCACCGCGGTGGCGATGCTGGCGAAGCCGGTGAGCACGACGATCCGCATGCCGGGGTCATGGGCGTGCAGCGCCTTGACGCAATCGAGGCCGGATTGCCCGGCGAGCTTGAGGTCGACCACGGCATAGGCCGGGCGCAGATGCGCCAGCAGCTCCGCCACCTCGTCCAGCCCGGCGCAGCTCGTCACCTCATAGCCGCGCCGCTCGAAGGAGCGCTTCAGCGTGCGGGCGAAGATGGCGTCATCCTCGACGATCAGCAGCGGGCCGGCAGGCGCGGCCTCGTTCGTGATAGGCGGCGCCTCGTTCACGGCGTGCCTCCCGAAAGCCCGGCCAGCGGCAGGGTCAGCCGCACCCGGGCGCCGCCCTCGGCCCGGCGTCCCGCCTCCAGCGCGCCACCCAGCCGGCGCAGCACGTTGACGACCAGGAACAGGCCGAGCCCGGCCCCGGCGCGGGCCTTGGTGGAGCGGTAGGGCGTGCCCGGTGCCGCCGCGATGTCGGGCGGAAAGCCGGGGCCGCGATCCGCCACTTCAAGGCACAGCGTGTCGCCTTCGCGCCGCGCCACCAGCCCGACCCAGGCGGGCGAAGCCTCCAGCGCATTGTCCAGCACGTTGACGATCACCTGCTTGAGCGCGAGATCGGAAATGACGGGCTCGTCCGGCGCGAAGGCGTTGTCATAGTCGAAGGCGGTGGGCGCCCGCAGCGCCCGCCAGTCCGCCACTGCCTCGTCGAGAAAGGCGCGCACGCTGGTGCGGATGGTGCCCTCCCCGCGCGCCTCGCCGGAGGAGAGCAGGATGCCGGTGACGATGGATTTGCAGCGCGCGAGCTGCGCCTGCATGTCCGCCAGATCCTGCGTCAGTTCGCTGTTGCGCGCCAGCGCCGGCATCTTCTCCCAGTCATTGAGAATGACTGAGAGGGTGGAGAGCGGCGTGCCGAGTTCATGCGCCGCGCCGGAGGCCAGCAGCCCCATGCGCACCACATGCTCCTCCTCCGCCGATTGCTGGCGCAGTTCGGCCAGCCGGGCGTCGCGATGGCGCAGATTGGCGTTGATGCGGGTGATGAACGCCACCAGCAGGCAGGCCGACAGCAGGAAGCAGATAAACATGCCCTGTATGTGCAGGTTCCAGAACCCGCCCATATGGCTGTGCGGCATCAGCATGTCGCGGTGGAACACGGTGAGGCCGACGAAACAGGCGCTGGTGATCGCCACCAGCGTCCACACCGACCAGGCCTCCAGCAGGATGGCGCCGAGGATCACCTGCAGCAGGAACAGCGTGATGAACGGGTTCAGTGCCCCGCCGCTGAGATAGAGCTGCACGGTGAGCGCGCCGACATCCAGCAGCATTTCGAGGAACAGCTCGGTGTTCGTCACCCGCTCGCGGTGGCGGTAGCGCAGCAGGCTGACGAGATTGAGCCCGACCAGGAAGGCGATCACCGCCAGCATCTCGAACAGCGGTAGGGCGATCGCCAGCTCGGCATGCACGAACCAGATGGTGACAAGCTGGCCGATCGCCGCGATCCAGCGCAGCTGGATCAGCAGCAGCAGGTTTTTCCTGTCGCTTGTGTCGCCGGTCGAATCCGAAGCCAATCCCTGACGCCTCCCGCCGCGCCGACGGGCTTCCCGCAGCCCTTCCCGATGGTCCGCAACACGCGGCGCGCGGCACAGATCTACCCGCCTGCCGCTTCTAGGGCGAGCGCGCCTTGCGGCCGATTGGGCATTCTGTCCAAGGGCGCCCCCCACGACCCACTGTTAAGTAGTTCTACGAAACCAACCGACGCGCTTGTCCTATGGGCGGCGCGGCAGAGACCTCGTGTGCCGCCAGGGCGCAAGTCTGAGGAACGCTGATGTATTGCCTTCCCACTGGCACCATGAATACGCTTTCGGGCGCGGATTCGCACCCTCCGTTACAGGCGCGGGTCGCGGCGTTTTCTGTGTTCGGCGGCGTCGCTGCGGGGCTGGACCCGCGCCAGTGCCGGAATCATCTGGGCGGTGCGCGCCCGGGCCCGGCGTCCCTTGCCGGGGGTCTGCTCGTCCTCGCTCAGCAGCATGATGGCGAAGCCCATCTGCACGCTGCCGAAGGTGATGCCCACGGCGCAGGTCAGCACGATCAACGCGATCAGGCCGGAGGAGGACTGCGTCATCAGCGTGCCGAGCCGCGCCACGTCCAGCAGCACCAGCGTGCCGACGAACAGTGCGCCGAGGCCGACGCCGATCAGGGCGTGACGCATCAGGAAGCGAACAAGGTGGGGCATGGCGGCTTTCCCCTTTCAGGAGCGGGCCGGCGGCCGGCGCATCAGCTGGATCGCCTCGGCCGCGCACATGGCGCCAGCATAGACCGCGAGCAGCGCGGTGAAAATGGCGAAGCCCATGTCTCCCGCCGCCGCGAAGCCGGCCAGCGCGAGCAGAGCGAGGGCGCCATGGCCAAGCCCGATCGCCCAGCCCACCTTCTCGCTGCGCGGGCCCATGGCGAGATAGGCGCCTGTTATGACGGCGAGGGCGATCAGGATGAAATGGGTCGTGGTCACGCTAAGTCTCCCGTAGAGTCGAATATTGATTTCATAATGCGCAGTAGTGATAAACATCGTCAATATATCGCAGCTCACAAATCAAATAAAATAATCGACACTATAAGTAAGAGCGCGTTGCGAGGTGGTTGCTGACATGGACGCGGCCGTCACCTGGGCGCACGCCGCCCGCTCGCACGCCATTCCGGGGTATAACGAGGCCATCATCCGCCGCTTTACCGTGGCGACGGTGATCTGGGCGCTGTTCGGCTTTTCCGCCGGGGTGATCGTCGCGGCGCAGCTGGCCTATCCGCAGCTCAATCTCGGCGAGTACTTCACCTTCGGCCGGCTGCGGCCGGTGCACACCTCAGGCGTCGTCTTCGCCTTTGGCGGCAATGCGCTGATCGCCACCTCGCTCTATGTGGTGCAGCGCACCTGCCAAATCGGGCTGTGGGGCGGGCCGCGCCTCGCCAATTTCCTGTTCTGGGGCTACCAGGCGTTTCTGGTCATCGCGCTGTCCGGCTATGTCATGGGCATCACCCAGAGCCGGGAATATGCCGAGCCGGAATGGTATGCCGACCTGTGGCTGGCGGTGGTGTGGCTCACCTATCTCGCCATCTTCGTCGGCACGCTGGTGCGCCGGCGCGAGCCGCACATCTATGTCGCCAACTGGTTCTTCCTCGCCTTCATCATCACCGTCACCGTGCTGCACGTCGTCAACAATCTGGCGATGCCGGTCTCCTTTGTCGGCGCCAAGAGCTACTCGGCCTTTTCCGGCGTGCAGGACGCGATGGTGCAGTGGTGGTACGGCCACAACATCGTCGGCTTCTTCCTCACAGCCGGCTTCATCGGCATCATGTATTATTTCGTGCCGAAGCAGGCGGAACGGCCGATCTATTCCTACCGGCTGTCCATCGTGCATTTCTGGGCGCTGATCTTCCTCTATATCTGGGCCGGCCCGCATCACCTGCACTACACCTCGCTGCCGGACTGGACGCAGACGCTCGGCATGGCGTTCTCGATCATGCTGTGGATGCCCTCCTGGGGCGGCATGATCAACGGCATCATGACGCTCTCGGGCGCGTGGGGGAAACTGCGCACCGACCCGATCCTGCGCTTCCTGGTGGTGGCGGTGGCGTTCTACGGCATGGCGACCTTCGAGGGGCCGCTGATGGCGCTGAAATCGGTCAATTCGCTCAGCCACTACACCGACTGGACGGTCGGCCATGTCCATTCCGGCGCGCTGGGCTGGGTCGCCTTCATCTGCTTCGGCGCGCTCTATTACATGGTGCCGCGGCTCTGGCGGCGCCCGCTCTGGTCGCACCGGCTGGTGGAATGGCACTTCTGGATCGCCTCCATCGCCATCGTTCTCTACATCACCGCCATGTGGGTCGCCGGCATCGCCCAGGGGCTGATGTGGCGCGCCTATGACGCCTTCGGCTTCCTGCAATATTCCTTCGCCGACAGCGTCGCCATGCTGCACCCCTATTACGTGATCCGCCTGATCGGCGGGGTGCTCTACCTCACCGGCGGCGTGCTGATGGCGGTGAATTTCGCCATGACGCTGCGCCAGCCCGTCCCCTCCCGCGCGCCGCAGGCCGCGCCGGCGCCGGCGCCGGCGTCGTGAGGGAGGCGGAGATGGCATCGAACGCCGAAAACCCCACCGGCCACGCCCTCATCGAGCGCTCCACCACGCTGCTCTTCGTGCTGACGCTGCTGGTCGTTCTCATTGGCGGGCTGGTGGAGATCGTGCCGCTGTTCAAGCTGGAGACCACGGTGCAGCCGGTCGCCGGCATGCGGCCCTATTCGCCGCTCGAACAGATCGGCCGCAATGTCTACACCCGCGAGGGCTGCTACACCTGCCATAGCCAGCAGATCCGCCCGTTCCGCGACGAGGTGGAGCGCTACGGGCATTACTCGGTCGCGGCCGAGAGCATGTATGACCACCCCTTCCTCTGGGGCTCCAAGCGCACCGGGCCGGACCTCGCCCGCGTCGGCTCGAAATACTCCAACGCCTGGCATCTCGCCCATATGGTCGACCCGCGCAGCGTGGTGCCGGTGTCGATCATGCCGGCCTATGCCTTCCTGAAGCACCGCGACATCGACGTCGAGGGCTTCGGCGCGCATATGCGGGCGCTGCGCGATGTCGGCGTGCCCTATTCCGACACGATGATCGCGCAGGCGGCCGCCGATATCCGAGCCCAGGCGAGCGGGGAGGAGACGGAGGGTCTGCTCGCCCGCTACCCCAAGGCGAAGACCGGCGATTTCGACGGCCAGCCCGGCCGCGTCACCGAGATGGACGCGCTGATCGCCTATCTGCAGGTGCTGGGCACGCTGGCGGAGCTCGCGCCGCCCATAAGCGGGGAGGGCTCCTGACCATGCCCGAGGCCCTTCTCGTTTTCGCGCTGAAATACTGGCTGGTCGCTGCCGTGCTGCTGTTCTTCGGCATTCTTGCGCAGGTGTTCCGGCCCGGCAGCCGCGCGCAGATGGACCGCCACGCGCGCATTCCCTTCGCCTTCGAGGAGAACCGCGATGGCCGCGCCTGAACGCGATCCCCTCACCGGCTACTCCACCACCGGCCATGAATGGGACGGCATCAAGGAACTCACCACCCCCATCCCGCACTGGTGGGTCACGGTGTTCCTCGGCTCGTGCTTGGTGGCCCTTCTCTACATGTGGCTGTTTCCCTCCTTCGCGACGACAACAGGCGTGTTCAAGGGCACGCTGGGCTGGACCAGCGAGGGCCAGCTCGCCGAGGAGATGGCGGCCGGGCGCGCCGCGCAGGCGGAATGGCGGCGCCAACTCGCCGACACGCCGCTGGACGAGGTCGAGCGCCAGCCGGATCTGCGCCGCTTCGCCATTGCCGGCGGGCGCGCCGCCTTCAACGAGAACTGCGCGCCCTGCCATGGCGTCGGTGCCGGCGGCCAGATCGGCCAGTTCCCGGCGCTGGTCGACGATGACTGGCTGTGGGGCGGCTCGCTGGCCGCGATCCAGCAGACCGTGCGCTTCGGCATCCGCTCCGGCCATGAGGAAACGCGCGACAGCATGATGCCGGCCTTTGGCGAGATGCTGTCCGCCGGCGAGATCGATTCCATTGCCGACTATGTACTCACCCTTTCCGATCCCTCGGCGGCGGCGTCCCGCGCGCGCCTGCCGGGGGCGGAGCTGTACGCGGCCAATTGCTCGGCCTGCCACGGCGCGGCGGGCGAGGGCGGCCGTGATTTCGGCGCGCCGCGTCTTGATGATGCGATCTGGCTCTATGGTGGCAGCAAGCAGGCGATCCGGCAGCAGATCGCCACGCCGCGCATGGGGATGATGCCGGCCTTTGCCGGCAAGCTGGACGACGACACGCTCCGCATGCTGGCGCTCTATGTCCATTCGCTGGGCGGAGGAGAACGCTGATGCCGGCGACCACGCTGCAAGGTCTTGCCCCGTCCCGCGCCATCGCCCGGCCGGACATTCCCCATGCGGTGCGCGGCCGCTTCCGCCGCATCAAGACCGCGCTCACCGGCCTGATGCTCGGCCTCTACTTCCTCACGCCGTGGCTGCGCTGGGAGCGCGGCGAGGGGCTGCCGGGGCAGGCGGTGCTGTTCGATCTGCCGGGCCGACGGCTACTGGTGTTCGGGCTGGAATTCTGGCCGCAGGATCTGCCGATCGCGGTGGGCATGCTGGTCTTCGGCGCCATGGCGCTGTTCTTCGCCACCACGCTGGCCGGGCGGGTCTGGTGCGGCTTTGCCTGCCCGCAGACCGTGTGGTCGGACCTGTTCTTCGCCGTTGACCGGCTGATCGTCCGCCTTGTCGGCAAGGGGGCAAGCGAGCGTCGGCTACGCACCTTGGCGTGGGTTCTGCTGGCCTTGGCCACCGGGGTCGGCTTCACCGCCTATTTCATCGATGCGCCGTCCCTGCCCGGCCTTCTGCTCACGGGGCAGGCTCCTGCCATCGCCTATGCCACGGTGCTTGTTCTCACCGGCACCACCTGGCTGCTCGCCGCCTATGCCCGCGAGCGCGTGTGCCTGCACATGTGCCCGTGGCCGCGCTTCCAGGCGGCGCTGCTCGACCGGCAGAGCCTCGTCGTCACCTATCAGGATGGGCGCGGCGAGCCGCGCGGGCGCCGGCGCACGCCGCTGCGCCCCGATCTTGCGCAGCCCGCTCCCGCCGCTCCCGCCGCTCCCGCCCTGATGGGGCTGGTGGCACAGGCGGTGGCCTTTTCCGCGCCGGCACCTTCCCCCTCGCTGCGTGGCGACTGCATCGACTGCACGCGCTGCGTCACCGTCTGCCCCACCGGCGTCGACATCAGGCGCGGCCTGCAGATGGGTTGCATCGGCTGCGGCCTGTGCATCGACGCCTGCAATGAGGTGATGGTGAAGCTCGACCGGCCGGAAGGGCTGATCCGCTTCGATGTGGAAAGCGCGCCGCGCCGCTCCTTCCTCGCGCCGCCCCGTGTCGACTGGCTGCGCCCGAAGGCGCTGGCGTTCGGGCTTGCCGCGCTGCTGGCGCTCGGCTTTTCCGGCTATGGCATGGCGACGCTGGCGCAGGTGAGCGTGCATGTGGAGCCGCAGCGCAACCCGCCTTTCGTCCAGCTCTCGGATGGCAGCGTGCGCAATGACTACGCGCTGCGCCTCGCCCATCGCCGCGCCGGGCTGGCGCGGGTGGTGCTCCATGCCGAGGGGCTGGAGGGGGCCCTTCTGCGCCTTGGCACGCAGGACCTGCCGGCCGCCGACGTGGTGCGCGTCGCCATCGGTTCGGATCGCACCCTCGACGAGCGGCTGCTCGTGGTGCTGCCGGCTAGGGCGGCGCCGTCCGGCCGGCGGGATGTCACGGTGGTGGTGAGCGAGGCGGACACCGGCGAGGAACTGGCGCGGATCCCCACCTATTTCTGGGGGCCGGAACGGTGAGCCGCGCCGATACCCCGCACGACCTACGGCGCGATTTGTGGATTCCGGCCGGCTTCGTGCTGTTCTTCATCGCGCTGGCCGGGCTCCAGCTCTGGTTCGTGCTGCTGGCCAACCGCAGCTTTTCCGGCCTCGTCACCGATCCGAAACCGGCCTCCGGCGTGCACGCGGCGGTGCATGCGCCGGACTGGTCGGCGCGGCTCACCTTCGCGCCCGACACCCCGCTCGCCGGCACGCTTTCCGTGGAATTGAAGGGGGCGGACGGCGCGCCGCTGACCCCCGATCGCCTCATCGCCACGGCCGAGCGCGCCACCCGCTTTCCCCAGCTTCTGCCCATCGCCTTCCAGGTGGTCGGCCCCGGCCGGTTCGAGGCGCCGCTTCGCCTGCCGCTGGCCGGCGACTGGGCGGTGCGGCTCACCCTGACGCGGGCCGGCGCGACCTCCGAGCGCATCGAGACGCTGGAGGTGGCGCCGTGAGCCTCGCCTATGCCCATGGCGCCGCACCCGCCGACGCCGAAAGCCCGCGCTCGGTCCGCGGCTTCGTCGAGAGCGAGGGCGAGACAAGGCGGCTGCACCTGCTGGTGGAGGGCGCCCATTGCGCCGCCTGCATTGGCGCCATTGAGGGCCGGCTGACCCAAGACCCCCGCGTCACCGGCGCCCGGCTCAACCTCGCTCTGCGCCGCCTCAGCGTCGAATGGCAGGGCGAGGCGCGCCATGCCGATGCGCTGGCCGGGGCGGTGGAAGCGCTCGGCTACAAGGTGGCGCCGTTCGACCCCGCCCATCTCGCCCGGCTCGACGCCGACACCGGCCGCGACTGGCTGCGCGCGCTCGCCATCTCAGCCTTCGCCTCCTCCAATGTGATGATGCTCTCGCTCGCCGTCTGGGCCGGGCAGGCGCAGGACATGGCGCCGGGCACGCAGGCGCTGTTCCAGTGGCTCGCCGCGCTCGTCACCGTGCCGGCGGTGGCGGTCGCCGGGCGCCCCTTCTTCCGCTCGGCGCTGCGGGCGGTGCGGGCGGGGCGCAGCAACATCGATGTGCCCATCGCGCTGAGCCTCCTGCTCACCGTCCTCATCAGCCTGATCGAACTCGCCCGTCAGGGCCGCGATGTCTATTTCGACAGCGCCACCGCGCTGCTCTTCGTGCTGCTGGTGGGGCGCACTCTCGATTTCCGCGTCCGCGCCCGCTCCCGCGGCGCGGTCGAGCGCCTCCTGATGCTGAAGGCGCAGGGCGCGGCGGTGTGCCGGGAGGATGGCAGCGTCGAGGTGCTGCCGGCCTCCGCGATTTGCGCCGGCATGGTGGTGCTGGTGCGCGCCGGCGAGCGCGTGCCGGTCGATGGCACTGTCATTGAAGGCAAAACCGAACTCGATGTGGCCATCGTCACCGGCGAGAGCCGGCCGCAGGCGGTGGCCCCGGGCGCGCTGGTGCTGGCCGGCAGCGTCGCCCTCACCGGCCCGCTGCGCCTGCGCGCCAGCGCCGGCGTCGAGGACAGCCATCTCGCCGACATCGCCCGGCTGGTCGAGCGGGCGGAGCGCACGCGCGGCCCCGGTGTCGTGCTGGCCGACCGGGTGGCGCGGATCTGGACGCCTGTTATCCACGGCGTGGCGCTGGCGACGCTCTGCGGCTGGTGGCTTTTTACCGAGTCCGGCCTCGCCGTGGCGCTGCTCCATGCGGTGAGCGTGCTCATCATCGCCTGCCCCTGCGCCATCGGGCTCGCAGTGCCGGCGGTGCAGGTGGTGGCGACCGGCGCGCTGCTCAAGCGCGGCATCCTGCTGCGCGCTGGCGACGCGCTGGAGCGGCTGGCGCGGATCGACCTCGTCGCCTTCGACAAGACCGGCACGCTGACCTCAGGCGTGCCCCGCATCACGCACTGGCCCGAGGATGCCCACGCGATCCCCCTCGCCGCCGCGCTGGCGGCTGGCAGCCGGCATCCCGTGGCGCGGGCGCTGCATGCGGCGCATCCCGCCGCCATCCCGCTGGAGAATGTCGAGGACGTGCCGGGCGAAGGGCTGCGCGCGCCCTGTGACGGCGGCGAAATCCGCCTTGGCCGCGCGGCGTTCTGCGGGCTGGCGCCGTCCCTGTCGGGCGAGAGCGAGGTCTGGCTCGTCCGGCCCGGCCATCCCCCCGCGCGCTTTGCCTTTGAGGACATGCCGCGCCCCGAGGCCGCGCGCGTCGCCGCCGCCTTCGCCGCTGCCGGCCTGCAGATGGCGATCCTCTCCGGCGACCGGCCCGAAGCGGTGGCCCGCCTTGCCGCCGCGCTCCACGTGGCGGATTGGCAGGGCGATCTTCGCCCGCGCGACAAGCTGGCCCGGCTGGAAGCGTGGCGGCGGCAGGGGCGGCGCGTACTGATGGTCGGCGACGGGCTGAACGATGCCCCCGCGCTGGCCGGCGCCCATGTGTCGGCCAGCTTCACCCATGGCGCGCCGGCCAGCCAGAGCGCCGCCGACATCGTGCTGCCTTCCGGCGACCTCGCCGCGCTTCCCCATGCATGGCGAGCGGCACGGCGGGCGCGGGCCATCATCGTGCAGAATCTGGTGCTGGCCGCGCTCTACAATATCGCGCTCATCCCGGTGGCGGTGCTGGGGCTGGTGACGCCGCTCGGTGCTGCCATCGCCATGGCGGCGTCCTCGCTCACCGTCACGCTCAACGCCCTGCGCGCCGGCGCCCCCGATGCGGGGCGCCTCTGATGGATGTGCTGCTGTTTCTCGTCCCCATCGCCCTCGCGCTCGGCACGCTCGGCCTCGCCGCGTTCTTCTGGACGCTGCGCGCCGGCCAGTATGACGATCTCGACGGCGCCGCCGCCCGTGTCCTGCTCGACGATGATTCCCCGGAGGCCGCCCCATGAACGCGATGACGCCCCTCAAGCTCGACATCTCCCCCCTGCCTGCGCGCCCCGTCGATATGCCGCGCGCGCTGCCCTTCCTCCTGAACGTGCTGCTCGCCTCGGCGCTCGGCGGTTCTCTCGCCGGCCTGGCCGGCGCGCTGGCGGGGGCGGGGACGATGTTTGCCCTGCTCGGATTTTTCTTCCTGGCGCCGGGCATCGCGCGGGCGCGGCTTGCGCTGATGCGCGCGGCATCAAGCCTGTGGGTGCTCCTCCGCCCGCTGGTCGGCCTCGTGCTGCTGCCGCCCGCCGCGCTGTTGGCGATCACGGCCAGCCTGCTGCTGTTCGCCTGGGACCGCACGCTGGGAAGGCTGAAGCTTTCGGGATTTCCCGTCACCCCGTCGCCATGGCGTGCGCTCATCGCCCTGCGGGATCTGCTGCTGGGACTGCTGGCGGCGGAAAACCTGCCGATGACGGCGGTCAACGCGCTGCTGCTGTTGGTGCTGGGCTGCGTCGCCATCGGCATTCAGGTGGCGTTCTATACCGCGCTGGCCGCCGTGCCGGTGCTGATCTGCGTGCTGATGATGCTGGCGGTGGAATCCAGCCGCGAGCCGGAAGACGGCCCCACTGAGGGCTGAGCGCGCCATGGTCGATCTCAGCTTCATTGGCGGCCTCATCCTCGGCTTCGCCTCCAGCCTGCATTGCGCCGGCATGTGCGGCGGCATCGCCTCGGGGTTGCTGCTCGCCTTCGAGCCCGGCCGTGGCCCCGGCGCCCGCCTCCGGGTGCTGCTGGTGGCGCAGGCGGGGCGCATCGCCTCCTATGTGGCGGCCGGTGGCTTTCTCGGCTTTTTTGGCTCGGTATTTTATGGCGCGTTCGACCAGGGCGCCGCCCATCTGGTGCTGCGCTGGGCGGCGGCGGTGGCGCTGGGCTGGATCGGCCTGTCGATGATCGGGCTGGCCCCGGCCCTCACGGTAATCGATCGGCTCGCCGCGCCGCTGAGCCGGCTGACGCGCGCCCCCGGCCGGCTCATTCCGGCGGATGGCGCGGAAGGGCCCTTCCGCGCCGGCGCGGCAAAACCCTTCCTCGCTAGCCGGGCAAGACCTTTCCTCGCTGGCGCGGTAAAACCTTTTATCGCTGGCGCGGTAAGGCCTTTCTTCGCTGGCGCGGCCTGGGGCCTGCTGCCCTGCGGCATGGTCTATGGCGCGCTGTTCTACGCCATGCTGGCCGGCAGCGGCGGCGCCCTGGTCATGGCCGGCTTCGGGCTGGGCACGCTGCCGTCCGTCACCGCAACCGCCTTCGGCGTCACCAGCCTGCGACAGGCGGCGATGGCGCCGCGCCTGCGGGTCCTGGCGGGCGTGGCGCTGCTTCTGGTCGCGACCGCCAGCGCCCTGCTGCCGGAGGCGGCGTGGGAGGCGCTGTGCCTCACCTGACGGAGCGCGCGAGGCGGGCGATCGGACGTCTTGTCCACTATCGCGCGACGAGCGGCATGCTAGCATCGCTCCCCATGGCGCAGCTGTTCTCCCGCATCGGACCCGCCGACCGACGCTGGACCGTCTCCCGAGGCGGGGGCGTCGGGCTGCGGATTCTGTGCGCCCTCGCCCTGCTGTTCGCGCTCGCCGCGCATCATTCGCCGGCGGCACGCCCAAGCGGGACGGGGATCGACCTTTCGCAATACACGCTGCCTGATGGCACGGTGCCCGATCTCTGCCTCACCGGGGCGGAGGGCGACGGCAACCCGCACCCGGCGGCGCATCGCCCCGGCTGCGACGCCTGCCGTCTCAGCGCGGTCATCGGCCTGTCCGGGCCGACGGGCGATCTGTATCGCCGCGCCGAGTACCGCCTTCTGGTTCGTGTGCCGCCGCCCGAGCGCCTTGTGGCGATGACCCCGCCGCTCTACCGCATCTCCTCGCGCGCGCCGCCGACACCCGCCTTCGCCGCCCTGTTCGCGGCAGGCCTGCGCCTGCCTTTGGTGTGATGCAGCCGGCACGGCCCGCTTGAGGGCTTCCGGCGCCGGTGCCGGATCGTTGCGATGTTTGTCAGCCCCCTTCCCGTCGGCCAGCCGTCGGTGCTCCCTCTCGACGTGCTGATCCCCGGGCTCGAAAGAGCTTCCCGAACTGTCCCCGCATGGGCTGTGGCGCCCGGCACGATGCTGGCCTTGCCCGGTCTGGACCTCGACGCGGCCCCGCTCTACCGGGTCCGCGCCGGCTGCCTGGCGCTCACCCGCCGGCTGGACGCCGAGCGTCGGCAGATCCTCGACATTCTTGGGCCGGGTCGGCTCTTTGATGGTGCGATGCTCGCCCGCCTCGATGGCCTGGCGGTGGCGCTGGCACCGACGCAGCTGGAGCCGGTCGACGAAGCGCCGGCCGGGCGCAGGAGCCTGTTGGCGCAGAACCAGGAGGTGCTGCTCACCCGGGCGCTCGGCCATGTCACCCGGCTGGGCCGGCAGAGCGCCGGCGAGCGGGTGGCGGCGGCGCTGCTCGATCTAGCCGCGCAGTTCGCCGAGGCGTGGGAAGAACACGCGCCGGGTCTGAGCTTCCCGCTGCATCTCAGCCGTGGCGACCTCGCCGACTGGCTCGGCCTGACGCTGGAGACGGTGAGCCGCTGCATGAGCCGCCTGCGCGAAGAGGGGGTGATCGCGTTCGCGAGAGAAGGGCGGTTGATCCTCCAGGACATCGCCGCACTGCGCCGCATTGCCGTGGGTGAACGCAAGGTGGAGGCCCTCTACGCCGCCAAGGGGCGCACGGCGCGGGTGGCCCGGCCGGCGCGGCGCAGCACGACGCCGGCGAAAAGCGCCGCTTGCGCGCGGTGAGGGCGCGCTGTTTTATGCGGGGTGTCGATGCACCCATCGATTCACCATGGTGTCCGGATGGGGAAACCTTTCCGGATGAAACGGGAACGGGGTAGGGCGCACGGACCGCGAGGTCCTTTGCCCGAAGCCCCGACCGCCCCCGCGACTGTAAGCGGCGAGCGGCCTTCCAACGTGCCACTGGACCCAAGCCCCTTCGGGCGAGGACCGGGAAGGCGGAAGGCATGCCGTGACCCGCAAGTCAGGAGACCGGCCATGGATGATCCATCCAACACGTGCCGTCGGGTGAGACGGCGCAGGAGAACATCATGCATATCGAACCCGGCCTGGTGGCCGAAGGAAAGATCTGGCTCAGCTATGTGACGGCGGCCGGCGCCGGCGCTTACACGCTCAAGCTCGTGGCCGACGCCGTGGCCGAGCGCGGCGTCGTCTCGCTCATCCTCCGCAGCCTTTTCACCACGGCGCTCGTCTTCTGCTTCTTCGAGGTGCTGCCGCATCATCCGGTCGGCGTGTCGGAGGTGCACCTCATCCTCGGCTCGACGCTGTTTCTCATTTTCGGCGTGGCCCCGGCGGCCATCGGCCTTGCCGCCGGCCTCGCCCTGCAGGGGATTTTCTTCGCGCCGTTGGACCTGCCGCAATATGGCATGAACGTCACCACCCTGCTGGTGCCGTTGTTCGCACTGGCCTCACTGTCCACCCGACTGGTCGCACCGAACACGCCCTATGTGGAGATCAAATACCGTCAGGCGCTGGCACTTTCGACCACCTACCAGGCCGGAATCGTGGTCTGGGTGGCGTTCTGGGCCCTCTACGGCCACGGATTCACGGTAGAGAACGCTTCGTCGATCGCCTCCTTCGGCGCCGCCTACATGCTTGTAATCATTGTGGAACCTCTGGTCGACCTTGCCGTTCTGGCCGCCGCCAAGGCGCTCAGCGGGCTGCGCGGGACGCCGCTTTTCGAGCGCCGGCTCTACGACGCGGCGTGACATTTGCGGGCCGGGAGGCGCCTTGCGCCTCCCGTTTCCCTGCTGAACATCGTCTGTATTGATGCTGCCCGCCTACGTGGACAAATTGTCCAAGTCACCGCTCAAGTGACTGTTAACCCTGTGCGAACGCCGCTGCCGATGCGATGATCGCCTCGGGGATTCGGGATGGCTGGGCGTTCAGGAAGCAGCTGGCTGGGAGTGCGCGCCGTCGCGCTGACGGTGGCGTATGCGCTCGTCCTGCAGCTGCTGCTGGCCAGTGTTTTTGCGGCCCGTGTCGCCGCCGATCCACTGGGGTCACAAGCCAGCTTCCTCTGCATGAGCGGGCCCTCAGCGGCTGCGCCGTCGGATGAGGGCGAGGAAGGGCACGCCGTCGCCCATTGCCCGCTCTGCACTTTGCGGGTCGATCTTGCCCTGCCTCCGGTCCTGGTCGCCGAGTCGGTTGTCCGGCGTCCCGCTTCTCTCGTCGACTGGCCTGTCTCCGTCCCCTGCCGGCGCCCGATCTTGCCGTCCCGCGACGCGCATCATCCGCGCGGGCCGCCGCTGGTGCTTTTCCTCGTCTGACAACGGCGCCGCCTCGCGCAGCGCCTTCTTTTGACAAACCGGGACCACCCAAGGGTGCGCCGTCTGGCGCGCCTATCCGCAGGTGTGTTCCGCAGACCGATGGAAACGCCATGCAGTCCTCGATCCTGTCTTTTCGCACGCCATCAAGGCGTTCTCCCTGCCGCTCCCTGCTGTGCCGGTCGACGGCGCTGGCCGGCCCTGTCCTGGCGCTGCTCTGCGTCCCCGCGCTGTTCGCGACGGCGCACGCGCAGGACGCAGCATCCGATATGAGGGACGTCCAGCAATTGCCCACCGTCACTGTCGTCGGCCCGGCGGACGGTGGCGCCTCGGCCGCGGCGCTTGACATTACGTATGAGGGCTTCGTGCCCGCCGACACGGGCACCATCTCCGTCCTCGAGGCCAATAACGCCACGCTGTGGACCAGCGATTCGGCCTCGCTGATCGACCGTGTGCCGGGCGGGGCTTCCTGGGGTGCCGGCGGGGTGTCGAGCCTGCCGGCGGTCAACGGCATGAGCGCCGACCAGGTGCAAGTCTCGATCGACGGCATGCTGTTCGGCCCGGCCTGCCCGAACATGATGAACCCGCCGCTGTCCTATGTGAACCCGGCGATGATCGGACAGGTCAAGGTCTATTCTGGCACCGCCCCGGTGAGCCTCGGCGGCGACTATACGGGTGCACGCATCGACGTGACCGTCGCGCCGCCGACCTTCGCCGAAACGCCGGAAGTGGTCTTCTCCGGCAGCGTGTCGGGCTATTACCGAAGCAACGGCAATGTCGTCGGTGTCGACGTGAGCCTGAATGCGGCCAATGATGTCGGAAGCATCAACTATACCGGCGGCTGGGTGCAGGCCGACGATTACAAGTCGGGCAATGGAACGACGATCAAGTCGACGATGTACGAGACCCAGAACCACGCGTTAAGCCTGTCGCGCAAGCTGGACGACGGCCTCGTGAACTTCCAGCTCGGCGGGCAGTTCATTCCCTACCAAGGCTATGTCAACCAGTACATGGACATGGTCGACAATAAGAGCTTCTTCGTCAACGGTGCTCTTGAGAAGAGCTTCGAGTGGGGCCAGCTGGAAGCTAACGCCTTCTACAACAATGTGCGCCACACGATGGGCTTTATCG
This sequence comes from Xanthobacteraceae bacterium 501b, assembly GCA_000378025.1. Lineage (GTDB taxonomy): Bacteria > Pseudomonadota > Alphaproteobacteria > Rhizobiales > Xanthobacteraceae > Ancylobacter. Next base: position 4,307,555 of record KB899087.1, read on the forward strand.
CGCCTGATAAGACCGGCGACATGCCGATGGATACACAGGCCAGCGACATGGGCTATCGCGTCGCCGGCACGCTCGAACCGACCGACCGCGACATCGTGCGGATCGGCAACGAGGTATATTATAACCAGCTCGATGACTGGTGGCCCCCGGTCGAGGGCTCGATGATGATGGGACCGGACACGTTCTGGAACATCAATGACGGCCAACGCCTGCGCGTCGGCGTGTTCGCGGAGTGGGAGCGGGCGCTTTCGCAGCAATGGACCGCCATTCTCGGCGCGCGCAGCGACGTGGTGTGGATGAACACCGGCGACGTGCAGGGCTACAACGAGATGATGTACGGTGCCAATGCCGCCGCCTTTAATGCGCTGGACCACGCCCGCACCGATATCAACATCGATGGCTCGGCGATCCTGCGCTACCAACCGGATGAGGCGCGGCAGCTAGATATAGGCCTCGCCCGCAAGACACGCTCGCCCAATCTCTATGAGCGCTATTCCTGGTCGACTAACGCCATGGCGATGAACATGATCGGCTGGTTCGGCGACGGCAATGGATATGTCGGCAATATCGACCTCGAGCCCGAAAAGGCCCATACAGCGAGCCTGACCGCCACCTGGCGCGACCCGGTGCGCAAAGCGTGGGAGGTGCGGGTTTCCCCCTATGCCAGTTATGTCGAGGACTATATCGACGTGCGCCGCTGCGCCCTGCCGGGATGTCTGGCCAACCTGCCGGGCAACGTGACGGCCACCGAAGGTTTCGTGTATCTACAGTTCGCCAACTATGACGCCTATCTCTACGGCGTGAACATCGACGGGCGGCTCGACCTCTGGGAGAACCCGACCTATGGCAAAGGCGTGTTCCGTGGCAACCTGAACTTCGTGCGCGGGCAGCGGGTCGATGGAGTAAATTTATACCACATCATGCCTGTTAACGCGACGCTGGCGCTCGACCACATCCTCGGCAACTGGACGACCACCGCCGAGGTGCAACTGGTCGGCGCAAAGACCGAGGTGAGCGAGGTGCATAACGAGCTGGAGACGGACGCCTATGCGTTGTTCAACCTGCGCACCAGCTACCAGCAGGGCCCGTTCAAGCTCGACCTCGGCATCGAGAACCTGTTCGATACCGAGTACGACCTGCCGCTTGGCGGTGCCAATCTGGTGAACTACCAGGTCTCCTCGATGATGGGCACCTCGCCGGCATGGGGTTATGGCGTGGCCGGCCCAGGCCGCTCCTTCAATGCCCGGCTGACCGTCTCTTTCTGAACCGCTCCAATGCCCTGCACGCCACCGCGCGCAGGGCATTCCCACAGCTCCCCACACTGGTCTCACCGCCCATCTTTGCCTAAAGAGGGGTGGACCCTTGGCCTCTTTCGGCCGATAGAACGAAAAACGACGTGTGAGGAGCGCCTGCGATGGAAGCTTCCCGGCAGGGTCCCGCTGAGGGACCGCTGAGCGGCATCCGTGTGATCGAACTCGGCAATCTCATTGCCGCGCCTTTCGCCGCGCGGTTGATGGCGGAGTTCGGCGCCGAGGTCATCAAGGTCGAGGCGCCAGGCGAAGGCGATCCGTTGCGCAAATGGCGCAAACTTCACGAGGGTACCTCGCTCTGGTGGTACCTGCAATCGCGCAACAAAAAGTCTGTCGCCATCAATATGCGCCTGCCCGAGGGGCAGGAGGTGGTGCGTCGCCTCGTGCGCGACGCTGACGTGCTGATCGAGAATTTCCGTCCGGGCACACTGGAGCGCTGGGGATTGGGCTGGGATGCGCTGAAGGCGATCAATCCCACCCTCGTCATGGTCCGCATTTCCGGATTCGGCCAGGACGGGCCCTATCGCGAGCGGCCCGGCTTCGGCGCTGTGGGCGAGGCAATGGGCGGCATGCGCTTCACCACGGGCGAGCCGGACCGGCCGCCGGCGCGCACCGGCATCAGCATCGGCGACTCGCTCGCCGCCCTGCATGCGGTGATGGGCGCGCTGATGGCGCTTCTCCACATCAAGTCCGGGCGCGGCACGGGCCAGGTGGTCGACGTCTCGCTGTTCGAGAGCGTCTTCAATATGATGGAAAGCTTGGTCCCGGAATTCGATGCCTTCGATTTCGTGCGCACGCGCTCGGGCGGCGCGCTGCCGGGCATCGCGCCGTCGAACTCCTACCCCACCGCCGAGGGCACCTATGTCATCGTCGCTGGCAATGGCGACGGCATCTTCCGCCGGCTCATGGGCGCGATCGGGCGCGAGGATCTCGGCGGCGACCCGCGCCTTGCTTCCAATGACGGCCGGGTGCGCCATGTCGTGGAGATCGATGCGGCTATTACCGCCTGGACGAGCCGGCACACGCTCGACGAGGTGACGGAGGCGCTGGACCATGCCGAGGTACCGAATGGGCGCATCTATTCGGTGGCCGACATTGTGGATGACCCGCAATATCTCGCCCGCGACATGATCCTGCCCTCCACCCTCCCCGATGGCCTGAAGGTCAAGATGCCCGGCATCGTGCCGAAGCTCTCCGAGACGCCCGGCGCGGTGAACTGGCTCGGGCCGGCGCTCGGCGAGCACACGGCTACCGTCCTTGCCACGCTTGGCTATGGCGAGGCGGAGATTGAGGCACTGGTGGCCAAGGGGGCTGTAGCTAAAGGTACCGAGGCGAGTGACCCCGACGCGGGAGGGGTGCCATGATCGCCCCGGCCCTCCATTGTGCCGACCTTCCCTCGCATGTGTTCGTCCAGGAAGTGGTGACGCGCGACGGGTTGCAAATCGAGCCGCGCTTCCTGCCGACCGAGGACAAGGTGGCGCTCATCGATGCGCTCTCGCAGACCGGCGTCGCCAAGATCGAGGTCACGTCCTTCGTTTCGCCACGCGCCGTGCCGAACCTCGCAGATGCCGGCGCGGTGGCCCGCGCCATCCAGCGCCGGGCGGGTGTGACCTATGTTGCGCTGGTGCCCAATCTGCGCGGCGCCGAGGCGGCGCTGGAGGCCGATATGGACGAACTGAACCTCGTCCTGTCGGTGAGCGAGACGCATAACCTCGCCAATATGCGGATGACACCCGCGCAGTCGCTGGAAGGTTTCCACGCCATTGTGGCGGCGGCCGGCACGGCGGCAACGCTCAACGGCTCCATCGCCACGGCCTTCGGCTGCCCTTTCGAAGGCGCGCAATCCCCCGAGAAGGTGCTGGACCTGGCGGAGGCCTATCTGGCGGCCGGCCTTCATTCGGTCACGCTGGCGGACACGACCGGCATGGCTAATCCGCGCCAGGTCGCGGGACTGGTCTCCGCCTTTCGCGCGCGTTTCCCCGGCGTGCCGCTGACGCTGCATTTCCACAATACGCGCGGGATGGGCCTCGCCAATGTGGTCGCCGCGCTGGAGGCGGGGGCGGACCGCTTCGACGCCTCCCTTGGCGGCATTGGCGGCTGTCCGTTTGCCCCCGGCGCGACCGGCAACATCTCGACCGAGGACCTCGTCCACATGCTGGAGGCGATGGGGGTCGAGACCGGGGTCGACCTTCCCGCCCTGCTCGCGCTGGCGCGCAGCCTGCCGGCGCTGCTGGGCCATGACATTCCCGGTCAGGTGGCCAAGGCCGGGCGCAGCGGCGACCTTCACCCCGCGCCGGCGCCTCTGCGCGCTGCCCAGTAGGACGACGAGATGGTAGGAAAGACCATGAACGCCGCTGCCGCGGCCTCTATCGCCCCGGCGTCGCACGACGCGCCGCCGGCGGTGGCGCTCGACGACATCGCCATCAGCTTTGCCGTCAAGGGCCGGCCAGTGTTCAAGGCGGTAGCGCCGACTTCGCTCCATGTGAGCGAGGGCGAATTCGTCGCCATTGTTGGCCCGACCGGCTGCGGAAAGTCCACGCTGCTCAACGCCACGGCGGGCCTGCTGGCGCCGGCGGGCGGCACGGTGTCGATCTTCGGCGAACCACTCGTCGGCCTCAATGCTCGCGCCGGCTATCTCTTTCAGCAGGACGCGCTGATGCCGTGGAAAACGGCACTCGACAATGTGGCGATTGCGCTGGAGATCGGCGGGATGGGCCGCTCGCAGGCTCATGCGCAGGCGCAGGACTGGCTGAAGCGGGTGGGCCTTGCTCGCTTCACCGAGCGCTACCCGCATGAGCTTTCCGGGGGGCAGAGAAAGCGCGTGGCGCTGGCTCAGATGCTGATCCGCCAACCGAAAATCCTGCTTATGGACGAGCCCTTCGGGCCGCTCGATGCGCAGACGCGACAGATCATGGGAACGCTCCTGCTGCGGTTATGGGCGCAGGATCGCAAGGCCGTGCTCTTCGTCACTCACGACCTCGAAGAGGCGATCGCGCTGTCCGACCGCGTGGTCATCATGTCCGCCGGGCCGGAGGCGCGGATCATCGGCGACTACCCTATCGACCTCGCCCGCCCGCGCGATGCGGCCGAAATCCGGCTCGACCCGCGCTTCCACGAACTGCACCGGATGATCTGGAACCAGCTCAAGACCGAAGTCGCTAAAACCTATGGCGACGACATGGACGGCGTGGAGGCCTCCTCATGAAGCTTCATCCCGCCAAGCTGCTCTTCCTGCAGATCCTCGTCGCCGTGGCAGTGCTCGCCATCTGGCAGGTCGGCGCCACGGTGCCGATTGGCGGCGACTATCTCCTGCCCGAGTTCTTTTTCTCCAAGCCCGGGGATGTACTCTCTCGGGTCGTTGAGCTGTTCGTCACCGGCACGATCTGGAAGCATCTCTGGATCACGCTGACCGAGACCGTGCTGGCCTTCGTCATCGGCTCGGTGGGCGGCGTCGTCATCGGCTTCTGGTTCGCCCGCAAGCCGGTGGTGGCGGCGGTGTTCGACCCTTATGTGAAGATGGTCAACGCCCTGCCGCGCGTGGTGCTCGCGCCGATTTTCATGCTGTGGCTCGGCCTCGGCATCTGGTCGAAGGTGGCGCTTGGCGTCACGCTGGTGTTCTTCATCGTCTTCTTCAACGTCTATCAGGGCGTGAAGGAAGTCAGCCCCGTGGTGCTCGCCAATGCCAGAATGATGGGCATGAACGAGCGCCAGCTATTTCGCAACGTGTACTGGCCCTCGGCCATGTCGTGGATGTTCTCCTCACTGCACACGGCGGTCGGCTTCGCGCTGGTCGGCGCGGTCGTGGGTGAATATCTCGGCTCCTCGGCCGGGCTCGGCTACCTCATCCACCAAGCGGAAGGCGTGTTCGACGTGACGGGCGTGTTCGCCGGCATGTTCATCCTCGCCGCCTTTGTGCTGGTCATCGACTGGTTCGTGACGCGGGTGGAGAACCGGCTGCTGGTGTGGCGCCCGCAGGCGGCCAGCGAACAGAACTGACAACCACAACAAACGGGAGGACATGCCATGAAGATGCGTACCCTGTTGCTGGCGGCGAGCCTGCTTTTCCCCGCCTTCGGCGCGGCGCAGGCCGGCGAGATCGAGAAGCCGAACCTGACGCTGGGCGTCGGCGGCAAGCCTCTGCTCTATTATCTCCCGCTGACGCTGGCGGAGCGACTCGGCTACTTCAAGGATGAAGGGTTGACCGTCGAGATCAACGATTTCGGCGGGGGCTCGAAGTCGCTGCAGGCACTGATTGGCGGCTCGGTGGATGCGGTGACGGGCGCCTATGAGCACACGATCCGCATGCAGGACAAAAAGCAGGACATCCGCGCCGTCATCGACCTCGGGCGCTATCCCGGCATCGTCGTCGGCGTGAGCAAGCGCAAGGCGGACACGATCAAGTCGGTGGCCGACCTCAAGGGCGCCAAGATCGGCGTCACCGCGCCGGGTTCCTCCACCTATATTCTCGTTCAGTACCTGATGATGAAGAACGGCATGTCGGCTGACGACGCCTCCTTCATCGGCGTCGGCAGCGGCGCTTCGGCGGTGGCAGCGATGCAGAAGGGCGAGATCGACGTCATCTCGCATCTCGATCCGGTCATATCCAAGCTGCAGGACATGGGCGAGCTGACAGTGGTGATCGACACCCGCACAACTGCCGGAACAGAAGCGGTGTTCGGCGGCCAGAACCCGGCCGCCGTGCTCTACTTCAAGGAGAGCTTCATCAAGGCCAATCCGAACACAGTGCAGGCCATGACCAACGCCTTCTACAAGACGCTGAAATGGCTGGAGAAGGCCACGCCTGAGCAGGTGGCGGCGGCGGTGCCTCAGGAATACTGGCTGGGCGACAAGGAGCTCTACATCAAGGCCTTCAACGCCTCGCGCGAATCCTATTCCACCGATGGCAATATCGACGAGGCGAGCATGAAGAGCGCGCTGAACCTCATCACCACCACCGATCCGAAGATCGACCCGGCGAAGATCGACCTGTCCAAGACCTTTGACGGTTCCTTCCTCGCCAAGGCGAAGGCCAACTAAGCGCCCGCGAGGACGGCCGGGGCGTCCTGGCCGTCCTCTCACAGGCCGCTTGGCGGCGCGCTGACGCTGGTAAGCTCCATCAGCACCTTGCGCAGTCGCTCAACTCCCTCGTTGATCTGGTTCTGCGAAAACGGGCTGAAGCCCAGCGTGATGTAGTCGTCGACATCGGTGTCAGGGTGGCGCGCCAGCGCCGAGAGCGGCATGATCTCCAGCCCGACGCGCGCTGCCGCCCTCGCCAGCGTGCGGGCGCTGAGGCCGGGGGCTAGGCGGGCGACGATCTCCATGCCGGTGTCGGTCGGCTGCGCGGTCATGAAGGCGCCAAGCCGACTGCCCACACGCGCCAGCAGATGCGCCTGACGCTGGGCGTAGAGCTTGCGCATCTTGCGCACATGGCTGGCGAAGTGGCCTTCCAGCATGAAGCGCGCGACCAGCACCTGCTCCAAAATGGGTGAATAGCGTCCGACCACGGTGCGCGCAGAGACGAAGGCTTCCACCAGCGGGCCAGGAACGATGGCGAAGCCGAGCCGCAGGGCGGGAAACAGCGTCTTGCTGAAGGTGCCGAGATACAGTACGTGCCGCCCGCGGTCGAGCGCGTAAAGCGATGGCAGTGGCCGGCCGGCATAGCGGAACTCGCTGTCGTAATCGTCCTCGATGATCCAGCCGCCGGTTCTCTGTGCCCAGTCGACCAGTGCCTGCCGCCGCGCCAGCGAGAGCGACATGCCAAGCGGAAACTGCTTGGAGGGTGAGACATAGACCATGCGCGCATGGGGTGCGCCAGCGAGCGCGCGGTCGACATCGAGCCCGTCCGCATCCACCGCCACCGGCACAGGGGTGGCGCCGGTGGCGATGGTCGAGGCGTAGATCCCGTCATAGCCGGGGTCCTCGCAGATCACCTCGTCCTCCGGCATCAGCAGCAGGCGGCAGGCGAGATCGATTGCCTGCTGGGCGCCGGCAAAGATGATGATGTTGTCGGCCGAGCAGTCGATGCCGCGCCCCGAGGCGACATGGCGGGCGATGGCGGCGCGTAACGGCGCGTAGCCCTGCGGGTCTCCCTCGCCCATGAGATGGTTGGCAGTATCGGCATCGAGCTGTCGGTAGAGGTCAGCAGCGAGCTTGGCCCAGAGCGGCACCGGAAAGGCGTCGAGCGCGGGGAAATTGGAGCGGAATGGCACCGGCCGCCGCATGTGACGTAGCGTCTGCGGCGCATGAGCGAGGGCGCCCCCGAACGCAGCGGGTAGGTCTTCCGGTTCCTCGATCGCCACGCCAAGCTCAGCGCTGCGGTCGAGGCTCCCGGCCGCCCGGATCGCCGGGTTGATGCGCGGTGCCGCTGGTACGATCACTTCGGCCGGCGGCTCGCGCGACACATAGGTGCCCGAGCCGGAGAGCCCTTCTAGATAGCCCTCGGCCGCGAGTTGCTCGAAGGCCAGCATGATGGTGTTGCGCGAGACGCCAAGCGACTGGGCAAGATCGCGCGTTGAGGGCAGCCGCTGGCCGGGCTTGATCGTCCCGCCGACGATTTCAGCCGCTAGGCCCTCATAGATCTGCCGGTAGAGTGGCGAATCCGGCCGGCGTTCGAGATTTAGGCCCAGCGCATCGAGCAACACGAGGTGTCCTCCGCGGTCCATGCCCCGGCGCCTTTCGAGGCAATCGTCGTGCCAGAGGCCCACTACCCGGCGAGCCGACTACACCGCGCGCTCGCGCTCCGGCCGGTGGCCGAAGGTCGCCGTGCCGGTGAGCATGAGCACGAACATGAGGCCGAGGCCGAGGATCACGACGAGATTGACGGCGGTGGCCAGGGCGTAGAGTTCGGGCTTCACCCCATAGCGCAGCGCGCCCCAGGCGACCGAGGGCAGGGTCGGCGTCGCGCCCAGTAGGTAGAAGGAGATCTCCAGATTGTTGAACGCCATGATGAAGGTGACGACGAAGGCGCCGAGTAGGCCCGGCCAGATCAGCGGCAGCGTCACCTCGAAGAAGGTGCGCGCGGGCGAGGCGCCGAACACCATGGCCGCGTCGTCGAGCCGCCAGTCATAGCGGTAGAGCTGCGTTGCCATGATGAGCAGGGCGTAGCTGAAGCAGTGTACCGCATTGGCGAGGATGGCCGAGACGAGGTTGCCCTGCAGTTCCAGCACTAGCCCGTTGAAAATCAGCGAGGCGATGCCGATCAGCACCTCGGCGACGAAGAGCGGCGCCACGAACAAGGTGAGGTAGAGCCCCGCACGCCGCCCGGCATGGCGCATCAACCCGAGCGTCGCCGCCGCCGCGAGCAGGGTGGCGAGCGCCGCCGCGCCGAGGCCGAGCACGAGGCTGTTGAAGAAGGCGGTTTGGTAGAGCGAATTGGCGAATAGCCGCCCGAACGTGTCGAGTGTCCAGCGCGGCGGATAGGGGAAAGTGTGGTTTCTGGCGAAGGAGCCGAGGCCGATATGCAGGATGGGGAGATAGAGGAAGAGATAGGAGATGATGAGCGTCGCCAGCAGGGCGTATTTGCCGAGGATCTTCGAGAACGTTCCACGCATCAGCCCCTCCCGAATCCGGTGAAGCCGGTGCGGCGCAGATTGACCCGCATGCCGACGAGCAGCACGGCGATGAGGGAGGTGAGGAACAGCACCACGCCCATGGCGGCGCCCAGCGCCCAGGTGCCGGATTCGCCGAATTGCTGCGCCATCGCCATGCCGTAGAGCGTGCCATTGGGCCCGCCGAGAAAGCGCGGGGCCAGCGTTGCCGACAGGCACGGGATGAAGCACAGGGCGAAGCCGATCAGAGTTCCGAACAGGTTGAGCGGCCAGGTGACTTCGACGAACGCCCGCAGCGGGCTGGCGCCAAAGATCTTGGCGGCGTCGATCAGCCGCGCGTCGAAGTTCAGCAGCGACAGGTAGATCACCGTCACCACGATCGGCAGGTAGAGATAGATAAGGCCGATAGCGCTGGCGACGTTGGTGTACATGATGAAGCGCAGAGGTGCGTTGCCCAGCGCCATAAGCATCGCATTGATCAGCCCGAGCGGACCGAGCAGCCCCTGCAGCGCGATGACCCGCAGCACCTCGCCGGTGAGGAACGGCACGGCGAAGGCGAGGGTGAGCAGCAGCCGGTAGCGTCCGCCATAGAGGATGATGGAGTAGCTCACCGGCCAGGCGATGAGGATGCAGACCAGCGAGACGGCGCTGGCCATCACCAGCGAGCGGATCAGGAAGGTGACATAGGCGCCGCCCGTCGCCAGGGTGATGTAATTGCCGAGATTCCAGTCCTGCACGATATGGTAGTTCTCGGTGCGCCAGAAGCTGAGAACGACCATGGAGAGGAGCGGCAGCACGAACAGTCCCAGCAGAAAGGCTGTAGGTACGCCCAGGAGCGCGCGTCCGGCCCAGCGCCCTTTCATGACGGGCGCTCCCCGTCCGTGTCGTACAGGTCGATGTCCTCCGGGTTGAGATGGGCGATTACCGCCTCGCCGGAGAGAAAGGCCCGCTCGGAACGCGGGCGGCTGGCGTTGAGTTCGCGATCCCCGAAGGCGAGGATGTAGTCGGCATAGGCGCCGCGCAGAATGACGTCCTTCACCGTGCAGGCAAGCCGGTTGGCGCCGTGGCTGGCATCCGTGCCATCGGCGGGCGCGAGACGGAGCTTCTCATTCTTGATGAAGAGCTGCACGGCGCGCGCGGGGTCCAGCGGGGCGGGCAGGGCGAGGGTGGTCCCGCAACGTGTCGCCACACTCCGCCCGCCGGCGCCGACCGTGCCCTCGAAGCGGTTGGAGCGGCCGACGAACTGGGCGATGAAGGCGGTCTTGGGCCGGTCGTAGATGTCAGTGCGGGCGGCGAAATCCTCGATCCGTCCCTTGCGCACCACCGCGATGCGGTCGCTCATCGAGAGCGCCTCTTCCTGGTTGTGCGTGACATAGATGAAGGGGATGCCGAGTGCCGATTGATGGCGGCGGATCTCGACCTCCATCTCCTGGCGCAGCTCGCGGTCGAGATTGGCCAGTGGCTCGTCGAGCAGCAGCGCCTTGGGCCGCCCCACCAGCCCGCGTCCCAGCGCCACGCGCTGCTGCTGGCCGCCGGAGAGCTGGTTGGGGTAGCGCTTCTCCAACCCGCCCAGTGAGAGGATGCCGACCACCCAGGCGACGCGCTCCGTGATCTCGGCCGCCGGCAACTTCAGCATGCGTAGCGGGAAGGCCAGGTTCTCGAACACGGTGCGGTGGGGGAAGAGCAGGAATTCCTGGAACACCATGGCGACGCCGCGCCTGTGCGGCGGCAGGTCGGTGACGTCCTCGCCGTCGATGAGCACGCGCCCTGTGGTGGGCTTTTCCAGCCCGGCTATGATGCGCAGCAGCGTTGTCTTGCCAGAGCCGCTGGGACCGAGCAGCGAGACGAATTCGCTCTTGCCGATTCCCATGGTCACGCGGTCTACCGCCCAGACGCTGTCATACTGGCGCGAAACCCCGTCGAGGGTAATGTACACGTAGCGGGCTCCCCGAAATGGCAGGACGAAGGGCGGAACGCGGCGGCCGGGCGTGGGCGGGCTGGAACCGCCCAGCCGCCGGCGCGCTCAGGCGGCCTGCATGCGCGACCACACGCGCTCCCATTTTTCGGTCGAGGATGGCTGGTCGAACATGTACATCTTGGACAGTTCGCCGGTGCGGTCCATGAGGTAGAGCGCCTGCTCCTCCGGAGTGGAGAGGGAGCGGATGTCGATGGTGGTCGAGCAGCCGCTGGCCAGCGCCACCTTCTTCATCGTCTCCGGCGTGATCATGGTGTCGATGAAGCTCTGGCAGACATCGAGCATCGGCCCATCAGGCACACCTGACGAGACCAGCCAGGTGTCGACCCAGCCGAGCCCGCCTTCCTTCGGCACCAGTGTGTGGGCGAAGGTGGTGTCGATCTCGCCCTTCGCCTTCTTGGCCAGCAGCAGGCGGTAGGTTTGGGCGAATTCCGGTGCGGCGACCACGGCGCCGCTTTCCAGCAGTTGCGCCAGCGTGGGGTTGTCCTGATAGCGAGTGAGCAGGAGCGGCTTCTGCTCGATCAGCAGCTTCTCGACGCCGGCCAGTTCCTCATCGGTGAGGTCATAGGGGTTGAACGGCTTGCCGTTGGGGCGGGGCTTGTCGATCGTACCCATGCGGGTGGCAACAAGGATGCCGGCCAGGGCGATGTTCTCTTCGAAGCGGGCGCTGGTGGAGAGGCGACCGGCATAGGCTGGGTCAAACAGAAGCTCGATGCTGGCGGCTTTCTCGGCCGGCACCACGTCGGCATTGTAGGTGGTGCCATAGCTGCCCCAGCAGAAGGGCACGCCGAAATCGACGCCGGTCGCCGCATCGGTCAGCAGTTTGAACTCCGCCGGCTTGAACACCGGGAAGAGGTGCTGGGTGGCGGGGATCTTGGCGTAGTCGACCGTGCGGATCAGCTTCTCGCGGTAATAAAGGCTCGGCCAGAACCCGTCCGCCTGCACGAGGTCGAAGTCCCGTGTGCCGCCGACGCGCAGTTTGTTGTAGGCCTCGGAATTGCCGTCGAAGAAGGTCGGTGTGAACTTCACGCCATGCTTCTCCTCGAAGGCGGCAATCACCTCGGGCAGCAGGTAGCCCTCCCACATCAGCGCGCGCAGTTGGCTGGGCGCGGCGGATGCTGGGCGAATATAGGGCGTCGCAAGTGCGGCCAGAGCGCCAGCGGCGATCGTCTTGAGGACGTCGCGGCGGGCGACGGAAGAGCCTGCGCTGGCGGCGCCTTCGGGAGCGGCCGGCGTCTCGCTGCTGGCGGCAATCGTCACGTGCGGTGTCATGTATCTGTCCCCTCGTTCGTTGTGGCGTTGACCATCGGCGGGAACCGCCCGACCCGTCGTCTCTCCCGAAGAGCCCGGCCCCAGGCGACATCGGCCCGGGGTCCGGCAGTGTGTGTCGGCGCGGCGCTCAGGCGGCGACGGCGAAGGGATTGTCGGCGTCGGCATAGTTGACCGGCGTCATGTGCCAGCCTTCCTTGTGCTTGCGCCAATAGGTCTCCTTGATCTTCGCGCTGATCGGACCGGGACGATCATTGCCATAGATCCGCTCATTGACGCGGGCGCAGGGCATGACGCCACCGGCGGTGGTGGTGGTGAACACCTCATCCGCGTCCATCAGTTCCTCGAAGGTGATGGGGCCGACGATCGGCTCCAGACCGAGCTCCGGGCAGATGTCGAGCACGGCGAGGCGGGTGATGCCGCGCAGCGCCCCGCGATCAGGGGTGATGACCTTGTTGTCCTTGACGATGAAGACATTGAAGCCCGCGCCCTCGGTCAGATAGCCCTCGGCGTCGAGTAGGATGGCGGTGTCGAAACCCTTATCCTTGGCCTCGAACATGCCGCGGGTGAAATCGCGCCACATATAGTTCTTCAACGTCGGGTCGAGCGAGTTCTGCGAGATGCGGGGCACCTGCGCCACCAGGAGGTGGGCGCCACGCTCCTGAACGTCGGGTTTGATCACGTCGATCCACGGTACGGCATAGGCGATGAAGGTGTTGTCGCAATCGGCCGGGTCGCGCGAGCCATAGACGCGCGGCACGCCGCGGGTCGAGATCATGGCTACGAAGGCGTCCTTCAGGCCGGAGAGGGCGACCACCTTGCCGAGGATGGTGCGCATGCCCTCGCGGGTCACGCCGGGGTCCAGCCGGTAGCCTTCCAGCGAGCGGTGGAAGCGGTCGAGATGGTCCTCAAGACGGAAGAAGCCACCATCGGTGACGTGGACCACGTCATAGGTCACGTCGGAATGGGTGAAGCCCCAGTCGCCGACCGGGACCTTCGCCTCCGAGATCGGGACATACTGGCCGTCGATGTAGGCGGCGCCTTTCGAGAAGTCGGTCTTCGCCTCTGTCATCGCATGCACTCCAGGCAGGATCGTTGCGCCATTGCGAGGTGCAGCGTGGCCCGGCGGCGCGTTCACAGAAAGTGCCGCTTGCCTGAAAAATGACAGTGCCAATTTCGCGGGCATTTGGCTCGACGTGGACGTGAGAGCCCGACGCAGCCGGCTTCAGATAATTCCGGCTTCGCGCAGCGCTTGTAGCTCGCACGCATTCACGCCGAGCAGGGTCTCCAGCACCTCGTCCGTGTGCTGGCCGAGCAAAGGCGGGGCGGTGGGGGCGTCAAACGGCGAATCCTTCAGTCGCAATGGGTTGCGCACGCCGGGGGCGGTGCTGCCAAGCGGATGCGGCAAGTTGATTGCCAGCCCCCGTGCGAGCGCCTGCGGCTCGGCGAAGGTTTGGGCGATGGTGTTGATTGGTCCTGCCGGAATGCCGGCCGCGTCGAGCATGGCGAGCCACGCGCCGGTTGCCTGACGTTTCAGCGCTGCTGCGATGAGCGGAACGAGTGTCTCGCGATGGGCAACCCGCTCGCGATTGGTGGCATAACGCGCGTCGTCCGCCAGTTCCGGCATCTCGGCAAGGCGGCAGAAGCGGGCAAATTGCGCGTCATTGCCGACCGCGAGAATGAGATGGCCGTCCGATGTTTCGAAGGCCTGGTAGGGTACGATGTTCGGGTGCGCATTGCCTAGCCGGTGCGGCGCGCTGCCGCCGACGAGAAAGTTCAGCGCCTGGTTGGCGAGGCTTGCCACCGCGACGTCGAACAGGGCGATATCGATATGCTGGCCGCGCCCGGTGCGGTGGCGCTGCTCCAGTGCCGCCAATATGCCGATGGTGGCGTTCAGTCCGGTGAGGATGTCGACGAGGGCGACGCCGACTTTCTGCGGTTCGCCCTCCGGGCTGCCCGTCACCGACATGAGGCCGGACATCCCCTGAATCATGAAGTCATATCCAGCGCGGCCTGCTTCCGGCCCGTCCTGACCGAAACCGGTGATCGAGCATGTGACAAGGCGCGGGTTGAGCGCGGCGAGGCTTTCATGATCGAGCCCATAGCGCTTCAGGCCGCCAACCTTGAAGTTCTCCACCACGACGTCGCTCTGCTCCGCGAGCCGGCGGATCAGTGCCTGCCCCTGCGGCGTCGCCATGTCGATTGTCACCGAGCGCTTGTTGCGGTTGGCGGCGAGGAAATACGCGCTTTCGCGCGTCGGGCGTCCCTCGCCATCGGAGAGCCAGGGCGGGCCCCAGCCGCGCGTGTCGTCGCCGTCGCCCGGCTTTTCGACCTTGATGATGTCGGCGCCGAGATCGCCCAGCGTCTGCGTGGCCCACGGGCCGGCCAGTACGCGTGAGAGATCGAGTACACGGATTCCGGCCAGCGCTTGCGCAGTAGGCGTGCTCGTGCGGTCGTCGGTCATGGAAAAGGTCCTCGGCGGGCATGCGGCGGGCACGATAGCCGGACCACGCCGGGGGTGCCATCGGCGCGTCGGGGGCGGTCGTGCCATGTATCGTCGGTACCACGCTTGCCCCTACCGGAAACCTTGGCGCACCAGCTTTTCCTTGACAGGACGGGGCTCGCTTTGTAAGGAGCCGGCCTGCGTCGTGGGATCCTGTGTCCCGTGCGCTTATCTCAACCGACCGAAAGAAGCCGGTCCAGGCGGCAACGCCGGAGGCCGGCATCGAACGAAAGGACAAAACATGTTCGCGGTCATCAAGACGGGTGGCAAGCAGTACCGCGTTGCCCCCGATGCGCTCGTTACCGTCGGCAAGATCGAGGCCGAGGCGGGTTCTTCCCTGACCCTGCCGGTTCTCATGCTCGGCGGCGATAGCCCGAAGGTCGGCGCTCCGCTGGTCGACGGCGCTTCCGTCACGCTCGAGGTGGTCAAGCACACCCGTGGCGCGAAGGTTATTGCGTTCAAGAAGCGTCGCCGTCAGAATTCGCGTCGCAAGATCGGCCACCGGCAGGACTTCACCGTCGTCCGCGTGACCTCGATTCTCGGCGCCTGAGACCGCCAGCTAGGAAATAGGAGAGCAACATGGCTCATAAGAAGGCAGGCGGTTCCTCCCGCAACGGTCGCGACTCGGCCGGTCGTCGCCTCGGCGTGAAGAAGTTCGGTAGCGAGAAGGTCGCCGCCGGCAACATCATCGTGCGTCAGCGCGGCACGACCTGGCATCCCGGCACCAATGTCGGCATGGGCAAAGACCATACCCTCTTTGCGCTGATCGAAGGCCGCGTCGAGTTCCGAGCTAAAGCCAATTCGCGCACCTACGTATCCGTGATTCCGGCCGCCGAGGCCGCCGAATAAAGCCGGTGAGGGTTCTTGGAAATCCCGCCGGTCTCGCCCGACCGGAAGGATTTCCCGAACGTCCCTGAGAGGACACACGGGGTACCCGACAGGGGAGGCGAGGAAACCGCCTCCCCTTCGTCGTTCCGGTCCCAGGAGCCCTCAGATGACCATAGTCGAAGCGACACTCGGGTCACCCCTCGTCGAGAGCAGTACCGCCGTCCTCGAAACCAGCCGCCTCCTTCTGCGCGTGCCCCGGATCGAGGACATGACTTGGATCGCGGAACTCGCCGACAACCGCAAGGTTGCGGAGATGACGGCCAACATTCCTCATCCCTATGGAATGGCGGACGCGGCCTCTTTCGTCGCCAATCTGCCGGGCGGTTCGGAAGCGGCAACCTTCGCCATCTTTCTCAAGAACGAGACCGCGCTGCGGCTTCCCGGTTCGGCCAGTTTCGGGCCCGCCATCCCGGTCGGCATGTGCGGCTTCAATCGCCGCGACGAGGACGTGCCGGAAATCGGCTACTGGCTCGGCGAGCCCTATTGGGACCATGGGATCGCCACCGAAGCCGTGCGGGCGCTGATCGACCACGCGTTTGGCGACCGCAAGCTGAACGCGCTCGCCGCCTCGGCCCGCGTCGTCAACCCGGCCTCGCGCGGCGTGCTGGAGAAGTGTGGCTTCCAGTGGACCGGCGTCGGCCTCGCCAAGGTGCGGGCGATGGGCGCCTCGGTGCCGGTCGACCGCTTCCGGCTGGAGCGGCGGTTGTGGACGTCGTTGCGCGCCTGGGGAGCCACCCAGCCCGCGCGCCTGCACGAGCTCGACGCCATTCGCCATTGAGCCGGCATTTTTGCTATCCTCTAAGGGTTCCTGTCGCTGCGGGGACCCCGCAACATTGAGCCGCTATCATGAAGTTTCTCGACCAGGCCAAGATCTATGTCCGCGCCGGCGACGGCGGCGCGGGCTGCCTCTCGTTCCGGCGCGAGAAATTCATCGAGTTCGGCGGCCCCGATGGCGGTGATGGGGGGAGGGGGGGGGATGTTTGGATTGAGTGTGTAGACGGGTTAAACACGCTCATCGACTACCGCTTCCAACAGCACTTCAAAGCCAAAAAAGGCGGCTACGGCATGGGTTCCAACCGTGCCGGGGCGAAAGGCGACGATGTTGTGCTAAAAGTGCCGGCGGGTACTGAGGTTCTTGACGAGGACGGTGAGACCATTCTGGCCGATCTGACCGAGGTCGGACAGCGCATCCGCTTCATCAAGGGCGGCAATGGCGGCTTCGGCAACGCGCATTTCCAGACCTCGACCAACCAGGCCCCGCGCCGCGTCAACCCCGGCCAGGAGGGCGAGGAGCGCTGGATCGTGCTCCGGCTCAAGCTCATTGCCGATGCCGGCCTCGTCGGCCTGCCCAATGCCGGCAAGTCCACCTTCCTCGCCGCCACCACAGCCGCCAAGCCGAAAGTGGCCGACTACCCCTTCACCACGCTCCACCCCGGCCTTGGCGTCGTGAAGGTGGACGGGCGCGAATTCGTCCTCGCCGACATTCCCGGCCTGATCGAGGGCGCGCATGAGGGTATCGGCCTCGGCGACCGGTTCCTCGCCCATATCGAGCGCTGCCGCGTGCTGCTGCATTTGGTCGACGGCACCTGCGAGCATGCCGGCAAGGCCTACAAGACCGTGCGCGGCGAATTGGAGGCCTATGGCCACGACCTCGCCGACAAGGTGGAGATCGTCGCCCTCTCCAAGATCGATTCGCTTGACAAGGAGACGCTGAAGGCCCAGCTCGATCGCCTCAAGCGCGCGGCGAAGAAGAAGCCGCTGGCGCTCTCCGCCGCCACCGGCGAGGGCGTGCGCGAGGCGCTGCGGGCGCTGATCGGCGTCATCGACGAGGGCCGCGCGGAGGAGCTGCAGCGCGGCGCGCCGCCCGAGCCCTGGCACCCGTGAGGTCACTCCCTCTCCCCTCGGGGGAGAGGGTTGGGGTGAGGGGGCGCTGCGGCCCGGCCGTGTGCGGCCCCGGCCGTGTGCGGCCCTGCCATGTGCGCGCCCCGCCGCTCACCCGCCGCTGCGCGGCGACCTCTCCCCACGGGGAGAGGTGAAGGCCACAATTCCCGCGCCTTCCCGGCGGAAACGGCGTATGTAGCGCGCCGTCTCTCCTCTGATCGAAGCCCGCCGCGATGACCGTTCCCGCCGATTCCGCCACCGACACCGCCTCCCTCGTCGAAGCTTCGCCCGCTCCCGCCGCGCCGAAGCTGTCCGCCTTCCGCCGCGTGGTGGTCAAGGTCGGCTCGGCGCTGCTGGTCGACCAGCAGCGCGGCGCCCTGCGCCATGCCTGGCTGGCGGCGCTGGCGGAGGATGTGGCGCAGCTGCACCGCGAGGGCAAGGAGGTGCTGGTGGTGTCCTCTGGCGCCATCGCGCTGGGGCGAAACGTGCTCAAGCTGCCCAAGCGCCCCTTGAAGCTGGAGGAAAGCCAGGCCGCCGCCGCCGTCGGCCAGATCGCGCTGGCGCGGGCCTGGTCGGAGGCGCTGGCGCATGAGGGCGTGGCGGCCGGGCAGATCCTGATCACGCTGGGCGACACCGAGGAGCGGCGGCGCTATCTCAACGCCCGCTCCACCATCGCCAAGCTGCTGGAGCTGAAGGTCGTCCCCGTCATCAACGAGAACGACACGGTGGCGACCTCGGAAATCCGCTACGGCGACAATGACCGGCTGGCCGCCCGCGTCGCCGGCATGACCAGCGCCGATCTGCTCATCCTGCTCTCGGATATTGACGGCCTCTACACCGCCCCGCCGAATGAGGACCCCAATGCCACCCTCATTCCCGTGGTGCCGCGCATCACCGCCGAGATCGAGGCGATGGCCGGCGGCGCCGGCACCGAGCTGTCGCGCGGCGGCATGAAGACCAAGGTGGAGGCGGCCAAGATCGCCACCACGGCCGGCGCGCATCTGGTGATTGCGTCCGGCAAGGTGAAAAACCCGCTGCGGGCGATCGAGACCGGGGCGCGCTGCACCTGGTTTCTCGCCCCCGCCAACCCGGTGGCCTCGCGCAAGCGCTGGATCGCCGGCGCGCTGGAGCCGCGCGGCACGCTGCATCTCGACGCCGGCGCCGTCGCCGCCTTGCGTCGCGGCTCATCCCTGCTGCCGGCCGGCGTCGCCCGGGTGGAAGGCGATTTCAGCCGCGGCGACGCGGTGATTTTGCGCGGGCCGGACGGTGCCGAAGTCGGGCGCGGGCTGGTGGCCTATGACCACGACCACGCCGAACGCCTCAAGGGCCGCTCCTCCGACGAGATCGTCACCATCACCGGCTTCGAGGGTCGCGCCGCGATGGTGCACCGGGACGATCTGGTGCTGGGCGGGGGGTGACCTCTAAATATCATCTACATATAAATTTCCCTGGATATGATTTAGTTTCATCTTTCTGACCAATATATTGTCGTCAAAATCATGTACATCAGATATGTACTTATCTAATAGATTGTTTGGTACATTATAGCCAAAAATAACACTTTTGATAGAAAACTTTGGAAGCCTATCTCTGTATACGCCTGTTGTATTATCTTTTAGTTCGCAGGTTTCAAGATATTTAAGAATTCGCCACTCTTTTTCAAAAGACCATTTCGATTTTTTTACAAGAAATAGGAAATATGGATTACTTAGAAAATCGTCGCAATATTCGTCTGTGTATAGTACCTTTCGGAATAAAGACGATCCCTTAAGATCGCCTTTTTTAACACGAAAAATTTCATTGTATGGATCTATCTCAAGGGCAAATCCCTTACCGGAAGATGCATAAAGGCCCCACATCTGGTCGCTGTTTATGTCTTCGGTGGTAGAAAATACGCCTAGTTTAGACATATCCTCGGAAAGAAACTTATCGAATTCGTCTCTTAATTTATTCAAATTAACGAGAAATTCTCCTATTCTTTTGTTTAGATCATCCTTAATTTGACTAAATATATCTTTCGCCCTTCCGCTTGATATAGCGGTCGAGACTTCTTTTATTTGATCGTCGTTCAATAAGATTCCCTTTCTGGCGAACCAGAGAGTTATCGTTCTCATTATGTGCCCGTCGTCGGAAAATGCCCTTTCAAACGAAGATCTAAGATAAATTTCCAATTTTTCGGAAGTTGTTTTTGAAACGGTCTCCTTCCAGCGTATCGTCAATTCGAAAGGATCATTCAATGTAGCTCCCCTTTGGGTAAAGCGAATAGTTGGATCGCCAATCATGGGGAGTAGATTTTCACCGTAAAATTTATAGAGAGTGTTTCCTTCGAATGGCTTTCCCATTTCACCAACCTTCGGAGAAACTAATCCAGAGAAATCAAAATCTGGAACGGACTTCTCAAAAATGTCTCTAAAAATAGACATGGCCAAGCTCATTTTCTGTCGTGTCGAGAATCCCAAGATGCGTCTTTAACGTAAGAAATTTACCGCCGCGACGAGGGTTCCGCAAGGTTTCGCCCGTTGGGGTAGAGCAGAAGTAATCGCTGTAATTCAAGCCTAGCTGTTGCTCAATCGAGCGGATATTGGCGAGGCAATCCTCCCGTCATCGTGACTAACGCTCGTTCGCGCCCGCCCTATCTTGTCAGGCATGCACCGTCGTTCCCTGCTTGCCGCTCCGCTCCTGCTGCTGACCCCGCGCCTCGCCCTCGCGCAGGCGGACCTTCCCTCTCAGCCTCCCGCGCTGACCGCCGTCCTCGACCGCGCCGGCGAACTGGCGCCGTTGCGCACGGTGCTGGTCAGCCGGGATGGCGAGAGGCTGGCCGCGCGGGGCTATGCCGGCGGGCGGGTGGACCGGCCGACCAACATCAAATCGGCCTCCAAGAGCATCCTCGCCATTCTGGCCGGCATCGCCATCGACAAGGGCGTGCTGGAGGGGGCGGAGCAGAAGATCGCGCCGCTGCTGAAGGCGGACCTGCCCGCCGACCCCGACCCGCGCCTCTCTGAGATCACGCTCGGCAACCTGCTCTCCATGCAGGCGGGGCTGGAGCGCACCTCCGGCACCTTTTACGGCGCGTGGATCGCCAGCCCCAACTGGGTGCGCTCCGCGCTGGCGCGGCCTTTTGTCGACGAGCCGGGCGGGCAGATGCTCTATTCCACCGGCTCCTCGCACCTCGTCTCGGCGATTTTGACGCGGGCCAGCGGGCGCTCGACGCTCGCTCTGGCGCGCGACTGGCTCGGCTCGATCGAGGGGTTTGAAATCGCCGATTGGGAGCGCGACAAGCAGGGCATTTATTTCGGCGGCAACCAGATGGCGATGCGGCCCACCTCCCTGCTCGCCTTCACGGAAACCTGCCGCAGCGGCGGGCGCAACCGGGCCGGGGAACAGGTGATCCCGCCGGACTGGATCGCCCAATGCTGGCAGGTGCGCACCGCCTCGCGCTTCACCGGCGACGCCTATGGCTATGGCTGGTTCACGCGGCCAATCGACGGGGCGCGCGCCCATTATGGCTGGGGCTATGGCGGGCAGATGCTCTATGTGGTGCCCGAACGCGGCGTCTCGCTGGTCATGACCTCCACCACGCACGCGCCCTCCGGCCGCACCGGCCACCGCGACGCTGTGCACGCGCTGGCCGGCGAGATCCTGGCGGCACTCCGGTAGCGCCCGTTTCACAGGCAGGCGGGCGCGCGGGCGTGCTGAATTGCGCGCCAGTGCCGGTTGCATGTCGGGTTTCGACAAGCGGGCCGTCGCGATTGTGCAACGCAGCACCGGCGGGCGCGGCGCTGGCATGCTTCGTGCTCCCCTGACGGCGATCCATCGCCATTCCGAGGGGAACGCCGTGACGAAGAAGACCGAGCCCACCAATTCCTCGATCGAGACGCTGCTCGCCGCCCGCAGCTTCACCCGCCGGGTGCTGTTCAAGGGCGCGCTCGCGGCCGGCGCCATGACCGCCGCCGGCCCCTATCTCGTGCGCGACGCCTTCTCCTCCTCCGGCGAGCTGAACCTGCTCAACTGGGCCGACGAACTGCCCGACCCGGTGATCCCGGAATTCACCAAGAAGACCGGCATCAAGGTCAACTCCACCCCGTTCTCGCAGAACGAGGAGCAGATCAACAAGCTGCAGGCCACCGAGGGCGACGGCTTCGACCTGTGCGCCCCCACCCGCGACCGCGCGCCCCAGTTCCGCGAGCTGGACGTGCTCGCCCCCTACGACCTCTCCAAGCTGAAGCTCGACCAGGTGCTGCCGGCGATGCTGGAAGGCTCCACCAGCGTGTGGACCTGGGATGGCGGGCTGTACCATGTGCCCCATTGCTGGGGCTCGGAAGCGATCGCCTGGCGCACCGACCTCGCGAAGCTGGAATACCCGACGCTGAGCTACGGCACGCTGTGGAGCCCCGAATTCAAGGGCAAGATGCAGGGCCGCCCGCACTCGCTGCTGCTCGGCATTGGCCTGTGGTGGGACAAGACCGGCAAGCTGCCCTCCAACCGCATGCTCGACGCCTTCAAGGACGAGGCGACGATGAAGAAGATCTACGACCCGATCCTCGAATTCGCCGTCGCCAACAAGGCGCAGGTCAAGCAGTTCTGGGATTCCGCTGACAACACCAAGTCCGGCTTCATGGAAAATGGCTGCGTCATCGGCCAGACCTGGGACGGCCCGCCGCTGTCGCTGAAGAAGGACGGCAAGCCGATCGCCTATATGGCGCCGCAGGAAGGCGCCATCACCTGGATCGACGGCTGGTCGATGACCAAGGCGGCGAAGAACACCGCCCAGGCCTATGAGTTCATCAACTTCATCCACACGCCCGAGATCTCGGCCATGGTCGCCAATGGCTCGGGCTACAACCCCGTGGTGAAGGGCGCCGACAAGTTCCTCTCGGAAGTCGCCAAGAAGAACTTCGCCGAAGCCTATCCCGGCAACGCGCTGGACAACCTCTGGAGCCGCCCGCCGGAGCCGTCGTGGTATGCCGAGCTGCGCACCCAGTATGCCGAGAAGTTCAAGGCGGCGTGAGGCGTTTGCCGGCTTAATTCCGTCAGGACCGGGCTTGGCCCGGTCCTCCACGAATTTCCATCGGGTAGGCGCGAACGAAGGCGTGGATGCCCGGGCCAAGCCCGGGCACGACGGCGTTTTTGGTCAACGCGCGTGGGCTGCCCGCTGCACGCTCCCCGCCCGTCACCCCCTCCGGATCGCCGCCGGTGCGGCTTCCGGGATGACGGCAACCAACTGAACGGAAATACGCATGGCCGCTGCCGTCGAGCTTGAGGGCGTCAATGTCACCTTTGGCGATTTCGTCGCCGTGAAGGAGGCCAATCTCACCATCGAGCCGGGCGAGTTCTTCTCCTTTCTCGGGCCGTCCGGCTGCGGCAAGACCACGCTGCTGCGCACCATTTCCGGCTTTATCGAGCCGACGCGCGGACAGGTGCGGATCGGCGGCGCCGACATGAAGGGCATCGGCCCCAACAAGCGGCCCACCGCGCTGATCTTCCAGAATCTCGCGCTGTTCCCGATGATGACGGTGGCCGAGAATATCGGCTATGGCCTGCGGGTGCGCGGCGTGCCCCGGCATGAGCGCGACGAGAAGGTGAAGAACCTGCTGATCCAGGTGGCGCTCGCCGAGCATGGCCACAAGAAGGTGTCCGAGCTGTCCGGCGGCCAGAAGCAGCGCGTGGCGATTGCCCGGGCTCTTGCCGTCGAACCCTCTGTGCTGCTGCTGGACGAGCCGCTCTCCGCGCTCGATCTCAAGCTGCGTCAGCACATGCGCTCGGAGCTGCGGGCCATCCAGAAGCGGGTCGGCATCACCTTCATCTACATCACCCATGACCAGGGCGAAGCCCTGACCATGTCGGACCGCATCGCGGTCATGAATGCCGGGGTGATCGAGCAGGTGGGTGACGGCCGCGCTGTCTATGCCGAGCCGCGCACGCCCTTCGTCGCCTCCTTCGTCGGCGAGAACAACCAGATTCGCGGCCGCATCACCGCCCGCGACGGCGCCATGGCGACGCTGGAGACCCCTCTCGGCACGCTTGCCGGCCGCAACCCGGTGGCGCTCGACGTCGGGCAGGAAGCGCTGCTGTTCGTGCGGCCGGAGGTGATGCAGCTGCGCGCCAATGGCACCACGGCCGGCTTCGAGGGCGAGACGCTCGATGTCGCCTATGAGGGCAGCGTAACCCATGTGACGCTGCGGGTGCGGACGGGGCAGAAGGTGATGGCGAGCCTTGGTGCCAGCGCGCTTGCCGCCCTGCCCACCCCGGGCGAGACGCTGCGCATCGGCTTCCGCCCGGAAGACGCGCTGCTGCTGGCCCGGCCGGAAAGGCACTGAGATGAGCGGCAGCCTCGCCTTCGTCTTCGGCCTGCCGCTGGCGGTGGTCGTGTTCTTCTTCGCGCTCGCCGCCTATGAGCGGCGCACCGGCGTGGCGAACGGGGGCGGCTTCTTCCAGCGCAACGGGCTCGCCATCGGGCTTTATCTCGTGCTCGCGGTTGGTTTCTGGGCCTTCTTCATCATCCTTCTGCCGCAGCTTGCCATGGTGGACATGTCGTTCCGCCCGAAGCTGCCGCCCTCGCAGATGGGCGGGCCGAAGGACCTCTACACGCTGGAGAATTACCGCTACTTCCTGTTCGGCTCCACCACCTCTACCGCCGAATGGAACTGGCTGCACATCAAGGCCTTCTTCCTCACCATCGGGGTGAGCATCATCATCACCCTGATCAATTTCGCCATCTGTTACCCGCTCGCCTTCCACATGGCGCAATCGGCCACGGCGGCGCGGCTGCGGGTGCTGCTTCTGCTGCTGATCCTGCCCTATTGGGTGAACGAGATTCTGCGCGCCTTCGCCTTCCGGGTGCTGCTCTCCTCGGGGGGCATCATCAACCAGATGCTGATGGGAAGCGGGCTTACTAGTGAGCCGATCGACTTCCTCGGCGCCGATGTCGGCCTCTATATGGGCCTGTCCTACGCCTATCTCCTGATGATGATTTTTCCGCTCTACAACGCCATTGAGAGCCTCGACAAGAATCAGGTGGAAGCGGCGCGGGACCTTGGCGCGCCCTGGTGGCACATCCATGCCTTCATCGTGCTGCCGCATGCCAAGCCGGGCATCGCCTCGGGCTGCACGCTGGTGTTCATGCTCACCGCCGGCGCGCTGGCGGCGCCGCTGGTGCTGGGCGGGCCGCGCACGCTGTGGTTCACCCCCATCGTCTATGACCGCTTCTACCAGGCCTTCAACTGGCCGCAGGGGGCGGCCTATGCCTTCATCCTGCTGGTGAGCTGCATCATCTTCGTGCTGGTGGTGCTCAAGGCGTTCAGGCTCAGCCTTGGAGAAATCACGCGATGAATCCGGGTCCGTTCCAGCGGGTGATGTTCGCGCTCTACACTGTGGTGTTCTTCCTCTATCTGCTCGGCCCGCTGGCGGTGATGGCGGTTTCCGCCTTCAACACCCCGCAATATCCGCAGGTCTGGCCGATCGAAGGGGTGACGCTCGACTGGTTTTCGGCGCTGTTCGCCGACCAGGACATGATGACCGGCCTGAAGATGAGCCTGTGGATCGGGCTCCTGGTGGTGTGCATCTCCGTGCCGATTGGGCTGGCGGGCGCCATCATCATGACGCAGATCCAGCCGCGCGTGCGCTCGCTCTATTATCTCGTCGTGGTCTCGCCAGTGCTGACCCCCGGCATCATCATCGGCATTTCCACCGTGGTGTTCTGGCGCCAGTTCACCGGCCAGACCGGCACGCGCTTTCTTTATGACGGCGTTGTGCTGACCGTGCTGGGGCAGGCGAGCTTCATCTCCGCCTATTGCATGCTGATCATCCTCGCCCGGCTGCAGCGCTTCGACCGCTCGCAGGAAGAGGCGGCGCTCGACCTTGGCGCCAGCTACCCCCAGGTGTTCCGCCACATCCTGCTGCCCTTCCTCAAGCCGGCGCTGGCCTCGGCGGCGGTGCTGGCCTTCCTCTCCTCCTTCGAGAACTACAACACCACCACCTTCGCCATCCTCTCCGACAAGACACTGACCACGGTGCTGGCCGGGCGGGTGCGGCAGGGCTCGACCCCGGCGATCTCGGCACTGGCGGTGGTGATCGTCGCGGTGACGGTGATCGGCGCCATCGCCTATGAGATCTACAAGCGCCGTTCGGACGCGGCGGCGGCGGCGCGCCAGCGCGCGGCGCTGGAGGCGGAAGAGGCCGAGCTTGCCGGCGCGCCGGCGGCGGCGATGGGGTGAGCGCCGGCGCTACCGGCCCTGACCGGGGCCGGTGGGCGAAGGGGATGGCGGAAGAGAGTGGGAGTCGAACCCACCAGGGACCGGCTCGCGGCCCCTTCCGGATTTGAAGTCCGGATACCTCACCGGAGGTAACGCTCTTCCAGAAACTGTGTCCGCGCCCGCGGGGGCGGCAATGCCTTGCTCGACCGCAGTGTCGTCGATCGCGCCGAACAGGTCCAGCCGGTGGCGGTTGATCCGGCGCAGGTCGCCGCGCCGCAGGGTCACGCCGTGGCGGTCAAGAAATTCCAGGATCTGGATCGCCACCTTCCGCCCGACCGCGTGGCCGCGGGCCTCGATGCGGTCGCGGAAAGCGCTGGCGGGAAAGTCCCGCCCCGGCGCGGCGGCGGAAAGCGCGCGCGCCATCGCCACCATCTCGGCCAGCGTAGGGCGCAGGAAGAAATGGTCATGCGCCACCTCGTCCACCCGGCCCATGCGGGCGAGCAGCTTCATCAGCCGGCGGATCTCGCTCTCCGCCTCGCCGGTCAGCGCCGCGAGGTCGCGCACGCGCGGGGGACGGAAGCGGGCGGGACCGGCGAGCAGGGGCGCGAGGTCTTCCCACAGGCGCTCGTCCCTGGCGGTGAGGCGCACCTCATGAGCCGGCAGCCGCACCCAGGCGCCTTCCAGCACCAGCGCGCCGTCCTCCGCCAGGCGGCGCGACGCCTCGGTGAAGACCGGCTTGGCCAGGCGGGGGGTGAGCGCGAGGCGCAGCTTCTCCGCCCCCATGCCCGGCAGGTCGGGATTGGCCTCGTGGAAGCGGGCGAGTTCGGCCCGCAGCGCCTCGCCATAGAGCACCCAACGCTCCGGGGCCAGCGCGGTGAGGGTGCCGCCGACGGCGAAAGTCACCAGGCCGAGGCGGGCGGCGATCTCCGCCGGGGCCTCCGCCGCTAGCGCCCGGTCGCGGGCGAAGGCGGTGAGGTCGAGATGCCAGGGCGCGACCGCCAGCAGCCCGGACACCGCCGCATCCGGGGCGCTCTCGGTGAGGGCGCCGAGCTGGGCGAGGCGTTCGGGGGTGCGGCGGCGGCGGGCAGGGGCGCGCAGATCGATCAGCCTTCCGCCACCGAGGCTGCGCTGGGCCGAGGTGTCGCGGATGACATAGCGGTCGCCCACGGCGGCGGCGATCGGGCGCTCCAGCACGATCTGCACGAGGCCTGTGGTTCCGGGGGCCAGCGTCTCGTCCGAGAGCGGCACGAGCCGGGCGCCGACCTCGCTGGCGCCGTGGTGAAAGCGCACCGGAAACCACGCGCCGAGCGGTTTGGCCTCGCCCGCCAGCACGGTGAGTGTGGCGTCGATCCGCTCGGTCGGGGCGTGCAGTGTCGGGTCGAGCACCATGTCGCCGCGCCGTATCGCCTCGGCGGTGATGGCTTCGCCGGCGAGGTTCAGCGCGCAGCGGTCACCGGCGCGGCCTTCCTCCGACTTGCGGTTCTGCGCGTGCAGCGACCGCAGGCGAGCGGGCCGTCCGTCGGGGCTGACCATGAGCGGATCGCCCACCCGCACCCGGCCGGAGAGCACGGTGCCTGTCACCACCGTGCCGGCGCCGGAAATCGTGAAGCTGCGGTCCACCGCGAGGCGGAAGCGGCCCAGCGCCGGGCGGGCGGCGAAGGCGCGGGCGGCCTCGATGAGGTGGGCGCGCAGCGCCTGCACCCCCGCACCGGTAAGCGCCGAGACGGGCAGGATGGGCGCGTCCGCAAGCGCCGTGCCCTCCAGCAGCGCGGCGATCTCGCCCCTCACCTCGGCAAGGCGGGCCTCATCGGCGAGATCGGCCTTGGTCAGCGCGACCAGCCCGCGCGAAATGCCGAGCAGGTCGATGAGGGCGAGATGCTCGCTTGTCTGCGGCATCACCCCGTCGTCGGCGGCGACGATGAGCAGGGCGAAATCGATGCCGCTCGCCCCCGCCAGCATGGTGTGGATGAACTTCTCATGGCCGGGCACGTCGATGAAGCCAAGCGTGCCGGCCTCGGTGGGGAGATAGGCGAAGCCGAGATCGATGGAGATGCCGCGCGCCTTCTCCTCCTTCAGCCGGTCGGTATCGACGCCGGTGAGTGCGCCGACCAGCGCGGTCTTGCCATGGTCGATATGGCCGGCGGTGCCGATGATCATCCCGGCCCCCCGATGTGGCCGAGGCTCTCCAGAAAGCCCTGCTCGTCCTCCAGGCAGCGCAGGTCGAGGATCAGGGCGCCCTCGCTGATGCGGCCGATGACCGGGACGGGCAGCGCGCGCAGTGCGGCGGCCAGCCCGTTCAGTCTCCCCCCCGAGGCTTCCGCCGCCGGGCGGATGGCGAAGCCGGCGCTCGGCAGGGTTTCCAGCGGCAGCGCGCCGGAGCCGATCTGGCTGACGCAATCGACGATCTCGATGTCGAAATCCTCGCCCAAGGCGGCGGCGAGCGGCTCGGCCAGTTCATGGGCACGGACGGCGATGTCGGCGCGCGTGCGCGCCAGCAGGCGCAGGGTCGGCAGCCGGGCGGCCAGCCTGTCCGGGTCGCAATAGAGCCGGAGCGTCGCTTCCAGCGCGGCGAGGCGGATCTTGTCGACGCGCAGCGCCCGCTTCATCGGGTTCTTGTTGATGGCGGCTATGAGGTCGGCACGGCCGACGATGAAGCCGGTCTGCGGCCCGCCGAGCAGCTTGTCGCCGGAGAAGGTGACGATATCCGCCCCTTCCGCCACTGCCTCGCGCACGGTCGGCTCATGGGCGAGGCCGATCCGGGCGAGATCGAACAGCGTGCCGGAGCCGAGATCGTTGACCAGCGGCACACCCTTGGCGCGGGCGATCTCCGCCAGTTCGCGCGCCGGCACCTCCTTGGTAAAGCCCTCGATGCGGTAATTGGAAGTGTGCACCTTCAGCACCAGCCCGGTCGCGTCATTGAGCGCCCCGGCGTAATCCTTCGGATGGGTGCGGTTGGTGGTGCCGATCTCGACCAGCCTCACCCCGGCGCGGGCCATGATGTCCGGCATGCGGAAGGCGCCGCCGATTTCGATCAGCTCGCCGCGCGAGACGATGGCCTCGCGCCCGAGGCCGAGCGTGTTGAGCACCAGCAGCACGGCGGCGGCGTTGTTGTTGACGACGGTGGCGTCTTCCGCCCCCGTCAGCTCGATCAGCAGATCGCGCACATGGTCGTCGCGCTCGCCGCGCTTGCCGGTGGCGAGGTTATATTCCAGCGCCACGGCGGCGCGCATGGCGCTCGTGGCGGCTTCCACTGCCTCTTCCGCCAGAACCGCGCGGCCGAGATTGGTGTGCAGCACCGTGCCGGTGAGGTTGAACACCGGGCGCAGGCGGGAGCGGGCGCCCTTGTCCAGCGCGTCGGTGGCGGCGAGCGCCACATGATCGGGCGCCGGCAGGGCGGCGAGCTTGCCCGCCAGGAGGCAGGCGCGCACCTCCTCCAGCGCGGCGCGGATGGCTGACGTCGTGGGCGCGCGGCCGAACGCTTCCACGGCTTCCTGGCCCGTGGGCGTGGCGAGCACGCGGTCGACCGAGGGCAGGTCGCGCGGGGAGGGGGCGGCGGGGCGGGAGGGCGCATCCATGGCCGCGCCCTCAATAGCCGAGCAGGAACGGGTTGAAGGCGGCGCGGCGATACGGCCCCTGCCGCATCATCAGATCGAGCGCCAGCGTGCCGATATCGTCGGCCACCGGCTCGATGGTGACATCCTTGTTCTGGTACATCACCTTCACATAGGTGTGGCACTCGTCGCAGGTTTCCGCCTTCACCGTGCCGGGGCTGCCCTCGATTTCCTGATAACCGATGCCCTTGGTGGTGCCGCAGGCGCAGCAGCGGATGCGGACATAGTTCCAAAGCGTGGAGCAGAGCGAGCAGGCGCAGAAGCGGTTGCCATGGGCGTTCGGCCATTCAACGATGAGCGAGGCCACCGGCGGGCCGCCGCAGGCGGGGCACACCCCATCGCCCACCGGCACCAGCCTCGCTGCGTCCAGCGCGGCGGCGCGGCGGGCGAAATGCACCTGCAGGGCGCTCGCGACATAGACATGCTCGGCCAGCCGCTCCACCGGCAGGTCATGAGCCAGCACATCGCGCACCATCTGCGCCCGCACCGGGCCATCGGCGAGGCGGACGCGGGTGAGGGCGGCGCCGGCCTCCTCCGGCATCTTCACGCCGGCGGCGGCGTCGAACAACTGGTCGAGCGTTGCCTCCAGCGTGTCGTCGAGCAGGGTCGTGGCGCGGTCCAGCGCCGGCATCTCGAAGGCGCGGGCGCGCTCCAGCGCTTCCGGGTCGGGCGGCGCCACCGGCGGCAGGCCGGGGACGATGGCGTGCTGCGCCTCGATGAGGCCGGCGACGAAATCGAGATAGGGCTTGAGCGGGCTGACCGCCGCATAGATGCGCAGTCGCTTCGCCCGCACGCCGAACAGGCGCGCGGGATCAGGCAGGACCGCGAAAGGCGGGGCGGAGACGGCACCGATCACGGTGGGATCGGGCTGGAGATCCTGCGACATCATCACCTCACGAACCGCACGGGCCACGTGTTCCAGACAGGAAGGCACGTTGAACCCTGGCATCCGTCTCTGGCGGACCAGGGTTCGTTTTCTTGGCCGACCCCACGCGACGTCATCCTGAGGTGCCGCCAAAGGCGGGCCTCGAAGCTGGCATGTTACGGGCATCCTTCTGCTTCAACATCCTTCGGGGCACGCTGCGCTCGCACCTCAGGATGACGTCGCACGGGGTCGGCCCTTGGCTCAGGCACGTCATCACGGCCAGGCGCGGCGCGCGCAAGGGCCGGGATCGGCATTTCGTCGTGGTGCGCGATCCCGGACAGGCCTGCGGCCCTTCCGGGATGACGGCAACGGCACGTCGCCCGCCGCGCGCCGTCCTGTCGCCCGTCCTTACTCTGCCGGCGTCGGCGGGCGCTTGCCCGGCCGCGTGCCGACGAGCTCGCGCAGCCATTTGCGGTGGTGCCGCCACGCCCAGCCGCCCGTCACCTTGCCGCGCGTCATCGCGCCGATGGTGCCCTTGACCCAGATGGCGGCATAGACGTGGATGATCCACACGCAGATGATGCAGACCGCCGCCACCGCATGGACAAGGACGGCGACGCGCTTCTGCTCGATGCTGGTGAAGGCGTAGAAATACTGGTCCCACATCGCGATGCCGCTGGCGATCAGCACGATGATGAGGCCCGACATGCCCCAGAACACGAACTTCTGGCCGGCATTGTACTTGCCGATTTCCGGCAGCCTCTCCTCCCGCCCGCGCAGCACATCGCTGATACGGGCGAGCCAGGTGCCGTCTTCCCGTGCGGGCAGGTTCGCCTTCCAGAAGCGCAGGAACAGCCCGGCGAAGGAGAAGAACAGCACCACGCCGATCCAGGGATGCAGCGCCCGCGTCCACTGCCCGCCGCCGAACAGGCCGGTGAGGAAGAACAGGCTCGGCGTGAACAGCGCCATGCCCGACAGCGCCAGCAGGATGAGGCTCAGCGCCGTGACCCAGTGGTTGATGCGCGCGGCGACCGTGTAGCGCGACACCTGCACCGGGTGGCCCGGGCGAACGGAATCGCCCGGTTCCACATCGTCGGGGGTAGGTTGTTGGTGACGGGACTTGAGGTTTCCGGCGCTCATGGCGTCCTCCCCTCTTGCAGGCCGGCGGGCGGCGCCGGCGGCGGGGTGCCATCGGCGAGCCGCTCGGCGTTCTCCTCGTCCTCCTCCGAGACCTTGTTCGGGCCGGCGACGACATAGTGCAGGAAGCCGGCGGCGGCGGCGAAGCCCATCACCGCCAGGCCGACATATTTGGTCACGCCCTTCCAGGCGTCGACGAGCGGCGAGATGCGCGGATTGTCCGGCAGGCCGGCATAGATCGACGGCGTGTCGGCATGGTGCAGCACATACATCACGTGGGTGCCGCCAACGCCCGGCGGGTCATAGAGCCCGGCATTGGCGAAGCCGCGCGACTTGAGGTCGGTGATGCGCAGCTCGGCCCAGTCCTTCATCTCGTCCTTGGTGCCGAAGACGATGGCCTGGGTCGGGCATGCCTTCTGGCAGGCCGGGCCCTGGCCCACCGCGACACGGTCGGAGCAGAGCGTGCATTTATAGGCGGTGTGGTCGACCTTGGAGATGCGCGGGATGTTGAACGGGCAGCCCTTGATGCAGTAGCCGCAGCCAATGCAGTTGTCGTGCTGGAAGTCCACGATGCCGTTGGAATACTGCACGATGGCGCCGGGGGCCGGGCAGGCCTTGAGGCAGCCCGGGTCTTCGCAATGCATGCAGCCATCCTTGCGGATGAGCCATTCGAGATTCTCGGTCTCGGGATTCACCCATTCGGTGAAGCGCATCAGCGTAAAGGTGTCCGGCGTCAGGTCCATGGGGTTGGTGTAGACCCCGTGATTGAAGCCGATCTCCTCGGTGAGGTTGTTCCATTCCAGGCACGCGGCCTGGCAGGCCTTGCAGCCGATGCATTTGGAGACGTCGATCAGCTTGGCAACCTCGGTCAGCCGCTGGGCGGGCGGCGTGACCTCGGAGGCGCTGCGGCGGAGAATGTCCTTCTCGCCGAAGCGCGGCGTGGCGGCGTCGGAGGCGACCGAGGGGTTGGGGATGGGTGGGAACATGCTGCCGCCTCCCTATGCCACCACCGGCCCGGTGGAGGGCTCGATGTTGACCATGAACGCCTTGAACTCCGGGGTCTCGATGTTCGCGTCGCCCACGAAGGGGGTCAGCGTGTTGGCGGTGAAGCCCTTGCGGGCGGCGCCGACGAAGCCCCAGTGGATCGGCACGCCGACGATGTGGACGGTCTTGCCGTCGATCGTCATCGGCTTGATGCGCTTGGTGACGACCGCCTTGGCGTAGAGCTCGCCGCGCTTCGACCACACCCGCACCCAGCCGCCGAGCGCGATGCCCTTCTCCTTCGCCAGTTCCTCGGAAATCTCGACGAACTGTTCCGGCTGCAGGACCGAATTCACATGGTTGTTCTTGGTCCAGTAGTGGAAATGCTCGGTGAGACGGTAGGAAGTGCCGGCATAGGGATAAGCCGGATCGCCGATATCGGCGAAGGTCTTCCAGTCGTCGGGGAAGACGCGCGCCACCGGGTTGCCCCGCACCTTCGGCGCGATGACATTGGCGACCGGGCTCTCGAACGGCTCGTAATGCACCGGGAAGGGCCCGTCCCGCATCATCTTGCGCACCCACAGGCGGGACGTGCCCTCGGGGTTCATGATGAAGGGACCGACATCCCTGGGCTTGGCGGTGGGCGGAATGTCCGGCACGTCGTAGCCGGTCCATTTCGTGCCGTCCCATTCGATCAGCTTGCGCGAGGGGTCCCACGGCTTGCCGTCGAGGTCGCAGGAGGCGCGGTTGTAGAGAATGCGCCGGTTCGCCGGCCAGGCGAACGACCATTTGAGGAACATGCCGGCGTCGCCGGGGTCGGAATTGTCCCGCCGCGCCATCATGTTGCCGGCCTCGGTCCAGCAGCCGGAGAAAATCCAGCAGCCGCCGGCCGTGGTGCCATCGTCGCGCATCTGGCCGAAGCCGGACAGTTGTTTGCCGGCTTCCAGCACCTTCTTCGTCGGGTCGGCTGGGTCGAAGACATCGACCAGCACCGAGCCGTTCATCTCCCGTGCCAGCTCTTCCGGCGTCGGCTCGCCCGGGTCCTTGTAGGACCAGTTGAGATTGACGATCGGGTCGGGGAAGGTGCCGCCTTCCTTCTTGTAGAGCTCCTTCAGCCGCAGATGGATCTGCGCCATGATCCAGATGTCGGTCTTGGCCTCGCCCGGAGGCGAGCCGCCCGGCCAGTGCCATTGCAGCCAGCGGCCGGAATTGACCAGCGATCCCTCATCCTCGGCAAAGCAGGTGGTGGGAAGCTGGATCACCTCGGTCTGGATATCGGCCGGGTTCACCTTGTTGAAGGTGCCGTGGTCTTCCCAGAAGCGGGCGGTCTCGGTCTGCAGCGGGTCCATGATGACCAGCATCTTCAGCTTGGCGAGGCCGGCGGCGAGCTTTCCCTTGTCCGGGAATGCCTGAAGCGGGTTGAACCCCTGGCAGAAATAGAGGTTCACCTTGCCCTGCTTCATCATCTCAAAGACGCGCAGCACGTCGTAACTGGCGACATCGAGCTTGGGCAGGTAGCTGTAGGCCCAGTCGTTCTCCTTGGTGGCAGCGGAGCCGTACATTGACTTCATGAAGCTGACGAAGAACTTGCGGTAGTTCTGCCAGTAGCTGGTCTGGTTTGGCCGCAGCGGCTTGAAGGCGCGCGTCGACATATAGGTGGTGAAGTCGGGCTCCTTCTGGGTGGGGATGTTGAGATAGCCGGGGATGAGATTGCTCATCAGCCCGAGATCGGTCAGCCCCTGGATGTTGGAATGCCCGCGCAGGGCGTTCATGCCCCCGCCGCGCACGCCGATATTGCCCAGGATGAGCTGGAGCATCGCCATGCCGCGAATATTCTGCGCGCCCTTGGAATGCTGGGTCCAGCCGAGCGCATACATGCTCGTCATGGTCTTGGTCGGGGTCGAGCATTCGCCCACCATCTCGGCCACCTTGAGGAAGGCGTCCTTCGGCGTGCCGCAGATGCGCTCGACCATGTCGGGCATGTAGATGGCGACGTGCTCTTTCAGCAGGTTCCACACGCAGCGCGGATTCTGCAGCGTCTCGTCGACCACGGCATAGCCGTCCGGGCCGATCTCGTACTCCCAGGTGTCTCTGACGTAATCGCGCTTGCTCTCGTCATAGCCGGTGAACAGGCCGTCCTGATAGGCATAGCCCTCGCGCACCACGAAGGTGGCGTTGGTGAAGGGCTTCACATAGTCCCACTGCACCTTGTCATGGCTGATGCAGTAATTGATCAAGCCCATCAGGAAGGCGATGTCCGACCCCTGCCGGATCGGCGCGTAGAAATCCGCCACTGCCGCCGAGCGGTTGTAGCGTGGGTCAACGACGATGAGCTTGGCGCCGCGGGTGGCTTTCGCCTCCGTGACCCATTTGAATCCACAGGGATGCGCTTCGGCGGCATTGCCGCCCATAATGACCACAAGGTCGGTATTCTTGATGTCCGTCCAGGCGTTGGTCATAGCGCCACGGCCAAATGTTGGGGCGAGACTCGCCACCGTCGGGCCGTGTCAGACGCGCGCTTGGTTATCGAACGCTAGTATGCCGGTCGAGCGCACGACCTTGTAGGTCGCGAACGCGGTTTCATTTGTCGTCGCGGAGGCCGCGAGGAAGCCGGTGGTGAGCCAGCGATTGACCGTCACGCCGTCGGCATTGGTGGCGACGAAATTGGCGTCGCGGTCGTCCTTCATGGCGCGGGCGATCTTGTCGAGCGCCACATCCCAGGAGACGGCCTCGAATTTGTCCGAGCCGGCCTTGCGCAGCATCGGCTGGGTCAGCCGGGTCTGCGACTTCACGATGTCGCGCAGCGCCGAGCCCTTGGGGCAGAGCGTGCCGCGATTGGTCGGGTGGTCGGCGTCGCCCTCGATATGGACGATGTCGGCCTTCTCGCCCTTTCGCAGATCACCCTTGGAATAGATGATGATGCCGCAGGCGACCGAGCAGTAGGTGCAGGTGTTTCGCGCTTCCGTGGTGTTCACCAGGTGGAACGGCTTCACGGCAGCGGCGACGGCCGCCTCCGCCTCGCTGAAGCCGAAGGCACCCAACGTGGTGCCGGCAATGCCGGCGCCCGACGTCTTGAGGAACGTACGGCGCGAGAGCTCCATATTCATCGTGGCCCTCCCGTAGTCTCCAAATAAAGCCCATCGACCGATAGGCTTTGCCGATCACAGGCTATTTTTTAGTTCCTCCAAAGTCAAACAGACACAGACACCGGGCGATAAGAAAAATCCCTTTAAGTGCAGGACTTTAAGAATGTTGCCGTGCGATCTTGCAATGCTGCGGCGCAGCATCGATGGTTTTTCCCGATCGCCCAATTGACGATTTTGCAACCCCGGCGCAGCATCACGGCGTGCTCGCATCTGCGGCTCCCGCGTGTCGGGGCGGAAAGAACCACTTCTTGCTGGTTACTGTTGCTTCCCTTGCGTCACTGACGCTTGGCGGGGCGCAGCCGGTTCATGCCGCCGCGC
Source organism: Xanthobacteraceae bacterium 501b (assembly GCA_000378025.1). Taxonomy (GTDB): domain Bacteria; phylum Pseudomonadota; class Alphaproteobacteria; order Rhizobiales; family Xanthobacteraceae; genus Ancylobacter. The sequence continues at coordinate 4,343,178 of KB899087.1, forward strand.
CACTGCCGCTGGGTGCCGCGCCGCCGGCGCTGGTGCTGGATTCGCTTGATCACGGCCCACAGGACCTTGCCACGCTGCACGGGCGCCCGGTGCTCGTTCACTTCTTCGCGACCTGGTGCGCGCCCTGCCGGGAGGAGATGGCGGGGCTGGCGCGGCTCGCCGCGCGACAAAGCGAGGGGCCGCTCGCCGTTCTCGCCGTCGATGTCGGCGAGGTGCGGGTGCGGGTGCGCCGCTTCTTCGAGGCCCATCCTGTGCCCTTCCCCGTGCTGCTGGACGAGGACCGCGTCGCGCTGAAGGCGTGGAAAGTTCCCACCCTGCCGGCGAGCTTCGTGCTCGACGCCTCGCACGTGCTGCGCCTTTACGCCGATGGCCCGGTCGACTGGGACGACCCGGCCGCCGACCGCTTGCTCGACACGCTCGCCGATCCCGCCGCCGCGCCCCTCGGCGCGGGGCTGCCGCCCCTCAACGACGATCAACCGACCCGGGAGAATGCGCCATGACAAGCCCTGCCCAGAACAGCCGTCGTGAGTTCCTCAAAGCCGGCGTCGCCCTCGCCGCCGTTGCCGCCGTCCCGCACGCCGCCTTCGCCCAGGCCGCAGGCCCGGCGGCGGCCGCCGCCTTCGCCCCGAAACCCGGCAAATGGCGCGACTTCGAGGTGGTAACGGTGCTCGATGTGAAGCCGGTGGAGAGTAAGGCCGGCCCGGCTCAGGCCTGGGTGCCGCTGCCTTCCTACACCGCCTCCGACTGGATGAAGCCGGGCGAAAGCACCTGGAAGACCAACGCCGCCACCGCCGAAGTGGTGAAGGACCCGCATTATGGCGCGCAGATGCTGCACCTGACCTGGGCCGAGGGCGAAGAGAAGCCCACGGTCGAGATCACCTCGCGCTTCTCCACCCGTGACCGCGCCACCGATTTCTCCAAGCCCGGCACAGTGGCCGCGCTCACGCAGGATGAGCGGGCGCTGTTCCTGGCCGCTACCGACCTCATTCCCACCGACGGCATCGTCAAGGCGACCGCCGACAAGATCACCGCCGGCAAGGCGAGCGACCTCGACAAGTCGCGCGCCATCTATGAATGGGTGGTCGAGAACACCTATCGCAACGCGGCGACGCGCGGCTGCGGCACCGGCGATGTCGGCTCGCTGCTGGCGAGCGGCAATCTCGGCGGCAAATGCGCCGACCTCAACGCCTTGTTCGTCGGCCTCAACCGCGCCGCCGGCATCCCCGCCCGCGACCTGTACGGCATCCGCGTGGCGCCTTCCGCCTTCGGCTATAAAAGTCTCGGCGCCAATTCGCCGACCATCTCCAAGGCGCAGCACTGCCGCGCCGAAGTGTGGCTCGACGGCTTCGGCTGGGTCGCCACCGATCCGGCCGATGTGCGCAAGGTCGTGCTGGAGGAGCCGCCGGGCAAGAATGCCATGGACGACGCCAAGGTGCTGGCGGCGCGCAAGGCGCTGTTCGGCTCCTGGGAGGGCAATTGGCTCGCCTATAATGACGGCCACGATATCGCCCTGCCGGGCTCCGCCGGGCCGAAGCTCGGCTTCCTCATGTACCCGCAGGCGGAGGTGGCGAGCCTGCGCCATGACTGCCTCGACCCCGACGCCTTCGCCTATGTGATCAAGGCGAATGAAGTGGCGGCGTGAGGGGGCCTGCATGCTCGACGCCGCGGGGCGCTGCCCCGCTCCTCAGCATGACGGGCGTCTGGGGCTGCCGTCATCCTGAGGCGCCCGGCAAAGCCGGGCTCGAAGGACGCAGACGATCGCCGCGCCCGTGTGTGCCAAAAGGAAGACGTCAATGCTCGACACCCCTGCCACCGTCGCTCCGTTCCGCCTCACCAGCCTCGCCCATGGCGGCGGGTGCGGCTGCAAGCTGGCGCCCTCGGTGCTGCGCGAATTGCTGGCCGAGCAGCCTTCCAGCGCCGGCTTCACCCGGCTGCTGGTCGGCACCGAGACCGGCGACGACGCGGCGGTCTACCTTCTCGACGACGACACCTGCCTGATCGCCACCACCGATTTCTTCATGCCGATGGTGGACGACCCCTATGAGTTCGGCCGCATCGCCGCCACCAACGCCATTTCCGACGTCTACGCCATGGGCGGCAAGCCGCTGCTGGCGCTGGCCATTCTCGGCATGCCGCTCGGCAAGCTGGAGCCGGCGATGGTGCGCGAGATTCTGAAAGGTGGCGCCGCCATCGCCGCCGAGGCCGGCATTCCCGTGGCGGGCGGCCATTCCATCGATGCGCCGGAGCCGATCTACGGCCTCGCGGTGATCGGCACGGCGCGGCCGGAGCAGATCCGCAAGAACAGCACCGCCTTCGCCGGCGACGTGCTGATCCTGACCAAGGCGCTGGGGGTGGGGGTCTATTCCGCGGCGTTCAAGAAGGAGAAGCTCTCGTCATCCGCCTATAACGAGATGATCGCCGCAATGACGACGCTCAACCGCATCGGCACCGCGCTCGGCCGGGACGCGGCCGTGCACGCGGTGACCGATGTCACCGGCTTCGGCATCCTCGGCCACGGGTTGGAGGTGGCGCGGGGCTCGGGCCTTGCGCTGGAAATCGAGGCGGGCGCGCTGCCGCTGCTCACCGAGGCGCGCGCGCTGGCGCAGGCGGGCTTCATCACCGGCGCCTCGCACCGCAACTGGGCGAGCTATGGCGAGGGCGTGCGGCTACCCGAGGGAATCGCGGAAGCGGAGCGCCACCTTCTCACCGACCCGCAAACCTCCGGCGGGCTCTTGGTGGCGGTGGCGCCCGAGGCGGCCGAGCGGGTGCTGGGCGAAATCCGCGCCGCCGGTTCCTCCCGCGCCGCCATCATCGGGCGGGCGGTGGAGGGGGCGCCGTCGGTCACGGTGGTTTGATCGGGCACGCGCGCGGCGCCAGCCCTTCGGGATGCCGGCAGAGCGCGGATCAGGCTTCGGCGGAAGCCCGCCTGACCCGTCGCGCGGCTTTTTGTTGTCGGCTTGCCGGTTTAAGACCGGCCTCCAGCGGGATATCCTCCCCCTCGACCGACCGGGAGGGTGAGCCTCCTGCGGCGGACAACCTCAAGGAGCGGCCATGTCTCACACGGGTCTCGAACTCGCCTTCGGTCGCGGTGCGCTGCACCTCACCTTGCCGCCGGGGGCCAAGCCGACCGTGCTGCGCAAGGCGGAACTGCCCAAGCTGCCGGACAATGTGGCCGCCATCCGCCACGCCTTCGAGCATCCCGTCGATTCGGCGCCGCTCGCCGAACTCGCCAAGGGCCGCAAGAGCGCCTGCATCCTCATCTGTGACATCACCCGCCCGGTGCCGAACCGGCTTTTCCTGCGGCCGATGATCGAAACACTGATCGCTGCCGGCATTCCTGCCGATGCCATCACCGTGCTTGTCGCCACCGGCCTGCACCGGCCGAATGAGGGCGCGGAGCTGGCGGAACTGGTCGGCGACCCCTGGGTGCTGGAGACGGTGCGGGTGGAGAACCACTTCGCCCGCGACGAGGCCGCCCATGTCGATCTCGGGGCCACGTCGACGCGCGGAACGCCTGTCTTCATTGACCGCCGCTTTGCGCAAGCCGATCTGCGCATCGCCACCGGGCTGGTCGAGCCGCATTTCATGGCCGGCTGGTCGGGCGGGCGCAAAGTGGTGGCGCCTGGAGTCGCCGGGCACCAGACCATCCGCACCTTCCATTCCGCCCGCTTCATGGAAGACCCGCTGGCGGTGCAGTGCAACCTTGTCGGCAACCCACTGCACGAGGAGCAATTGGAGATCGTGCGCAAGCTTGGCGATGTCTACGCGCTGAACACGGTGCTGGACGAGGCGCGCGACCTGGTCTTCGTGTCCTTCGGCGAGATCATCGCCAGCCATCTCGCCGCCGTGGCGTTCGTGGAGAGCTCGACCGTCATCGAGGCGCCGCGCCGCTACCACACGGTGGTGACATCTTCAGCCGGCTATCCACTCGACAAGACCTATTATCAGACGGTGAAGGGCATGGTGACGCCGCTCGACATTCTGGAGCCCGGCGGCACGCTGATCATCGCCTCGGAATGTTCGGAAGGCTTTGGCAGCGAGGAGTTCCGCGCCGCGCAGGAGCGGCTGGTGGAACTGGGGCCGGAGCGGTTCCTCGCCACGCTCACCGCCAAGACTCTGGCCGATGTCGACGAATGGCAAACCGAGATGCAGCTGAAGCCCATGCGGGTCGGGCGCATCCAACTCCACACCACGGGGCTGACCGAGGAGGAGCGGCGCATCACTGCGGTGGAGATCGTCGCCGACATCAATGAGGCGATCGCGGCCAGCCTGCAGCGTTCCGGCGACAACGCGCTCGCCATCATTCCCGAGGGACCCTATGTGATCCCGGTGTGCCGCGACCGACAGGCGGCGGCGTGAGGCGCATCCATCTCGACGCGGTGGGCGGCGTTGCCGGCGACATGTTCGTCGCGGCGCTGCTGGACGCCTTTCCGGACCTCACCCCCCGCGTGCTGGCGGATGCCCGTGCCGTGCTGCCGGAAGGAGCGGGCACGCCCGTGCTGCGCGAGGGGTTGAGCGGGGGCATCGCCGTGCGCCGCTTCGGGCTGGAGGGTGAGGACGCCCATTCTCACGCTCACGCGCATTCCCACACGCACCCTGCCGACGCGGCCCGCTTCCTCAGGACCGGGCTTGACCCGGCCACCCAGGCATCCACGGGAGTTCGGGCGGAGGGGCTGGGTCCCCGGGCCGAGCCCGGAGATGAGGGCCGTGATGGGGATGAGGGAGGGCATGAACACGTCCACCACGCCCATTCTCACACCCACAACGCTCACCCTCCTTCCGCCTGCATGGCCGGGCTTGACCCGGCCACCCAGACTTCGGCTGCGGTTCTCGTGGAAGCGCTGGTTCCCCGGGTCGAGCCCGGGGGTGAGGGGGGGTGTGAACACGCGCACGCGCCCCACCCCCACGCTCACTCCCACCCCCACGCCGGCTCCTATCGCGACATGGTGGACCGCATCGAGGCCGCCTCGCTGAGCGCGGGGACGGCGGGCCATGCGGTGGCGATCCTCGCCCTTCTCGCCGAGGCGGAGGCCGCCATCCATCGCGTGCCGGTGGAGGAGGTGCATTTCCACGAAATCGCCGACTGGGATTCGCTGCTCGACGTGGTCGCCGCCGGCAGCCTTGCCGCCGCGCTGGAAGGGGCGGAGTGGACCGTATCCCCCCTGCCGCTGGGCGGCGGGCTGGTCAAGACCCAGCACGGGCTGCTGCCGGTGCCGGCGCCGGCGACCGCCGCCCTTCTTGCCGACTTCGACTGGCGCGACGATGGCATTGCCGGCGAGCGCGTGACCCCGACCGGCGCGGCGATCCTCAAACATCTGGCGCGCTGCGGGCGCCCGGCCGGCGGGCGGCTGGTGGTCTCCGGCACCGGGGCGGGCACGCGCGACCTGCCCGGCATGCCCAATATGCTGCGGGCGCTGGTGTTCGAGGAGACGCTGGCGGAAGCTGAGGTGCTGAGCGGCGATGTGGTGGCGGTGATCGAATGCGAGATCGACGACATGACCGGCGAGGAGATTGGCACCGCCACCGAGCGGTTGAGGGCCGAGCCGGGCGTGCTCGATGTCAGCCTCAGTCATCGCTTCGGCAAGAAGGGGCGGCCGGTGGTGGCGCTGCGGCTGCTGGTGCGGCCGGACTGCATAGACGCGGTGGCGCGGGCCTGCTTCGCCCAGACTTCGACGCTGGGGGTGCGGCTGCGCGAGGAGCGGCGTTTGACACTGAAGCGCACGGCGGGCGAGAGCGCGGGGGTGGCGGTGAAGCGTGCGGCGCGCCCGGGCGGCGCCACGGTGAAGGCGGAGAGCGATGCGCTCACCGGCGATACGCTGGCGGCGCGGCGGGCGCTGAAGCAGCGGGCGGAGCGCGGCGACGCGGAGTGTGGCGATGCGTGAGGCGCAGCTTCATACGCCGCCCGCCCTTCGGCTTGCGCGCGTGCTGGACCGGTTTCCCGCACTGGCCGTGGCGGTGAGCGGCGGCGTCGATTCGCTCACTCTGGCCAGCTTCGCGCACGCCCATGGCCTGCCGCTCAGCGTGATTCATGCCGTTTCCCCCGCTGTGCCGTCGGAAGCGACGGCGCGGGTGCGAGAGCTGGCGGCGGCGCAGGGCTGGGCGCTGACCGTCACCGGGACCGGCGAGTTCGATGATCCGCGCTACCGCGACAACCCGGTGGACCGCTGCTATTTCTGCAAGACCAATCTCTATGACCGCATCGCCGGCCTGACCGAATGGCCGATCGCGTCAGGCGCCAATCTCGACGATCTCGGCGACTACCGTCCCGGCCTGATCGCCGCCGCCGAGCGGCGGGTGGTGCATCCGCTCATCGAGGCAGAGATGACCAAGGCCGATGTGCGCGCGCTCGCCCGCGCGCTCGGCCTCGGCGTGGTGGCCGAGCTGCCGGCGCAGCCCTGCCTCGCCAGCCGGGTCGAGACCGGCATTGCCATCGACGCCGACGATCTCTCCTTTGTCGAGAGGGCCGAGCGCCAGCTCGCCGCCCTCACCGGCGGCGGCACGCTGCGCTGCCGCATCACCCATGAAGGCGTCGCGGTGGAACTGGGGCCCGAGGCGATGGGGATGGAGCGCGCGGTGGACGCGCTGATGGCGGGGCTGTGCGCCGGGGCGGGGCGGATCTATGCCGGCAGCCGCGCCTATCGCCGGGGCGCGATGTTCGTCGGCGCACCCGCCATGGGGGCCTGAGCCGTGGATTTCACCTTCGACTGGAGCCGCGCGGTGCGCACCGGCCTGCCTGAGGCGGTGCTGTGCAGCGCCAAGTCGCCGGCGCAGATCACCGAGATTCTGGCCGCCGCCCGGGCGCGCGGGGCACGGCTCTTGATGACGCGCCTGGAGCCGGCTGCCTTCGCGGCGCTGGACGCGGCGGCGCGCGCCGGGCTCGACTATGACCCGCTCGCGCGCACTGCCGTGCTGGGCGGGAAGGTGGCGCTCGCGGACGCCCATGTGGCGGTGGTGGCGGCCGGCACTTCGGACCTGCCGGTGGCGCGCGAGGCGATGCAAACCCTCGCCTTCAACGGGCAGGGGGCGCTCCTCGTCGCCGATGTCGGCGTGGCCGGGCTCTGGCGCCTGATGGAACGGATCGAGCAAATCCGCGCCTGCCGGGTGGTGATCGCGGTGGCGGGGATGGAGGGCGCGCTGTTCAGCGTGCTCGGCGGGCTGGTGAGTGCGCCCGTTATCGCGGTGCCGACATCGGTCGGCTATGGCGTCGCCGAGGGAGGCCGGGCCGCGCTCACCTCGGCGCTGGCGAGCTGCGCGCCGGGCGTGGTGACGGTAAACATCGACAATGGCTTCGGCGCGGCCTGCGCCGCGCTCAAGATGCTGGGCGCGGCTTTGCCGGCGAACGGGGAGCGGTGATGGCGCGTGTTCTCGTCACTGGCGGCTCGGGCTTTATCGCCGCTTATGTGATCCTCGCTTTGCTGCGCGCAGGCCATGAGGTGCGCGCCACGCTGCGTGACATGGCGCGCGAGGACGAGACGCGCGCCCGTCTGGCGGTGGGCGGCGCCCTGCCGGGGGCGGCGCTGAGCTTCCACCGCGCCGACCTGCTCGACGATGGCGGCTGGGATGCGGCAATGGCGGGCTGCGAGTATGCTCTGCATGTGGCCTCGCCGGTGCCGGCGGGCCTGGTGGCGGATGATGAGGCCGCGCTGATCGCCGTGGCGCGCGAGGGCACGGTGCGGGTGTTGAAGGCGGCGCGGGCGGCGGGCGTGCGGCGGGTGGTCGTCACCTCGTCCTTCGCGGCGGTGGGCTATGGCCATGCGCCGCGCACGGGCCCCTATGACGAGTGCGACTGGAGCGACCCTGACGGCGCTGATGTCGACGCCTATACGCGCTCCAAGACACTGGCGGAGCGGGCGGCGTGGGACTTCATCGCCGGCGGGGGCGCCGGCATGGAGCTGGCGACCGTGAACCCGGTGGTGGTGCTCGGCCCGGCGTTGGGGCCTGACATGTCGGCCTCGCTGGATCTGATACGGGCGCTGCTGGATGGCGCCATGCCGGCGACCCCGCGCATCTATCTCGGCCTGGTCGATGTGCGTGATGTCGCCGAGCTGCATCTCAGGGCGATGAGGGCGCCGGAAGCGGCGGGCGAGCGCTTCCTTGCTACGGCGGGCGCGGCGGTATCACTGCACGAGATGGCGAAGGTGTTGCGCGCGGGGCTCGGCCCGGCGGCGCGGCGTGTGCCGCGTTTCCAGCTGCCGGATGTGATGGTGCGCCTTGCCGCCCTCGCTTTGCCGATGGCGCGGATGGCGGTGCCTCGCCTCGGCATCCGCCGTAACGCCGCCAACGAAAAGGCCCGACGCGTGCTCGGCTGGTCGCCCCGAGCGCCGGAGGAGGCGATCCTCGCCACTGCGGAAAGCCTGATCCGGCTGGGGCTGGTGAAACCCTGAGCGTCAGCCCGGCGTGCCCAGCGGTTGCTGCTGGGTGATGCAGTGGATGTTGCCGCCGCCGAGGATGACCTCATGCGTTGGCACGCCCACCACCTCGCGTTCCGGGAACAGGCGGGCGAGGATGTCCCGCGCCGCGCCGTCCTGCGCCGGGTCGAGCAGCGGCATCAGCACGAAGCCGTTGCCGAGGTAGAAATTGGCATAGGAGGCGCCGAGCCGCTCGCCCGGCCGCCGCGACATGGTGCCGGGTTCGGTGCCGAGGTCGAGCGCTTCCTCAGCAGTCCGAAACAGCGGGCCGGGCAGCGGCAGGGTGACGATCTCAAGCGCGCGCCCCCGGGGGTCGGTCATCGTCGACAGGCGCTCGCGCGCATCCTTCGAGATGAGATATTGCGGGTCGAGCGGGTCCTCGCAACCGGTCAGCGCCACCACGCCGGGCCGGATGAAGCAGGCGAGATTGTCGATATGGCCTGAGGTTTCGTCGTCGACGAGGCCGGCGCCGAGCCACAGCACCTTGGAGACGCCGAGATAATCCTTCAGATGCTGCTCGATTTCCTCCCGCGAGAGGCCGGGGTTGCGGTTGGGGTTGAGCAGGCACTCCTCAGTGGTGAGCACCGTGCCCTCGCCATCGACATGGATCGAGCCGCCTTCCAGAACAATCGGCGCAGCGTAGCGGGGCGCGCGCTCGATCTCCAGCATCTTGGCGGCGATCGCTTCGTCCTGGTCATACGGGCTGTAGAGCCCGCCCCAGGCATTGAAGCCCCAATCAACGCCGCGCAGCCGGCCGGCCGAATCGGTGAGGAAGGTGGCGCCGCAGTCGCGGCACCAGGAATCATCGGAGGTCGCCTCCACCACGCGCACCGAAGGCGGCAGGGCGGCGCGGGCATGGCGCCACTGGCGCGGGCTGGCCAGCATGGTGACGGGCTCGAAGCGGGCGATGGCGCTGGCCACGGCCACAAAAGCGTCCTGCGCCGGCTCGGCATCGGCGCGCCAATTGTCCGGCCGCTCCGGCCAAATCATCCAGGTGCCGGCATGCGGCTCCCATTCGGCCGGCATGCGGAAGCCATCGGCGGCGGGAAGGGTGGTGAGGGTTTCGCTCATCAGATGCTCCGGTCGCTGGCGGAGGTGCGGGTCGGCGCCCGACCGTCGAGCGAGAGCAGGGGGCGATAGAGGTCCGGCCGGCGGTCGCGGAACACGCCCCAGCTCTGGCGCTGGCGGGCGATGCCGTCGAGATCGAAGGTTGCGGTGAGCACCGATTCGTCGTCACGCCCGGCTTCAGTGACCTTCTCGCCGGTGGGGCCGGCGATGAAGGAGGAACCGTAAAAGGTGATCGATGTGCCGTTGCGGCCCTCTTCCCGGCCGATGCGGTTGGAGGCGATGAGCGGCATGAGGTTGGCGCCGGCATGGCCCTGCATCACCCGCTGCCAGTGGCCGGCGGAATCCAGGCCCGAATCATGCGGCTCGGAGCCGATGGCGGTGGGGTAGAGCAGCACTTCGGCGCCGAGCAGCGCCATGGTGCGCGCGCATTCCGGGAACCACTGGTCCCAGCAGATGCCCACCCCGATGCGCCCGACCGCCGTGTCCCACACCCGGAAGCCGGTGTCGCCGGGAGAGAAATAGAACTTCTCGGTGTAGCCCGGCCCGTCCGGAATGTGGCTCTTGCGGTAGAGGCCAAGCACCTCACCATCGGCGTCGACCATGGCGAGGCTGTTGAAGGTGGCCTGCCCGGCGCGCTCGAAGAAAGAGACGGGCAGCACCACGCCCAGCTCCTTCGCCAGCCGGGCGAAATGAGCGATCAGGCGGTTGCCTTCAAAGGGCTTGGCGAGGTCGAGGAACTCGTGCAGCTGGTCCTGGCAGAAATAGGGGGTCTCGAAAAGCTCCTGCAGCAGGATGAGCTTTGCGCCGCGCCCGGCCGCCTCGCGCACGAGGGCTTCGGCACGGGCGATATTGCCCTCGATATTCCAGTCGCAGCGCATCTGGGTGGCGGCGACGGTCAGGCTCCGCATGGAAATCTCCGAATCGACATGAAGGCAGCTGTCAGTTGACGGCGCGCAGCGGCTTTTCCAGCACCGCGATCACCCGCGCAAGCTCGTGCCCGCGCTTGAGGATGAGGCCGGTTTGCGACACCACCGTGTAGGCGCCCTGTTTGCGGGCGAGGCGCGGGTCCTTCTCGATGCGATAGATCGGCACCTCGGTGGCGCGGCGGAAGATCGAGAAGATGGCCTTGTCGCGGGTGAAGTCGATGGCGTAATCGCGCCATTCGCCCTGTGCGACCATGCGGCCATAAAGATCGAGGATGCGGTCGAGTTCGCGCCGGTCGAAGGTGACGCGGTCGGAGCGGGCGCCGACCGGCAAGGCTATGGGGTCAATTTCCGCCACGCGGCGCCTCCCGCCTCTGAGGCCCGCCGCGTGCGGGCCTGCGGATTCAAGCATGTCATGTCGGCGTCATGATCCACCGGGCGGCGTGCCGCTTCAAGCGGCTTTCGCGCCGGGCTGCCCGCGAGCGGTCTGCGCGGGGAGGCGGAGGGGGCCGCCAGACACAAAAAAGGGCCGGCAATGGAGCCGGCCCTGAAGAGCAATTCGGGGATTGAACCTAGAGATAACGTCAGGCCGGTCCACAAGCACCGCGGGGGGCTGGGGGGCTGGGAAACCGATGCACTCGCGAACCGGCCCAACGCTATGAAGAGGAGATTGGCCGGCACAAGGGGCGTCGCAACGGCCGAAATCGGGCAGCCTTGTGTTTTCGGTTAACGAGCGCGTGATCCGGTTGCCGGGGATGTCAGTCGAGCGGCTGCAGTGTGGCGCCGAGTATTGCGCCCGGCTCGGTGGAGGAGCCGGACTGCACGAAGACCGCAACCGCATCGACGGCATCGCCCGGCTGGCGGTGCAGCCTGGTCTCGAAGCTCGCTTCGGTTCCGTCCCAGCTGCCGAGCCGGATCCAGCCGCGCACTACATTGTGGTAGGCGACCTTGGTGCCCTCATTCTCGCCGCGGCCGATCTCGACATCCATCCGGCTCGCCACCGGGCAGAGCCAGATCTCGCCCTTCGCCGCGCCGGGGACGGCAGCGATACGGACCTTGACCGTGCCGCCGGCGCTCGCCACCGAAATCGGCACGGGCGGCGGGGCCGTGGCGGCCAGCGTGCGCTCCAGCGCCGCCCGGTCCGAGCCGATCATCATGGCGTGGCCATTGACCACCGCCTGCGGGGTGAACATCTTGCCGTCGCCGCGCATATGGGCATAGGCCTTCTGGCGCAGCGAGTGGCCGTGCTTGGCGAGCGTGTCCTTCCAGCCGAGATAATCCCAATAGTCCACCGCCAGGGTGAGCGCGATCACGTCGGAGCGGGCGGCGAGCTCGCCCATCAGCTGGTCGGCGGGCGGGCAGGAGGAGCAACCCTGGCTGGTGAAAAGCTCGATCATCGCCTTCGGCGCGGTGACGGCCTTTACCGTCGCGGCCTTCTCTACCGCCGGGGCCTCTTCTGCCCGGACAGTGCCCGGCAGCGCCAGGGTGAGGGCGAGCAGCGCCAGCGCCGCCGCACGGGCGGAGGGGGCAGGCAGGCGCGGGGCGATAGCGGTCACGAACATGTCGGGCGGGGGTCCTTGGGCGCGGACGCTCGGTTACAGGCGGGCCGGTCGCGGGGCTCGGGGCGGAGCCATCACCGAAGCCTGCCGGCCGGTCCGCCCCCAAGGCAATAAGACGGCAGCCGCGCCCCGACCAGTCACATTCGGGTGTCGCCGCGCACGCCGGCGTGACGGGCGGTAGCGCGGCGGGCGGCTGAGGAGAGCAGGCGCGCGGGGCGCCCGGATGTGGAAAAGCCGGCGCGGGTGGAGGCCCGCGCCGGCTTTTCACAGAGGCAGGGCCACCCGATCAGGCGGCGAGATTGCGCAGCACGAAGGGCAGGATGCCGCCATTGCGGAAGTAGTCCAGCTCGTCCAGCGTATCGATGCGGCAGGTGAGCGGAACGTTCTTGATGGTGCCGTCGGCGAAGGTGATCTCGGCGATCAGCGTCTGGCGCGGCTTGAGGTCGCCCTCAATGCCCTTGAGGGTAACGACCTCATCGCCCTTGATGCCGAGCGACTGCCAGGACTCGTCGTTCTGGAACACCAGCGGCACCACGCCCATGCCGACCAGGTTCGAGCGGTGGATGCGCTCGAAGCTCTGGGCGATGACGGCGCGGATGCCGAGCAGCGCCGTGCCCTTGGCCGCCCAGTCGCGCGAGGAGCCGGTGCCGTATTCCTTGCCGGCGAAGACGACGGTGGGCACGCCTTCCTGCTTGTAGAGCATGGCGGCGTTGTAGATCGGCATCTCGGTGCCATCGGGCCAGTGACGGGTGAAACCGCCTTCCGTGCCGCTCAGCATCTGGTTCTTGATGCGGATATTGCCGAAGGTGCCACGCATCATCACCTGATGGTTGCCGCGCCGCGTGCCGTACTGGTTGAAGTCGGCCGGGCGGACCTGATGATCGCGCAGATAGGCGCCGGCGGGGCTGGCTTCCTTGATCGAGCCGGCCGGGGAAATGTGGTCGGTGGTGATCGAATCGAGGAAAAGCCCGATCACCCGCGCCTTGAGAATGTCGGTGACAGGCTCCGGCTCCATCCGCATGCCCTCGAAATAGGGCGGGTTCTGCACATAGGTGGAGCGGTCGTCCCAAGCATAGGTCTCGCCGAGCGGAATGGCGATTTTCTGCCAGTTCTCGTCGCCCTTGAAGACGTCGGAATATTTTTCCTGGAACATCTTCTTGGTGACGTTGGCGCGGATGAACGCGGCGATCTCCTGGTTGGACGGCCAGACATCCTTGAGGAACACCGGCTGCCCGTCCGAACCGATGCCGAGCGGCTCGGTGGTAAGGTCGATCTGCAGCGAGCCGGCAATGGCGTAGGCGACGACGAGGGGTGGGGAGGCGAGGTAGTTCGCCTTCACGTCCGGGTTCACGCGGCCCTCGAAATTGCGGTTGCCGGAAATGACGGCACCGGCGATGAGGTCATGCGTGTTGATGGCTTCCGAGATCGCCTCCGGCAGCGGGCCGGAATTGCCGATGCAGGTGGTGCAGCCGAAGCCGACCAGGTTGAAGCCGAGCGCGTCGAGATCGCCCTGCAGGCCGGCGGCGTTGAGATAGCCCTCCACCACCTGGCTGCCGGGCGCCAGCGAGGTCTTCACCCAGGGCTTCGACTTCAGGCCCTTGGCCACCGCGTTGCGGGCGAGCAGGCCGGCGGCGATCAGCACGCTGGGATTGGAGGTGTTGGTGCAGGAGGTGATAGCGGCGATGGTGACGTCGCCATGGCCGAGATCATAATCGGTGCCGGCCACCGGCACGCGCTTGTCGGTCTCGCCGGCCTTCTTGAATTCGCCTTCGAGCGCGGCGAGGAAGCCCTGCTTGGTACCGGAGAGCAGCACGCGGTCCTGCGGGCGCTTGGGGCCAGCGAGCGAGGGCAGCACGGTGGAGATGTCGAGCTCCAGCACGTCGGTGAACACCGGGTCGGCGGTGCCGGCGGTCCGCCACATGCCCTGGGCCTTGGAATAGGCCTCGACGAGGGCGATGCGCTCATCCGTGCGGCCGGTCTCGTCGAGATAGGCGATGGTTTCCGAATCGACCGGGAAGAAGCCGCAGGTGGCGCCATATTCCGGCGCCATGTTGCCGATGGTGGCGCGGTCGGCGAGGGTGAGGTGGTCGAGGCCGGGGCCGAAGAACTCGACGAACTTGCCGACCACACCCTTCTTGCGCAGCATCTGGGTGACGGTGAGCACCAGATCGGTGGCGGTGATGCCCTCCTTCATCTCGCCGGTCAGCTTGAAGCCGATGACCTCGGGGATGAGCATGGAAACCGGCTGGCCAAGCATGGCCGCCTCCGCCTCAATGCCGCCGACGCCCCAGCCGAGCACGCCGAGGCCGTTGATCATGGTGGTGTGGCTGTCGGTGCCGACACAGGTGTCGGGATAGGCGACGGTCTCGCCGTCCTCATCCCTCGTCCACACGGTCTGGGCGAGATATTCGAGGTTCACCTGGTGGCAGATGCCGGTGCCGGGCGGCACCACGCGGAAATTGTCGAAGGCCGACTGGCCCCATTTCAGGAAGCGGTAGCGCTCCTGGTTCTGCTTGTATTCCTCATCGACATTCTTGCCGAAGGCGGCGCTGTCGCCGAAGAAATTGACGATCACCGAATGGTCGATGACGAGGTCGACGGGGACCAGCGGGTTGATCCGCTTGGGGTCACCGCCCAGATGCACCATGGCGTCGCGCATGGCGGCGAGGTCGACCACGGCGGGAACGCCGGTGAAGTCCTGCATCAGCACGCGGGCGGGACGGTAGGCGATCTCGTTCTCGACCTTGCCGCGATTGATCAGCCAGTCCTTGATGAAGACGATATCCTTCTTCGAGACGGAGCGGCCGTCCTCGAAGCGGAGCAGGTTCTCCAGCAGCACCTTCATCGAGAAGGGCAGGGCCGAGACGCCGTCGAGGCCGTTCTTCTCCGCCTCCGGCAGGCTGTAATAGACGTAGGTCTTGGACCCGACGGTGAGAGTTTTCCGGCTTTTGAAGCTGTCGAGCGACGTCACGGCTGGCAGGTCCCCGCTAACAAAGTGACAGGATGCGCTGGGCCTTGGAGGGAAGCAGGCCCGCGGGCTATAGCTCAGCTCGGGCGGGCCCCTGGCACGGCACGGGGCGCATCGTTCAGATTTCTATATAGAGCCATTTCAAACTCCGATCCTAGAGGGCTTGACGCGATGCATCGGAAAATTGTGCGGCGCGTCGGCAACGGTAGGGGGCGGCAGGGGTGATGCGGCTTGTGGTGCAGAACCTGGCCTGCCGGCGCGGCGTGCGGACGCTGTTCGCCGGCCTCGGCTTCACGCTGGAGGCCGGACGGGCGCTGATCGTGACCGGGCCGAACGGCACGGGAAAGTCCTCGCTCCTGCGCATCCTCGCCGGGCTGGCGCGGCCGGAGGCGGGCGTGCTGCGGCTGGAAGGGGCGCCAGAGCCGGACGATTTTGCCGAGGATGTGCATTATCTCGGCCATCTCGATGCGCATAAGGGCGCGCTGAGCGCGCAGGAGAACCTCGCCTTCTGGCGCGCCATGCTCGGCCGCCCGGCGCTCACCGTGGGCGAGGCCATGGAGGCGGTCGGGCTCGGCGGGCTGGAGCGGCTGCCGGTGGCGGTGCTCTCGGCCGGGCAGAAGCGCCGGCTGGCGCTGGCCCGCCTGCTGGTGGCAGAGCGCCCGCTCTGGCTGCTGGACGAGCCGACCACGGCGCTTGATGCGGCCGCGCAGGCGCGCTTTGCCGAACTGGCGCGGGCGCATGTGTCGGCGGGCGGGCTGATTGTCGCCGCCACCCATGCGCCGCTGGATTTCGGCCCCTGCGACGGGCTCGACCTCGGCGCCTGGCGGCCGACGCGGCCTGTTGCCGAAAGGGTGGACGCATGAGCCGGGCCTTTCTGGCGCTGCTCGCCCGCGACCTGCGCCTCGCCCTGCGGGCCGGCGGCGGGGCGGGGCTGGGCGTCGTCTTCTTCCTCGCCGTGGTGGTGGTGACACCCTTCGCCATCGGGCCGGACCTCGCCTTGCTCGCGCGCATCGGCCCGGCGATCCTGTGGATCGGCGCGCTGCTCGCCTCGCTGATCGGCCTCGACCGGCTTTTTTCCGCCGATGCTGAGGATGGCGCGCTCGACGTGCTCGCCATGGGGGCGCTGCCGCTGGAGCTGGTGGCGGCGGCCAAGGGGCTGGCGCACTGGATCGCCACCGGCCTGCCGCTGGTGGTGGCCGCGCCGGTGCTGGCACTGCTGCTGAACCTCGCGCCCGCCTCGATCGGCGCCTTGACGCTGACGCTGCTGGTGGGCACGCCGGCCATCACCTTCCTCGGCCTGATCGGCGCCGCCTTCGCTGCCGTGTTCCGGCGTGGCGGCCTGTTGGTGGCGGTGCTGGTGATGCCGCTGACGATTCCCGTGCTGATCTTCGCGGTGGCGGCCACCTCGACCGCGCTCGGCGGCACGGTGCCGTTCGGCACGCCGTTTCGCATCCTGCTCGGCCTGTCGCTGGCGGCGATGGTGCTCGGTCCGATCGCGGCGGCGGCGGCGCTGCGGGTGGCCCGCGACTGAGCCGCCGCCCACGGGCCGGCGGAGGCGATCGGGCTCTGGTATGCCAGAAGGCGCGACATCCTCGCGCAGGGGTGGAAAACCCTGCGCCGGCATGGGGAAAAGGCGCGGTGCAACAATGCGCCGCAGGCCTCGCAAAGCCTTGCGACAGCGCGATATGGCGCGTGAGCGGGCATTATCCGGCCGCTACGTCATTTGCCCCGGTTTTTCCCTCACGCCCTCGTGTTGCAGCATGCGGAGAGCCGTGTTAGGGAACCGCCGACTTCGCTGTGGGGTAAGGGAAATCCCTACGCCGCCTTGAGTTCACATCCTTCCAGTCTGGAAGAGGCGTCCCCTGCCGGGTGACGCGTGCTTCGGACAAGCCCCGAGAGAGGCAAAGTGGCCGAGACCTACGTATCCGGAGCGGCAGGACGCTACGCGACGGCGCTCTTCGAGCTGGCCCGCGACGCCAATGCTGTCGATGCGGTCAAGGCGGACCTGGACAGGTTCAGCGCCATGATCGCCGAGAGCGATGATCTCAAGCGCCTGGTGCGCAGCCCGGTCTTCGCGTCCGAGGAGCAGGAGAGGGCGATCGCCGCCCTCCTCGCCAAGGCCGGTATCACGGGCCTCTCCGCCAATTTCTTCAAGACCGTGGCGGCAAACCGCCGGCTCTTCACCGTCGAGGCCATCCTGCGCGACTTCGCGCTGCTGGTCGCCGCCTATAAGGGCGAAGTGACGGCCGAAGTCACCGTCGCCCAGCCGCTCTCCGATTCTCACGCTGCCACGCTGAAGCAGGCGCTTGACGCGCTGACCGGCAAGGACGTCAAGCTTGCCGTCGAGGTCGACCCCTCGCTCCTGGGCGGGCTTAAGGTCAAGGTCGGCTCGAAGCTCGTCGATGCCTCGCTGAAGACCAAGCTCAATTCGATCCGCACTGCGATGAAAGAGGTTCGCTGATGGATATCCGCGCCGCTGAAATTTCCGCGATCCTCAAGGAGCAGATCAAGAATTTCGGCCAGGAAGCCGAAGTCTCCGAGGTGGGTCAGGTTCTGTCCGTTGGTGACGGCATCGCCCGCATCTACGGGCTCGACAACGTCCAGGCGGGCGAGATGGTCGAGTTCGAGAACGGCACGCGCGGCATGGCGCTGAACCTCGAAATCGACAATGTCGGCGTCGTCATCTTCGGTTCTGACCGCGAGATCATGGAAGGTCAGACGGTCAAGCGCACCGGCGCCATCGTCGACGTTCCGGTCGGCAAGGGTCTGCTCGGTCGCGTCGTCGACGCCCTCGGCAACCCGATCGATGGCAAGGGCCCGATTGAATACACCGAGCGTCGCCGCGTCGACGTGAAGGCGCCGGGCATCATCCCGCGCAAGTCCGTGCACGAGCCGATGCAGACCGGCCTCAAGGCCATCGACGCGCTGATCCCGATCGGCCGTGGCCAGCGCGAGCTGATCATCGGCGACCGTCAGACCGGCAAGACTGCCGTCGCGCTCGACGCCATCCTGAACCAGAAGACGATCAACGCCGGCACCGACGAGAAGGCCAAGCTCTATTGCGTCTATGTCGCGATCGGGCAGAAGCGTTCCACCGTCGCGCAGTTCGTGAAGGTGCTCGAAGAGCAGGGTGCGCTGGAATATTCCATCATCATCGCCGCCACCGCTTCTGATGCGGCGCCGATGCAGTTCCTGGCGCCGTTCTCCGGCACCGCCATGGGCGAGTTCTTCCGCGACAACGGCATGCATGCGCTGATCGTCCATGACGATCTGTCGAAGCAGGCCGTGGCCTACCGCCAGATGTCGCTGCTGCTGCGCCGCCCGCCGGGCCGCGAAGCCTATCCCGGCGACGTGTTCTATCTCCACTCGCGCCTGCTGGAGCGCGCCGCCAAGCTCAATGACGAGAATGGCGCCGGTTCGCTGACCGCCCTTCCGGTCATCGAGACCCAGGCCAACGACGTCTCGGCCTACATCCCGACCAATGTGATCTCGATCACCGATGGCCAGATCTTCCTGGAATCCGACCTGTTCTTCCAGGGCATCCGCCCGGCGGTGAACGTCGGTCTCTCGGTGTCGCGCGTCGGCTCTTCGGCGCAGATCAAGGCGATGAAGCAGGTTGCCGGCAAGATCAAGGGTGAGCTCGCCCAGTATCGCGAGCTGGCCGCCTTCGCCCAGTTCGGCTCCGACCTCGACGCCTCGACGCAGAAGCTGCTGAACCGCGGCGCCCGCCTCACCGAGCTGCTCAAGCAGTCGCAGTTCGCGCCGCTGCGGGTCGAGGAGCAGGTGGTGGTGATCTATGCCGGCACCAATGGCTATCTCGACGTGCTGCCGGTTTCCAAGGTGCGCGAGTTCGAGCAGGGCCTGCTGATCTTCCTGCGCACCAAGCATGCCGACATTCTCGACGCCATCCGCACGTCGAAGGAACTGTCGAAGGACACCGCCGAGAAGCTCGTCAAGGCGCTCGATTCCTTCTCCAAGACCTTCGCCTGAGCGGCAGAGCCGAGCACCGGGGCACGGGAGTCCAAGTTAGATGGCCAGCCTTAAGGATCTGCGCAATCGCATCGCTTCGGTGAAGGCGACGCAGAAGATCACCAAGGCCATGCAGATGGTCGCCGCCGCCAAGCTGCGGCGCGCCCAGCAGGCGGCCGAGGCCGCGCGTCCCTATGCCCAGCGCATGGAAAGCGTGCTCGGCAACATTGCCAGCGCGATTTCCGGCGGGCCGGACGCGCCGCTGCTGCTGACCGGCACCGGCAAGGACCAGACGCATCTCCTGATCGTGCTGACCGCCGAGCGCGGCCTGTGCGGCGCCTTCAACTCTTCGATCGTCCGCCTCACCCGCGAGCGCGCGCTGTCGCTCATGGGGCAGGGCAAGACGGTCAAGATCTTCTGCGTCGGCCGCAAGGGCCACGAGGCGCTGCGCCGCCAGTTCGAGAAGCAGATCGTCGAGGTTGTCGAGCTGCGCTCCAACAAGGGCGTCACCTTCGCCGACGCGCAGAAGATCGCGGAGAAGATCGGCGGCATGTTCGCCGCCGGCGAATTCGACGTCGCGACCCAGTTCTTCAGCCGCTTCCACTCGGTGATCTCGCAGGTCCCGACGGCGCAGCAGCTGATCCCCGCCACCTTCGCCGCGCCGGCCGCTGCCGCGACCGGGGCCGAGGCGGTGTATGAATATGAGCCGGGCGAGGCCGAAATCCTCGCCGACCTGCTGCCGCGCAATCTCGCCGTGCAGGTCTTCAAGGCGCTGCTCGAAAATGGCGCGTCCGAGCAGGGCGCGCGCATGAGCGCGATGGACAACGCCACCCGCAACGCGGGTGACATGATCAAGAAGCAGACTTTGACCTACAACCGCACCCGCCAGGCGATGATCACGAAGGAACTTATCGAGATCATTTCCGGCGCCGAGGCGCTGTGAGGCAGGACCCGGAAGGACGACGAACATGGCTAATGTCGGACGCATCACGCAGGTCATCGGCGCCGTCGTGGACGTGCAGTTCGAGGATCACCTCCCGGCGATCCTGAACGCGCTGGAGACGACGAATAACGGGGCCCGCCTCGTTCTCGAAGTCGCCCAGCATCTCGGCGAGAACACTGTGCGCACCATCGCCATGGACTCGACCGAAGGTCTGGTCCGCGGCACCCGGGTGACGGACACTGGCGGCGCGATCTCCGTGCCGGTCGGCGAGGCGTGCCTCGGCCGCATCATGAACGTCATCGGCGAACCGGTGGACGAACTCGGCCCGATCGTCGGCGAGGCCACGCGCGGCATCCACCAGCCGGCGCCCTCCTATGCCGACCAGTCGACCGAGGCCGAGATCCTCGTCACCGGCATCAAGGTCGTCGATCTGCTGGCGCCTTATTCCAAGGGCGGCAAGGTCGGCCTGTTCGGCGGCGCCGGCGTCGGCAAGACCGTGCTGATCATGGAACTGATCAACAACATCGCCAAGGCGCATGGCGGCTACTCGGTGTTCGCCGGCGTTGGCGAGCGCACCCGCGAGGGCAACGATCTCTATTACGAGATGATCGAGTCCAAGGTGAACGTCGACCCGCACGAGCACAACGGCTCCTCCGCCGGCTCCAAGTGCGCGCTGGTTTATGGCCAGATGAACGAGCCTCCGGGCGCCCGCGCCCGCGTCGCGCTCACCGGCCTCACCGTCGCCGAGCATTTCCGCGACCAGGGTCAGGACGTGCTGTTCTTCGTCGACAACATCTTCCGCTTCACCCAGGCGGGTTCGGAAGTGTCGGCGCTGCTCGGCCGCATTCCCTCGGCGGTGGGCTATCAGCCGACGCTGGCCACCGACATGGGCGCGCTGCAGGAGCGCATCACCACCACCACCAAGGGCTCGATCACCTCGGTGCAGGCCATTTACGTGCCCGCCGACGATCTGACCGACCCGGCGCCGGCCGCCTCCTTCGCCCATCTTGACGCGACGACCGTTCTGTCGCGCTCGATCGCGGAAAAGGGCATCTACCCGGCGGTGGATCCGCTCGACTCGACCTCGCGCATTCTCTCGCCGCTGATCATCGGCGAGGAGCACTACAATGTGGCGCGCCAGGTGCA
The DNA here is from genome assembly GCA_000378025.1 of Xanthobacteraceae bacterium 501b. Lineage (GTDB taxonomy): Bacteria > Pseudomonadota > Alphaproteobacteria > Rhizobiales > Xanthobacteraceae > Ancylobacter. Next base: position 4,364,162 of record KB899087.1, read on the forward strand.
GCAGACGCTGCAGCGCTACAAGTCGCTGCAGGACATCATCGCGATCCTGGGCATGGACGAGCTCTCGGAAGAGGACAAGCTCACCGTCGCCCGCGCCCGCAAGATCGAGCGCTTCCTGTCGCAGCCCTTCCACGTCGCCGAAGTCTTCACCGGCTCGCCCGGCAAGCTCGTCGACCTCGCCGACACCATCAAGGGCTTCAAGGGCCTGGTGGAAGGCAAGTATGATCACCTCCCGGAGCAGGCCTTCTACATGGTCGGCACCATCGAAGAGGCGATCGAGAAGGGCAAGAAGATGGCTGCCGAGGCCGCGTGATCCGCGCGCCCCGGCCGCTGACGGCACGGGGCGTCGATCATTGACGCTGACGCATCCCCTGGAGGATCCATGGCCACCTTCCCGTTTGAACTCGTCTCCCCCGAGCGCCTCGTCTATTCCGGCGCGGTGACGGAAGTCATCGTCCCCGGCGCCGAGGGCGAGTTTGGCATCCTTGCCGGCCATGCGCCCTTCGTGTCGACGCTGAAGCCCGGCGTGCTGACGATCAAGGGCGATGGCGGCCCGAAGAAGCTCTTCGTGCGCGGCGGCTTCGCCGAAGCCAACCCGCAGGGGCTCACCGTGCTGGCGGAGACGGCGATCCCGCTCGCCGAACTGCGCGCCGAGAACCTCGCCAAGATGATCCGCGATGCGCAGGAAGACGTCGAGGACGCCCGCGACGAACTGACCCGCGCCAGCCGCCAGCAGTTCCTGGAACAGCTGACTTCGGCGGCGGCGGCAATCGAGGCGGACGCACGGACCTCGCACTGACGCAGTTCGCACTGAACCGCGCGACCGCCGGTTTTGCAGCCACCATAGAGACGATTATGATCCGGGCCGCTGTCACCAGCGGCCCTTTTCATGTCCGGAGGAAACGCTCATGAGCGACGGCTCGACCTTCAGTTCCCACGCCTGGGGCCGGAACTTGCCGACCTATGAGGCGATCCGCACCATGCCGTTCAATGCGGCACTGGCGGATGGCACGCTGTCGCTGGAACGCTTCCGGCACTACATGCTGCAGGACGCGCATTATCTGATCGCCTTTGGCCGGGCGCTGGCCATCGCCGCCGCCAAGGCGGACGATCCGGACGGGCTGGTGCAGTTCGCCGAAGCCGCCAAGGTCGCGGTGGTGGTCGAGCGTTCGCTACATGCCGATTTCTTCGAGAGCTTCGGCATCAATGCGGACGAGTTCGAACGCACCGCGATGTCGCCGGTGTGCCACCATTATTCCAGCTTCCTGATCGCCACCGCCTATAGCGAGCCCTATCCGGTGGCGCTGGCGGCGCTGCTGCCGTGCTTCTGGATCTATGCCGAGGTGGGACGCGACATTCTCGGGCGGGCGGTACGGCCGAACCCGTATGATGCCTGGATCGACACCTATGCCGGCGAGGAGTTCCACGAGGCAGTGCGGGCGGTGATCGCCACGACCGACCGCGCGGCGATGGGTGCGTCGCCGGCCGTGCTCGCGCGCATGCACGCGGCCTATAAGCGGGCCACGGAACTCGAATGGATGTTCTGGGATTCGGCCTGGCGCCTCGCCGACTGGCCGGTCTGAACGGACCGGGCGCGGCGCGGGCGGACAAGGCAAGCCCGCGCGCGGCGGGGAGAGGGGCCGGGCGGCGACGCCCGGCTGCTCAGCGTCGACGACCGGGAGGCGGGCGACGCTGGCCGCTGCCGATCGGCGGGGTCGGTCCACCGGTCTTGTGACGGAAATTAATGCGTCCACGCTCTAGGTCATAGGGCGACATCTCGACGACGACACGGTCGCCGACGATGGTGCGGATGCGGTTCTTCTTCATCTTGCCCGCCGCATAGGCGAGTATCTCGTGTTCATTGTCGAGCACGACGCGGAAGTTGCCGTCGGGCAGAACTTCCGTCACGGTGCCGTCGAACTCGAGCAGTTCCTCTTTCGCCATTAATGGCTCTCCTCGTACAGGCTGCTGCCGGCCTTGCCGCTAGGCCAATACCCTGCCGGCCGGCATTTGTCTTGTCCTGATAATGCTGCGGCGCCGTACATGCCAGCCTGCGCAGCACCCCGCGCACCCTTATCGGGGCGCGGGGTGGTTTTCAGGCGGTCACGGGGCGGCGCGATAGGCCTTGCGGCGCGGGGGCCGGCGGCCTTCGAGCGGCGGGCCATCCCGGCGCACGACGGCGTCGAGGCGCGGGCCTTCATGGCGCGGGCCGTCCTTGCGGGCGTCACCCTCGGGGCGCGGGCCCCGGTTGAACGGGCGGGCGCCACGCGGGGCGTCGCTGCGCGGACCACGGGCATCGCGCGAGGGACGGGCGCCCTCCGGGCGGCCTTCCGAGCGGAAACCTTCGAGGCGCGGGGCGCCTTCACGACGGCTCTCGCCACGACGGTCGACCGAGGGGATGGTGATCTTGATCAGCCGCTCGATGTCACGCAGGAAGGCGCGCTCCTCGCCATCGCACAGCGAGATGGCGATGCCTTCGCGGCCGGCGCGCGCGGTGCGGCCGATGCGGTGGACATAGCTCTCGGGCACGTTGGGCAGGTCGTAATTGATGACGTGGCTGACGCCCGGCACGTCGATGCCGCGGGCAGCGATGTCGGTCGCGACAAGCACCTTGACGACGCCCTGGCGGAAGGCGGCCAGTGCGCGCTCACGCTGCGGCTGCGACTTGTTGCCGTGGATCGCCTCGGCGGCGATGCCGGCTCCGGCCAGCCCCTTCACCACACGGTCGGCGCCGTGCTTGGTGCGGGAGAAGACGAGGGCGCGGTCCATGTCCGGCTCGGACAGCAACTCGACCAGCAGGTTCGGCTTGCCGGCGCGATCCGTGAACATCACCTTCTGCTCGACCCGGTCGGCGGTCTTGGCGACCGGCGTCACCGCGACACGCACCGGATCGGTCAGCAGCGAATCCGCCAGCTTCTCGATTTCGCGCGGCATGGTGGCCGAGAAGAACAGGTTGCGGCGCTTGGCCGGCAGCCGGGCGCAGATGGCGCGGATGGCATGGATGAAGCCCATGTCGAGCATCTGGTCGGCTTCGTCGAGGACGAGCACTTCGACCATGTCGAGCCGAACGGCATTGTTCTCAAGCAGATCGACCAGGCGGCCGGGGGTGGCGACGAGGACGTCGACGCCATTGGCCAGCGCGCGCGCCTGGCGGCCGATCGGCACGCCGCCGATGGCGAGCGCCGTCGAGGGGCGCACATGCTTGCCATAGAGGCGGAAGCTCTCAAGGATCTGGCCGGAGAGCTCGCGGGTCGGGCTCAGCACCAGCGCGCGGGCCGAGCGGCGCTCGGGGCGGAAGCGGTTGGTGACGAGATGCTGCAGGATCGGCAGCGCGAAGGCGGCTGTCTTGCCGGTGCCGGTCTGGGCGATGCCGATGAGATCGCGCCCGGCCAGCACCTGCGGCACGGCCTGGATCTGGATCGGGGTGGGGGTGGTGTGGTTCGCTTCCGCGAGGGCTTTCAGGATCGGTTCGGCAAGGCCGAGTTCGTTGAAGGAGATCAAGTAAAATTCTTTCATGGGCGATTGCGTTCGCGCTCACATCGGGCGCAAACCGCGAATCACGGGGTGTTGAGACACCCCGCGTGGCCTGGGACGTCGGCGATTTCAGGTGATGAAGGGCCGAAGACTGCCGCGGCTCAGAAGTGGAGGCGGAAATTCGATCAGGAAAAACCTGAACAAATCCGGCTCCCAGCCGAAGCGGACATCGAGCGACGCGGCCCCGATGCGGACGAAACGCCCACATGCACCGCCTATGTGGCCTAAAAGGGTGGTGATTTCAAGGCGTCATCGCTCAGGCTATAAGCTATAGCGATGTATCCTGATGTTGTCGGCCTTCGCAGCTTCTATGCCCAGCCCATCGGCGTGGTGACGCGCCGCCTTGTCGGCCGCGCCATTCGCGCGCGTTCCGGCAATGTGCGCGGCCTGTCGCTGCTGGGCATCGGCTATGCCACGCCCTATCTCGGCATGTTCCGCGAGGAATGCGAGCGGGCGCTGGCCTTCATGCCGGGTGCGCAGGGGGTGACGCGCTGGCCTTCCGCCGCGCCGACGCTGGCCGCGCTGGTCGACGAGACCGAACTGCCGCTGCGCGACGGCATGATCGACCGCGTCATCGCCGTGCATCTACTGGAGATGACCCCCGAGGCCGGGGAAGTGCTGCGCGAGGTCTGGCGGGTGCTGGCGCCGGGCGGGCGGCTCATCTGCGTGGTGCCGAGCCGGCGCGGCATCTGGGCTCGCACCGAGAACAACCCGTTCGGCCATGGTAGGCCGTTTTCCCGCACCCAGATCACCGACCTGCTGCGGCAGGCGCTGTTCACGCCCGTCGGCTGGGATGAGGCGCTGTACATGCCCCCGGTGCCGCGCAACTGGTTCCTGCGCTCGGCGGTGGCGTGGGAGCGGGTGGGGTCGACGCTCGCGCTGCCCTTCGCCGGGGTGCACATCGTCGAGGCGACCAAGCAGGTCTACAAGCCGGTGCCGACCAAGCGCCGCGCCCGGCTGCGGGTGTTCGAGCCGGTGCTGGCGCCGCAGCCCATGGGGGGGTGACGTGCTGGAACCGAAGATCCTGCGCAGTATTGCCCCCGGAATGGATGGTCAGGTTGTCGCTTCAATCGATGTTCGACTCGCGCGCATTTGCGAGGCGCATGGCGTGCGGATTCCGCTCGCGATCGAAAGCGGAAGCCGCGCCTGGGGATTTCCCTCGCCGGACAGCGACTATGATTGCCGCTTCATCTTCGTCCGCCCGAGCCACGACTATCTCGCGCTGTTCCAGAAGCGGGATGTGATCGAAACGCCGATTGATCGCGTGTTCGACGTCGGGGGGTGGGACCTGAAGAAGGCGATAACGCTGCTGCTGAAAGGCAATGCGGTCGTCGTCGAGTGGCTTACATCGCCGATCATCTATGCGGCGGACGAACATTTCCGCGCCGAGTTTTCCGCGCTGGCCGACCGGGTGCTCGACCGATCGCGGATCGCCCGGCACTATCTCCATCTGGGCGAGCGCATCCGGCGCAGCGATCTATCCGATCCCTCGGATGCGCCGCTGAAGACGTTGTTCTATGCGCTTCGCCCGGCCGTGATGCTCCGCTGGCTTCAGCTTCACCACGCACGGGCCTATGGGCCGATGCATTTTCCGACCCTGGTGCGCGAGGCTGAACTCCCCGCCACGCTCTGTTCCCTCATCGCCGATCTTCTCACTCGCAAGGCGCAAACGCGGGAACTCGGCCGGGGCGCGCTGCCCGGCCCTATCAGCGCGTTCATGGACGCCGAGTTCGAGGCGGCCCGCCAATGGGCGTCGCCAAGGGAGCAAGGCCCCTCCGATGCGGCGCATCGGGACGCGGATGACTTCTTCCGGCGGATGGTTCGGGAATTCGGCGAAGGGCCCGGTTAGGCGGGCCCGGTCGCGTGCTTTCGCCCTCTCCGCAGGTGCGCCCGGCCTCACCCCTTCCGCGAGAGCAGGAACACCGCCTGTTCGCCCAGCAGGTTCCACACCGCCCAGGGCAGGTTGAACCGCACGGGGTGCCCGTAGCCGTTCAGCGCTGCCGCGCGGTCGATCTGGGCGCCGACCTCCTCCACCAGCGCCACGAAGTCGCGAATGGTGCAGAAATGGATATTGGGCGTGTCGTGCCAGCTATAGGGCAGGTTTTCCGTGCTCGGCATCCGCCCGTTCAGCAGCAGGTCGAGCCGCATGCGCCAGAAGCCGAAATTGGGAAACGAGACGATGGCATGGGTCCCTACGCGCAGCATCTGCTCCAGCACCCATTTTGGCCGGCGCGTCGCCTGAATGGTCTGCGAGAGGATCACATAATCGAAGGAATTGTCGGGGTAGTCGGCCAGATCGACATCGGCGTCGCCCTGGATGATCGGCAGGCCGCGTGCCACGCCGGCATTCACCCCCTCGCGCGACAATTCGATGCCGCGCGCGTCGCAGCCGCGCGTGGTGGCGAGCAGTTCCAGCAACTCGCCATCGCCTGAGCCGACATCGAGCACCCGCGAGCCGGGCCGCACCATCTCGGCGATGAGCAGCAGGTCGACGCGGGCGCCGGCGACACGGGCGGCTTCGCTCATGGTGAGGTCGCGCGGGGCCATTACAGTGCCCCCACGGCGCGGGCGGCGGCATCGATGAAGCCGCGGGTGATGGCTGAGAATTCCGGCTCGTCGAGCAGGAAGGAATCGTGGCCCTTGTCGCTCTCGATCTCGGCGAAGGACACCTGAGCCCCCGAGGCGTTCAGCGCGTGCACGATGGCCCGTGAATCCGCCGTGGTGAATAGCCAGTCGGAGGTGAAGGAGACGAGGCAGAACCGCGTCTTGCTGCCCTTGAAGGCATTGGCCAGCACGCCGCCATAATCCGCCGCGAGGTCGAAATAATCCATTGCGCGGGTGACGTAGAGATAGGAATTGGCGTCGAAACGGTCGACGAAGGCCTCCCCCTGATGGCGCAGATAGGATTCCACCTGGAAATCCGCGTCAAAGGAGAAGGTGTGCCCGTCGCGATCCTGCAGCCGCCGGCCGAATTTCCGATGCAGCGAGGAATCCGACATGTAGGTGATGTGCGCGGCCATGCGGGCGACGGAGAGGCCGCGCCGCGGGCTGGTGCCCTCCTGCAGATAGCGCCCGCCGCGCCATTCCGGATCGGCCATGACAGCCTGCCGGCCGACCTCGTGGAAGGCGATGTTCTGCGCCGAATGGCGCGCGGCCGTGGCAATGGGCATGGCAGCGAAGACGCGCTCGGGATAGCTCGCCGCCCATTGCAGAACCTGCATGCCGCCCATGGAGCCGCCGACCACGGCGAGCAGTTTCTCGATGCCGAGATGGTCGATGAGCATGGCCTGCGCCCGCACCATGTCGCGGATGGTCACGACAGGCAGGTCGAGGCCATAGGGCTGGCCGGTGGCGGGATTGGTCGAGGAGGGACCCGTCGTTCCCAGGCAGCCGCCCAGCACATTCGAGGCGATGACGAAGAAGCGCTCGGTGTCGATCGGCTTGCCTGGGCCGACCAGCGTCTCCCACCAGCCCGGCTTGCCGGTGACGGGGTGGACATTGGCCGCGTGCTGATCGCCGGACAAAGCGTGACAGAGCAGAATGGCGTTGGAGCGGGCCGCGTTCAGCGTGCCATAGGTCTGGTAGGCGATCTGGAACGGGGTCAGCACGCCGCCGGCATCGAGCTGGAGCGGCGTGTCGGCGCCGAAGCGCACCACCGCGGAATGCGGGTGGTCCGCTTCGCCGCGGGCCGCCTCATAGGCCGGAAGATCGCGCAGGGCCGTGCTATCGGACATGGGAACCGTCATACCGGACGAAGAGTTCGTTATACCGGACGATCGGATGATCCCACAGTCGCCACTTGTCAATAGAGCCGGCCCCCCGATTTTCTTTTGCGCGCGACGCGCGCGAGAGGTACGACATCGCGCGATGGACATGAAAGCCGATAGGCCCGAAGGGCCGCAAGCCGCCCTTTCGCCGGTCTGTGCGCCTGCAGCGCCGGACCTCGGGACCCTGCGCGCGGAGATCGACCGCATCGACGCCGCGATGCACGCGCTTTTGATCGAGCGCAGCCAGATTATCGACCGGCTGGTGGCGGTGAAGCGGGCGCAGGGGACGGAAAGCGGCTCGGCCTTCCGGCCGGCGCGCGAGGCCTCGATGATGCGCCAGATCGTCGACCGGCACCGTGGCATCCTCCCGCTCGACACCGTCGAGGGAATATGGCGGGTCATCATCTCCACCTTCACCTATGTGCAGGCGCCCTATGCGGTGCATGCCGACCTTGCCTCGGGCGAGGCGGCGATGCGCGATGCCTCGCGCTTCCATTTCGGCTTCACCGTGCCGTTCATCGGCCATATGGGCGCGGCGGGCGTGGTGGCGGCGGTGGCGCGCTCGCGTGGCGATCTAGGCCTGGTGCCGGCCTTCGCCTCGCCCTCCGCCGGGGCGTGGTGGACGGCGCTGGAGGGCGCCCACGCGCCCAAGATCATCGCCCGACTTCCCTTCGTCGAGCGCGCCGACCACCCTGCCGGCCTACCGGTGTTCTGCATCGCCCATCCGGTGACGGACGGGGCGGTGACGGAAGTCGAGACCTGGAGCCTGCATGTTTCGGGGTGGAACGCGCAGGCGGCCCGCGCACTGGCGCCACTCGCCGACGTGATCGCCGTGCCCGATCGCGGCCTTGACGGGGCGGCCCTGCTGGCCTCGATCCCGGTCGGCGGCGCGGCCAGTCTCGACACCGTGCTGGCGGCGCTGCGCGAAGGCGGCGCCTCGGTGCGTGCGGCGGCTCTCGTCGGCAGCCATGCGAGCCGCTATACCCACTCGCCGCAGGGCTGATCGGCCCTTCCGGATTCCGCCCTGCCTTCCGTCTCCTGCCATCCACATCTGAGAACCGCCGCCCTTCGGAGCCCCGTCATGTCGTCCCCCGCCAGCCGTCCCACCCGTCCTGTCCCGCGCGCCAGCGTTCTGGCGATCGAGGCCTATGTGCCGGGCAAGTCGCACGGCGGTCCGGGCGTGAAGGTGCATAAGCTGTCGGCGAACGAGAATCCGCTCGGTCCCAGCCCGAAGGCAGTTGCCGCTTTCCAGTCGGCCACCGCGCTGGAGCTGTATCCCGACGGCTCGTCGACCAAGCTGCGCGAGGCCATCGGCGCCGCCTATGGGCTCGACCCGGCCCGCATCGTCTGCGGCACCGGCTCGGATGAACTGCTGATGCTGACCGCCGCCGCCTTTGCCGGTCCCGGTGACGAGGTGCTGTTTTCCCAGCATGGCTTCCTCGTCTACCGCATCGCCACGCTGGCGGCGGGCGCGACCCCCGTGGTGGCGCCGGAGAAGGACTATCGTTCCGATGTCGACGCGCTGCTGGCGGCGGTGACGGACAAGACGCGCGTGGTCTTCCTCGCCAACCCGAACAACCCGACCGGCACCTATATTCCCTTCGACGAGGTGAAGCGGCTGCAGCGTGGCCTGCCGCCGCATGTGCTGCTCGCGCTCGATGCTGCCTATGCTGAATATGTCCGCCGCAACGACTATGAGTCCGGCATCGAGCTGGTTGCGACCTCGCCGAATGTGGTGATGCTGCGTACCTTCTCGAAGATCCACGGCCTCGCCGCGCTGCGGGTCGGCTGGCTCTATGGGCCGGCCGAGGTGGTGGACGCGGTGAACCGGATTCGCGGGGCGTTCAACGTCTCGGCGCCGGGCCTGGCCGCCGCCGTGGCGGCGATCGAGGACACCGGCCATGTTGAGCGCGCCATCGCCCATAATGAGCACTGGCTGCCCTGGCTGGCACAGGAACTGACCACGCTCGGCCTCACCGTGACGCCGAGCGTGACCAATTTCCTGCTGGTGCATTTCCCCGAGACGCCCGGCCGCACGGCGAAGGAGGCCGACGCCTTCCTCGCCCACCGCGGGCTGATCCTGCGGCGGGTGGATTCCTACGGCCTGCCGGGCGCGCTGCGCGTCACCATCGGTACCGAGGAGGCCAACCGCCTGCTGGTGGCGGCGCTGACGGCGTTCATGGGCGGGAAGGAGACGGGCGATGGTGCTTGATCCGCCCCTCGCTCATCCGCTCATCGGCCGGCTTACCGTCATTGGCATCGGGCTCATCGGCTCGTCGATCCTGCGCGCGGTTAAGGCGCGCGGACTGGCCGGCACGCTGGTCGCCTATGACGGCGCCGAGGCGGTTCGCGCGCGCGCCGAGGCGCTTGATATCGCCGATCTCGTCGCGATGACGCCAGCGCAGGCGGTCGAAGGCGCCGACATCATCATCCTCTGCGTGCCGGTCGGCGCCATGGGCGCCGTGGCGGAAGCCATCGCCCCGCATGTGAAGGCGGGCGCCATTGTCTCCGATGTCGGCTCGGTGAAGGGGGCGGTGGTAAGCGCGCTGCGCGCCCATCTGCCGGAGAGCGTCCACATCGTGCCGGGCCATCCGGTGGCGGGCACGGAGTATTCCGGGCCGGATGCGGGCTTCGCCACGCTGTTCAAAAACCGCTGGTCGATCCTCACCCCGCCCGAGGGCACCGATCCGGCGGCGGTTGCGGCGCTTTCCGGCCTGTGGAGCGCCATGGGCGCCAATGTTGAGACCATGACGCCCGAGCACCACGATCTGGTGCTGGCGATCACCTCGCACGTCCCCCACCTCATCGCCTACAACATCGTCGGCACGGCGGCGGATCTGGAGGCGGTGACACAGTCCGAGGTGATCAAATATTCCGCCGGCGGCTTTCGCGACTTCACCCGCATCGCCGCTTCCGACCCGACCATGTGGCGCGACGTGTTCCTCAACAATCGCGAGGCGGTGATCGAGGTGCTGGGGCGCTTCACCGAGGACCTGATCGCGCTGCAGCGGGCGATCCGCTGGGCGGAGGGCGACAAGCTGTTCGACCTGTTCACCCGCACCCGCGCCATCCGCCGCTCGATCATCGAGATCGGCCAGGAGACGGCGGCGCCGGACTTTGGCCGCTCGCACGACTGAGGCGCGAGGGGCCTTCAGGGACGCTGCGGATGGATCGGCTGGCGAACGATGAACTCATGATGGCCGAGGCACTGGCGGAGGCGGCCGGGGCCCTGGAAGCGGGCGTGTTCCCTGTCGGCGCCGTGCTGGCGCAGGGAACGCAGGTTCTCGGCCGCGCGCGCAAGACGATGGCGTCCAATCATCTCAACCATGCGGAGATGAACCTGTTCCATCAGGTGTTCATAGGCGACTATCGTTTCGCCCGCGCGGACGGCCTCACCCTCTACACCACGCTGGAGCCCTGCGTGATGTGCTTCGGCACGCTGCTGCACCTGCCGATCACGCGGCTGGTTTTCGCGATGGAGGACGCCTATGGCGGCTGCGCCTCGGTGATCCTCACAGGCGCGCCGCCGCGCCACCAGCACCGGCCGGTGGAAATTGCCGCAGGCGTTCGCCGCAGCGAGGCGCGGGCGCTGTTCGCGGCTTTCCTCGACACGACGTCGGAGTCGTTCTGGCGGGAGGGCGGCGCCTCGCCTTTCCAGGCGACGGTGCGGGGCGAGCCGGGCTGACCGTCAGCCGTCATCCCGGCCGCAGCGGACCTTCGGCCGTCCGGGACGACGACCGGACGTGACGGCCGTCATGGCCGGGCTTGTCCCGGCCATCTACGTCTGCGGGGCGTCGGCAAAGGCGTGGATCCCCGGGCCAGGCCCGGGGATGACGCCGTCTTTTATCTTCAGCCGCTGGTGGGCATGACGAACTGGGCGCCCTCGCGGATGCCGGTTGGCCAGCGGGCGGTGGTGGTCTTCATCTTGGTGTAGAAGCCCACGCCCTCCATGCCATAGACGTTGCGGTCGCCGAACACCGAGCGCTTCCAGCCGCCGAACGAGTGGAACGCCACCGGTACCGGGATCGGCACGTTGATGCCGATCATGCCGGCCTTGGCGTCGCGGTCGAAGGCGCGGGCGGCATCGCCGTCGCGGGTGAAGATGGCGGCGCCATTGCCATATTCGTGCTCGTTGACCAGCTTGAGCGCGTCATCATAGCGGTCGACGCGCACCACGGAGAGCACCGGGCCGAAGATCTCTTCCTTGTAGATCTTCATATCGGGCGTAACCTTGTCGAACAGGCAGCCGCCGATGAAATAGCCGTTCTCATAGCCCTGCAGCTTGAGGCCGCGCCCATCGACCACCAGCTCGGCGCCGGCGGCGACGCCGGCATCGACATAGCCGGAGACCTTGGCGAGGTGCTCCTTGGTGACGAGCGGACCCATCTCGCTGTCGCGGTCGAGGCCGGGGCCCACTTTCAGCGCGCGCACCTTCGGTACCAGCTTCTCCATCAGCGCGTCGCCGACGCCGCCGACCGCCACCGCGACCGAGACCGCCATGCAGCGCTCGCCGGCCGAGCCGTAGCCGGCGCCCATCAGCGCGTCGACGGTCTTGTCGAGATCGGCGTCGGGCATGACAACGAGGTGGTTCTTGGCGCCGCACAGTGCCTGCGCCCGCTTACCGTGGGCGGCGGCGGTCTTGTAGACATATTCGCCGATGGCGGTGGAGCCGACGAAGCTGACCGCCGCGACGTCGGGATGGGTGAGGAGGGCGTCAACCGCCTCCTTGTCGCCCTGCACGACGTTGAACACGCCGGCCGGCAGGCCGGCTTCCGTCAGCAACTCCGCCAGCATCAACGAGGGGGTCGGGTCCTTCTCGGAGGGCTTCAGCACGAAGGCGTTGCCGCAGGCCAGTGCTACCGGGAACATCCACATCGGCACCATGACGGGGAAGTTGAACGGCGTGATGCCGGCGACCACGCCCACCGGGTGACGGGCGGAGAACACGTCGACGCCGCGCGCCACCTGCTCGGTGAAGTCGCCGCGCAGCAGATGCGGGATGCCGCAGGCGAACTCGACCACCTCGATGCCGCGGGTGACTTCGCCCTTGGCGTCCTCGAAGGTCTTGCCGTGCTCACGGGTGATGGCTTCCGCCAGCGCGTCGATGTCGCGCTCCAGCAGCGCCTTGAACTTGAACATGATGCGCGCGCGCGACAGCGCCGGCATGTCGGCCCAGGCGGGAAACGCCTTGGTGGCGGCGGCGACCGCCTCGCCCACCGTGGCCGTGGTGGCGAGCAGCGTCTCGCCGGTCTGCGCGCCTGTGGAGGGATCGAACACCGGGGACGTGCGTCCCGCCGTGGTCACCACCTTGCCGCCGATGTAATGCCCGATGACCGCCATGGCGATCTCTCCCTCTGGTTTTCCTGCCTGCGGTTGTGCTTGTCGAAAGTCGTCACTTCAACGACGATGTTTTCGCATCCGTTGTGCGGCTGCGCACATTGCGCTAGGCAGGGTGCCATGGATTGGGACCATCTGCGCATCTTTCTCGCGGTCGCCCGCGCCGGCCAGATGCTGGCGGCGGCGCGCCAGCTCGGGTTGGACCACGCCACCGTCGGCCGCCGGCTTGGCGCGCTGGAAGCGAGCCTCGGCTCCAAGCTTCTGGAACGCCGCACCACCGGCAGCGAGCTGACCCCCGCCGGCGAACGCCTGCTCGCCCATGCCGAGCGCATCGAGACCGAGATGCTGCAGGCGCAGGCGGCGCTGGGCAATGTCGATCTCGCGCTGGCCGGGGCGGTGCGGATCGGCGCGCCGGATGGTTTCGGCACCTATTTCCTCGCCCCGCGCCTCGGCCGGCTGGCGGAGGAGCATCCCGGCCTCTCGATCCAGCTCGCTCCCCTGCCGCGCAGCTTCTCGCTGCCCAAGCGCGAGGTGGATATCGCGGTCACGCTGCAGCGGCCGAGCGAGGGGCGGCTGGTGGCGCGCAAGCTCACCGACTACACGCTCGGCGTCTATGCCTCGCGGGTCTATCTCGCCCGCACCGGCCCGGTGGAGAGCCTGCGCGATGTCGCCGGGCGGCTGCTGGTCACCTATGTGCCCGATCTCGTCTATTCTCCGGCGCTCGACTATTTCGAGGTGTTTCGCGAAGTGGAGGCCCGCCGGCTGGAATGCGCCAGCGTCGTTGGCCAGATGGAGGCGGTGCGGGCGGGCGGTGGCATCGGCATCCTGCACGACTATGCCGCGTTGGAGCACCCCGAACTGGTGCGGGTGCTGCCCGAGCTGAACTTCCGCCGAGCCTATTGGCTGGTGACGCATGCCGACATCCGCGACCTCAGGCGCATCCGCACGGTGGAGGACTTCATCGCTGGGGCGGTGCGCGAGGCGCGGGCGGGCTTCACCCAGGAGCCGGCAGCGCGCGACGAGGCGCGCCTGGCGCAGGCCTGAGCGGCGCCCGAGAGATCAAGCGCGCCCGCCCTCATGATGCGTGCATTCGCCATGGTCGGCGAGGATCTCAATCACCCGGCAGCTGGCGACATGGCCGTGCGAGCAGCCCTCGACCATGCGCGCCAGCTCTTCACGCAGCGCCGTGAGGCTGGCGATACGCCGCTCCACCGTGATGAGGTGGTCGCGTGCGATGGCGTCGGCGGCGGCGCAGGATTGGTCGGGCTCGTCCTGCAATTGCAACAGGGTGCGGATGGCGTCGATCTCGAAGCCGAGCTCGCGGGCATGGCGGATGAAGGCCAGCCGGCGCAGGTCCTGCGCACCATAGGCGCGGCGCCCGCCCTCGGTGCGCGGGGGTGCGGGGAGCAGGCCGATCTCTTCGTAATAGCGGATGGTCGGTACCTTCACGCCGCTGTCCCGCGCCGCCTCGCCAATGGTAAAAGTACCCGTCATTTCACGCTTGCTCCTCTAGTCGCTAGAGGAGCTAGGGTCTGCCTGCCGCCGACGCAAGGGCGAGCGCAGGAGAGATGATCATGCTGGCGACCAAGACCCGCTACCGTATCGAGGGCATGGACTGCGCGTCCTGCGCCTTGAAGATCGAGACGGCGGTGCGGCGCCTCGATGGCGTCGCCGACGTGTCGGTCGCGGTGGCGGCGGGGACGATGACGGTGACCCATGACGGCGCCGACCTTGTGCTCGTGGAGAAGCGGGTGGCCGGCCTCGGCTACGGCATATTCGCTCTGCCGGCCACGACGAAAGCCGCGACCGGTGCCCCCGCAGCGCCGGCGTACGCCCATGACCATGCGCACGCGCATGGCCCCGGCTGCGGCCACGATCATGATCATTCGCATGAAGGTAACGACCACAAGCGTCACGATCACCACGCGGCAGCGGTCGTAGCGGCGCCGTCGAGCGCAAATGACCACGCGCATCTCGCCGGCGACGGTCCGTGGTGGACCAGCGGTAAGGCGCGGCTCGCCCTCGTCTGCGGCGCAGCGCTGGCGGCCGCCTACGGGCTCGGCCATTTCTACCCTGTCCTCGACCCCTGGATCTTCATCGCCGCCCTGTCGCTCGGCCTCATCCCGATCGCCCGCCGGGCGGTGATGGCGGGGCTCGCCGGCACGCCCTTCTCCATCGAGACGCTGATGACCATCGCCGCCATCGGCGCGGTGATCATCGGCGCTTCCGAGGAGGCGGCGGCCGTGGTGTTCCTGTTCCTTGTCGGCGAATTGTTGGAAGGCGTCGCCGCCGGGAGGGCGCGCAACTCCATCCGCGCCCTCACCGCGCTGGTGCCGAAGACCGCGCGCCTCATCGCGAACGGGGGGACGCGCGAGGTGCCGGCGGAAAGCCTCACTATCGGCGACGTCATCCTCGTGCGCCCCGGCGAGCGCATTCCCGCCGATGGTGCGGTGCTCGAGGGTGCCGGCTCGGTGAACGAGGCGCCGGTGACGGGGGAGAGTGTGCCGGTGGCCAAACAGGCCGGTGACGCCGTCTTCGCCGGCACGGTGAACGGGGAAGCCGCGCTCACCCTGCGCGCCACCACCGCGCCGTCCGACAACACCATCGCCCGTGTCGTGCGGCTAGTGGAGGAGGCGCAGGAGAGCAAGGCGCCGACCGAGCGCTTCATCGACCGCTTCGCGCGCTGGTACACGCCGCTGGTGGTGGTGGTCGCGGCGCTGGTCGCCGTCGTGCCGCCGCTCGCCTTCGGGGCGGGCTGGGACGAATGGATCTACAAGGGCCTTGCGCTGCTGCTGATCGGCTGCCCCTGCGCGCTGGTCATCTCCACCCCCGCCGCAATCGCCGCCGGTCTGGCGGTGGGCGCGCGGCGCGGCCTGCTGATCAAGGGTGGGGCGGTGCTGGAGGCGCTGTGCACCATCAATGCCGTGGCCTTCGACAAGACCGGCACGCTGACCGAGGGCAAGCCCGTGGTCACCGACATCGTGACCTTCGCCGGCGACGAGGCCGGCCTGCTGGCATGGGCGGCCGCGCTGGAATCCGGCTCCACCCATCCGCTCGCCAACGCCATCCTTGCGGCGGCGGAAGCGCGTGGTCTCGCCATCCCGCCCGTGCGCGAGGCGGCGGCGCTCGGAGGCGAGGGGGTGAGCGGCACGGTGGACGGCGCGGTGCTGTTCCTCGGCTCGCCGAAGGCGGCAGGCGCGCGCGCTGGTCTCGACGCCGAGCAGGAGGCGACGATCCGTGCGCTCAACGCCGCTGGCAAGACGGTGGCGGTGCTGCTGGCGGACGGGCGGGCGCAAGGGCTGATCGCCCTGCGCGACGAGCCGCGTGCGGACGCGCGGGCCGGGCTCGATGCGCTCAAATCCGCTGGCATCCGCACGCTGATGCTGACCGGTGACAATGAGCGGACGGCGCGGGCGATCGGCGCCGACCTCGGCATCGAGGTCCGCGCCGGGCTGATGCCGGCCGATAAGCAGCGCATCATCGGCGAGCTTCAGCGCGAGGGGCTGAAGGTCGCCAAGGTGGGCGATGGCATCAATGACGCGCCGGCGCTCGCCGCTGCCAATGTCGGCATCGCCATGGGCGGCGGTACCGATGTGGCGCTGGAGACGGCGGACGCCGCCGTTCTGCATGGCCGGGTGGGCGATGTCGCAGCGATGATTGCGCTGTCGCAGGCGACGATGCGCAACATCCACCAGAACATCACGCTGGCGCTGGGGCTGAAGGCGGTGTTCCTCGTCACCACCCTCATCGGCCTCACCGGCCTCTGGCCCGCGATCCTCGCCGATACCGGCGCCACCGTGCTGGTGACGGCCAACGCCTTGCGATTGCTGGGGCGGAAGGCGTAACGCCGATCGAAAAGGGCAACGTCATCCCCGGGCTTGGCCCGGGGATCCATGACTTTGAAGGCGGAGGCAAAGCAAGGCTTGGATGGCCGGGCCAAGCCCGGCCATGACGGAAGACGGCCGGCTTATTTCGCCAACTGCTTCAGCCAGCGCCTGGCCTGGGTACGCACATTCTTCGGCGCGGTGCCGCCATAGGAGACGCGGCTCGCCACCGACTTCGACACCGAGAGCACGCCGAAAACCTCCTGCGTGATGCGCGGTTCCACCGATTGCATCTCGGCCAGCGTCAGCTTGTGCAGCGGGGCGTCCTTGGCGGAGGCCAGCGCGACGATGCGGCCGGTGACGTGGTGCGCCTCGCGGAAGGGCAGGCCGAGCACCCGCACCAGCCAGTCGGCGAGATCGGTGGCGGTGGAATAGCCGGAACCGGCCGCCGCCTTCATCCGCTTCTCGTCCGGGACCATGTCGCGGACCATGCCGCTGGTGGCGGCAATCATCAGCGAGAGGGTGGAGAGAGCATCGAACGTGCCTTCCTTGTCCTCCTGCATGTCCTTCGCGTAGGCCAGGGCGAGACCCTTCATCACCATCAGCAAGCCATTGAAAGCACCGGCAATTCGGCCGATCTTGGCCCGCACCAGCTCGGCGGCGTCCGGGTTGCGCTTCTGCGGCATGATCGAGGAGCCGGAGGTGAAGCGGTCGGAGAGCTTCATCAGCCCCACCAGCGGGGAGGTCCAGATCACGATCTCCTCGGCAAAGCGGGAGAGATGCATCGCCGCGATGGACGCCGCCGCCAGCGTCTCCAGCACGAAGTCGCGGTCGGAGACGGAATCGAGCGAATTCGCCGTCGGCCGGTCGAAGCCGAGCGCGCCGGCGGTGGCGAAGCGGTCGATCGGGAACGAGGTGCCGGCCAGCGCGGCAGCGCCCAGCGGGCACTCGTTGAGCCGCGCGCGGGCGTCGCGGAAGCGGCCGCGATCGCGCCCGAGCATCTCGACATAGGCCAGCAGATGGTGGCCGAAGGTCACGGGCTGGGCGGTCTGCAGATGGGTGAAGCCGGGCATCACCGTGCCGGAATGGAGCAGCGCCTTCTCGGCAAGTGCCTGCTGCAGATCGCGAATCTGCGCGTCGAGCGTGTCGATCGTGTCGCGGACATAGAGGCGAAAATCGGTCGCCACCTGGTCGTTGCGCGATCTCGCGGTGTGGAGGCGGCCGGCGGGGGCGCCGAGTAGCGTGGCGAGGCGGGATTCCACGTTCATGTGGATGTCTTCCAGCGCCCGCTGGAAGGTGAAATCGCCGGCTTCGATCTCTGACAGGATCGTGTCTAGACCGGCGGCGATCTTTTCGGCATCAGCCTTGTCGATGATCCCCTGCGCCGCCAGCATCGAGGCATGCGCCTTCGATCCCGCAATGTCCTGCGCATACAGGCGCTGGTCGAAACCGATGGAGGCGTTTATCTCCTCCATGATCGCATCGGGCCCGGTCTCGAAGCGGCCGCCCCACATCTTGTTGCTCATGTTAGACTTTTCTCCGCGAGGACGGCCATGACCGAACGACCTGAGGACGCAGGCGGACCCGAAACAGAGGGCTCGCCGCGCCGCACGGGACGCTTCGCCCTCCTTCTGGCGGCCGCCGTGGTGGCGGGCGCCGTCGCCGGGCTGGCAGGCGTATACGGGATAGGGGGCGGGCCGCGCAATGTCGTTGCCACGGGGCCGGCCACCGGGCCCGCGTCCCCGCCCTTGCCGGCCGTGGCCGGTGTGGCCAGTCAGGCCAGTGGGGTGGACGATCAGTGCAGTGTGGCCAGCGCGGCCGGCAAGCGCCTCGCCGCCCTCGCCACCGGGGAACTCGCCGCCTTCGCCCCGACGGAGAAGCCGACCCGGATTCCCGACCTCGCCTTCCTCGCCCCCGACGGCCAGCCGACCCGGCTGTCGCAGGTGGGCGGCGACGGGCTGAAGCTGGTCAACATCTGGGCGACCTGGTGCGTGCCCTGTCGCAAGGAGATGCCGGCGCTCGACGAGCTGCAGGCGACGCTCGGCAGCAAGGGCGGCGATGGCGCGCCGGGCTTCGAGGTGATCACGGTCAATATCGACACCCGCGACCCGGCCAAGCCGAAGACCTTCTTCACGGAGACCGGGCTGACGCACCTCGCGCTCTACACCGACCCGAAGGCACAGGCCTTCCAGGATCTGCGCGTGGTCGGGCGCGGCTTCGGCCTGCCCACCACCATGCTGATCGATGCGCAGGGCTGCGAGCTCGGCCATATCGCCGGCCCGGCCGAATGGGCGAGCCCGGACGCGGTGGCGCTGGTGAAGGCGGCGCTGGCCGACAAGGGGCTGGCGGCGACGGCGGCGCCCTGAGGGCTCACGCGAACCGCTTGGCGGCGGCGACGCACAGCACGATGAAGCCGGTGACGGCCACCATCGCCATGGGCACGGGTTCGTCGAGCAGCAGTCCCGCCAGTAGCAGGCCGAAAAAGGGCTGGAGCAGCTGCAGCTGCCCGACCTTGGCGATGCCGCCCAGCACCAGGCCGCGATACCAGAACACGAAGCCGACCAGCATGCTGAAGACCGAGACATAGGCGAGGCCCAGCCAGGCCGGGGCGCCGATGCCGTGCCATGTCGGGGGCTGGGTGGCGAGGGCGATCGGCGCCATGACGGGAAGCGCCAGCGCCAGCGCCCAGCAGATCACCTGCCAGCCGCCCAGCCGGCGGGAGAGCACCGCGCCTTCCGCATAGCCCAGCCCGCAAATGATGACCGCCGCCACCATCAGCCCGTCACCCACCAGCGAGCCCGCACCGCTTTGCGAGAGGGCGAAGCCGACCACCGACAGGCTGCCCAGCGCTGAGAAGATCCAGAACCCCAGCCTTGGCCGTTCGCCGCCGCGCAGCACGCCGAAGGTCGCGGTGGCCAGCGGCAGAAGGCCGATGAAGACGATGGAATGGGCCGAGGTGACGTGCTGGAGCGCCAGCGCCGTCAGCAGCGGAAAGCCGACCACCACCCCGACCGCGACAATCAGCAGCGAGAAAAGGTCGGAGGCGGCCGGGCGGGGCTGGCGCAGCGCCACCAGCAGCGCCCCGCCGAGCAGCGCGGCGATCACCGCGCGGGCGCTGGTGAGGAAGACCGGCTCGAATCCGCCGACCGCGACCCGCGTGGCGGGCAGCGAGCCGCTGAAAATGAGCACGCCGACAAGGCCGCTGCCCCATCCTTTTGATGTCTGTTCCATCGGCCCGCCCGCGTGAATGAGCGGCATCCATAGCGGCTGCGGCCTTGGCCGGGACAGTTACACCCCGTACAATCCATAGCGAACTGTAGGCCTTTTGGAGCCATACAGTTGGGGTGACGCGATGGCCAAGAATGCGACCCGAACCGGGCAGGTGATGGCGGCGATCCTCGACCAGATCGCCCGCCGCACCTTGGCGCCGGGCGACAAGCTGCCCTCGATCCGTCGCGCCGCCGCAAGCCTCAAGGTGTCGCCCTCGACGGTGGTGGAAGCCTATGACCGGCTGGTGGCGGAGGGGGTTGTGCACGCGCGGCCGGGGTCGGGCTTCTATGTCGCGTCCGGGATGGCGTCTCCGGCCGTCAACGAGCTGCAGCCGAGGGCGGACCGCGCCATCGATCCGCTCTGGGTCTCGCGCCAGTCGCTGGATGCCGCTACGCAGACGCTGAAGCCGGGATGCGGCTGGCTGCCGCCGGACTGGATGCCCGGCGCGATCCTCCGGCGGGCGCTGCGCGGCCTCGCCCGCGCCGATGACGCCCTGCTGGCCAATTATGGCGGCACAAGGGGGCTGCTGCCGCTGCGGCAGTTTCTGGCCCGCCGCTGCGCCAGCGAGGGGCTGGACCTCAGCCCGGACCAGGTGCTGCTGACCTCGTCCGGCACGCAGGCGATCGACCTCATCTGCCGGTTTCTGCTGCGGCCCGGCGACACCGTGCTGGTCGACGATCCCTGCTATTTCAATTTTCAGGCGCTGCTGCGCGCCCATCAGGCCCGGATCGTCAGCGTGCCCTATACGCCGGCCGGGCCCGACATGGCGCGCTTCGCCGAGATCCTGACCGAGCATCGGCCGCGGCTCTACATCACCACTTGCGGCCTGCACAACCCGACCGGCGCGACGATGTCGGCGCCGACCGTGCACAAGGTGCTCACCCTCGCCTCGGCCCACGGGCTGGTCATCGTGGAGGACGACATCTTCGCCGAGTTCGAGCCCGAGCCCTCGCCGCGGCTGGCGGCGTTTGACGGCCTCGTCAACGTCATCCGCATCGGCAGCTTTTCCAAGACGCTGTCGGCTTCCGTCCGCTGCGGCTATATCGCGACGCGGCCGGACTGGATCGAGGCGCTGGTCGATCTGCAGGTGGCGACGCAGTTTGGCGGGGCAAGCCCGCTCGCCTCCCAGCTGGTGTTCGACAGCCTGATGGACAGCTCCTATCGCCGGCACCTGGCGGCGCTGCGGGGGCGGCTTTCCCGCGCCCGGCGCGACACGCAAGCCCGGCTGGCGGCGCTGGGCTTTCGAACGTGGGTGACGCCGCGCGGCGGCTTCTATCTCTGGTGCCAGCTGCCCGATGGCCGCGACGCGGCCCGCCTGGCACAGTTCGCGCTTGGCGAGGGCGTGATCCTGGCGCCGGGCAATGTCTTCAGTCCGGCGCAGCAGGCCACCGACTTCATGCGCTTCAATGTCACCCAGATGGACGATCCCCGCGTCTATGCCGTGCTCAAGGCCGGGCTGGGCGCGGAGGGGCCCCGCCGCCTGCCGCCCGCAACGGACGACCCGCCTCTCCTCTCCTGAGGGGGGCGCCGGCGAAATCGGGTGGCGCGCAACCCTGGGAAGGACTAAAAGGCGGCACCCACCTGCAGGAGCGTGCCCCATGTCCGCGTCGAGCCCCGTCCACCGCACCGGGCTCGCCACGGCGCTCGCCGGGCCGCTGCCGATGGCGCCTTCCGACTGGGCGGCGCTGGCGCTGCTCGGGGTGATCTGGGGCGGTTCCTTCTTCTTCGGCAAGGTGGCGATCGCCGAGATTCCCCCGCTGACCATGGTGCTGACGCGGGTGGCCATAGGCGCGCTGGCGCTGTGGGTGATCGCCCGGGCGCGCGGCATCCACATGCCGATGAACCGGCGGCTGGCGGGCGAGTTCCTGCTGCTGGCGGTGATCGCCAACATCATTCCGTTCGGGCTGATCGCCTGGTCGCAGCAGCATCTGCCGAGCGGGCTGTCCTCCATCCTCAACGCGGCGACGCCGCTGTTCACCGTGCTGGTGGCGCAGGCCTTCACCCATGACGAGAAGTTCACCGTCGGCAAGCTGGCCGGGGTGAGCCTCGGCTTTCTCGGCGTGGCCGTGATGATGGGGCCGGCGCTGCTCGGCCAGCTCGGCGGGCACGAACTGCCGGCGCAGCTCGCCGCCCTCGGGGCGACGGTGTCCTATGGCTTCGCGGCGGTCTATTCCCGGCGCTTCCGCCATCTGCCGCCGCTCGGCATCGCCATGGCGCAGCTGGCGACCTCCAGCCTGCTGCTGCTGCCGGCGGTGGCGCTGATCGACCAGCCGTGGAACCTGCCGGCGCCCTCAACGCCTGTTATCGGCGCGCTGCTCGGCCTCGGCGTGCTCTCCACCGGGCTCGCCTATATCCTGTATTTCCGCATCGTCGGCCGCAATGGCGCGACCAATATCTCGCTGGTGACGTTCCTGGTGCCGGTGAGCGCGATCCTGCTCGGCGCGCTGGTGCTGGGCGAGGCGCTGGAGCCGCGCGAATTCGCCGGCTTCGCCATCATCGCGCTGGGGCTGGCCGCGATCGACGGAAGGCCGGCGCGGTGGGTGCGGGGCAGGATAGGGTAGGGGGCCCGTTACCGCTTGCGGAGGGCATCCGCCTCCTTCGAGGCCCGCCGGTGCCGATGCAACTTTAAATAGGACGAAGAGAGGCACTATAGTACGCTCACCTGCGTTTACGAAGGGGGGCTGAGCATGTCGACCGCCTTATTCAATCTGCATGATGTCCGGGAAATAATAGACGCGGTTAAAACCCCCCTTGGGCTAGCTGCTCTAGCCTTGGCTGTTATGGCTATCTCCTTTGCAGCTATAATTTCAGCCCGCAGACAGAATAAGGTGGTGCAGGATATATCTAAATATTGCTTTATAATTGGTCTTGTATTTGGAGTTTTGTCAATAAGTTCGTATGTATACGAAAAAATAAACCCTGATTACGTAAAGATAAGTGGTCTCGTCGTAGACCAAAAAACGGGTGGCGCTGTTGATTTTGCCAACGTTTCCATTGTTGGAGGTCCCCAGCGGGACGCTGACGGGGGTAAGTTCGAGTTTTTGCTTCCTCGTGCTGAGTTTGCAAACGGGGTCGATATTCATGTAAGCGATACGGCATATGTGTCGCAATCGGTTCGTCTGAACGAGGGCGACGCGAAAGCGCTCGTCATTCGTCTGGAACCTAAGCTGAACGAGAAGTCGATCATCGACCGTATCGACTTCATAAACGTCGGACACTGGATCGGTCTTCCGTTTATATTTATTGATTTAAAATTCTACAATAAAAATGATCAATCTATTAAAATCTCGAGCATATCTATTTCAGTAAAATCAGCAAACTCAAATAATAATATAAAAGATCTAGGTTATCCGAAGCAGGTAGCGATTCAGCCACCTCAAGCAGGTCCTGAAATCAGGTTGCGAATGAACGCTCAGATCGCGCTTCAGGCATCTTTTTTCCAGCCAAGTGACGAGTTTTTGCTTTTTGCCACGCAGGTGAATGACTGGGTTTTGCGGCATCCGGTTCCGCTTGATGCCCAAAGGGAGACTGACAGGATATCGCCCAGCTTAACCGCAGCTCTGCAGGCTTCCGCCAGGAAGAACTTCTTTTGGATGGAAGGCGATTATGTCCTCGCATTGAAGTTCACCTGCGACGACAAAGACAGAGCTTATCAGATAAAATTCAGTCTTACCAAAGAACAGATCGGTCGTATGAAGGGTAACGTGCCGTTCTATCGATATGGATTTGGCGTTCTGGACACTATGATCTTCGCAGCGCCCGCGCCAGATAGCGGTATAGTGCGTGTCGACAACGTGGTTTTTGAAGAAGCGCAATAACCCTGAGGTGCACGCACCAATTCACCTCTACCTTGTCGGCACCGGCTTTTCGCCGCGATAATCGTAGAAGCCGCGCTGGGTCTTACGCCCGAGCCAGCCG
The DNA here is from genome assembly GCA_000378025.1 of Xanthobacteraceae bacterium 501b. Taxonomy (GTDB): domain Bacteria; phylum Pseudomonadota; class Alphaproteobacteria; order Rhizobiales; family Xanthobacteraceae; genus Ancylobacter. The sequence goes on from KB899087.1 coordinate 4,387,812, forward strand.
GCCTCGACATATTTCACCAGCAGCGGGCAGGGGCGGTATTTGGAATCGGCCAGACCCTCATGCAGCACCTGCATGATCGACAGGCAGGTATCCAGCCCGATGAAATCGGCCAGCTGCAGCGGGCCCATCGGGTGGTTGGCGCCCAGCCGCATGGCGGTGTCGATGGCGTCCACCGAGCCGACGCCCTCATAGAGCGTGTAGATCGCCTCGTTGATCATCGGCAGCAGGATGCGGTTGACCATGAAGGCGGGGAAATCCTCCGCCACCGCATAGGTCTTGCCCAGCCTTGTGATGAAGCCCTTGGACAGCTCGAAGGTCTCGTCCTCGGTGGCAATGCCGCGCACCAGCTCCACCAGCTGCATCAGCGGCACCGGATTCATGAAGTGAATGCCGATGAAGCGCTCCGGCCGGTCGGTGGAGGCGGCCAGCCGGGTGATGGAGATGGAGGAGGTGTTGGTGGCGAGGATCGCCTCCGGCTTCAGGAACGGGCAGATGGAGGAGAAGATACGGCGCTTGATCTCTTCCTTTTCCACGGCCGCCTCGATGACGAGGTCAACCTCGGCGAGGTCGGCCGCCTGGTCGGTGCCGTGGATGCGGGAAAGCGCCGCCTTCTTCTCGTCCTCGGCATAGAGGCCCTTGGAAACCTGCCGGGCCATGTTGCCATTGATGGTGGCGAGGCCGGACTTGATGCGGTCCGCCTCAAGGTCGTTCAGCACCACGTCATAGCCGGCGAGCGCGCACACATGCGCGATGCCATTGCCCATCTGGCCGGCGCCGATGATGCCGATGCGCTTGATCTCGAAAGCCATTGCCACGTCCGTTCTGCCCCTGCGGAGGGCGGCAGTATAGTGTCCCGTCAGGCTTTTGCCTTAGCTATTTCAGCCTGCAGCGCCGGCACGATCTCGAACAGGTCGCCGACCAGCCCGTAATCCGCCACCTGGAAGATCGGCGCGTCCTCGTCCTTGTTGATGGCGACGATGACCTTGGAATCCTTCATGCCGGCGAGGTGCTGGATGGCGCCCGATATGCCGAGCGCGACATAGAGGTCGGGCGCCACCACCTTGCCGGTCTGGCCGACCTGCCAGTCATTCGGGGCGTAGCCGGCATCGACCGCCGCGCGCGAGGCGCCCACCGCCGCGCCGAGCGCATCGGCCAGCGGCTCGACAATGGCGTGGAAGTTCTCGGCTGAGCCGAGCGCCCGGCCGCCGGAGACGATGATGCGGGCGGCGGACAGGTCCGGGCGGGCGCTGGCGGCGATTTCCTCGCCGAGGAAGCTGGCGCCGCCGGCGGGCGCGGCGTCCTCAACCGCGCGGATCGGCGCGGCATTGCCCTCGCCGGCAGCGGCGAAGGAGGCGGTGCGGATGGTGAGCACCTTGGTGGCGTCGGTGGCGCGCACCCGCTGCAGGGCGTTGCCGGCATAGATCGGCCGGTCGAACGTATCGGGCGCGACCACCGCGATCACGTCGGAGACCTGCATCACGTCGATCAGCGCGGCGATGCGCGGCATCACGCTCTTGCCGAAGGCGGTGGAGGGGGCGATGAGCGCGCCATAGGCCGGGGCCAGCGCGACGCCGAGCGCGGCGACCGGCTCGGCGAGGCGGTGGGCATAGGCGGGGCCGTCGGCGAGCAGGACTTCCGCCACGCCGTCGAGCTTGGCGGCGGCCTCGGCCGCAGCGCGGGCGTTCTCGCCGGCGACAAGCACATGCACCGGGGCGCCGAGCGCCTTGGCGGCGGTGAGCGCGCGGGCCGTCACCGGGTTGAGGCTGGCATCGTCATGTTCGGCGAGCAGCAGGGTGGGAAGGGTGTCGGCCATGGTCAGAGCACTCCCGCCGTCTTGAGATGGCCGACCAGCTCGGCGGCGGAGGCCAGCTTGATGCCGCCGGTGCGGCCCGAGGGCTCGGAGGTGGAGAGGATTTGCAGCCGGGGGGCGAGGTCGACGCCCAGCTCGGCGGCGCTCTTTTCCTCGATCGGCTTCTTCTTCGCCTTCATGATGTTGGGCAGCGAGGCGTAGCGCGGCTCGTTGAGGCGCAGATCGGTGGTCAGCACGGCGGGCAAAGCGAGGCGCAGCGTCTGCAGCCCGCCATCGATCTCGCGGGTCACGTCCACCGCGCCCTCGCCGACGACGACCTTGGAGGCGAAGGTCGCCTGCGGCCAGCCCAGCAGGGCGGCGAGCATCTGGCCGGTCTGGTTGCAGTCATCGTCGATCGCCTGCTTGCCGAGGATGACCAGCGACGGCCCCTCGGTGGCAATGATCGCCTTCAGCAGCTTGGCGACGGTGAGCGGCTCGATGCCGGCCTCCTCGGTCTTCACCCAGATGCCGCGATCGGCGCCCATGGCCAGCGCGGTGCGGATGGTCTCGTCGGTCTTCACCGGGCCGATGGAGACGGCGATGACCTCGGTGGCCTTGCCCGCCTCTTTGAGGCGCAGCGCCTCTTCGACCGCGATCTCGTCGAACGGGTTCATCGACATCTTGATATTGGCCAGTTCGACGCCGGAGCCGTCGGCCTTGACCCGAATCTTGACGTTGTAGTCGACCACCCGCTTCACGGGCACGAGGATCTTCATCACCTGTCTCCCCCGGCAGGGCAGCGACCCCGCCTCTGGCAGCCATCGGCGCCGGCGGCGCCGCCTGCCAGGGCCGCGCGGAAAGCCGGAAGAGGGGGCTTGGGGGCGGGAATCTGGGGGGAGCGGGAGCAGCCGGCGAAAAGCGCCGGCAAACTAGGATTCGGCCCCGGCACTGTCAACGCCGCGCGCGGCGTGCGCGGGCCTCGATTACACCGGCGGGCGCCCGTCCGGCGTGCCGTCGCGCGTCATCACCCACAGCGGCACGCCCGGGCGGCGCAGGAAGACGATGAGCACCGCGCCGGCGGCGAGCCCGGCGACATGCGCCCACCACGCGGTTTCCTCGTCGCCGGACTGGAACAGGCTCCACAGCTGGAAGCCGATCCACGCGCCCAGCGGCCAGATCGCCGGCACACGCAGCGGCACGCGCAGGAACATCAGCACCCAGATCCGCACATTGGGGTGCAGCATGAGATAGGCGCCGACGAGCCCCGATATCCCCGCTGAAGCGCCGACCAGAGGCGACGCCGAATCAGGCACGGCGAGGGAATGGGCCAGCCCGCCGGCGATGCCGCACAGCACATAGAACAGCAGGAAGCGGGCATGGCCGAGCGCGTCCTCGACATTGTCGCCGAACACCCAGAGGAAGGCCATGTTGCCGGCCAGATGCAGCCAGCCGCCATGCAGGAACATGTAGGTGACGAGGGTCAGCTCGGCCGGCACGCGCACATATTCCTGCGGCAGCACGGCGGCATGCGTGACCACGGCGGGAATGGCGCCGAAGCCGAAGGCGGAGGGAATGTCGAGCTCGGCGCGGTAGCCATGCTGCAGCAGCACGAAAACCAGCACATTCACCGCGATCAGCGCCCAGGTGACATAGGCGTGGGTGATGCCCTCCAGCGGGTTGTCGTCGTTGAAGGGGATCAGCATGGAGCTACAGCGAATCTCGGAAAGGGCGCGGCGCGCGACGCGCCACGACAATGCCGCGCCGCGCGCGAAAACGCCACCGCGCCGGTGGCTTACGCGGCGCAGAGGCCGAGCTGGTTCAGGGACGGGCGCGCCGCCATGCGGGCCCACCACGCGGCGAGGCCGGGGTGGGCGGCGAGGAGTTCCGCCCCTTCCGGTGCCTGCCTGACATAATCGACCATCGGCGCGAGATAGAGATCGGCGAGGCTAAGCTCATTGCCGGCAAGGTACGGCGCCCCGGCCATCAGCGCCGCGATGGCGGCCAGACACTGGCGGGCCTCGGCGAGCGCGCCCACGAGGCGGGCCTCATCGCTCGGCACGCCCTGCGCGGGCTTTTCCACCCGCTCGACATAGACCCCCCAGACCAGCGCCCGATAGGCATAGGAATCGGCGATGCTGATGATCTGGTTGGCGCGGGCCCGGGCCCGCACTTCGGCGGGAAGCAGGGGAGCGCCGGCGAAGGCCTCGTCGACATAGCGGGTGATGGCGCCGGTCTCGTAGAGACGGAAGCCGTCATGCTCGAACGCCGGAATCCGGCCGAAGGGGTGGCGCTCGCCATAGGAGGGCGGCAGCCCCTCCGGCGCGAAGGGATCGACCGGCACCAGATCGTGGTCGACGCCCTTTTCCGCCAGCGTCAGGCGGACGATGCGGACATAGACGCTGTCCGGCGTGCCGAAGACGCAGGGCCGCGCGGCCGGGCCGTCCGGGGCGGTCACTCCCGCCCCGCTGCCGGCACCCACAAGACGTCACCCGGCTCGCCCTCGCCCGCCGCGCGGGCATTGGCAAGGCGGCTCATGACGAAGAGCAGGTCGGAGAGGCGGTTGAGATATTTCACCGCCTCCGGGGTGACGAATTCGCCCAGCGTGGCGGAAAGCTCCACCGCCATGCGCTCGGCGCGCCGGCACACGGTGCGGGCGACATGCAGATGCGCCGCCGCCGGGGTGCCGGCCGGCAGCACGAAGGAGCGCAGCGGCTTGAGGTTGGCGTTCAGCGCGTCGATGTCGCGCTCCAGCTTGTCGACCTGCGCGGCGACGATGCGCAGCGGGGTGTAGCCGAGGTCTTCGCCCGTCTCCGGCGTGGCGAGGTCGGCGCCGAGGTCGAACAGGTCGTTCTGGATGCGGGCCAGCATCGCTTCCATGTCGGCCAGCGCCGGCTCGGCGCCGGTGTGCAGCCGGGCGACGCCGATCACCGCATTGGTCTCGTCCACCGTGCCATAGGCGGCGACGCGCAGATCATATTTCGGCCGCCGCTCGCCGGTGCCGAGCGCGGTGGTGCCATCGTCGCCGGTGCGGGTGTAGATGCGGTTGAGGACGACCATGAAAACCCTCTCAGCCCTGGTTCATCAGGATGATGGTGAGCAGCACGAAGCACAGCGCCACCGCCTGCAGCAGCACGCGCCACTGCATCAGCTTCTGCGAGCGCGCCGGCGGGCCGCCGCGCGCCATGTTGGCGAGGCCGAGCACCAGCACCAGCGCCACCGAGCCGAGGGCGATGGGCAGGACGATGAATTTGGCGATGGTGACAAGGTCCATCAGGGTCTCCGGCAGTGCCCGGGCGGCCGCGTCACGCGGGGCCGCTCAATTCAGGACGACAATGGCAGCGTTCAGCGTGATGGCATAGGACACCCAGGCGAGATAGGGAACCAGCAGCCACGCGGCGATGCGGTCGATCCGCAGGCAGGCCCAGATGGTGGCGGCGATGGCGAGCCACAGCGCCAGCACCACGACCAGCGCCGCGCCCGGCGCCTCCAGCCCGAAGAACACCGGCGACCAGATGGCGTTGAGCGCCAGCTGCGCCAGCCACAGGCCGATGGCGCGGCGGCGCGCGGACGAGGGCGCGTGCAATTGCCACAGCCGCCAGAGCGCCACCGCCATCAGCACATAGAGCGTGGTCCAGGCGATGGGGAAGGCGGCGGGTGGCGGGGTCCAGGACGGCTTCACCAGCCCGGCATACCAGGTGGGAATCTGCGGCGTGGTGACGAGCGAGCCGAGCGCCCCGACGCCAAGGCAGAGGCCGACCGCGACGACAAGGCGGAAGAAGGAGAGGGTTTTCATCGGGGCACCTTCAGGGCTCGTGGGCCTTTCTGGCCGGCGGCAGGCGGGCGATCCGCGTCGCAGGGCAATACGGGCGGGAGGCGCATCGGTTCACCGGCACGGCAGCGCGCACAGCACCGCCCCGACGCAAAACCCCGCCGCCGGGCGGGCCGGCGGCGGGGAGAAGGTAATCTTCTTTTTCCCTGCGGGGAAACCGGCGGCTCAGGCGGCCAGATGTTTCTCGATCTCGTGGATCGGCAGCTTGACCATGTCGCGGTCCACCTCGGCGGCAAGGATGTCCTGCACGCCCTTGGACAGATGCGGGCGCAGCGCGCCGAGCGAGCGCGGGGCGGCGACGATGACCAGCGACTTCACCTCGCCCGCCGTCACCGCGGCGTCCAGCCGGGCGGCGAGCTGACGCATGAAGGCGCGCTCGCCCTCTTCCTGCCAGTCGGTCGGCTCCACCGAGGAGCGCGCCGAGCCCACCGACTGGTGCACCCGGCCGGGCTGGTCGGTGCCCTGCTCGCGGGTGGGCGGGTTGTCCTGCTCATGCACCTCGTGGGACCGCAGGTTCGGGAAGAGGGCGTCGCCCTTGTTGCACAGGATCAGCGCCTTGCGCCCGTCGCAGACGACGACCCACGCGCCTTCCTCGATTTTCATCTTGTCGTAGCTGGTGCTCATGCGAGCCTCCTTGCCATCTCGAACCCAATACGCCATTGGGCGCCCGGAACGCGCCCGGGCGCCTTGACGAGGGTCAAGCGATGGGAGAGCGGGGAGGTTCCGCCGAGAGGTCGCCCTAGAGCCGCCCTTCGCGGGCGCGGCGGATCGCGGCGTTGAGTTCGCCGCCATACACGAAGATCGAGGCGGTGGTGTAGAGGAAGACCAGCGCGATCATCACCGAGGCGAGGCCGGCATAGGTGGTGACATAATTGCCGGCGAATTCCGCGAGATAGCGGCCGAAGGCGGCGCCAGCGGCTAGCCACAGGCCGAGCGTCACCAAGATGCCGGGCGCCACATCGGCCAGGGAGCGTCGTCCCGCCGGCAGCCACATATGCGCCACGACAAGCGCGACGATCAGGATCGCCGAGGTCGCGGCATAGCGCAGGAAGGTGATAACCCAGCCGAACGGTTCCAGCGCCGGTACATAGCGCACGGCGGCGAGCCACAGCACCGGGCCGAGCACGACCAGGAAGGACAGCGCCAGCAGGCCGGCGGCGCCAACCACGACATAGCCGATGGATTCGAGGCGCAGCCAGTACCAGGAGCGCGCCTCGCGCATGCCATAGGCGCGGTTGAGGCCGATGCGCAGGCTCTCAATGCCGTTGGAGGAGAAGTAGATCGCCAGCACCACACCGATGGTCAGCACGTCGGTGCGGACCTGGGTCAAGACGTTGCGGATTTCGCGGCCGATCGGGTCGGCCACCTGCGCCGGCCACGCCTCCAGCATCAGCTGCACCGTCTCGTCGGCGAGGTTCTTGAAATCGAAGAACGCCGCCAGCGCGGTGACGAAGATGAGGAAGGGGAAAAGCGACATCAGCGCGGAAAGCGCGATGTGGCTGGCAATCGCCCAGCCATCATCCTCGACGAAGCGCCAGAAGGCGTCCCAGGCAATGTCGAAGGCGCGAAACAAGGGCGGCGGTCTCCTCGCGGAAGCGCCTCAGCGGGCGGGCATGTGGGCGTGACATCGGATGCCCGGGGGCAAATGGCAAGTCGCAAATGCGATTCACGCCGGCGCGTCCTGGTAAAGAGCGCGGCACTTGCCATTTCGCTTTGGTGCCGGAAGCCCCGGCTGTGCTAGACAGGGCGCCCGCTTTAACCACCCCCGAAAAAACTGATGGGTGACGTCATGACCGCCTCCTCCGCCCTGCGCGACGCTTCCGCCACCGAGACCACTCTCGGCGCGCCGGCGCCGCGTGTTCCGGCGGATGTGCACGCGGTGATGGCCGCTATCGGCCAGCGCGCCCGCGCCGCCGCCCGCGCGCTGGCGCTCGCCCCGGCGCAGGCGAAGGCCGACGGGTTAATGGCGGCCGCCCGCGCCATCCGGGCCCACGCCCCCGCCATTCTCGCCGCCAATGAAGACGACCTCGCCGCCGCCCGCGCGGCGGGCATGAGCGCGGCGCTGCAGGACCGGCTGGTGCTGAACGAAGGCCGGCTGGAGGCCATTGCCGGCGCGGTGGAGGAGATCGCCGCGCTGCCCGACCCGGTGGGGCAGGTGACGGAAAGCTGGGAGCGGCCGAACGGGCTGCGCCTGGAGCGGGTGCGCACCCCGCTCGGCGTCATCGGCGTGATCTATGAGAGCCGGCCCAATGTGACGGCCGATGCCGGCAGCCTGTGCCTGAAGGCCGGCAATGCAGTGATCCTGCGCGGCGGCTCGGACAGTTTCCATTCCTCCCGCGCCATCCATGCCGCCATGGTGGAAGGGCTCATCAGCGCCGGCCTTCCCGCCGACGCGATCCAGCTGGTGCCGACCCGCGACCGCGCGGCGGTGGGCGAACTGCTCGCCGGGCTCGGCGGCAATCTCGACGTGATCGTGCCGCGCGGCGGCAAAAGCCTCGTCGCCCGCGTGCAGGCGGAGGCGCGGGTACCGGTCTTCGCCCATCTGGAAGGGCTGGTGCACATCTATGTCGACAAGGGCGCCGACCTCGGCAAGGCGCTGTCCATCGTCAAGAACGCCAAGCTGCGCCGCACCAGCGTGTGCGGGGCGGCCGAAACCCTGCTGGTGGACCGGGCCGACGCCGCCCGCCTGCTCGCCCCGCTCGTCACCATGCTGCTCGATGAGGGCTGCGCGGTGCGCGGCGACGCCGACACCCAGGCGGCGGATACGCGGGTGAGCGCGGCAACGGAAGAGGACTGGCGCACCGAATATCTCGACGCCGTGATCTCGGTGAAGCTGGTGGACGGGGTGGGCGCCGCCATCGACCATATCGAGACCTATGGCTCGCACCACACCGACGCCATCCTGACCGAGGACGCAGAGGTGGCCGAGCGGTTCCTGAGTGAGGTCGATTCCGCCATCGTGGTGCACAACGCCTCGACCCAGTTCGCCGATGGCGGCGAGTTCGGCTTCGGCGGCGAGATCGGCATCGCCACGGGCCGCATGCATGCGCGCGGCCCGGTGGGTGCCGAGCAGCTGACCTCGTTCAAATACCGCGTGCGCGGCACCGGCCAGATCCGGCCGTGAGCGAGAGCGACGACGCTCCTCCTCTCCCCATCGGGGAGAGGGTTGGGGTGAGGGGCCTTGGCGCCGCCCCGGCGACGCCCTTCGCCCGCATCCCCCCGCTCGCGCCGGGCATGCGGATCGGGCTCTATGGCGGCAGCTTCAACCCGGCGCATGAGGCGCACCGCGCCGCCAGCCTGCTGGCGCTGAAAAAGCTGCGGCTCGACCGGGTGTGGTGGCTGGTGACGCCCGGCAACCCCTTGAAGGACAACCGCGCGCTGCCCCCCTTGGCCGAGCGGCTGGCACAGGCGCGCGCGGTGGCGGACCATCCGGCGCTGCTGCCGACCGGGCTGGAGGCGGGGCTCGGCACCCGCTACAGCTTCGACACGGTGGCGGCGCTGGTGCGGCGCTTTCCCCGGGTGCATTTCGTCTGGCTGATGGGGGCGGACAACCTCGCCACCTTCCACCGCTGGCAGCACTGGCGCGACATCGCGGCTCTGGTGCCCTTCGCCGTGATCGACCGGCCCGGCTGCACCTTCCCCGCCATGGCCGGCCCCGCCGCCGCCGCGCTGGCCCGCTGGCGGGTGCCGGAGATTGAGGCCGCCGCGCTCGCCACCATGCGCCCGCCGGCCTGGGTGTTCCTGCACGGGCTGAAATCGCCGCTGTCCTCGACCCGGATCAGGCAGGCCGGCGGGTGAGCGCGCGGCTGGGCGACACCGGCCGGCTGGCGATATCCGATCCGCGTGCGAGGCAAGCTATCGGCGCGGGCTCCCGGTTTTTGCTCTCACGCATTTTCGTCACGTGAACCGGAGTCCCCGTCGCTCGAAAATGCGCCCGACATCGTAATCTGGCGGTCATCATGGCATCCTTTGGTTGTGTGCTGGAGGCCGTGTCGTGACTGCTCAAATGGTCGGCTACATAATTGGCCTTCTGTCCATCAATGCCGTCTTGACCTGGTTCAGCTTCGTGTGTCTGCGGGGCATTATTTCCCCCTACCTGGCGGCTCTTGTGTCGTCCGGTCTGGTTCTGGCCGTCAGATCCCTGACCTACCAGGGAGATTTCATCGAAGGGCTGGTTCTTTACGCCGCGCCTCAAGCGGCCTGTCTGGTCCTTCTGTTGCTGCATGCGCGCCGCACGGCCGTGAGGCAGCGGCTCGCCTTGCCGGCGCCAGTCGCAAGCGCCGAGTCCGATCCGGACGGCGACGCCGAAACGGCGCTTTCGGCGCCGGTGCTGGCGCTGGCGTCTCGGCACGATGCGACGGCCGGCGACGCCAATCCGGTCGCCGCCGACCCGGCGCCCGCCGCGAAAGCCGTTCGAAGCTGGAATATCCTGGGCAATTACTGGCGGGGATACTATTCGCTCGGCGTTACCTATTGGGTGTTCGGCGCGGCCATTTTCGCGGCTGTATTCGCAGTAACCGTTGCGATCACGGTTTTTATTCAAATTAATCAGGGATATTATCCATATGTGATATTTGGGTACTTTGTCTATTTCTGGATATTCCTGCTGTTCGTGACGATCTGGCAATATGTCGGTGTGTGGCGCTCGGCCAATAACAACATCGCCAAGAGGACGTCGGTCGGCAAGAAAGCGGTGTGGGCCAATCTTGCGAAGCTCAGCATCGTATTTGGGACGTTTTTTACCGTCGTTTTGTTTATTGAGAGCGGTTTTCCGCAGCTCAAGGAAGGCTATTCCGTTGCCTTTCGCGGAGACCCGACGATACCGGATTACGGCTTGCGGATCATGCGCAACGGCACCGAAGTCGAAATCACCGGCGGATTCAAATTCGGCCTGACAGACGACTTCCTGACGATTCTGAAGGCGTCGCCACAGATCAAGGTCGTTCACCTGAACAGCATTGGCGGCCGCATCGGGGAAGGTATCCGATTAAGCAAGGCCATCAGGGAGGCCGGGCTGCAGACCTATGTATCCAACCTCTGTGCCTCGGCCTGCACCGTTGCCTTCGCAGGAGGGACGGAACGCTGGATGGTGCCGAAAGCGGTGCTCGGATTCCACGGGCCGGCCTTCCCGGGCATGTCGATCAGCGAGCTTGAATCGGTCAGCCGTCAGCAATCGGCGCTCATGGTTGCGTTCGGCTATGATAAGGCGTTTGTGGAAAAGGCGGTCGCCATACCCAGCGATGATGTATGGAAGCCGACCCTTGCGGAACTGCAGGCGGCCCATGTTGTTACCGACGTTTCAGATGGATCCGACTTTGCGTTGTCGGGACTTGGTCAGAACCTGACCGATGCATCCTTCGTCGACTACATAACGGGGAGTGCGCCTATTCTCGATCGGCTGAAACAGCATGACCCCGATGAATTCGAGGTGGTGGTGGAAGCGTATCACCAGAATTACATCGATGGTGGAACGCTCGATGATGCCAATGATGTACTCAAATTCTACTCGTTTGACGCGGTTGTGAATCATGTGATGTCGGCAGACGACGCCGCTCTGGTCGATTTGGGGCGTCTTCTGATTGATGAACTAAAGATACTTCAAGGCCGGAACGTGCGGCAATGCGCGACATTTGGCGCGAGCGGCGGCGCCCATTTTCGCATCCAGTACGCGCTCCCCTCCGCCACTCTCAAAGAATATCAAGCGATCGGGGCGCGCCTTGTGGAGACGGCGACGGAGCGTCCCGCAGATGATGAGGCTGCGGTCGCGCGGATGCTTGCGCGCACCATCGACCAGATGCGCCCGCGCTACACGCCGGAACAGATCTCCCTGCTGAAGGCGAATGACCCGAACCGCGAGCAGGCGGCGGATTTCTGCGCGGCTGTGATCGGGCTCTATCAGGCCATCGTGGAAGCCCCCCAGACGGAGGCCGCCGCGATGCTGCGTTCGGCGATGGGCGGCGAGTGATGCGACTGGCGCGCGCCGCGCCTCACGGGAGCGTGCCGATGACGCCCTGGAGGAGATAGTCGGTGCGCTGCAGCTCGTCGGCATAGGGGCCATAGCTGGTGCCCGCCCCCAGCACCTGCCGGCCCTTATTGTCGAAGAGCGGGCCGGTGAAGATCGGCTCCCCGCGCGTCATCGCCGCGATGGCGCCCTCTGCCGCCGCGATCGCCGGCGCGGTGGCCCCGGCGCCGAACGGGCTGGAGCGGACAAGGCCGGTGTCGTAGCCGCCCACAGTGAATTTCGGCAGCGCCTCGCCGCGCGCGACGCCCTGGGCGAAGCCCGCGAACAGGCCGGCCCAGTGATAATCCGCGCCGGTGATGTAGCCCTTGGGCGCCAGCGGGTTCTGGTCGACCGCGTGGCCGCAGCTCTTCACCCCGCGCGCCTCCGCCGTCTCGATGGCGACCTTCGGCGCGTCAAGATGGCAGGTGATGACATCGCAGCCGGCATCGACCAGCGCATTGGTGGCGGCCGCGTCATGCGCCTCGTCCTCCCAGCCGCCGGTGAACAGCAGCCGCACGCTGGCGTTCGGGTTGCTGGCGCGGGCGCCGAGCAGGAACGAGTTCACGTTGAGCAGCACCGGGGCGAAGGGCAGGCCGGCGACGAAGCCGAGCGAGTTGCTGGCGGTGCACAGCCCGGCGGCGACGCCGTTGACATAATGCCCCTGGTTGATCAGCGCGTTCTGGCTGCCGAGATTGGCCGGGGTGGCGGCGTTGGCCAGCGCCGAGGCCTGGCGGAACCTCACCGCGGGGTGCCGCTGCGCCGCCGCGACCAGAAACGGGTCGTGACCGAAGGAGGTAGAGATGACCAGCCGCGCGCCCTGCGCCACCAGCGCGTCGAGCGCCTGCGCATAGGCGCGGGTCTCGGCATCGTCGCGGCCGCTGTCGTAATCGGTGCTCTCGGGCAGATAGCCGGCCTCGATCACCGTGACGCCGGCGGCCTGCAGCGCCGCCCCGGCGGCGGCGAAGGACTGGTTCCACCCCCAATCCTGCCACGGGCCGATGGCGATGAGCCCGACGGTGAGCGCCTGGGTGGATGCCTGCGCCCGCGCGATGGCCGGCACAAGCGGCACCAGACCCGAGAGGGCCAGGCCCTTCAGCAGATGGCGGCGGGTGGGCAGGCCGTGCATGGGGCGCATCCGGGGCAGGGGCGGGCTCTGGCGCGCGATCCGATCAGATGAACCGATCGGATCGGCGCGGGCTCTAGGGTTTGGGGTGCAGCGGCCGGCAGTTCAGCGCCACACTCTTCATCGTGCGGCCGGCCTTGCCGTCGCAGCCAAGGCGGATGGTGTTGGTGAAGGGCGGATCGAGAAAATACTCGAAATCATCGGGATCGTCATGCTCGATCAGCCGGTAGAGCTTGTAGGGGTTGCCGTCGCAGATCAGCTGTTCGCTGTCGACGAACAGAGCGGCGGGCAGCACCAGCACATGCTCCACCTCCGGATTGGCCGCGCACCATTTTCGCGCCAGCTCGGCCATGTCCCGCGCCTCGATGATAAGCGCGTCGGGGTCGAAGGCGACGGTCTGGGCGAGGGCCGGGAGGGGGGCGAGGGCGAGGAGGGCCACTCCCAGCGCGGCGAGACGATTCATCCTGGCGATCCTCTCGGCGGGCGAAAACAGCCCGACGATATGTGCGCCAACTTGGCCCGGCAGGCCAGAGATGAATCGCGGGGGGAGGGGGCTGGGGCAATCCGGTGAGGGCAGCGCCGCTGGCAATGCGGCCGTCGGCCGTGCGTTTGTCGACGGGCTTAATCGACCCATTGCAGCCACTCGGGCGCTTTCCTACTCCGTCGGCATGCGACCCCATTTCAGACGGTGGCGCTCCAGCTATGCCGCCCCAGAAGCAGACCTGCCATCGATGTTAATACATGGTCTGCTTGTAATCTTCCTCCAATCCGGCATCGATCTTTCGCATCTCCTCCTCTTCCGGTGCCCCGGTTGTTTCATCCAATATCATCTTGATCAGTGAAGGCATCTGCGTGCGATCCTGATGATGAGCGGATTCCCAGATGTGCGAGCGCCTGAGGGCTTTTGCGCAATGCAGGAAGACTTCGCGGACCTGCACTACGATTGCCAGAGTGGGTATGCGGTTGTTGACCGTCAAGGCCTCGAGAAGTGTCGGATCAATGACTATACGTGCCACTCCGTTGACGCGCAGGGTGTCGTCGAAGCCGGGGATCATGAACAAAAGACCCACGGCAGGATTTGCTATGATGTTAGACAGGCTGTCCAACCGGTTGTTGCCTGGACGGTCAGGGATAGCCAGCGTGCTGCTGTCCAAAATGCGGACGAAACCGGGCGGGTCGCCACGTGGGCTCACATCCGCCCTGCCGTTTAGGTCCTGCGTGCCCAAACAAAGGAAGGGTGAACGTCGTATAAACTCTTGCGCGTGTACTCCGAGACTTTCCTGAAGCTTCTGAATAGCGAGGTCATGCGTGGCCGGATAAAGTTCGCGCAACGCTTCTTCGCGGTTAATGAGGAATTTCGGATCCAAACACTCCTCCTAGAGACTTTGCCTTTTGCACCAGCCTCAAGATGAGGTACGTACCTCAAATTCGTCAAGTCCCGATTTGACTAGTCGCGAAAGTGGGAAAATCTGCCAACGCTCCAAGCACCAGCATTACGTTGGCGATAGCTATGGGCTGCACTCTCATCCAAAGCTGTCTGGCCGCAGTCGCCCCCGAATGCGCCAGCCGACCAATGTCCGCTTTTCCTGGGGGCTCCTCCAAAAGCCACTAGTCCGGTTTCCACCCCAAACCAGATATTGGTTGCGGCCTCGGCGAGAGACCGCTTCGGGCGCTTCCCCCACCCCCTCTCCACCCCCCGGTTGAAGATCGCGCCCATCCGCACTATCCTAAGGGGGCATGCACGGAGCGGGAGGTCCGCCCGGGGCGATGCGGTTTCGACGAGAGGATCAGGACCCCTGTCCATCATGGCGCTTGCAGCGGCCGACAACAGCCCGGCGACTGCACCTGTCTCTGACGCGCGTTTAGACGCCGAGGAGATTCTTGCCCTCGTTCTCGCCCGTCTCGATGATGACCAGGCCGAGGACGTCGTCTCCATCGAACTGCGCGGCAAGACGACCATCGCCGATTACATGGTCGTCGCCTCCGGCCGCGCCCAGCGCCATGTCGGCGCCATTGCCGAGCACCTCGTCGAGGCGCTCAAGGCACATGGCGTCAAGGGCGTGCGGGTCGAAGGCTTCCCGGCCTGCGACTGGGTGCTGATCGATGCGAGCGATGTCATCGTCCACGTCTTCCAGCCGGAAGTGCGCGGGTTCTACAATATCGAGAAGATGTGGTCGGCTGCCGTTCCCGGCGGCCCGGCGACCCTGACGCGCGGCTGAGCGCGTCTTGCGCCTGCTCGTTCTCACGGTGGGCCGGCTGAAGGCCGGGCCCGAGAGGGAATTGTGCGCGCGCTATTTTGACCGCGCCGGCAAGGGCGGGCGCGCGCTCGGGCTTTCCGGCCCGGATGTCTCTGAGATCACTGAGAGCGCCGCCCGCCGCGCCGAGGACCGCATGGCCGAGGAGGGCACCGCTCTCCTCGCCGCGCTGCCCGAGGCCGGCGCAGTGATGGCGCTCGACCCGCGCGGCGTCGAGATGAGCTCCGAGCAGATCGCCGCCGACATTGCCGCCCTGCGCGACCGTGGCGCGCGCACGCTCGCCTTTATCATCGGCGGGGCGGATGGTTTGAGCGATCCGGTGCGCGCCCGCGCCGACCGGCTCATCGCCTTCGGCCGCGCCACCTTTCCCCACCAGCTCGTTCGCGTCATGATGGCCGAACAGATCTACCGCGCCACCACCATTCTCGCAGGCCACCCCTATCACAAGGCCTGAGGGCGATGGCGGCGCGCTAACCTCACATTAACCCTGCCGGCCCCTCCCTGTGCCGATGCCCGCGCGCCGCACCGCTTCGCCCCCCTGCCGCCGGCCGCCCCGCCGGGCGGTGGCGTGCGCCTGCGTGCTGCTGGCGGGGCTCCTTTCGGGGCTTTTCGCGGCGCCCGCGCGGGCGCAGGCGCCCGCTGAACCGGGGGCGGGTCAAGGGGCGGGCCAGGACCAGCAGCAGCGAATCGAGCGCCTCGACGCCGAGCTGAAGGATTCCACCGCCGTCCAGCAGCGCCTCGCCGCCGAGATGGCGGCGCTGGAGGGCGACCGCGCCAAGCTGAACGAGGCGCTGCTCGACACCGCGATCCGGGTGCGCGAGACCGAGGCCAAGCTCGACGCCAGCGAACAGCGCCTGCTGCTGCTGAACCGCGAGGCGGCCGACATCAAGGAATCGCTCGAGGCCCGGCGCGCCGTGCTGGCCGAGGTGCTGGGCGGGCTGGTGCGGCTCGGCCGCCGCCCGCCGCCGGCGCTGATGGTGCGCCCGGACGACGCGCTGCAGTCGATCCGCTCCGCCATGATGCTCGGCGCGGTGCTGCCGGAACTTAAGGCGGAGACCGATCTGCTCGCCAGCGAACTCGCCGCGCAGGAGCGCGTGCGCCAGGACACCGCCCGCGAACGCGACGCTCTCGCAGAATTGAAACGCTCGCTGGCCGATGAGCGCGCCCGCACCGCCGCCCTGATCGAGGAGAAGAAGAACTCGCTGCAGCAGGGCGAGGCGGCGCTGACCGAGGAGAAGACCCGCGCCGCCGCGCTGGCCGCCGAGGCGGGCAATGTGCGCGAGCTGATGGAGCGGATGGAGACCGAGATTTCCGCCACCCGCAAGGCGGCGCAGGAGGCGGCGCAAAGCGAGGCGCAGCAAGGCGCCGGGGCGGGGCCGGCGGACCGGCTGGCGGCGCTGCAGAACCCCGGCCGGCTGGCGCCCGGCGTGCCGTTCGAGGACGCGCGCGGCCTGCTGAAGCTGCCGGTCGGCGGCGCGGTGCTGAAGGCCTTCGGCGCCGATGACGGCTATGGCGGGCAGGAAAAGGGCATGTCCATGGGCACCCGCATCGAGGCCCAGGTGGCCTCCCCCAGCGATGGCTGGGTGGTCTATGCCGGGCCTTTCCGCTCATATGGACAACTGTTAATTATCAATGCTGGCGGCGGTTATCATATCCTGCTCGCCGGAATGGATAAGATCACGGTGGAATTGGGTCAGTTCGTGCTGTCCGGCGAGCCGGTGGGAGTGATGGGGCGCGGACCCCAGCTCGTGTCGTCGGTCGGCCTTGGAACCGCCCAACCCATTCTCTACGTCGAGTTCCGCAAGGATGGTAACTCGATCGATCCAACGCCATGGTGGGCGACGAGCGAAAGCGAGAAGGTACGCGGATGATGCGTAGGACGTCTGTATTTCTCTTCGGTGCGGCGGCCGGCGCCTTGATCGCGGTCGGTGCCACTCAGCCGCGGCTGCTGCTTGAGCCTTCGGCGGCGATGGCGGCGGCCTCGGACACATACCGCCAGCTGAACCTGTTCGGCGACGTGTTCGAGCGCGTGCGCGCCGATTATGTCGAGAAGCCGGAAGACGCGAAGCTGGTGGAAGCCGCGATCAACGGCATGCTCACCTCGCTCGACCCGCATTCGACCTATATGGACGCGAAGGATTTTCGCGACATGCAGGTGCAGACCCGCGGCCAGTTCGGCGGGCTCGGCATCGAGGTGACGATGGAGGACGGCCTGGTGAAGGTCGTCGCCCCGATCGACGAGACCCCGGCGGCCAAGGCCGGCGTGCAGGCCGGCGACCTCATCGCCAAGCTCGACGGCGAAGAGGTGAAGGGCATGACCCTGAACCAGGCCGTCGACAAGATGCGCGGCGCCGTCAACACCCCGATCAAGCTGACCATCGTCCGCAAGGGCGCGGACAAGCCGATCGAGCTGTCGATCACCCGCGACATCATCAACATCAAGTCGGTGCGCTCGCGGGTCGAGAACAACGATATCGGCTATATCCGCATCACCTCCTTCAGCGAGCAGACCGGCGAGGGCCTGAAGAAGGCGGTGGCCGACCTCACGCAGCAGATCGGCGAGGACAAGCTCAAGGGCTTCATCATCGACCTGCGCAACAATCCGGGCGGGCTGCTCGACCAGGCGATCGACGTTTCCGACACGTTCCTCGACCGTGGCGAGATCGTCTCCACCCGGGGCCGCGACCCCGAGCAGACCGAGCGTCGCAACGCCCGGCCGGGCGACCTCGCCAAGGGCAAGCCGATCATCGTGCTGGTCAATGGCGGCTCGGCCTCGGCGTCGGAAATCGTCGCCGGCGCGCTGCAGGACCACAAGCGCGCCACGGTGCTGGGCTCGCTCTCCTTCGGCAAGGGCTCGGTGCAGACCGTGATCCCGGTGTCCGGCAATGCCGCGATCAAGCTGACCACGGCACGCTACTACACGCCGTCGGGACGCTCGATCCAGGCCAAGGGTATCCAGCCCGATATTGAGCTGGTGCAGGACGTGCCGCAGGACGTGAAGGAAAAGGCCGAGGCGGCCGGCGTGGAGACCACGCGCGGCGAGGCCTCGCTCAAGGGCCATCTGAAGAATGGCGAGGACGAGCAGACCGGTTCCCCGGCCTATGTGCCGCCGGACCCGAAGGACGACACCCAGCTCAAGCTGGCGATCGACCTGATCGAGGGCGTGCAGAAGAACGCCGCCTATCCCGCCGACCCCAAGGCCTCCGTGCCGAACTGATGTGATGCCGCCGGCCCCCGGGCCGGCGCTCTCCCGAACCGCGAGGCCCGCCTTACCCGAGGCGGGCCTCGCCTTTTTTGCGCTGCCGCGCCGAATGCCCGATTTTGCCCCGATCCCGCCTTGGTCGGCGGCGACAAAGGCAGCCATGAACAGCGCGCCCCCTCTCCGCATGCTTTCCTCGCCCCGGTCGCAACAGGCGCCATCCGGCGAAGGCCTGCCGGGCCGCGACGCCGGACGCGACCACGCGCGGCACTGCGCGGCGGTCGGGGTGTTCGGCTTCGCCATCCTGTCGGCGATCAGCGTCGGGGTGGCGGCCTATGTGTTCCGGGCCGGCGAGCCTGCCGCACCGCCCAGCACGCCCTTCGCGCTGCAGGCGGATGGCTTCCCCACCATGGGCGTCGCCGCCGACATGCCGACGCTGCGGGCGCCGCTGGCCGGCGATGACGGTGTCAGCATCACCGTGTTCGACGGCGCCACCGGACGCAGCCAGGTGATGGCGGGCCCCGGCGCGCTCGACACCGCCACGGCGGCGCCTGTCGCCGGCGAGAGTGAGACCGCGTTAACCCCGTGACCACACGGGCCGGCGCGACCCCTACGCGCCGCCCGGCTCCTCGCCTATGCTACCGCCCGGTACGTGCGCCCAGAGCGCCTTCCGGTGACGCCGGTTCATCGGAAGTGCTCCAGGTTTTTGTTCTACGCATTTTCTTCACGCGAACCGGAACCCACTTCGCTCGAAAATGCTCACAGGTCCTGCGGTGGCTTCATGATTCCCTTCGACCAGCTTCCCTATCGCCCCTGCGTCGGGGTGGTGCTCGTCAACCGCGACGGTCTGGTCTTTCTCGGCGAGCGCCGGGGCGGGCCCGAGCAGGTGGACGCGCAGCATTCCTGGCAGATGCCGCAGGGCGGAATCGACGAGGGCGAGAGCCCGGAAGAGGCGGCGCTGCGCGAGCTTTACGAGGAGACCAACGTCTCCTCGGTCGAGCCGCTCGCCATGGCTTCGGAATGGTTCGCCTATGACCTGCCGGAGCCGCTGGCGCGGCAGGCCTGGAAGGGGCGCTTTCGCGGGCAGACGCAGAAGTGGATCGCCCTGCGCTTCACCGGCACGGAGGACGAGATCGACGTGCTCCATCCGGGTGGAGGGAAGCACAAGCCGGAATTCGTCGCCTGGCGCTGGGAGCGGCTGGAGCGCACGCCGGGGCTGATCGTCCCGTTCAAGCGCCCGGTCTATGAGCGGGTTGCGCGCGAATTCCAGCCGGTGGTGGCGCCGGCGCAATAGCCGCCGGGCGCGCCGGGCCGGAACTTCCGGTGCCGGACGCCGATGCGAACGAACGTTCGTTCTTGACTCGATTTCCCTGCGTGACTAAATGCGAACGAACGTTCGCTCCCGTGATGGAAGGTGCATGAACACCCACGCTCCCCGCCTCCCCGTGGCCGATGCCGGTGCCAAACCCGGTACGAAGCTTGGAGCGAAGCCTGGCGCGAAGCCGGCCGCCCGCCCGGATTCCGCCGCCGCGCCCAACGCCGCGCCGGTGGAGAAGCTGCGCCGCGACCCGCGCCGGCGGGTGCTGGACGCGGCCATTGCCTGCTTCACCCGCGCCGGCTTCCACGGTACCTCCATGCAGCAGATCTGCACCGAGGCCGGGATGAGCCCGGGCGCGCTCTACCGCTATTTCCCCTCCAAGGAATCGATCATCGTCGCCATTGTCGACGAGGAGCGGGCGGTGCGCATGAGCTGCCTGGAGCTGCTGGACAGCGCGCCGGGCTTTGTCGAGGGGCTGGCCCGCATGGGGCAGGCGCTATTTTCCGGCGAGACGCCGATGGTGACACTGGCGCTCGGGCCGGAGATCTATGCCGAGGCGGCGCGCAACCCGGCGCTGAAGCCGACCTTCGACGCGGTCGAGGACGAGATGAACGCGGCGATCCGTGCCCATCTCGTCGCCGCCCAGGCGCGCGGCGAGATCGACCCTTCGCTCGATCCCGACGTGGTGATGGTGATGATCAACGCCATCGGCGACGGGCTGGTGCTGCGCCAGAGCTTCGAGCCCGACCTTTCGCTCGTCCAGATGATGCCGGCGCTGGCCGGCCTGATCGCCCGCATGCTGGCGCCCGCTGCGGCGCCGAGCCTTTCACCGGACCGCACATCATGACCGTCAAGCCGGCCTCCTTTCGCGGGCGTATCGCGCTCGCGCTCACCATGACCGCCGTGGTCGTCGGCCTTGCCGGCTATGCCTTCCGCGACCGGATCGCCGCCGGGCTGAGCCTTTCCGAGCCGGCCCAGGCCGAAGTGGCCACGCCGGCGCCGAACGAGGTCAAGGGCATCACCATCTCCGTGGTGCCGGCCACCGTGCGCGAGGTGGTGGAGCGGCTGCCCGTCACCGGCACGCTGGTGGCGCGCGAGGAGATCATGGTCGGCCCGCAGATCGACGGCTTCCAGATCACCGACATCCTGGTGGAGGAAGGCGACCGGGTCGAGCAGGGCCAGGTGATGGCGCGCCTCTCGCGCGACATGCTGGAGACGCTGCTCGCCCAGAACACCGCCAACGCCGCCAAGGCGCAGGCCGCCATCGCCCAGCAGAAGGCGCAGCTGCAGCAGATGCTGGCGCAGCTGACCGAGGCGGATGCCGCTGTCGAGCGCGCCCGCACCCTGATCAAGACCGGCGCCACCTCGCAGGAAGTGCTGGACCAGCGCGAGCGCGGGGTGAAGGTGTCCACCGCCCAGGTGACGGCGGCGGAGGAAATGGTGACGGCCGCCGAGGCCGAGGCGGCCCAGATCAAGGCCACGCGCGACGAGATCGAGGTGCGGCTCGCCCGCACCGAGATCAAGGCGCCGCAGGCCGGCATCGTCTCGGCCCGCTCGGCCCGCGTCGGCGCCATCGTGCTCTCGGCCAATAGCGAGCCGCTGTTCCGCATCGTCAAGGATGGCGCCATCGATCTCGACGCCGAAGTGCCGGAATCGGCGCTGCCGCGGGTGACGCCGGGCCTCAAGGTCGCGGTGCTGCCGGCGGGCTTCGACACGCCGCTGGACGGCACGGTGCGCCTGGTCGGCGCCAAGGTCGATGTCGCCACGCGCCTCGCCCGTGTCGCGGTGGCGCTGCCGGACGACCCGCGCCTGCGCCCGGGCGCCTATGGCCGGGGCGTGATTGAGATCGCCCGCCACCAGGGCGTGGCGCTGCCGCAATCGGCGGTGCAGTTCGCCGCCGATGGCATTTTCGTGCTCGTGGTCGAGGGTGACACGGTGCGCCGCCGCCCGGTGAAGATCGGGCTGCAGGGCGATGGCGTGGTGGAAATCACCGAAGGGGTGCGCGAGGGCGAGAGCGTCGTCGCCCGCGCCGGCGGCTTCCTGCGCGATGGCGACCGGGTGAACCCGGTGCCGCTGGCCGCCGACCCGGCCAAGGGAGGCGTCTGATGGCTCTCAACGTCTCCGCCTGGGCCATCCGCAAGCCGGTGCCCTCCATCGTGCTGTTCGTGGTGCTGACCGCGATCGGCCTCTATACGTTCGACCGGCTGCCGATCACCCGCATGCCGAATATCGATGTGCCGATCGTCTCCGTCGCCATCACCCAGCCCGGCGCCGCGCCGAGCGAGCTTGAATCGCAAGTTACCAAGATCGTCGAGACCTCGATCGCGGGCGTGCAGGGGGTGAAGCACATCTCCTCCACCATCACCGAGGGCTCGTCCGTCACCGTGGTCGAGTTCCAGCTGGAGACGCAGGTCGACCGCGCCGTGAACGATGTGCGCGACGCGGTGACCAAGGTCCGCACCGATCTGCCGCAGGATATCGAGGAACCGCTGGTCCAGCGCGTCGATGTCGAAGGCATGGCCATCGTCACCTATGCCGCCTCCGCCCCGGCGATGACGCCGGAGGAACTGTCCTGGTTCGTCGACGACACGCTGGTGCGGGCGCTGCAGGGCGTGCGCGGCGTCGCGCAGGTGAAGCGCGAGGGCGGCGTCGAGCGCGAGATCCGCATCTCGCTCGACCCCGACAAGCTGGCGGCGCTGGGCGTGACGGCGGCGGATGTGAACCGCCAGCTCGCCGCCACCAATGTCGACCTCGCCGGCGGGCGCGGCGAGATCGGCACGCAGGAGCAATCCGTCCGCACGCTCGGCGGCGCCAACACGGTGGCCGACCTCGCCGAGACCCGCATCGCCCTTCCCGGCGGGCGCCATGTGCGCCTGGCCGATCTCGGCACCGTCACCGACGGGGCGGCCGAACCGCGCATCTTCGCCCGGCTCGACGGCATGCCCGTCGTGGCCTTCGGCGTCTACCGCGCCAAGGGCTTTTCCGACGTGGTGGTGGCCGAGAGCACGGCGCAGGCGCTGCGCGACCTTGAGAAGCGCCATCCCGACGTCTCGATCACGCTGATCGATTCGACGGTGAAATACACCGAGGCGGACTACACCTCCGCCATGCACACGCTGATCGAGGGCGCGGTGCTGGCGGTGATCGTGGTGATGCTGTTCCTGCGCGACTGGCGCGCCACCATCATCACCGCGACGGCGATTCCGCTGTCCATCCTGCCCACCTTCTGGGTGATGGACATGCTCGGCTTCTCGCTGAACGGGGTGAGCCTGCTCGCGGTGACGCTCGTCACCGGCATTCTGGTCGACGACGCCATCGTCGAGATTGAGAACATCGTGCGCCATATGCGGATGGGCAAATCGGCCTATCGCGCCGCCATCGACGCCGCCGACGAAATCGGCCTCGCCGTGGTGGCGACCACGCTGACCATCGTCGCGGTGTTCCTGCCGGTCAGCTTCATGGGCGGCATTGCCGGCCAGTACTTCCGCCAGTTCGGCATCACGGTGGCGGTGGCGGTGCTGTTCTCGCTGCTGGTGGCGCGGCTGCTGACGCCGATGCTCGCGGCCTATTTCATGCGCGATCTCGGCCACCGCGAAAAGCCGGATGGCTGGTTGAAGCGCGCCTATGTCGCGCTGCTGCTGCGCTCGATCCGCTACCGCTTCCTCACCGTGGCGGCGGGCATCGTGCTGTTCATCGGCTCGATGTGGCTCTCGACCCTGCTGCCCTCCGGCTTCATTCCCAATGCCGACGTGTCGCGCTCGGTGCTGGCGCTGGAACTGCCGCCGGGGGCGACGCTGGAATCCACCCGCGAGGCGGTGGACGAGATCACCGGGCTGCTGAAGGCCCAGCCCGAGGTGGCCAGCGTCTTCGCCACCGCCGGCTCGGGCTCGGCCGGGGACTCGGTCAGCAGCGGCGGCGAGGTCCGCAAGGCGACGATCATCGTCAACCTGGTCCCGCGCAGCGACCGCGCGGCGACGCAGAAAGAGTTCGAGATGCGCCTGCGCGAGGAGATCGCGCGCCTTCCCGACCTGCGCTTCAATTTCGGCGCCTCGGGCGGGGCCGGCCCCGGCGGGCGCGAATTCACCGTCATTCTGTCCGGCTCGGACGGCGCGCTGGTGGAGGCCAAGGCGCTGGAGCTGGAACGCGAGATCCGCGACAAGGTGAAGGGGCTCTCCAACGTGCAGACCTCGGCGGCGCTGGAGCGGCCGGAACTGCGCGTGGTGCCCAAGCTGGCGGAAGCGGCGGAAATGGGCGTGTCGGTGGCTGATATCGCCGAGACGGTGCGGATCGCCACGCTGGGCGACGTCTCGCAGAACCTCGCCAAATTCTCCGCCGGCGACCGGCAGATCCCGATCCGGGTGCAGCTCGACGAGAAGGCGCGCGCCGACCTCTCCACCTTCGAGACGCTGAAGGTGCGGACGGCGGCCGGTGCCTCGGTGCCGCTGCTCTCGGTGGCCGACATCTCCTTCGGCACCGGCCCTTCCAGCCTCAACCGCTATGACCGCGCCCGCCGGGTCGCCATCGAGGCGGACCTTGCCGGCGAGACCCAGCTCGGCGAGGCGCTGGCGGAAGTCTATGCCCTGCCAGGGGCGAAGAGCCTGCCGGCCAGCGTGGTGCTGAAGGAAACCGGCGATGCCGAGATCATGGCCGAAGTGTTCGGCGGTTTCGCCACCGCCATGGCCGCGGGCGTGATGATGGTGCTGGCGGTGCTGGTGCTGCTGTTCGCCAATGTGCTGCAGCCGATCACCATCCTGATCGCCCTGCCGCTGTCGGTGGGCGGCGCCTTCATCGCGCTGCTCGTTACCCACAACGCCATGACGCTGCCTGTGGTGATCGGCTTCCTGATGCTGATGGGCATCGTGACCAAGAACACCATCCTGCTGGTCGATTTCGCCATCGAGGCGGTGCATGCCGGCGTCGACCGCACCACGGCGCTGATCGACGCCGGCCGCAAGCGCGCCCAGCCCATCGTCATGACCACCATCGCCATGGTGGCGGGCATGATGCCTTCGGCACTTGGGCTGGGCGAGGGCGGCACGTTCCGCGCGCCGATGGCGATCGCTGTCATCGGAGGGCTGATCGCCTCCACCGTGCTCTCGCTGGTGTTCGTGCCGGCGGTGTTCACGCTGATGGACGATCTCGGCCGGCTGATGGCGCGGATCTTCGGCCGCTTCATCGGCGCCCGCGACGAGGAGGACGCGCACCACGCCGACCCGATGGTGCGCCCGGGGCTGCACGCCGTCGATGCCGGCCCGCATTCGACGCCGCGCCCGCCGATGGCGGCGGAGTAAAAGGCGTCCGGCTGTCCCGCATCCCCAGTGGCAAGGGTGAGTGGGAAAGGGTGAGTGGGATCAGCCAGGAGTGTTGTGCTGGGTCCCGGATCGGCGGTGCGCTGCGCGCAGCTTGTCCGGGAAACGAGCGGAACTGGTCTCTCGGAGGCGGCGCGCTCCCCGTGACACCGGGGAGGACGTCGTGGATCCCCGGGCCAGGCCCGGGGATGACGGTGATCGCCTTGTCCGCGCCTTGAGCCCCAACAACGTCATGGCCGGGCTTGGCCCGGCCATCCACGTCTTTTCGTGGAAAGGCGCGCCCGCCCGCTATTGCAGCGTGCCGTCGCCCTCGCCGCCAGTGCGGGCCATGGTCATCTGGGTAACGGCGATCAGCATCTCGGCGCGCGAAGCGAGGCTGGGGGCTTCCAGCAGCGCCTGCTTCTCGCGCGGGCCGAAGGGCGCCATCATGGCGAGCGCGTTGACCAGCGCCTCGTTCGGCGCGTCCTTGATGCTCTTCCAGTCCGCTTCCAGCCGGTTGGCGTCGAGATAATCGGCCAGCGTGCGCAACAGCGTGCCGCGATCCACCGCCTCGGCGCCGGCATTGGGGGTGAAATCGGCGCGGAAGGGCTCGTAATCGACCTTGGCCTGCCGGAAGGGCGTGCCGGAATCGACCTCCGCCACCACCTTGAACCGGGCAATGCCGCTCAAATTCAGCAGATAGCGCCCGTCGCCGCTCTCGGCGATCTCGGTGATGCGGCCGACGCAGCCGACAGCGACGATGTCAGGCGCGCCGGGCACGGCGAGGGCCGGCTGCTCCGGCGCGGTCTGGATCATGCCGATCAGCCGGTTGCCGGCCAAAGCGGCATCGATCATCGCGACATAGCGCGGCTCGAACACGTTGAGCGGCAGCTGGCAGCGCGGCAGCAGCAGCGCGCCCTCCAGCGGGAAGAGCGGGATGATGGGCGCCAGCTCGGACGGGTCGGTATAGGGTTTGTTGATCGCCATTACGTTCCTTGCGCGACTTTTGGCGCGATGTCTGGCGCGACTCTCGGCGGTGGCGGGGGGCACCCCCGCCGGCGTCAGGCGAAGAGCAGGGAGGACAGGCGGCGGCGACCGGCGAGGGTGTGCTCGTCGGTCGGCCCCCAGGCCTCGAAGAACTGCACCAGCTGCTTGCGCGCGCCGTCCTCGTTCCAGGCGCGGTCCTTGCGGACGATGGACAGAAGATGGTCGACCGCCTCCTCGCGCTTGCCACGGGCGCTGAGCGCCACGGCGAGATCGAAGCGGGCCTGATGGTCGAGCGGGTTGGCGGCGACCTTGGCCTCCAGCTCCTTCACGTCGCCCAGAGCGGCGGCGGCTTCCTCCAGGTCGATCGCTGCGCGGACAGCGGCGAGGGCGCTGTCATTGGCGGCCGCCTCGGGCGCCAGAGCGAGGGTGGCCCGCGCCTGTTCGAGATTGCCGGCGGCCAGCTCGGTGCGGGCGAGGCCGGCAATGGCGGCGAGATTTTCCGGCTCCTCGCCCAGCACGGCGGCGAAGATTTCCGCCGCGCCGACAAGATCGCCCTCGGCAAGGGCCGCCTCGCCGCTGGCGAGGATGTCGGCGATGTCGTTGCCGCCGCCCGAGGCCGCGACGAGCTTGTCGACCAGCGCCTTGATCTGCGCCTCCGGCTGCGCGCCCATGAAGCCGTCGACCGGCTGGCCGTTGACGAAGGCATAGACGGTGGGCAGCGACTGGATGCCGAGCTGCTGGGCGACGGCGGGGTGCTCGTCGGTATTCATCTTGGCGAGGCGGACCTTGCCCTTGGCCGCGCGCACCACCTTCTCGATGATAGGGGTCAGCTGGCGGCACGGGCCGCACCAGGGGGCCCAGAAATCGACCAGCACCGGGCGCAGGCGCGATTCCTCGACCACGTCCTTCATGAAGCTCTTGGTGGTGACGTCCATCACCACATCGTCGCCGCCCGGCGCGTCGCCCTTGCCGGCGGGGGAGGAGGGCTGGTTCAGCAACATGGGTCGTCCTCGCAATAGGGCTGTGCTCGGCGTCTAAAATGGTCTGCCGCGCCGCGAATGCAACGGGGCGTTCAGCTCTCGGCGGTGGCGGGCTCCCCCGCCTCGCTGCGGCGGGGTACCGCCAGCACCAGCGGCTCATGCCCGGTGGCGCGCAGGAAGCGGACGAGGTCGGCGCTGGCAAGGGTGGTGGTGGCGGTGTTGACCAGCGGGTGGCAGTTGATCGCCTCATGCGCCATCAGCTCGGCGTCGAGCACGACGGTGACGCGGCCCTGCGTATCATTGACCGGGCCGAAGGCGGTGACGGCGCCGGGCTTCACGCCCAGCACCTCTTCCAGCAGCTCGGCGCTGCCGAAGGAAAGCTTGCTCGCCGCGCCCAGCGGTACGTGCAGATTCTTGAGGTCGACCCGTGTCTCCTCCTCAACCACGACGAGGAACAGGTTCCCCTTCTTGTCCTTCAGGAACAGGTTCTTGGTGTGGCCGCCGGCGATGTCGCCGCGCAGCGCCTGCGAATCCTCCACCGTGAACAGCGGCGGATGCTCGACCGTGCGGGTGGGAATCCCCAGTTCGGCGAGCCGGGCGAGGAGTTCGTCGCGGGAGAGGGGCATGGCGGTGATCCGGCCTGGAAAAGCTGCGGCGTTTTAATGCCGGGCAGGGAGGAGAGGCAAGGGTGGGGGCGGGCGCCGCGGCCGCCTTGCTGTGGCGTCACCCGCCGGCGGGCAGGGGCGTGCGGCTCCAGTTCTTGCAGGTGAGGAAGCGCTCGGTCGGGGCGTAGATCAATATGTCGGGCTTGAAGCGGTCGATGATGCCCCGGTCGAACTCGCAGGCGGCGTGATGGATCCACACCGCCGCCGAGGCGCGGTAGACCAGCGGGTTGTGCCAGTAGCTCTGGGTGAAGGAATCGCCCACCACCATGATGCGCGGCCCGGCATGGCCGGTGGCGAAGGCGTCGAAGCCGTAATCGTCCTTTTCCGGCGGTGGCGCGGTGACGATGCCGGTCAGCGGGGTGGTGTCGTGCGGGCCGGCCAGCGGCGGCTTCCAGACATATTCGCTATCGGGCGGCTCGCGGCTGGTGATCCCGGCGACGGTGAGAAGATCGCCGCTCGTGCGTATCTGGGTGGCGCCGAAGGCCTCCGATTCCGGGATCGCCAGCTGCGGCTGTCCCGCCGCCGCCATGACGGCATTGAACGCCGCCAGCGCGGCGCGCGCGTTCCAGTGGGTGTCGTAGCGATAATAGATCGGGCCCTGGGTCGCGGCCTCGGCGAGGAAGGGGCGCAGATCGACGAAGGTGATGCCGTCGCGCTTCATCCGCGCGGCGACGAGATCATATTCGCTGCGCGCCTGCCGTTGCTGGCGGATGTAGTCCGGCAGCATCTCGAAGCGGGCGGTGTGGGCATTGGGCGCCAAAGTGAGAACGAAGGTGCCGCCGATGGCCGTCATCTTCTCCTTCAGCTCGCGGGCGAGGATGGCCAGTCTTTCCACCGCCTGCGGACGCACCAGCTGGCCGATCGACTGTTCCATTGCGTTGTCGTCGCGCAGGAACAGGCTGCCATCGGTGCCATACAGCACGCGCGTGCCCGGCGCCGAGCCGATGAAGCGCAGATAGCGCCGATGCGCCGCCAGCACCGGGCCGCGGAAGCCGAAGGAATTGTTGATGTAGGGGTCGAGCCGCTCGGAGGCGTGTTCCCACCAGCGCGCTTCCGGCGCCAGCACGTTGCGGATCGGCCCCGGCATTTCGGGCAGCAGCAGGCTGAGGGTCGGCAGGGAAAGGATGGCGACGAAGAGGATCGCCCACCAGCGGCGGAAGGCCATGAGCAGCGCCATCGTTCTCGCTCCCCTCAGAACCGGAAATACAGGAAGGGCGAATAGGTCGCCGCCCCCACCGACAGGATGCACAGCGCGAACAGCAGCGCCATCACCACCGTGTCGGTGATACCGAACAGAGTGCGGCGCGCGCGCTCGGAGAGATGCTTCGGGCGCGGCTGCGGCAGGCCGAACATGGCGAGCGGCCAGGCCAGCACCATGATGACGATCGTCACCGGTTCCAGATCGGCCAGAAGATTGACCGAAAGCGGACCCACCCCGTTGAGCCCGGCAAGGCCGGCGAACAGGTCGAGCGCCTGCGGCAGGCTCTCCGCCCGGAACCAGACCCAGCTGGTGAGCACCACCAGCAGCACATAGGCGTGGTTCACCAGGCGCGGCGCGGCGCGCAGGGCGGCGCCGAGGCGGGTGCGCTCCAGCACCAGGAAGGTGCCGTGATGCACGCCCCAGATGACGAAGGTCCAGCTCGCCCCGTGCCACAGGCCGCACAGCAGGAACACGGTCCACAAATTCAGCGCGGTATAGACATGGCCGCGCCGGTTGCCGCCGAGCGGGATGTAGACGTAGTCGCGGAACCAGCTCGACAGGCTCATATGCCAGCGGCGCCAGAAATCGGTGATCGACAGCGCGCCATAGGGCAGATTGAAGTTGCGCGGGAATTTCAGCCCCATCGCGATGGCGAGGCCAATCGCCATGTTGGAATAGCCGCCGAAGTCGAAATAGATCTGCAGCGCATAGGCGCAGACGCCGATCCACGCCTCGCCGAGGCTCGGGGCGGTGGTGTTGTCGAACACCACGCTCACCAGCGGCGCCACCTCGTCGGCGATCAGCACCTTCCAGGACAGGCCGATGACGAAGATGCGCAGCCCCGCCGACACCCGCCCGAGCGTGGTGCGCCGCGCCCTGATGCGGTGCGCGATGGTGGAATAGCGCACGATCGGGCCGGCGACGAGCTGCGGGAACATGGTGATGTAGACCGCGATCTCCTCGAACCGGCCATTGGCCCGCGCCTTCCCGCGATAGATGTCGACGAGATAGGAGATGGCGTGGAAGGTGAAGAAGGAGATGCCGAGCGGCAGCGGCAGGTGCACCACCGGCAGCTGGGCGCCGGCCGGCAGCAGCAGATTGATGTTCTCAGCGAGGAAGCCGGCATATTTGAAGGCGATGAGGCCGGACAGGTTCAGCGCCACCGCCAGCCCCAGCATGCGCAGCCGCCACGGCCCCGTGCGGGTGTCGATCAGCAGGGCGAAGAGGTAGTTGGCGACGATGGACACCGCCAGCACCAGTACATTGGCCAGCCCGCCCCAGGCATAGAACACCAGCGAGAACGCCAGCAGCACCAGGTTGCGCGCCCGCAGCCCCGGGGTCGCGAAATAGCAGATCAGGAACGCCGGCAGGAAATAGAAGAGAAAGGTGACGGACGAAAAAACCATGAGCTTCCGGCGGCGGCCTGCGGGCGGAGGGGTGGCCCTTCATACACGAAGAATCATCCTCGGAAACGCTTGGCGACGGGCTGTCCCGGCGGCAGCGGCGATCGGGCGCAAGGCGAGGGGCGTCATCGGCTCGCGCGCCGGCTTGCGCGTCCGGTGCAAGGCGGGCCTGCGCGCGGATACCGTTGACAGCCGGCGGGGGCGGGCGCCACATCTGGCGGGCAGAGCGCAGGAGACAGCATGCGTCCGGTCATCGGAGTGATCAGCGACGTGAAGGCCAAGGACGGGCAGGTCGTCCATGGCGTCACGGAAAAATACATCTATGCGGTGGCGCGCGGCGCCCAGGCGATGCCGGTGCTCATTCCCGGCACGATTTCGGCGGTGGATGCCGAGATGGCGCCGGAGCGGATCGTCATCGACGAGATCCTCGATTTCGTCGATGCGCTGTTCCTGCCGGGCAGCCCGTCCAATGTCGGGCCGCAGCACTATGGCGACGTGCCGCACGACCCGCCGCTGCCGGCCGACCCGCACCGCGACGACATCTCGCTGCCGCTGATCCGCGCGGCGCTGGAGCGCGGCGTGCCGCTGTTCGGCGTGTGCCGGGGTTTTCAGGAAATGAATGTCGCGCTCGGCGGCACGCTGTTCCAGAAGCTCTACCAGCAGCCCGGCCGCTTCGACCATCGCGAGGATTCCAGCCTGGCGCTTGAGGGCCAGTACGCCCCCGTGCACGAGGTGAGCCTAGCGCGGGACGGCCTGCTGGCGAGCCTGGCCGGCGCCACCAGCTGGCGGGTGAACTCGCTGCACGGCCAGGGCGTGGCGACGCTGGCGCCCGGCGTGGTGGTGGAAGCGCAGGCCGAGGACGGCACCATCGAGGCCTTTCGCGTGCCGCACGCGCCGGGCTTCAACCTGGCGATCCAGTGGCACCCGGAATGGCGGTTCTGGCAGGACAAGCTCTCCAGCGGCGTTTTCACCGCCTTCGGCACTGCCGCGCGCCTCGCGGCGGAGCGCCGGCGCGGCGGCGGCCGGATGAAGGCGGCGGGCTGAGGCTCGCTGTTCGATCGTCATCGCGGCGCTTGGCACATGAAACGCCGTCATCCCCGGGCTTGACCCGGGGATCCCCGTCTTTCCGCCTGCACACGTTTTCAAAGTCGTGGATGCCGGGGTCAGGCCCGAGCATGACGGTGTGTTGGGGTGGGGCGAGCCGGTGGGGCGAGCAGGCCTAGCCCAGCTGCGCCAGCAGATGGCCGATGCCGTCGCGGATGTCGGCCTCGATGGCGCGGCGCAGCGCCGCTTCGTCGCGCGCCCGCAGGGCGGCGAGGGCCTGCGCGTGGCGGTCCACGGGGTAATGGGTCTCCAAGTCGGCCAGTGCCATCCGCATGAACGGGCCGATCTGCAGCCAGACCGATTCGATCAGCGGCAGCAGCACATTGTCCGCCCGGCTGCCATAGAGCGCGCCATGGAAGGCGAGGTTGGTCTCGATCATCGCCTCGGTATCGCCGGCCGCCACGGCGGCATCGGAATCGGCATTGAGCGCGTCGAGACGGGCGATGAAGGCGGCGTCGGCCACCGCCAGCGCGCGGGCGGCGGCCTCGCATTCCAGCAAGGTGCGCGCTGTCATCAGTTCCTCGAAGCGGCGGGCGGTCATCTCAGGCACCCGGGCGCGGCGATTGTCGAGCAGCACCAGCGCCCGCTCGGCCACCAGCCGGCGCAGCGCCTCGCGCACCGGCATGGAGGAGACGCCGAGCGCGTCCGCCAGCCCGCGGATCGTCACCGCCTTGCCGGGCGGGAAACGGCCGGCCATGACCGAGCGCCGCAGCCGGCGAAACACCCATTGCTGCAAGGTTTCGCCATCAAGGCGCGGTTCCTGGGCGAGATCGAGCGCGGGAGAGTCCATCGGTCCGTGCGGCTGGCGGGTGAGAGGCGACGACGTGAGAATGTCAGCTTGCTGCGCTATATAGCCGGAATACGTTTCCGTCGTTCGCGTAGATCGAGAGAACCCTGCCCATGGCCACCACCCCCGAATTTCCCGCCGCGCGCTCGGGCTATGAGATCGACCCGAAGCTGCTCGAACTCCTGGTCTGCCCCGTCACCAAGGGCCCGCTGGACTATGATCGGGCGGCGCATGAGCTGGTGTCGCGCGCCGCACGTCTGGCCTACCCGATTCGCGACGGCATCCCGATCCTGCTCGCCGACGAGGCGCGCACCCTGACCGAGGAAGAGGCGGCGCGGTAGGCGCCTAGATCATTTCACTGTTTCGTGGAAACGGTGAAATGATCTAATTCTTTGTTTTGTCGCGTTTTCTTCACGCGAACCGGTATCCACTTCGCTCGAAAACGCTCTACAGCGCTTCGCCGCGCAGCAGGCGGGGGGACTTCCCGCCAATGCCGGCGGCGTCGCGGATGAAGAAGCCCTTCAGGGCAGGCATCCGCTCCACCAGGCCGAGCCCGACATCGCGCACCAGCCGCACCGCGTCCGAGCGCAGGCCGAACAGCCGGTTCAGCCCGTCGGTGGCTGCGCCCATGGCCAGCGTGTCGAAGCGGCGCCAGCGCTGGTAGCGCTCCAGCACGTCTGGCCCGCCAATGTCGAGGCCGAGCCGGGCGGCGTCGGTGATCGCCTCGGCCAGCGCCGCCACGTCGCGCAGGCCCATATTGATGCCCTGCCCGGCAATGGGGTGGATGGTGTGGGCGGCATCGCCCACCAGCGCCAGGCGCTCACCGATGAAGGAACGCGCCATCTGGAAGCCGAGCGGAAACGCCTTCGGCTCGTCCAGGATCTCGATCTCGCCCAGCTCCAGCCCGAAGCGCTGTTCCAGCTCGTCCTGCAGCAGCACGCGGGGCAGCTTGAGCAGGCGCGCGGCGGCCTCGGTGGATTCGGTCCAGACGATGGAGCAGCGATTGCCGGTGAGCGGCAGCATGGCGAAGGGCCCGGCGGGCAGGAAATGCTCGATCGCCTTGCCCTCGTGCGGGCGCTGATGGCCGACCGTCAACACGATGGCGGACTGGTGGTAGGGCCAGCCGGTGACGCCGATGCCGGCCAGCGCCCGCAGCTTCGAGCGGCCGCCATCGCAGGCGGCGAGCAGAGCGGCGGCGGCTTCCGTGCCGTCGGCAAGGCGCAGCGCGGTGCGCGCCGGGCCCGGGGTGAAGCCGGCGATGCGGGTCGGCAGCAGCGCGATGCCGCGTTCGCGCGCCAGCTCGGTCATCGCGTCCTGCAGCACCGCATTGGGCAGCATATGGGCGAAGGGCTCGCCCGGCTCCACCTCGCCGTCAAAGGACAGGAACACCGGGCGGGCGGCGTCGCCGAGCTTGGAATCGGTGATTTCCATGGCGAGGATCGGCTGGGCTTCCGCTTCCACCCGCTCCCACACGCCCAGCGCCTCGAACAGGCGGCGGGCGCCGGCAGCGATGGCGGAGGCGCGCAAATCCGTGCTTGAGGGCCGGGGCGCGGCGAAGGCGGGATCGGCGATGGCGAGGCGGGCGCTGTCTCCCAGCCCCTGCCGCAACGCCAAGGCGAGGGAAAGCCCGGCGAGCCCGCCGCCGGCCATCACCGCGTCATATCGCTGGTCCCGTTGCATGGCTTGCTGCATGGCGTGCCGCCTCCGCTCTCGACCATCCGCGCATTGTGCGCGCTCCCTCCTATGCCTTAGCTAGGCACCCCGGACAATGCGCCGGGGTGACGCCCCGCCATATCCGCCCGTCTCGCTGCCCGCCGCCGCACTGTCCGCCGACCCGTTCCGATGAGGAGCCGCCCGCCCATGACCAACAGCGCCGCCGAACTCGTCGCCCTGCTCGATCTGGAGCGGCTGGAGGACAATCTCTTCCGGGGCGACAACCCGCCGGAATCCTGGCCGTTCCGCTCGCGCGTGTTCGGCGGGCAGGTGCTGGCGCAGGCGCTGGTGGCGGCGCAGCGCACGGTGGACGGCGCGGGCGCCCATTCCATGCATGCCTATTTCCTGCTCGCCGGCGACCCGAACGTGCCAATTATCTATGACGTCGAGCGGGTGCGGGACGGGCGCAGCTTCGCCACACGGCGGACGGTGGCGATCCAGCACGGGCGGCCGATCTTCATCATGTCGGTCTCGTTCCATCGCGAGGAGCCCGGGCTGGAGCACCAGCTCGACCTCGACATGGTGGTGCCGCCGCCGGAAGAGGTGCCGGGCATCGGCGAACTCTCCGCCGAGGTGCGGGCCCGGCTGCCGGCGCCGGTGCTGGCCTATTGGCAGCGGCCGCGCCCGATCGAGCTGAAGCCGGTCGGCCTCGGCGAGACGGTGGCGACGCCGCGCCGGGCGGTGTGGTTCCGCGCCAGCGGGGCGCTGCCCGACGAGGAAGGCCTGCACCGCGCCGTGCTCGCCTATGCCAGCGACATGACGCTGCTGGAGGCGACGACGGCGCTGCACGGCACCAGCGTGCTCGGCGAGAGCCTTCAGGTCGCCAGCCTCGACCACGCGCTTTGGCTGCACCGGCCGTTCCGCGCCGATGACTGGCTGCTTTACGCGCAGGACAGCCCCAGCGCCGCCGGCGCGCGCGGCCTTGCCCGCGGGCTGATTTATGACCGCGCCGGGCAGCTGGTGGCCTCGGTGGCGCAGGAAGGGCTGATCCGGCCGATGCGGCCGGCCGGGCCGCCTGCTGCGCAGGCATCTGCCTAAAAATTAGTCTTCATATGGCGATTATGCGGCGGTGACTCAGGATGGGTCATCGTCGCGATCAAGAATTGAGCAAGCGGGCCGTGTCGCACCGGCCGAACGCAGCGCCCGCGTGCGCCGCGCCGGGCCACGCGCGGGGCGGGCATTTGCAGCGAAAGCGTTGATTCATCTCGGTTGGCACGCGAATTGATTCTCTCTTCGCGGCTTGACCGGAAGGTTGAAGGAATCAGCCTGGCCGAGTCCGACATGAAACGCCCAGAACCCCGCCAGCGGTTCGGGGCCAAGCGGGGACACGAACCATGAAGATCGTCATGGCTATCATCAAGCCTTTCAAGCTTGAGGAAGTCCGGGATGCGCTCACTGGCATTGGTGTGCACGGACTGACCGTCACGGAGGTCAAGGGATATGGCCGGCAGAAGGGCCACACCGAGATCTACCGCGGCGCGGAATACGCGGTGAGCTTCCTGCCGAAGCTCAAGATCGAGGTCGCCGTGCCTTCCGATCAGGTTTCCAAGGTCATCGACGCGATTACCACTTCGGCCAAGACCGGCCAGATCGGCGACGGCAAGATCTTCGTCTACGCGATCGACCAGGCCGTGCGGATCCGCACCGGCGAAACCGACGCCGACGCGCTCTAAGCCCGCGACACTGATCCCGATATTTTCCGATTGCGACGGAGCATTGAACCCATGACGACCAAGAATTGGATACGCGCGGGCCTGCCTGCGCTGGCGACGACGGCGCTGTTCGCGGCCGCCGCTTTCGCCCAGGACAACCCGGCCACCGGCGCGGAAGCCACCGCCGAGGCCGCCGCCGCGGTCGTTGCCACCGTGGACAAGGGTGACGTCACCTGGATGATGGTTTCCTCCATCCTCGTGCTGTTCATGACCGTGCCGGGCCTAGCGCTGTTCTATGGCGGCCTCGTGCGCGCCAAGAACATGCTCTCCGTGCTGATGCAGGTCACGGTGATCGCCGCTGTGATGATGCTGATCTGGGTGTTCTACGGCTACTCGCTCGCCTTCACCTCCGGCAACGCCTTCATCGGCGGCTTCGACAAGGCCTTCCTCGCCGGCGTGACCACGGAGAGCCTGGCCGACACCTTCTCGGCCAACGTCAAGATCCCGGAATACATCTTCATCGTGTTCCAGATGACCTTCTCGGCCATCACCCCCGCGCTGATCATCGGCGCCTTCGCCGAGCGCATGAAGTTCTCGGCCATCGTGCTGTTCAGCATCCTCTGGGTGACGTTCGTCTATTACCCGATCGCCCACATGGTGTGGTTCTCGGAAGGCTATCTGTTCGCCATGGGCGCGCTGGACTTCGCCGGCGGCACGGTGGTGCACATCAATGCCGGCATCGCCGGCCTGGTGGGCTGCATCATCATCGGCAAGCGCACTGGCTACGGCAAGGAACTGATGCCTCCCCACTCGCTGCCCTTCGCCATGGTCGGCGCCAGCGTCCTGTGGGTCGGCTGGTTCGGCTTCAATGCCGGCTCCAACCTCGAAGCCAATGCCGGCACCACGCTCGCCGTGATGAACACCTTCGTCGCCACCGCCGGCGCCATCGTCGGCTGGACGCTCATCGAGTGGCTGGCCAAGGGCAAGCCCTCCATGCTCGGCGCGATCTCCGGCATGGTGGCCGGCCTCGTCGCCATCACCCCGGCCGCCGGCCTCTCGGGTCCGCTCGGCGCGATCGTGCTCGGCTTCGTCGCCTCGATCATCTGCTTCTTCTTCTGCACCACCATCAAGAACGCGCTGGGCTATGACGACAGCCTCGACGTGTTCGGCGTCCATGGCGTGGGCGGCATTGTCGGCGCTCTCGGCACCGGCATCGTCGTCGCCCCCGCCCTTGGCGGCCCCGGCATCGCCGATTACGCGATGGGCCATCAGGTCTGGGTGCAGTTCCAGGCGGTGGCGATGACCCTGGTGTGGGGCGGCGTCGTCTCGGCGATCCTGTACTACATCGTCAATGTCCTCGTCGGCCTGCGTCCGTCGGTGGAGAAGGAGCGCGAGGGCCTCGACATCGTCGAGCACGGCGAGCGCGCCTATCACAGCTGATCGGGCCTCGGCTTCGATCCGGCGCGCGGGCCTGCCCCGCGCGTCGATCCTGAGAGGAGCGGCGCCTCCCTTGGTGCCGTTCTCTCCCGGGCCTGACCGCAGGTTCCCCGTTCCGCAGCCTCCCGCTGCCTCAAGGCCCCGGCGTCCACCGGGGCCTTTTCTTTGGGTTTGACAGCAGGGGATGCGCGGTGGAGGGGCCGCGCCTTATCCGGCGCGTGCTCTCACGTCACGCGCGAGAGCACGTCATGCGGCACGTCACGCGCGAGAGCGCGTCATGCGGTCAGCCTGCGCGGCACGCTGATCGGCGGGCTCTAAAAGCCGGCGGCGTGCCCGTCCTTGCGCGAATCCGAGCCGCCGGCGTAGCCGCCCTCGATGCGCTGGACCAGCTGCGCGCCACCAAAGCCGAAGCTGGCATCGGGCGCCTCCAGCACCACCTTGTGGCCACGTCGGATCAGCCCCTGCACGGCCGCCTCGTTCATGCTGCTCTCCAGCGCGAGGTCAAGCCCCGCCAGCACCCGCCAGCGCGGCGCGTCGGAGGCGGTTTGCGGGTCCTGCCGCCAGAGCTGGGTGCGCAGCATCATCTGCAGATGGCCCTGCGCCTGCATCGGGCCGCCCATCAGCCCGAACGCCATGACCGGCCCCGCCTCGTCCATCACGAAGCCGGGGATGATGGTGTGGAACGGGCGCTTGGACGGCCCGACCTCATTGGGATGGCCGGCCTCGGTGGTGAAGCCGAAGCCGCGATTCTGCAGGCTGATGCCGGTGCCCGGCACCACGACGCCGGAGCCGAAGCCGGAATAGTTCGACTGGATATAGGACACCATCATGCCGTCGGCGTCGCCGGTGGCGAGGCAGACCGTGCCGCCCTGTGTCGGCGCCCCGGTGGAGAAATCGGTCGCCCGGTCGCGGTCGATCAGCCGCGCGCGCGCGGCGAGATAGGCGGGGTCGAGCAGATGCGCGGCGTCGACCTCGCGCATGTAGCGCGGGTCCGAGACGAAGGCCCCGACATCCATGAAGGCGAGCTTCATCGCCTCGATCTGCAGGTGAAGCGCCTCGGCGCTGTCGGGGACGAGCGTGGCGATCTCGGTTTCGCCGAGCATGCCGAGCGCCATCAGCGCGGCGATGCCCTGGCCGTTGGGCGGGATTTCGTGCAGCGCGGCCGTGCCGAATTCCTGGGCGAGGGTGCCGCACCAGTCATTGCGATGGGCGGCGAGATCGGCGGCGGTCAGCACCGCGCCATGGGCGGCGGCGAAGGCCTCGATCTTCTGCGCGAGTTCGCCGTGGTAGAAGGCCTCGCCCCGGCTGCGGGCGATCAGGCGCAGGCTGTTGGCCAGCGCCTCGGAGCGGAACAGTTCGCCCGCGCGCGGCGCCCGCCCGCCCGGCATGAACGCCTCGGCGAAGCCCGGCTGGGCGTGGAGCAGTTCGGCGCCCCGGCGCCACTGCTCGCCAATGACCGGGGAGACGTGAAAGCCGCGCGCGGCGTAGTCGATGGCCGGCTCGAACAGGGTCTCGAAGGGCAGCTTGCCGAACCGGGCGGAGAGATCGACCCAGGCGGAGACCGCGCCCGGAACGGTCACGCTCTCCCAACCCCGCATCGGCATCGTGCCCTGGCCCTTGAAGCGCTCGGGCGTCCAGCCGGCGGGCGAGCGGCCGGAGGCGTTGAGGCCGTGCAGTTCCCTTCCGTCCCACAGGATGCAAAACGCATCCGAGCCGAGGCCGTTGCCGGTGGGCTCGACGACAACGAGCACGATTGCCGCCGCGAGCGCGGCATCGAGGGCGTTGCCGCCCTGGCGCAGCATGGCAAGGCCCGCCTCCGTCGCCAGCGGGTGCGAGGTGGCCACCATGTTGCGCGCCAGCACGGGCGAACGGCGCGAGGCGTAGAGCGGCTCGATCGGGAATTTCATCGGCAGACTTTCAGGAGAGCTCTTCCAGCTCGCCGGCGGGCGGATCGGCCAGCAGGGAGGCGAAGGAATCGCGGTTGAACAGTTCTTCGATGGTGTGCAGCGTGCGCGTGTAGTGCTCCACCAGCAGCGCGCAGGCCTCTTCCGGCGTGCCGTGCAGCGTCGCCTTCATCAGCACCTCATGCTCGGCCTGGCCGTTGCGCGGCACCTTGCGATAGGCGTTGGCGATGGAGACGTAGCGGTTGGCGTGGTCGGCAAGGATGTCGCAGAATTCGAGCATCCAGGGCGAGCCGCAATTGGCCAGCAGCGCCCGGTGGAAATTGCGGTGCGCGGTGCCCCATGCCGACAGGTCCGCGGCGCTGTCCGAGCGGTAGCGCGACAGGCGGTGGAAGGCGACGACGATGGCTTCCTCCCAGGCGTCGCTGCGGTTGCGCATGGATTCCTCCAGCGCTCGTGTCTCCAGCCAGCACCGCGTGCGCCCCAGCACCCGCCAGTCGTCGAGCGCGATGGTGGGCACCGAGAAACCGCGCTGCTCGTGCCGGTCGACAAGCCGCTCGGAGGATAGCCGCGACAGCGCCTCGCGCACCGCATTGCTGCCGACGCTGTACAGCGCGCCGAGCGGCTCGATCCGCAGCTTCTCGCCCGGCCGGAAGGCGCCGTCGATGATGTCGGAGCGCAACTTCTGGTAGACGGTGGTCGACAGGGTGGTCTTTTCGGTACTCTTGGCCATGCCCGCTCCCGGCTCTCCTCGCCTCACTGCGACGCTTTCCTCGTGCCCGTGACGGGCGTGCGCTGCCAGAAGACGAGCTTATACTGCAGCCAGGAAACCGTGCCGAACATCACCAGCCCCAGCACGCTGAGATAAATGATAAGCGAGAAGACGCGCGGGGTGTCGAGCTGGGAAGCCGCGACCCGGATCAGCTCGCCGAACCCTTGCCCGCCGCCGAGAAACTCGCCGGCGATGGCGCCCGAGACGACGCTGATGGCGGCGATCTTCAGGCCGGTGAAGAAATGCGGCAGGCCCGAGGGAATCTTCAGCTTGACCAGCGTCTGCAGCCGCGAGGCGCCGATGCTCCTGAACAGCATCCGCGCATTCTCGTCCGTCGCGTGCAGCCCGGCCGCCGTGCCGACAATGATCGGGAAAACCGAGATGAAGGCCGCCAGCGCCACCTTGGACATGATGCCGAAGCCGAGCCAGGCGACGAAAAGCGGCGCGAAGGCGAGCTTGGGCATGGTGTCGACCGCGACGATATAGGGCATCACCGCCCGCTCCCCGAACGAGGTCTCGCCCACCAGCACGCCCAGCGTGACCCCGATCGCCAGCGCCAGCATGAAGCCCCAGAACACTTCGCGCGCCGTGACCCAGAAGGCGGCCAGCATGTAGTCGCCCGAGAACAGGTTCCGGCCGACGAAGCCGAGATCGACGATCGTGTCGAGCGGCGAGGGCAGGATGAGCTGGGAGACGATGCCGGCCGAGGTGACGATCTGCCAGAGCGCCAGGAACACCACCAGCAGCCCGGCCATCGACACCCAGCGCGGCACCAGCGATACCCAGGAGACCTTCTCCGCCCAGACGGTATCGGGCAGGGCAGGCTCAGTGGCCTCGGGGGCGCGCGTCTGTACGGGCTGGCTCACGGCAGCGCTCCGGTATCGAGAAGATGGCGTATCTCGCTGACATGCGCGCCGAAGGTCGGCAGGACGACC
Source organism: Xanthobacteraceae bacterium 501b (assembly GCA_000378025.1). Lineage (GTDB taxonomy): Bacteria > Pseudomonadota > Alphaproteobacteria > Rhizobiales > Xanthobacteraceae > Ancylobacter. Next base: position 4,428,151 of record KB899087.1, read on the forward strand.
ATGTCGAGCGTGCGCGGCCGCGGCAGGTCGATCCGGATGCTCCGCACCACCCGGCCCGGGCGGGCGGACATCACATGGACGACATCCGACAGGATCACCGCCTCCGAGATCGAATGCGTCACCAGAAAAGCCGAGGCGTTGCGTTCGAGGCAGACGCGCTGCAGCTCCATGTTCATGAAGTCGCGGGTGATTTCGTCGAGCGCGCTGAACGGCTCGTCGAGCAGCAGCACATTCGGCTCGGCGATCAGCATGCGGCAGATCGCGGCGCGCTGGGCCATGCCGCCGGAGAGCTGGGAGGGATAGGTGTTCTCGAACCCCTTCAGCCCGACCAGTTCGAGCAGCCCATAGGCCCGCGCCCGCGCCGCCTCCGCCGCCGCGCGGCCCTCGCGCACCTCCACCGGCAGAAGAATGTTCTGCACCGTCGTGCGCCAGGGAAACAGCGTTGCCTGCTGGAACATCATGCCGATATCGGGCCGCGCGCCGAGCACAGGCTTGCCGGCCAGCATGACCCTGCCTTTCGAGGGCGGGGTCAGGCCGGCCATGATCTTCAGCAAGGTGGACTTGCCGCAGCCGCTGGAGCCGATGACCGAATGGAATTCGCCCTCGCGCAGGGTGAGGTCCACCCCCTCCAGCGCCACGACGCCGCGCTCGCCGTAATATTTGCAGACATTGGCGAGTTCATAGACCGGCCGGGCGGAGCGTCCGTCCGGTTCCGCCAGGACAGGCGAGGTCATCGAGCGGCATTCCAGCTGGCGATGAAATCGTTGGAATAGGCCCTGGAGAGGTCGTCCAGCGGCTGCTTGAGGTCGCCGGACGCCACCAGCGTCTTCTGCCACATCTCCCAGCCCTCCGGGTTGTTGTAGCCATAGCCCTTGGCCGGATCGAGCGGCGCTGTCAGCCGGAAATACACATCCAGCAGCGCATCGGCGAATTTGGCGTTTTCCAGCTGCTGCGGGTTGCCCAGCCGCGCATGCTTCAGCGTGGCGGCACGGTTGGCGGGGTCGATGCCGAATTTGGTGCCCTTCACCAGCGCGCGGCCAAAGCCTTCCAGCGTCTCCCGGTTCGCCTCGAGATAGGGGCGGGTGACGACATAGCCATTGCCGAAGAAGGCCTGGAATTCCGGCGGGGTGAGCGAGCGCAGCTTGACGCCGCGCAGGCTCAGCGTCGCCGCGCCGGCGGTGTCGGAGGCATAGGCATCGATGGATTTCTGCATGAAGCCAGCGACCGCCATGCCGCCCTCGCCCACGGTGAGGAAGGTGTAGTCCCGGCCTTCCTTCATGCCCTGCGCATCGAAGATCGAGCGCACGAAGGCGACCTCGGCACCGTCCGCCGTGCCGACGCCGATCACCTTGCCCTTGAGGTCGCTTGGCTTCTCGAAGGGGGATTCCTCGGGAACGACGAGGTTGAACTGGCTGCGGGTGAAGTAATTGTAGATGTAGACCAGATCCTCGCCGCGGGCGCGGGCGTTCAGCAGCGGGCCGGGGCCCGGGTGCGCCAGCTGGGCCTGTCCGGCCAGCAGAGCCTGGATCGCCTGCGCCGAGCCGTTGACGCTGCGCGGGGCGACCTTGATGTTCTCCTCGGCGAAATAGCCCTCTCCGATCGCGTTGTAGAAGGCGAAATAGCCAAGCCCGCCGGGGCTCGGGAACACGACGGTGAGATCCTTGAGCTCCTCGGCGCGCAGCTGGGGCGCCGCAAAGGCGAGCGATATCCCAGCGAGTGCTGCCATGAAATGCCTGCGCTTCATCACGTCGTGCTCCCCTCGTTTTTGATGCACGCGGAAAGGATGCATTATCAATTTCTTTCGTCAATCAAAAAGCATGTTTATCTCTCACGACAATAAATATGCAGATTTTTATGGACAGGACCGCGTTCCTGCCTATCTTCGCCGCATCCCACACCTGCCTACGGACCCGAAAATGACCGATGCCGCGAAGCTTGCTGTCCCCGCGCCCGTTCAACCGACGCTGCCGATCGTCGGCTCCGCCGAACGATTTCCGGTGCGGCGGATCTACTGCGTCGGTCGGAACTATGTTGCCCATGTCCGGGAAATGGGCGGGGACGAGAGCCGCGACTTCCCGCTGATCTTCCAGAAACCGACGGATTCGGTGGTCCAGGACGGCGAGACCATGCCCTACCCGCCGATGACCGACGATTTCCACTTCGAGCTGGAGCTGATGGCGGTCATGAAGTCGGGCGGCTACAACATTCCCCCGGAAGAGGCGCTGTCGCACGTCTTCGGCTATGGCATCTGCCTCGACATGACGCGCCGCTCGCTGATCGACACCCCGATGGGGCCGCGCTTGCCCTGGGAGCTGAAGAAGTCGTTCGACCATTCCGCGCCGTGTGGGCCGGTCTATCCCGTCGCGCAGGTCGGCCATCCCGCCAGCGGGCGCATCCGGCTGGAGGTCGACGGCGTGACGCGGCAGGATTCCGATCTCAGCCTGATGATCTGGCGGACCCCGGAAATCATCGCGACCCTGTCGCGCTATTTTTCGCTGGAAGCCGGCGACATCATCATGACCGGCACGCCGAGCGGCGTCGGCCCGGTGCTGCCCGGCAATGTCATGGTCGGCAGCATCGAGACTCTCGGCACGCTGACCATCAAGGTGGGGCCGCCCGTCGGCGGCTGACCGGCCGTTTCAGGCCGCGATCGTCCTCGCGGCGTACAATCAAGGGCGCCGGAGCGCCGATTTTCGCGGATCGCGGATGTGAGCCGAGCAGAAGAGGCGGGCGGCGGTGGTGCGCGGGGAAGTCGACGACCTACCGTCCCGTCTCGCCCGGCACGATGCGCGGGCGCGGCTCTGACCGCGCGCCTTCTGCGCGCGCAAGGGCCGTTATGCGGCGTCCTCATGCGCGCATGGTTAAGAACGCCTTTACCGCAGCGGGGCTATGCTGCCGCACGAGGCCGCATTCCGTGGCCGAGGCGAGACGATCCCCGTGCCTGACGCCCTCTCTCCCGCCGCCGTCGCGACCCCGGCGGCCGCCGTGCCCGATCCCGGGCCGGCGGCGCGCTCGCCCTTTGTGCGGCTGACCGAGCTGCTCGCCGACCTCGCCCCGGGCAAGCCGGCGCTGAGTCTCGCGGTCGGGGAGCCGCGCCATGCCATGCCGGGCTTTGTCGGCGAGGTGCTGGCCGGCCATCTCGACGGCTTCGGCCGCTATCCCGCCGGCAAGGGCCTGCCGGAATTCCGCCGCGCCGCCAGCGACTGGTTCGCCCGCCGCTACGCGCTGGCGCGTGCCCCCGACCCCGAGCGCGAGGTGCTGGTGCTCAATGGTTCGCGCGAGGGGCTGTTCTTCGCCGCTCTGATGGCGCGCCGGCTGCTCTCGCCGCGCAAGCACGCCCGCATCGGCGCCCGCGCGCCGACGGTGCTGCTGCCCAACCCGTTCTATGCCGCCTATGGCGCGGGAGCGGAGGCCGCCGGCTGCGAGAGCGTCGACCTGCCTCTGCCGGCGGGTGGCGGCTGGCTGCCCGACCTCGACGCGCTGACGCCTGATCTGCTCGACCGTTCGGTGGCGCTCTATTTCGCCTCGCCGGCCAACCCGCAGGGCACCATCGCCCCGCGCGCCTATCTGGAGCGCCTGGTGACGCTGTGCCGGGCGCATGAGGTGATGGTGTTCGCCGACGAATGCTATTCCGAGATCTGGCTGGGCGAGGCGCCGCCGACCGGCATTCTTGAAGTGGCCGGTCCCGACTTTGGCGGTGTGGTGGCGTTCAACTCGCTGTCGAAGCGCTCCAGCCTGCCGGGGCTGCGCTGCGGCTTCTGCGCCGGCGAGGCGCACTTCATCGAGGCCTTCGCCGATTTCCGCAATGTCGCCGCGCCGCAGGTGCCCGAGCCGCTGCAATGGGTGGGCATCGCCGCGCTGGGCGACGAGGCGCATGTGAATGAGAGGCGCGACCTCTACCGGGCGAAGTTCGATCTCGCCGACGCGGTGCTGGGCGGGCATTTCGACTACCAGCGGCCCGATGGCGGCTTCTTCCTCTGGCTGAACGTCGCCGGGCTGCGCAGCGACAGGTTCAGCGCCGGCGAAGAGGCGGCGCGGCTTTTGTGGCGGCGCGAGGGGCTGCGCACCGTGCCGGGCGGCTATCTCTGCCGCAGCGGCGCGGACGGGCGCAATCCCGGCGCGGACTATCTGCGCATCGCCCTGGTGCAGGATCTGGCGACGACGCAGGAGGCGCTGCCGCGCCTTCTGGCCGGTCTGTCCTGAGCGGGGCGGGGCGTTTGGCGAGGCGGGGCAAGGACACGGGGCGCGATATGGGGACGCAGACATCGATGCGGACGCCTCGGCTGGAGTCCGCCCCATCCCGTGCCGCCCGGCCACGGCCGCGGGTCGACCCCGCCAGCAAGGGGGGCGGCGCGGCCGGCCCCGGCGGGCGGGCCCACCGGGCGGGCAAGAGCGCGCCGGGCGGCTTCCTGCCGGAAGAGGTACGGGGCGTGCTTTCGCGCCGCACGGCGGAACTGGTCGGCCTCGCCTTGCTGGGCCTGTGCGTGCTGATGCTGCTGGCGCTGGCCACCTGGTCGGCCGACGATCCCAGCTTCAGCCGCTCCAGCGCGGCGCCGCCGTCCAATCTCCTCAGCGTTCCCGGCGCGGTGTTCGCCGACGTGATGATGCAGCTGTTCGGCGTCGCCGCGCTGGCGGTGGTGCTGCCGGTCGGCATCTGGGGCTGGCTCGTTCTGACCCATCGCCATCCCGGCCGGCTGCGGGCGCGGCTGATCGCGCTGGTGGTCGGCATCGTGTTCGCGGCCGGCTTCGCCGCCTGCCTGCCACGCTTTGGCGGCTGGCCGCTGCCGAGCGGGCTGGGCGGCGTGCTGGGCGAGTTCGTGCTGGCGGTGCCGGGCGCGCTGCGCAGCAGCTGGCTGACCAGCGCCGATTATGCGGTGGTGGGTATCGTCTGCCTGATTGGCGCGGCGCTCACCCTGCCGCTGGCGGTCGGGTTCGGCCTGCGCGCCGACCCGGAGGAGGACCCGGACGAGGCGCGCCGCGCCCCCGCCGGCTTCGAGGATGACGAGCCGGGCTGGCTGGCCTTCCTGCTCGGCATGATGACCCACGCCGCGCTGTCGCTGAAGGCGCGGCTGGCGCCCGGTGGCGGGCGTCGCGCCCGCCCGCCCCGCCCCGCGCGCGCCCTGTCGGAGCGGCTGCGCGAGAGCGTCGGCTTTGGCGGGGCGGAGGAGGACGACCTTGCCGCCCTGCGCAGTGGCCGGCACGAGCCGAGCTTCGGCCGGCGCGAGGCGTTTGACGACGAGGAGGATGTCGCCGGCTTCGAGAGCGCCGACGATGACCTGCCCGACGCGCTCGACGAGGATTTCGCGCCGCCGCCACCAGCCCCGGCGCCGCGCGCGGCCAAGCGCCCGCCGCCGCTGCGCTCGATTCGCGGCGGGCGTGCCGCGCTGGAGGAACAGCGCCGACGCTATGCCCTGCCCGGGCTCGACCTGCTGGCGCCGCCACCGCCGCGCAGCGGGCCGGCGCTCTCGCGCGAGGCGCTGGAGCAGAACGCCCGCGATCTTGAAGGCGTGCTCGACGATTTCGGCGTGCGCGGCGCCATCGTCAATTCCCGCCCCGGCCCTGTCGTGACGCTCTATGAGCTGGAGCCGGCGCCCGGCATCAAGTCGAGCCGCGTCATCGGCCTCGCCGACGACATCGCCCGCTCGATGAGCGCGATTTCCGCCCGCGTGGCGGTGATTCCCGGCAAGAACGCCATTGGCATCGAGCTGCCGAACCCCAAGCGCGACAAGGTGCTGCTGCGCGAAATCCTCGCCGCGCGGGACTTCGGCGAGGCGGCGCACAAGCTCGCCATCGCGCTCGGCAAGACCATTGGCGGCGAGCCTGTCATCGTCGATCTCGCCCGCATGCCGCATCTCTTGGTCGCCGGCACGACAGGTTCGGGCAAGTCGGTGGCGATCAACACCATGATCCTCAGCCTGCTGTACCGGCTGCGACCGGAACAGTGCCGCTTGATCATGATCGACCCGAAGATGCTTGAGCTGTCGACCTATGACGGCATCCCGCATCTGCTCACCCCCGTCGTCACCGATCCGAAGAAGGCGGTGGTGGCGCTGAAATGGGCGGTGCGCGAGATGGAGGAGCGCTACCGCAAGATGTCGAAGGTCGGCGTGCGCAGCATTGACGGCTTCAATGCCCGTATCGCCGAGGCGCAGGTCAAGGGCGAGCAGATCGTGCGCACCGTGCAGACCGGCTTCGACAAGGAGACGGGCGAGGCGATCTATGAGCGCGAGGAAATGGACCTCTCGCCCATCCCCTATATCGTGGTGGTGGTCGATGAGATGGCCGACCTGATGATGGTGGCCGGCAAGGACATTGAGGGCGCGATCCAGCGTCTCGCCCAGATGGCCCGCGCCGCCGGCATCCACCTCATCATGGCGACCCAGCGGCCGAGCGTGGACGTCATCACCGGCACCATCAAGGCGAACTTCCCGACCCGGATTTCCTTCCAGGTGACCTCGAAGATCGACAGCCGCACCATTCTCGGCGAGATGGGCGCCGAGCAGCTGCTGGGCCAGGGCGACATGCTCTACATGGCCGGCGGCGGGCGGATTTCCCGCGTCCACGGCCCCTTCGTCTCCGACCAGGAGGTCGAGCGGGTGGTCGAGCACCTGAAGGCGCAGGGCGCCCCCGATTATCTCGACGCGGTGACGGTCGATCTCGACAGCGAGGGCGAGGACGGCGCCGTCTTCGACAAGAGCGGCATGGGCGGCGAGGAGGGTGGCGATCTCTACAGCCAAGCGGTGGCGGTGGTGCTGCGCGACAAGAAGTGCTCCACCTCCTACATCCAGCGCCGGCTGCAGATCGGTTATAACCGCGCTGCCTCGCTGGTCGAGCGGATGGAGCGCGAGGGGCTGGTCGGCCCGGCCAACCATGCCGGCAAGCGCGAGATTCTCGTCGAGGGCGGCGGGGAGGGCTATTGAGCCGATGACGGCCTCTCCCACCTTCCGCCCGTCGACCCCTGACGCAGCGTCGGGGCCACAGGATCGCCACAGCGGCGCGCTACCCGCTGCATCGACACCGACATGCGCCCCCGGTCGCTTTCGCGCCGCGCGCCCAGCCAGACGTGCGCCCCGCGAGACGTGCTCCAGCGAGATTTGCCCCATGCGCCCCATGTTCCGTATCTGCGCCGCCGCCCTCCTGCTCCTGCCGGCGGTGTTCCTGCCCGCAGGGCTTGCGCTGGCGGAGGTGTCGCCCTCCTTCGTGCCGGTGCCGCCGAAGAAGCCGGCGGCGCTGATGCGCACCGCCCAGGCAGGCCCCGCCGCCGCCTCGGCGGCCGCGACCGCGGCTCCCGCCGCCAATCCCGACATTCAGGTCGCCGCTGCGGCGAACCAGCGCGCGGCCAATGAGACGGTCCAGCGCATCAACGATTATTTCAACAGCTTCAAGACGATGATCGGCGATTTCGTGCAGGTCGATCCCAATGGCGACCGCCAGCAGGGCCAGTTCTACATCCTGAAGCCGGGCCGGGTGCTGTTCGAGTATGAGGCGCCGAGCCGGATCGAGCTGGTGGCGGACGGGCGCTCGGTGGCGGTGCGCGACAAGAAGCTGAAGACGCAGGACATTTCCCCGCTTTCCGCCACCCCGCTGCGCTTCCTGCTGTCGGAAAACTTCAACCTCGCCCGCAACGCAAACGTGACCGGCGTCTACCAGGATGACATCTTCGCCACGGTGGTGATCGAGGAAAAGCAGCCCATGGTCGGCACCTACCGGCTGATGATCATGTTCGACGCCAAGACCATGCAGCTGAAGCAGTGGACCGTCACCGACCCGCAGGGCTACGACACCACGGTCGCGGTCTCCAATCTCGACACCTCGCAGCGGCCGGACCCGATGCTGTTCGTCATCAACCGGAATTGAGGGGGGCGAAACCCGTGTCCCGGACAAGCCGCGCCGCGCGCGGCGCCGATCCGGGACCTAGCGTTAGACTCTTCGGCTCAAGCCTCTTGGGCTGAACTGAACCGCTTTCCATGGGGTGCCTTCGGCGGGTTCTTGCGCTGGGTCCCGGCGCGGCGCTCCGCCTGCGGCTACGCTTGGCCGGGACACGAGCGGCCTGCCGTTCACCTTCGGCGGAACATGCTCTAGTGTCGCGGCCGATTCCCGCCCCGCGAAGGTTCCCCCGCTTTGCCGCTCTCCATCGCCACCTGGAACATCAATTCGGTGCGCCTGCGCATCGGCCTCGTCGCCAAGCTCGCCGAGGAACACCAGCCGGACGTCATCTGCCTGCAGGAGACCAAGACGCCGGACGACCGCTTTCCGCTGAAGGAAGCGGCCAAGTTCGGCTATCCCCACGCCGCCATCCATGGCCAGAAGGGCTATCACGGCGTCGCCATCCTCTCGAAGCGGCCCTTCGAGGCGGTGAGCCGGCAGGGCTTCTGCGACATGGGCGATGCGCGCCACATTTCGGTGGTACTGGGCCGCGAGGCGGGGCTCACCGCGCCGCTGACCATCCATAATTTCTACATTCCGGCCGGCGGCGACGTTCCCGACCCTGAGGTGAACGAGAAGTTCCGCCACAAGCTCGCCTTTCTCGACGAGGCGACCGCCTGGGAGCACCTGCACCCGCAGGACCCCATGGCGCGCTCGGTGCTGGTGGGCGATCTCAACATCGCCCCGCTGGAGGCCGATGTGTGGAGCCACAAGCAGCTTCTCGACGTGGTCAGCCATACGCCTGTTGAGGTCGACAAGCTGGCGAAGCTGCAGGCGGCGGGGAACTGGGTGGATGTGATGCGCACCTTCATCCCGCCGCAGGAGAAGCTCTACACCTGGTGGAGCTACCGCGCCGCCGACTGGGCCGCTTCCAATCGCGGCCGGCGGCTCGACCATGTGTGGGCGACCCCGGCGCTGGCCCCCACCGCCCGGGCGCTCACCGTGCTGCGCGAGGCGCGGGGCTGGGAACGGCCTTCCGACCATGTGCCCGTCATCGCCAGCTTCGACTCCTAGACACGACGCCAGCCCTCGGGGCAGAAGCCTGCGCGGCGGGCCTCGCCTTTCCGCAAGCGCCGTTATAGGTTGCGCCTGAACCCGATCCGACCCAGCCGAGGAAGCCTCCTTGTCCCGCGCTCTCTCCCGCCTGTGCCGCACCTTCGCTCTTTCGCTCGCGCTCGGTGGCGCGCTGGCGCTGGGTGGCTGCGGCGTGAAAGGCCCGCTGGAGCCGCCGCCGAACTCGCCGCAGGCTCAGCCCGGCCCGGACGGCAAGGTGCCGAAGGATACCGGCCTGGTGAAGCCGAAGACGCCTTTCATCCTCGACGGCCTGCTCTGACCACCGAAGCGCCATGCATCATTTCGCCTATCGTGACGGCATCCTCCACGCCGAGGATGTAAGCCTTGTCGACATCGCGCGCGCGGTCGGCACTCCCTTCTATGCCTATTCCACCGCGACGCTGGAGCGGCACCACCGGGTGTTCACCGAGGCCTTCGCCGACATGCGCACCACGCTGTGCTACGCGGTGAAGGCTAATTCCAACCAGGCGGTGATCCGCACCTTCGCCAAGCTGGGCGCGGGGGCCGACATCGTCTCCGGCGGCGAATTGAAGCGGGCGCTGGCGGCCGGTGTCGAGCCGCGCAAGATCGTGTTCTCCGGCGTCGGCAAGACGCGCGAGGAAATGGCGGCGGCGCTCGATGCCGGCATCATGTGCTTCAATGTGGAGAGCGAGCCGGAACTGCTGACCCTCTCGGAAGTGGCGGTGAGCCACGGGGTCGCCGCGCCGATCTCGATCCGCGTCAATCCGGACGTCGACGCCAAGACCCACCACAAGATTTCCACCGGCAAGTCGGACAACAAGTTCGGCATTCCGGTGTCGCGGGCGCGCGAGGTCTATCGCCACGCCGCCGCCCTGCCAGGGCTGCGCATCACCGGCGTCGACATGCATATCGGCAGCCAGATCACCGATCTCGGCCCGTTCGACAACGCCACCGCGCTGCTGGTGGAACTTGCCCGCGACCTGATGGCGGACGGGCACCCGCTGACCCATCTCGACCTCGGCGGCGGGCTCGGCGTTCCCTATGTCGCCGGCGAGGCCGAGCCGCCGCTGCCTTCCGCCTATGCGGCGCTGGTGAAGCGGCACACGCATAATCTCGGCCTCGGGCTCGTCTTCGAGGTCGGGCGCATGCTGGTGGCCAATGCCGGCATCCTCGTCACCCGGGTGCTCTATGTGAAGGAAGGCGAGGGCAAGCACTTCGTCATCGTCGACGCGGCGATGAACGATCTCATCCGCCCGACGCTCTACGACGCCCATCACGAAATTTTGCCCGTGCGCGAGGCGGTGCCCGGAGAGGGGCAGATGGTCGCGGATGTGGTCGGGCCGGTGTGCGAATCCGGCGATTTCCTGGCGCTGGGGCGGCGGCTGCCCGGGCTGAAGGCCGGCGATCTCATCGCGGTGATGACCGCCGGCGCCTATGGCGCGGTGCAGGCCTCCACCTACAATACGCGCCCGCTGATCCCGGAAGTGCTGGCCAGGGGTGGCGAATTCGCGATTGTGCGGCCGCGCGTCGAGGTCGACGAACTCATCGCGCTCGACCGGATTCCCGGCTGGCTGGCCTGAGCCCACCGCGCTCGCTGCCGCCTTCTGTGCCGCCGGCGCGTTCTCACGCGGTGATGATGGGTTGAGCGTGCCCGTTCCAGCGGCAGGGCTGGCGCGCCGGATCGCCCATGTTAAGGTGACGCTGGGGCTGGTGTGGACCTGAGAGCGTCGGAGGTCAGCCGCGTGACGGCAACACCGGAAGGTATGGAAGGCGAGGGCCGCCCGGCAGCGGCCGCTGGCGTGCGCGCCGAGATGGCACGCGCCGGCGAGCGCCGGGCCGGCGGGCAAAGCAGTTCTGCCGGGCGCCTCATGGGCGCCGCGCTGCAGCGGGCCTGGGGCGTGCTGCTGTGGGAGCGCGTCTGGCCCGCCATGGTCGCGCTCGGCGCCGCGCTCGGCCTGTTTCTCATCGCCTCCTGGCTCGGCCTCTGGCTGTCGCTGCCGCCCTATGGCCGCATCATCGGCCTTGTGCTCTTCGCCGCCCTGTTCGCCCTGGCGCTGGTGCCGGCGCTGCGCATCCGGCCGCCTTCGGCCAGCGAGGCGCTGGCGCGGCTCGACCGCGAGAGCCACCTGCCGCACCGGCCGGCCACAGCCCTTTCCGACCATCTCGCCTCCAAGCCCGACGATCCGGTCGGCGCCGCGCTGTGGCGGGCGCATCTGGCGCGGATGTCGGCGCAGATCGGCAGCCTGCGCGTCGGCCTGCCGGCACCGGGCGTCGCCGCCAAGGACGGGCAGGCGCTGCGGGCGCTGGTGCTGCTCGGGGTGATCGCCACCTTCTTCATGGTGCCGGGCGACCATCTGCGCCGCATCGCCGCCGCCTTCGACTGGGCCGAGCTGGTGCCGCCCAAGCCCTACCGCGTCGATGCCTGGGTGACGCCGCCCGGCTATACCGGCCGCGCGCCGATCATGCTGCCGGGCCTGCGCTCGCAAGAGGTGGCGCAGGGCACGGCGGCCGCCCCGCCGGAGGCGGGCGCGACCTATGAGGCGAGCGCGATGACCGTGCCGGCCGGCAGCGAGCTGGTGGTGCGGATTATCGGGCTGGACGACGCCAAGCTGGTGACGCAGGGCGGCATCGCCGCCGCGCCGCCGAAGGAGAGCGAAACCCCGGCCGCAACCGGAGCTGCGGCGCCGGCGACCAACCCTGCGCCAGCCGCCGCCAGCGGCGATGAGCGGCGCTTCGTCATCGCCAGCGATGGCACGGCCCGGATCGAGGGGCCGGACGGGCGCTTCGTCTCCTGGCATTTCCGCGCCCAGCCGGACAACCCGCCGACCATCGAACTGACCAAGGAGCCGCAGGCCTCGGGCACCAACGCGCTGGCGCTAAGCTACAAGGCCGAGGACGATTACGGCATCGCCGGCGCCGAGGCGCGCTTCACCGCCCTGCCGCCGCCCCCACCGCTGCACGCGCTGAAGAACGCGCCGAAGCCCGCCGAGCCCCGCCCGCTGGTCGAGGCGCCGAACTTCCCGCTGCCGCTGGTCGGCGGCCGCTCCAAGGTGGCGAGCGGGCAGACGACCAAGGACTTCACCGAGAACCCGTGGGCGGGCAGCCGGGTGGAGATGGTTCTGGTGGTGCGCGACCAGGCCGGCAATGTCGGCCAGTCAAAGCCGCGCAGCCTCACACTGCCGCAGCGCAGCTTCTCCAACCCGCTGGCGCGGGCGCTGATCGACGAGCGGCGGCTGTTGGCGCTCGACGTCAATACGCGCGAACGGGTGCAGGCGGGGCTCGACGCGCTGTCGATCGCGCCTGATGTGTTCACCCCCGATCCCTCGCACTATATGGGCCTGCGCACCGCCTCGTTCCGGCTTGCCAATGCCCGCAGCGACGAGGATCTGCGCGGCGTGGTCGACTATCTCTGGGAAGTGGCGGTCCGCATCGAGGATGGTGACCTCTCCGATGTCGAGAAGCGGCTGCGCGACGCCCAGCAGGCGCTGCAGAACGCGCTGGAGAACAATGCTCCGGACGAGGAGATCCAGAAGCTGGCGCAGGAACTGCGCGAGGCGATGAACGAGTTTATGAAAGCGCTCGCGCAGGAGGCGCAGCGCAACCCGAACCGCGCCGACAACCAGCCGGCCGACCCTAACACCCGCACGGTCCGCCCGCAGGACCTGCAGAAGATGCTCGACCGCATCGAGGACATGGCGAAGAACGGCGCCCGCGACGCGGCCCGGCAGATGCTGAGCGAGCTGCAGAACATGCTGAACGGCCTGCAGGCCGGCCGGCAGCAGCAGCGCCAGCAGGGCCAGAGCCAGATGTCCCAGTCGATGGACCAGCTCGGCGACATGATCCGCCGGCAGCAGCAGCTGCGCGACCGCACCTTCAAGGAAGGCCGCGAGGGCCAGCAGGACCAGGCGTTCAACGAGCTGAAGCAGAACCAGGAGCAACTGCGCGAGCAGCTGCGCCAGCTGCGCGAGAAGATGCAGCAGGCCATGCGCGAACAAGGCCAGCAGGGACAGCAGGGACAGCAGGGACAGCAGGGCCAACAAGGCGAAGGTCAGCAGGGCCAGGGTCAGCAAGGCCAGGGTCAGCAAGGACAACAGGGCCAGGGTCGCGGCCAGGGGCAGGGCCAAGGCCAAGGGCAAGGGCAGGGCCAAGGGCAGGGCCAAGGCCAGGGCATGCCGGGCGAGGGCGGCTTCGCCCAGGCCGAGCAGGCGATGCGCGAGGCCGAGCAGGCGCTGGGCGAGGGCGACGGCACCGGCGCGGTCGATGCGCAGAGCGAGGCGCTGCAGGCGCTGCGCCGCGGCGCCCAGCAGATGGCCGAGGCGATGCAGCAGCAGGGCCAGCCCGGCGGCGAAGGACCCGGCGGCCCTTCCGGCCAGACCGCCGAGCGCACCGACCCGCTCGGCCGGCCGATGCGCTCACGCGACTATGGCGACGACAATACGGTGAAGGTTCCGGAAGAGATCGACATGCAGCGCGCCCGCCGCGTGCTGGAGGAACTGCGCCGCCGCTTCGGCGAGCCCGATCGACCGCGCCTTGAGCTGGACTATCTGGAACGGCTGCTGCGCGACTTCTGATTCGCCGCCGCTTGCCCGAGCGCCAGCCCGGACGGCGATGCCGCTCCGGGGGCGCCCCGGCTCGTCTTCGGCAGAGCCCAGGCACGCCGCCGCCCGTGGCGCCGGGGTGCGGGGGCGGAGCTGCGAGCGGCCGCCGGTCGCTATTTCTCCGCGTCGGGGATGTAGCCGATGAAGGGCAGCTGGCGGAACGCATGCGAGACGTCCATGCCATAGCCGACGACGAAATAGTCCGGGCAGGCAAAGCCGACGAAATCCGCTGTGATCTGCACCGCGCGCTTGTGCGGCTTTTCCAGCAGCACGGCGACCAGCACCCGTCGGGCGCCGCGCGCCGCCAGCAGGTCCTTGGCGAAGGCGAGGGTGCGGCCGGATTCGAGAATGTCGTCGATCAGCAGCACGTCGCGCCCGCGCACATCGGTCTCGATGTCGCGCAGCACCGTCACCTGGCCGGAAGAAACGCGCGCGTCGCGATAGCTCGACAGGGTGATGAACTCCACCTCCGGCGCCAGCCCGGCATGGTGCATGGCGCGGATGAGATCGGCGGCGAAGACGAAGCTGCCCTTCAGCACCGCGATGACCACCAGCTTTTCCGGCGCGGCCGCGACGATCTCGTCCACCAGCTCCCGATTGCGGGCGGCGATGGTCTCGGCGTCGAACAGCACCTCGATCCGGGCATCGCGATAGGCGGGACCTGCATCGGTGGTCGTCGGGGCGGCATTTTCTTGCGTCATCGGCTTCCTCTCGCGCGGCAGGTGGCGCACGCTGCTGGCGCACCCTGTGCTTTGTCGGCAGGATGAACGGGCCGCCCCCGCGCGTCCAGCGGGGTTTCCCGCTACCGTGCGGCATGCCCGTCTTTTGCGACGGCGCGCACACGCTATGTTAGAGGTCGCGGCAGCAGAATCAGCGGGGGTCCCTCCGCCGAAGGATTGAGTCTTGGTTCGCTTCGAAAATGTCGGCCTGCGCTACGGCATGGGCCCGGAGGTGCTGCGGGATGTCACTTTCGGCATTCCCCCGCATTCCTTCCAGTTCCTCACCGGCCCCTCCGGTGCGGGCAAGACCACGCTGCTGCGGCTGCTGTTCCTGTCGCTGCGGCCGACGCGCGGCCTTGTCACGGTCTTCGGCCGCGATGCCGCCAAGCTCGCCCCCGACGAGACGGCGGCGCTGCGCCAGCGCATCGGCATCGTGTTCCAGGATTTCCGGCTGCTGGATCATCTCAGCACCTATGAGAATGTCGCCCTGCCGCTGCGGGTGCAGGGGCGCGAGGAGGCGACCTATCGCGCCGAAGTGACCGAGCTTCTGCACTGGGTGGGGCTGGGCGAGCGCATGCATGTGCTCCCCCCCGTGCTCTCAGGCGGCGAGAAGCAGCGCGCCGCCATCGCGAGGGCGCTGATCAGCCGGCCGGAAATCCTGCTGGCCGACGAGCCGACCGGCAATGTCGATCCCAGCCTGGCGCGCCGTTTGCTGCGCCTGTTCCTCGAACTGCACAAGAGCGGCACCTCGGTTCTGATCGCCACCCATGACATCGGGCTGATGGACCAGTTCGACGCGCGCCGGCTCGTCATCAATCAGGGACGCCTGACCGTCTATGACTGAACATCGAACGAGCGCCTCGGGACGGCTGGCGGCGATGGCCGGGCGTTTGCGCGCCCCGGCCGCCGCCGGTGCCGCGCCGGCGGCAAAGCCCGGCCCGGCCCGCGCCAGCCAGAACCCGCCGACCAAATCGGCGGCGCAGCGGCCGATCGTGCCCAGCGCGACGGTGACGGCGCGGGCGCTGATCGCGGTGATCGCGATCATGACCTTTCTGGCCGGCATCACCATCGGCGCGGTCTCGGCGGTGAGCAATGTCGCGGCGGAATGGACCGCCGACATCGCCCGCGAGGCGACGATCGAGATCAAGCCGGGCGACGGGCTCGATATCGACGCCGCGCTCGCCAAGGCGGTGGAACTGGCCAAGGCGACGCCCGGCGTCGCCGACGCGCAGGCGCTCGACCCCGCCGCGACGTCCAAGCTGCTGGAGCCGTGGCTCGGCACCGGGCTGGACCTTGCCAATTTGCCGGTGCCCCGGCTGATCACGGTGACGCTCGCCGGCACGGCCGATGCGCAGACGATGCCGGCCCTGCGCGCCGAGCTGGCCCGGCAGGTGCCTTCCGCAACGCTCGACGACCACCGGGTCTGGGCCGAGCGGCTGGCCACCACCACGCGCACGGCGATGGCGATCGGGCTCGCCGTGCTGGCGCTGGTCGCCGCCGCCACCGTGCTGTGCGTGACGGTGGCCACCCGCGCGGCGGTGGACGCCGCCCGCTTCGTGGTGGAGGTGCTGCATTTTGTCGGAGCGCGGGACACCTTCATCGTCTCGGAGTTCCAGCGCCATTTCCTCACCGTCGGGCTCAAGGGCGCGGCCATTGGCGGCGGCGCGGCGATCGCGCTGTTCTTCCTCGGCTCGACCCTGCCGTCCTGGCTGAGCTTCGACCAGCAGATCGATACGCTGGTGGGGGCGATGACCATTGATGCGCGCGGCTATGGCGGCATTGTCGGGGTCGCGGTGCTGGTGGCGCTGGTGACGACGCTCACCTCGCGCCTCACCGTCTACCGCACCTTGCGCGGCATCAGCTAGGCACCGCCGTGGCCACCCTCTCCCCCACCGATCCCGCGACAGCGCCGGCCCGGCCGGCCCGCCGCCGCCGCCTGCGGCGCCTCCTCTGGATACTCGCCGCCGTGCCGCTGGTGGCGTGCCTCGCCCTGCTGGCCGGCTTCGCGTTCTTCGTCGCCGGGATCGAGGGGCGCGAAGCGCAGTCCGGGCGGCGCGCCGACGGCATCGTGGTGCTGACCGGCGGGTCCGAGCGCATTGTCGAAGCCACCAACCTGCTGCTGGAAGGGCGGGGCAAGCGGCTGCTCATCACCGGCGTGCACCCGGACACCACGCTGGACGAAATCGTGCGGACGGTGCCGGCGACGCGCGAGGCGCTGGAATGCTGCGTCGAGCTGGGCCGCTCGGCACTCAACACCCAGGGCAACGCCATCGAGACCGGGGAATGGGCGCGGGCCAACCATTTCCACTCGCTTCTGGTGGTGACGTCGGCCTGGCACATGCCGCGCGCGCTGGTGGAACTGCGCCGTACCACGGCGGGGATCACCCTCGTGCCTTATCCGGTGGTGCCCCGGCGGACCGAGGGCGGCCCGGCGCCGCTCGCCAGCCTGCGGCTGCTGGCGGTGGAATATGTGAAGTTCCTCGCCGCCTCGCTCGGGGTGCGCGCCTGGCCGGCGGTGACATCGCAATTGCGTGAGCCGGGGCGGCTGCCGTCACCTTGAGAGGGGTTGTCAAGGGAACCTTCAGCATCTTCGCGGATTCCTCCACAGGCAGAGTTGACGCCGCAACCAGATGTTCTAGATTTGTTCCCATGATGACACGCGACACGCACCGCTTTGATTCGTTTGAGGACGCCGGGCCGCTCAGCGCCAGCGGTTTGCTGGCGCGGCGCTTCCGTCTCTGGCGCGGCACGGATGGCCGCCGGCAGATGTATTCCGTCTATGCCGCCGATGAGGCGCCAGACTATCCCGCCGCCGTCGCCATCGCGGTGCGGATGGAGGGCACGCGCCGCATTCCGGTGTGGACCGGGCCGGCCGGGGCCAAGGCCCGCAGCGCCGCCATGGCCACCGGGGCGCAGGAAATCCACCTGCGCATTCTGCCCGACGCCGAGAGCGGCGCGCTCGCCCCGATGTGAGCGGCTGGCGCGGGCAACGCGCTCAGAGCCGCTCCACCAGCCAGCGCAGTTCCGGATCCCGGATGCCGAGCTCGGCCAGATGCTGGGCGGTGGCGGTGACATAATCGGCATTCGGCCCGCCTATGCCGTGGCCCTGCCGGATCAGATGCAGCCGCTCCTCGGCGCTGAGGCGGCCGGCATATTGCGAATGGCCGCGATCGACCAGAAACACCACGGCCGGCACGGCGCGTCCGCTGCCATCTTTCAGCCAGACCCGCCGCACCGCCTCGCGATAGATGTTCGTCACCTGCTCGCGCTCGCGCAGATAGGCGAGGGTGGCCTCCGCCGTATCCCGCGCCACGCGGAACGCGATGCCGACGCAGGCGCCGCCGCGATCGAGGCCGAGCACCAGGCCGGGCTTTTCCGGCGTTCCCCGCCAATGCACGGATTTGACGCAGAAGGAACGGTGCGCGCCGATCAGCTTGCCCGGCACCCGTTCTTCATAGGCAAAGCCCGGATTCCACATCAGCGAGCCATAGCCGAACACCCAGAGCGGTTCGCCGGGCGCGGGAGGATGGGCGAGGAGGCCGACGGCTGGCATGGCGGGCACCTGCGAGGGTGGAATCGGGCGAGGGCGGCACAGACTTGTGCTTGCGCGACCCGGCGGCCTGGCGCAAGGGGCGCGCGCGACATGGGCTCGTCCTGGAGCGCGTCCGGTGAAAGCGGGTTCACCGGACGCGCTTCAGGTTTTGTCGTTACGCCTTTCTTCACGCGGACCGGAACCCACTTCGCTCGAAAATGCTCTAAGAGAAGGCGGTTGCCGGCGCCCGTGCCTACCCCCGCCCGGCGCCTCGCCTTAAGCCTGCCGCATCGGCGGCAGAGCGTGCGCCGCCCGAGACCCCTGGAGTTGCTGCATGAGCGTGTCCGACCTCCCCCCCGATCCTGCCGCGTCCCGGCGCCGCCGCTGGCTGATCGCGCTGCCTTTCGCGCTTCTGGTCGTGCTCGGCATCGGCTGGTCGTTCGCCTGGAACTGGGGCGCCCAGCGCGCGGCGGCAGAGGTCGATGCCTGGATCGCGCGCGAGGCTACTGAGGGGCGGGTGTGGAACTGCGCCAGCCGCGAATTCGGCGGTTTTCCCTTCCGGTTCGAGCTGATCTGCGCCGCGCCCAGCGTGACCTTCGCCGGCCCCACCGCGTGGACCGCCCGCATGAGCCGCGCCCATGCGGTGGCGCAGGTGTGGAATCCCCGCCACCTCATCGCCGAGTTCGAGGGGCCCTCCGTGCTGACGGAAACCGCGACCGGCCGCGAAATCACCGCCAACTGGTCGCTGCTGCAGGTGAGCGGCGTCGGCCGCGAGGGGCAGGCCGAGCGCGTCTCCATCGCCGCCAATGACTACACGCTGGCTGAAGGCGGCACGACGGTGTTCTCCGCCCGCCATGTGGAACTGCATGTGCGCCACCACCCCGGCGAGGCCTCGGGCACGCTGGACATCGCCTTGCGCTTCACCGGCGCCAGCGGCATGGCGCTGAGCACCCCGCAGGCGCGCACATCAGGCGTCGCGATGGCGCAGGCGGCGGCGATCGCCGCCAAGTCGATCGACGGCGAAGTGCAGGCGAGCGTGACGCAGGTGCCGCCCTTCCGCACCATGGCGGCGGCCGAGCGGCTGGCGCTGTGGCAGCAGGCCGGCGGGCGGGTCAACCTGGAGCTGGCACGCATCACCGGAGGCGGCGGCGCGCTCAGCGCCTCGGGCGCTCTTGGCCTCGACGCGCAGCACCGCCCAGACGGCCGGCTCGACCTCGCCGTGGTGAAGGCGCAGCCCCTGTTCGCCGCGATGGCGGAGGCGGGGCTGATGCCCGATTTCCTGGCCAATCTCGCTCCCGCCATGATGATGGCGGGGATGCCGACCACGGTGGACGGCCAGAAGGCGAGTTCCTTTCCCTTCGCCTTCCGCGATGGGCGGGTGATGCTCGGCGTGCTGCCGCTCGGCAAGATCGGCCCGCTTTACTGAACCGTCATGCGTGATCCCGGACGGCCATGGGCCGATCCGGGATGACGCTTTTCGGCTCACACCGCGAAGATGCTCGCGCCCGTATCCGCCGTGCCGACGGCAGCGCGGAAGGCGGCGAACAGCTCACGCCCGACGCCGACATGCGAGGGGGCGAGATTGGCGGAGGCCGGCGCCCGCTCAGCCCAGATTTCCGGCTCGACCAGAACCTTCAGGGTGCCGCTGACGGCGTCGAGCCGTATCATGTCGCCATTGCGGATCAGCGCGATGGCGCCGCCATCGGCGGCTTCCGGGGTGACATGGATGGCCGCCGGCACCTTGCCGGACGCACCCGACAGGCGCCCATCGGTGACGAGTGCGACCTTGTGGCCCCGGTCCTGCAACACGCCGAGCGGCGGCATCAGCTTGTGCAGCTCCGGCATGCCATTGGCCTTCGGCCCCTGGAAACGCACCACGGCGATGAAATCGCCGGTGAGCGAGCCGGCCTTGAACGCCGCCTGAAGTTCCTCCTGGCTGTGGAAGACGCGGGCCGGGGCCTCGATGATGTGGCGCTCGCGCGCGATGGCCGAGGTCTTGATGACAGCCCGGCCAAGCTCGCCGGCGAGCAGCTTCAGCCCGCCGGTCTCCTGGAACGGCGCCCTGGCGCCGCGCAGCACCGCCTCGTCGCCGCTCGCCGTGGTGCCTTCGCGCCAGCCGAGCGTGCCGTCCGGGTTCAGCATCGGCTCCTGGGTGTAGGCGTCGAGCCCGCCGCCCCACACGGTTTCTACATCGGCATGCAGCTTGCCGTCGGCGAGAAGCTCGCCGATGACAAAGCCCATGCCGCCGGCGGCGTGGAAATGGTTCACGTCCGCCTTGCCATTGGGATAGACGCGGCAGAGCAGCGGGGTGACGTCGGCGAGATCGGAGAAGTCGTCCCAGCTGAGGCGGATGCCCGCCGCTGCCGCCATGGCGACGATGTGCAGCGTGTGGTTGGTGGAGCCGCCGGTGGCATGCAGGCCGACAATGCCGTTGACGAACGCCTTCTCGTCCAGCATCCGGCCAACCGGCACATAGTCGTTGCCGAGCGCGGTCATCGCCATCGCCCGCTCCGCCGCCGCCGTGGTCAGTGCGTCGCGCAGCGGCGTGTTGGGGTTGACGAAGGAGGCGCCGGGCAAATGCAGGCCCATGATCTCCATCATCATCTGGTTGGTGTTGGCGGTGCCGTAGAAGGTGCAGGTGCCCGGCCCGTGATAGGACTGGCTCTCGGCCTCCATCAGCGCGTCGCGGCCGACCTTACCCTCGGCGAAGAGCTGGCGGATCTTGGCCTTCTCGTCGTTCGGCAGGCCCGAGGTCATCGGCCCGGCGGGGATGAACACCGCCGGCAGATGGCCGAAGGACAGCGCGCCGATGACGAGGCCGGGCACGATCTTGTCGCAGATGCCGAGAAACACGGCGGCGTCGAAGGTCTGGTGCGAGAGGGCCACCGCCGTCGAGAGCGCGATCACGTCGCGCGAGAACAGCGACAATTCCATGCCGGCCTCGCCCTGGGTGACGCCGTCGCACATGGCGGGCACGCCGCCGGCCACCTGTGCGGTGCCGCCGGCGCGGCGCGCCGCGCTGCGGATCAACTCGGGATAGCTCTCATAGGGCTGGTGGGCGGAGAGCATGTCGTTATAGGCGGTGACGATGCCGAGATTGGCGCCCGACCCCTGCCTCAGCATGGCCTTGTCGGAGGGGCCGCAGGCGGCGAAGCCGTGCGCCTGGTTGGCGCAGCCGAGCTTTGACCGGGTCGGCCCGCGCTCGGCCGCCAGGGCGATCCGCTCCAGATAACGCGCGCGGGCGTCGCGCGAGCGCAGCGCGATGCGCTCCGTGACTTCGCCGATGCGGGCATTCACGCTGGACGGGATGGCAGTGGCCATGCGGCTCTCCTCAGAAGCGTCAGCGGCCGGCGATTCCGGCCGCTCATTGGTGGCCGGCGGCCCGGGCGGGTCGCCGGAGGGGCGTGCCGGTGTCAGGGGCACCAGAAGATGTCGAGCCCGGGCTTGGCCCGCAGCACGGCGCGGATCGGCATTTCGGTCGCCGGGCCCTCGCCGAGCGCCTTTTCCAGCACTGGTTTCTTCGCCTCGCCCTCAATGTGCAAAGCGAGCGCGTCGGCGCCCAGCAGCACCGGAAGTGTGAGGGTGATGCGCGGCTCGCCGGCATCGGGCGCGCGCATCGGAATGAGGCCGAGCGCCGCGTCGGGGTCGATCGCCTCTTCCAGATGATCGCCGCCGGGGAAGAACGAGGCGGTGTGGCCGTCATCGCCCATGCCGAGAATGGCGCAGGCGAGCGGCCAGGACATCTCCTCCAGCGCCTCGTTGACGGCGAACAGGCCGTCTTCCGGTGTCGGCGCGTCATTGGCGAGCGGCACGAACATCGCCGCCGCCGCCTTGTTCTGCAGCAGGTGCTGGCGCACCAGCCGTGCGTTGGAGCGGTCCGAGGTCTCGCGCACCCAGCGCTCGTCCACCAGGGTGATGGCGATCTTGTTCCAGGGTAGATCGCGGGTGGAGAGTTCCTCGAAGAAGCGGGTGGGGGTGCGCCCGCCGGAAACGGCGAGACTGGCATAGCCGCTGCGGGCGACGCGCGCGCTCAGCGCCGCGCTGACGAAATCAGCCACGGCGCGCGCCACCTCGGCGCTGTCCTTCAATTCGTGCAGTTCCGGCATGCGTCTGCGTGCTCCCTCTCGTGCCGGCCCAAAGCCGGCTCCTTTACCCGTGGCGACGCGGTGCGCCGTCCGTCCCGAGTATAGGGCAGTTGTGCGACGACCGGAGGCCGGCCGCCACACGTCTGATTGAGCGCCCACACGTCCCGGCGGGGCGCCGTCTCACAGCAGGCGCCCTTAGGCGCCGTCCTCCAGCCTCAATGCGCCGTCAGGCGCCGTCCTCCAGCCTCAAGGCGCCGTCAGGCGCCGTCCTCCAGCCACGTGCGGCCGTCGCGCTCGATCAGGGCGATGGCGGCCGAGGGGCCCCAGGTGCCGGCGGTGTAGGGCCGCGGCGGTTCCTTGGCGCCGCGCCAGGCCTGCAGGATCGGGTCCACCCATTTCCAAGCGGCCTCGACTTCGTCGCGGCGCATGAACAGGGTCTGGTTGCCGCGCACCACATCGAGGATCAGCCGCTCATAGGCATCTGGATTGCGGACCTTGAACGCCTTGGCGAAGCTCATGTCGAGCGGCACATGGGTGAGGCGGATGCCGCCGGGGCCGGGATCCTTGATCATCAGCCACAGCTTCACGCCCTCGTCCGGCTGCAGGCGGATGACCAGCCGGTTCGATTCGATCGGCCCGACATTGGCGTCGAACACCGAATGCGGCACCGGCTTGAAGCCGACCACGATCTCGGAAACGCGCGAAGCGAGCCGCTTGCCGGTGCGCAGATAGAACGGCACGCCGGCCCAGCGCCAGTTTTCCACTTCCGCCTTCACCGCGACGAAGGTCTCGGTGCTGCTGGTGGAGGAGCCGAGCTCCTCGAGATAGCCGGCCACCGCCCCGCCGGCCGAGGCGCCAGCGCGGTACTGGCCGCGCACGGTGACGGCCGCCATGTTCTGGTCGTCAATCGGCTTGAGGGCGCGCAGCACCTTCAGCTTCTCGTCGCGCACCGCATCGGCGTCGAGCGAGGCGGGCGGCTCCATGGCGACGAGGCAGAGCAGCTGGAGAATATGGTTCTGCACCATGTCGCGCATCGCGCCGGCGGTGTCGTAATAGCCGGCCCGCTCCTCGACGCCGAGCGCCTCGGCCACCGTGATCTGCACATGGTCGATATGGGCGTTGTTCCACAGCGGCTCGAACAGGGCGTTGGCGAAGCGCAGCGCCATCAGATTCTGCACCGTCTCCTTCCCCAGATAATGGTCGATGCGATAGACGCGGTCTTCCGGGAAGATGCGGCCGATCTGCTCGTTAAGCGCGACGGCGGACTTCAGGTCCTTGCCGATCGGCTTCTCGATGACGACGCGGCCATTGCGGGAGAGCCCGTATTTACCCAGCCGCTCGCAGATCGGCCCGAACAGATGCGGGGCCGTGGCGAGATAATAGACCGGGATATGTTCCGGGAAGGCCTCGACGCGCTGCGCCAGCTCCGGCCAGCCGCCATCGGCGTCGGCATCGGCGGCGACATAGGAGAGGCGGGCGAGGAAGCGGTCGACCTCCGGCCCTTCCAGCTCACTCGCCGGGATATGGTCGCTGAGGGCCTGGCGGGCGAAGGCACGGAACTGGTCGTCGCTCAGCGCGCGGCGCGAGACGCCGATGATGGTGGCATCGTCGGGAATCTGGCCGTCGAGGTCGCGGTGAAAGAGCGCCGGAATGAGCTTGCGGCGGGCAAGGTCGCCGGTCGCCCCGAAGACGGTGAGGGTGAAGGGAGCCACCGGAATCACGCGGCTGGTCATGTGGACAATGTCTCCGTGGTGTCCCGTGGCCGGGACGGGAGGTGGGTCGCTCCGTTTCGCGCCGTCGCCGGCACGGGAGCCATTCGGGTGACTCCTAGCAAAAACGATTCCGCGCCGCGACCCGGCGTGGGTGGCAGGGGCCGGGCTTGTCCCGATCTGCCGTGCGAGGGCGGGTGGTGACGCGGGTCAGAAACGCCGAAAATCCTCCGCCCGCTCCCGCAACGCTGTGTTGCACCGCAACAATATGGCGACAAAGTGGGCGAGCTTGGGGCAAAATCGGGCGAAATGGGTATGCTCATGTATTCGCGTGGACCGGCATGCTCGCGGTGCGAGAGCCGCCGCTGCCGGTTTGCGGGGCGCTCGCAGGGCTGGCAGCGCGCCGGTGCGGGTGAAGAAGCCCGCGAAAAAAGGCTTTCGGGCCAATGGTTTGATTAATAACGTATTCAGACGCACATTATGAATTATTAGGTATACCAAAGCCGGTATGCCAGATACATAATAATCATAATACGTAATACCAGCTGACCTTGCGTCGCAACATTGAACTTTAGAATTAGCACTTGGCTTCGGCTTATTCTTGGTACAAGTTATTCCACAGAATATCCGGCGGAGAGACACAACAAAGTCCCC
Source organism: Xanthobacteraceae bacterium 501b (assembly GCA_000378025.1). Lineage (GTDB taxonomy): Bacteria > Pseudomonadota > Alphaproteobacteria > Rhizobiales > Xanthobacteraceae > Ancylobacter. The sequence continues at coordinate 4,452,409 of KB899087.1, forward strand.
GGTTATCGAGGTCTCGCCCCGTCCCCAGGACGCGAGGAGAGGCCCAAACAAAGAGCCGACCAGCCAATGAGTCGGCCGTTCGCCAAACCCTTTGGGAAGGAAACGCCAAATGAAACATCTGCATGCTCTCGGCCTCGGTGCCGTGACCGCTCTTGGCATGACGGCCCTGTCCATGCTGCCCGCCGCGGCCGCCTGGGAACCCACCAAGCCGGTTGAATTCATCGTGCCCGCCGGCACCGGCGGCGGCGCCGACCAGATGGCCCGCACGCTCCAGGGCATCATCGCCAAGCATGACCTGATGTCGACCCAGCTGGTCGTCATCAACAAGTCCGGCGGCGCCGGCGGCGAGGGCTTCCTCGACGTGAAGAGCAACAAGGGCAATCCGCACAAGATCGTCATCTCGCTCTCCAACCTGTTCACCACCCCGCTCGCGACAGGCATTCCCTTCAACTGGAAGGACCTGACCCCGGTCGCGATGCTGGCGCTGGACGAGTTCGTGCTCTGGGTGAACGCCCAGGAGCCCTACAAGACCGCGCAGGAATATGAGGCCGCGATCAAGGCCGCCCCGGACAACACCTTCAAGATGGGTGGCACGGGCTCCAAGCAGGAAGACCAGATCATCACCGTCGCCATCCAGAAGGCGCTCGGCAAGAAGCTGACCTACATCCCCTACAAGGGCGGCGGCGAGGTCGCGGTGCAGCTGGTCGGCGGCCATGTGAATTCGACCGTCAACAACCCGATCGAGGCCGTCTCGCAGTGGCGCGGCGACAAGGTGCGCCCGCTCTGCGTGTTCGACTCCAAGCCGCTTCCCTACACCGACAAGATCCAGGGCGACCTGTCCTGGTCCTCGGTGCCGACCTGCAAGTCGGCCGGTCTCGACGTGGAATATCTGATGCTGCGTGGCGTCTTCATGCCCCCGGGCGTGACCGACGAACAGGTCGCCTACTTCGTCGAGCTGTTCAAGAAGGTCCGTGAGACTCCCGAGTGGAAGCAGCTCATGAAGGACGGCGCCTTCAACCAGACCTTCATGGCCGGCGACGAGTTCAAGGCCTGGCTCGAGCAGTCCGAGACGACCCACAAGGGTCTGATGCAGGAAGCGGGCTTCATCGCCGGCAACTGATGCGCCCCAACAGGCGCGCATGCCCGAGAACAGTCGGCCATTAGTCGGCTGCGGAATCTGCGACAATCGTGGAAACACGGCGAAGGGCGGGGGACCGAAGGGTCCTCCGCCTGGCCGCCCCCGGGCCTGCGAGACCACAGCGACAGCGATCCAGCCTGAACGAGCCGCCGACGGGGTTGTCCCGCCGGCCGGTCTTTTGCGCGAATTTTTCGGAGAATCTTGATGGAACAGGCTCATCACGGAGCCGCAGCGGGACCCAAGCAACGTGCCGTCGAGATCGGCACGGCACTGCTGACCATGCTGTTCGGCCTCGTCGTAATCTATGGCAGCGTCATCGTCGGCTTCGGCTGGGGTTCGGATGGCCCCGAGGCCGGCTTCTTTCCCTTCTATGTCGGGCTCATCATCTGCATCTGCAGCCTGATCAACCTTGTCCTGGGATTTCGCGAGGAGGCCACAGGCCTGTTCGCCGAATGGGGCCAGCTTGGCCAGGTGCTGCGGGTGCTCATTCCGGCGACGATCTATGTCGCCCTGATCCCGTTCCTCGGCATCTACCTGCCGTCATTCCTGCTGATCGTCGTGTTCATGACCTGGCTGGGCAAATACGGCTTCCCGCTCTCGCTGGCGGTGGCTGTCGGTGTGCCGGCGTTCTTCTACCTGACGCTTGAGCGCTGGTTCCTGATCCCCCTGCCCAAGGGGCCGATCGAGGCAATGCTCGGACTCTGAACGCCAACAGAATAAGACGGGGCCGGTTGCGGCCGCTCCCAGGGAAACGCGCCCATGATCGTCGATAATTTCATCAACCTCTATCACGGCTTCTACATAGCCGGCGATCCGTTCAACATCCTGCTGATGGTGATCGGTATCCTGCTCGGCGTGATCATCGGCGTGCTGCCGGGCCTTGGCGGCGCCAATGGCGTCGCCATCCTGCTGCCGCTGACCTTCTCGATGTCGCCCACCTCGGCGATCATCCTTCTGACCTGCATCTACTGGGGCGCGCTGTTCGGCGGCGCCATCACCTCGGTCCTGTTCAACATTCCGGGCGAACCCTGGTCCGTGGCGACGACCTTCGACGGTCATCCCATGGCGCGCTCGGGACGGGCAGGCGAGGCGCTGACCGCCGCTTTCACCTCGTCCTTCGTCGGCGCCTTCTTCGCCATCGTGATGATCACGCTGATCGCGCCGCTGGTCGCCCAGTTCGCGCTGCAGTTCGGTCCGGCCGAGAAATTCGCGGTCTACTTCCTCGCCTTCGCCTCCTTCGTCGGCATGAGCAAGGAACCGCCGGCCAAGACCATTGTGTCGATGATGATCGGCTTCGCCCTCGCGGCGGTCGGCCTCGACATGGTGACCGGCCAGCTGCGCCTGACCTTCGGCGTCACCGAGCTGCTCAACGGCTTTGACTTCCTGATCGCGGTCATCGGCCTGTTCGGCATCGGTGAAATCCTGCTCACCATGGAAGAAGGCCTGGAGTTCCGCGGCAAGGCGGCGAAGATCGACCCGAAGGTGGTGTGGAAGACCTGGAAGACGCTGCCCAAATACTGGGCCACGTCGCTGCGCTCCTGCATCATCGGCTGCTGGATGGGCATCACGCCCGCCGGTGCCACCCCGGCCTCCTTCATGGCCTATGGCATCGCCAAGCGCGTGTCGAAGAACGGCAAGAACTTCGGCAATGGCGAGATCGAGGGCGTCGTGGCCCCCGAGACCGCCGCGCACGCCGCCGGCACCGCCGCCATGCTCCCGATGCTGGCGCTGGGCGTTCCCGGTTCGCCGACCGCCGCGGTCCTGCTCGGCGGCCTGCTGATCTGGGGTCTGCAGCCCGGCCCGATGCTGTTCGTCGAACAGGCTGAATTCGTGTGGGGCCTCATCGCCTCCATGTATCTCGGCAATGTCGTCGGCCTGATCCTGGTGCTGACCACGGTGCCGCTGTTCGCCTCGATCCTGCGCATTCCGTTCTCGATCATCGCCCCGGTGATCCTGGTGATCTGCGCCATCGGTGCCTATACGGTGAACAACAACGTCTTCGACGTTCTGATGATGATGGTGTTCGGCGTCCTCGGTTATCTCCTGAAGAAGACGAACTACCCGCTGGCGCCGCTGGTGCTGGCCATCGTTCTCGGCGACAGCGCCGAGGAAGCCTTCCGCCAGTCCCTGCTCGGCTCGGGCGGTTCGATCGCGGTGTTCTGGTCGAACCCGCTGGTGTCGACGATCATGGCTCTCGGCCTCATCGCCGGCCTGTGGCCGCTGATCGCCATGGGCTTCAGCAAGCTGCGTGGCAACACCACCCAGCCGGCCTGAGGCACGCACACGAACGACCCGCCGCGCGTCATCGCGCGGCGGGTTCTGCCGCGAGAGGGCTGACCTTGCGTCATCCCTTTCGGGGCGCCCAGGCGAAGGGCGGGGCCAATCGCTCTTCCGCCGAATCCCTCGCCCCCGGAGAGGGAAATCGGGCCATCAACGGTCGCGGGACACTCCGGCGCCCGAGCCACGCAGCAGAAGGTGGCCGGCGGACGGAAGCGCGAACCGGCGTTTCGGGGGACGGGAGGCAACGCCAATGATCTACGCCGATACGAAGCTTCATCGCCGATGCCATGGGCCGATGCCCGGCAGCAGGCGGGGGATGGAAGCATCATGATGAGCGTCGAAAGCACCATCCGCCGGGTGAATGGAGGAGCGGCCAAGCTCTCCGTGGCGCCGCTCGAAGACACGTCCACCTTCAAGAACCGCGCCTATACCGCGCTGAAGGAGGTGATCGTCTCGCTCAACATCTACGACCAGTCGAACGAGGTGCGCCTCGACGAGCGCCAGCTCGCCCAGAGCCTCGGCGTCAGCCGCACCCCGGTGCGCGAGGCGATGGCCCAGCTCGAACGCGAAGGCTTCGTCCATTCGGTGCCGCGGCGCGGCATCTATGTGGTGCGCAAGACCCGGCGCGAAGTGATCGAGATGATCCAGGTCTGGGCGGCGCTGGAAAGCCTCGCGGCGCGGCTGATCACCGTCCACGCCAGCGACGAGGAAATCGGCCGGCTGCGGCAGATGTTCGCCTCCTTCGACGAGGCGGGCGGGCCCCATGCCAAGCTCGACGAATATTCGGAGGTGAACATCCAGTTTCACCAGACGATCATCGCCATGGGCGGCAACGGCATCCTGGTCAATCTGGCGGAAAACCTCTTCACCCATATGCGGATGATCCGCCGCAAGACCATTGCCGAGGAGAACCGGGCCGATCGCTCGATTCAGGATCACCTCGCCATCATCCAGGCGCTGGAAGCGCGCGATACCAATGCGGCCGAGGTGCTGGTGCGCAACCACGCGCTGGGGCTGGCCGACCACGTCTCGCGCTACGCCGACTATCTCGAATAGGGCGGCCTCGAAGAGGGCGGCGCCCCCGGGCCCGCCCCAACCGTAACCTCGCCCCGGCGGGTTCCTCGACCCCGTCGGGCTTTTTTGCTTGGGTTGCTGGCAAGCTGCGGCGTCGAGGTGTGGCGCGCCTGCACCGACGCCGCAGCTTCGCGCGCGCGCGACCGGCCGGCCGTTGCGCCCCTGCAGTGATTGCGTTACCCACGGTTCAGGTCCGCCGCCGGACCCCATCCCATTGCCGAACCGATCGACCCGCCGCAGGAGGAGCCGTCCGGCATGCTGCGCTCGCTGACCGATTTCATTGCCGAGATTGCCGGGGGCGGTCGCGAGACCTCCGCCTTTGCCGAGAACGACTACCGGCTGGCGGCCGCCGCGCTGCTGGTGCATGTGGTGACGATTGACGGCGTGATCGGCGCCGACGAGATGGACAAGCTGCGCCGCCTGCTCGCCGCCCGCTTCACCCTCTCCGAGGACGACGCGGAAAAGCTGCTGGAGGCCGCCATCGCCCGCGATGCCGAGGCGGTCGATCTCTACGCCTTCACCAGCGTGCTCAACCGCGCCATGGACGAGGAGGGCCGCCGCCGCGTGGTGGAGATGATGTTCGAGGTGGCCTATGCCGATGGCGGGCTGACCGAGTTCGAGGACAACCTGGTCTGGCGCGCGGCCGAGCTGCTCAACATCACCTCCCGCGACCGGGTGGATATCCGCAAGCGCGTGCGCGACGCTTTTGAGGGCTGATCGTCCGCCCCGCAATATGCGGGGTTGAGGCGCGGGGCGAATCGTGGCGTCATCCTTGCTTGGGTGGGGGCCCAGCGTTCCAACCCGGTTCGTGCCGCACCGAGATCATGGCTTTCGCAGAAAACCCGCTTCCCGTTCTCATCGTGCTCCACCAGGAGCATTCCTCCCCCGGTCGTGTCGGGCGGCTGCTGGCCGAGCGCGGGCACCGGCTCGACATCAGGCGGCCCTGCCTCGGCGACGCCTTGCCGGCGACGCTCGCCGGCCATGCCGGGGCGGTGGTGTTCGGCGGCCCGCAAAGCGCCAATGATTGCCATGACTATGTGCGGGCCGAGATCGACTGGATCGGCGTGCCGCTGCGCGAGGGCAAGCCCTATCTCGGCATCTGCCTCGGCGCGCAGATGCTGGCGCGCCACCTCGGCGCCCGCGTCGCGCCGCACCCGGAAGGGCTGGTCGAAATCGGCTATTACCCGATCCGCGCCACCGATGCCGGCACGCAGCTGCTGCAGGACCCGGCTCCGCAAGCGCCCGCTGGTCCGGCGCACTGGCCCGATCATGTCTATCACTGGCACCGCGAAGGCTTCGACCTCGCCGCAGGCGCCGAGCTTCTGGCGGAGGGGCCAACCTTTCCCAACCAGGCTTTCCGCTACGGTGCCCGTGCCTATGGCATCCAGTTTCACCCGGAGGTGACGCATCACATGATGTGCCGCTGGACGGTGCGCGGCGGGGAGAGGCTGGACCTGCCGGGCGCCCGCCCGCGCCGGGCGCATTTCACCGATCGGCTGCAGCATGATGCCCGTATACGTCTCTGGCTGGAGGCCTTCGTCGAGCGCTGGCTGGCGGGCGATGCCGGGCCCGGGATGCCGAGGCCGGCTTAACCCAAAGAAAAAGGCCGCGTCGAGCAATGCCGACGCGGCCTTCTTGCTATCCGTGCCCTCAAGGGGCGAACCCGTTTGGCAGCGTGACGGCCGCTGCCATGACAGGCTTCAGCCGAGCTGTGTGCCTCAGGCGACCTTCTTGGCGCGGCCGCGGGGCTTCGGCACCGGGGCCGGCACCGGCTTCTTGCGCTGCTGGCCGAGGCCCATCTTCTTCGCCAGGTTGGAGCGCGCTTCAGCATAGCTGGGGGCGACCATGGGATAGTCGTTCGGCAGGCCCCACTTGGCGCGGTATTCCTCGGGCGTCATATTGTACTTCGTGCGCAGATGACGCTTCAGCGACTTGAACTTGAGCCCGTCTTCCAGGCAGATGATATATTCCGGCGTCACCGACTTCTTCACCGGCACCGCAGGCTTCAGCACCTCTTCGACGACAGCTGGAGCGGGAGTGGAGAGACGAAGCAGGGCGCCATGCACCTTGGCGATCAGATCCGGAAGCTCGGCGGCGGGCACCGAGTTGTTGCCGACGAAAGCCGCAACGACATCCGCGGTGAGGCCGAGATAGTCGGCCGACACGCTTTCCTGCTCAGACATCTATTTTCTCCATTGAATCTGATATCGATTTAACATCAACCATCGAAACGTCAATAAGCAATCGACAAGCAAAGCGGCATCGCTGTGGCAGTTTCTCTGCTTCGACATGAAAACTAGCCCGGGTGAGTCTCTATTTATGGAGGCTTCCGGCGGCATGGTGCGATGTTGCGGTGGCCGTTGCGTCAAGTCGAATGAAGTCCTGCGGCGGCAAAGGTTTTTCGCTTCGTCCGATCGCGGCTTTCCGCATGGCGACAGTGGTCGCATGTATTGGCGTTTGGCACCTCGCGCGCGCGAGGAAAGGCTGCGGAGAAATAAACGAGACACAGACAGCTGCGCACAATTTCTTGATGAAGCTCGCCGTGAAGTACAATCCTTGGACGTCAGGGGTTGCACAGCGGGTTGTATCGAATCACTCGTAGATGTGATCGAAGAAAGCCCGCTCCAGCGTCACGGCGCGGCGGAAGAAGGCGGCGGCATCGGCCCGGCGGACCGCGTCGCCAGCTGCGCCGATGCGGTCCAGTTCACTGCGCAACCAGATGACGAAGCTGCGAAAGCCGTCATTATTGTGCAGGGTGATCCATTCCGCATGCACGAAGTCGGGCGGCAGCTCTTCGCTGGGGCGGTCCGCCCAGCTCAAGTAAAGCCATTCGGCCACGGTGAGCACCGCCAGGCAGCTGGCATAGTCCCGGCTGGCGGCGGCGTCCCTCATCAAGGCCTGGAAGCCGGTGGTCGGCGCCGTCAGCACCGGGTGGGCACGCTCGGCCTCCGGCACGTCAAGCGCGACGAAGGCACGCTGGAAATAGGTGTTCTCGTCGCTGGTGATCATCGCCGCGAACTGCGCGAAGCGGATGCGGGAGTCGAAACGGTCGGCGGTGGCGATCGCCATGCCGAGCAGGGCGACGAAGCCGTCGATGAACTGGTAGTCCTGCGCCAGATAGCGGCGCATCATCTCAGGCGGCACCGTGCCGGTGAAGATCTCGCGGACAAAACGGTGATCGACGCAGGCTTGCCAGTCCTGCGCGTTCTCCTGCCGCAGTTCATCGCTGAAGCTCATCCGTTTCTCTCCGCTCCATCAGGTGCTGCGCGGCTTTCTAAAGCGTTTCACGTCGCAGAGAAATCACCCGGATCGAAAAGATGCTGTGGCGACCCGCTACATTCTTACCGATTGGCCGCCATCGACGACGAGAACATGACCATTGACGAAGGAGGCTTCATCCGAGGCCAGGAACACGGCGGCCGCACCGATTTCCTCCGGCCGGCCCCAGCGGCCGAGCGGCACGCGGATATCGACAAAGGCGGAGAAGTTGGCATCGGCGACCAGGCCGGCATTGGTTTCGGTGGCGAACATGCCGGGCGCGATGGCATTGCTGGTGATCCCCGCCTTGGCATAGTCGACCGCCAGCGCGCGCATCAGCCCGCCGAGGCCGGCCTTGGCGGCGGTGTAGACCGGGTCGTGCCGGTTGGCGATGTGGGCGGCGATCGATGTGACGGTGATCAGCCGACCATGCCGGTGCGTGGCCATGTGCTCGGCCGCCTCGCGCGCCAGCAGCATCGGCCCGACGAGATCGGCCGCAAAGAGGGCTTCCACCTCGCCCGGGACGAAATCCTTCAGCGGGCGACGGTCGCGGGCGCCGACATTGTTGACCAATATGTCGAGCCGGCCGTGTTCGCCGACGAGGGCGGCGATCGCCGCGCGCCCGGCGGCGTGGTCGGCGACATCGAAGGGCGCGATGGCGACGGGGCGGCCGGTGGCGCCGGTGAGGGCCGCCGCCGCGGCCTCAAGCCGGCCGGCGTGACGGCCATTGATCACCACCCGCGCACCGGCCGCGGCGAGCGCCTTCGCCATCTCGAAGCCGAGCCCGCGCCCCGCCCCGGTGACGAGGGCGACGCGCCCGTCGAGGCGAAAGGGGCGTGCCACAGGCCCGGAGGGGGCGGAAGCGACAGGGGAAGCGGTGGTCATGGCAAACTCGGCTTGAGCGCAGGGGGAGCGTATGTTGGCCCGGCCGCCGGGCACGCGCCACCCGCTTCCGCGCTGGACAGGGTGGGGTACGGTCTGTACTGTTCGGTAAACTCTAAGCCGATTGGTACATTGATATGCGTCATTATCTCCACCGCCATCAGCCTCCGCACACGCCGCGCGCCGCCCTGCTCGCCGGCCTCGGCGCCATGATCGCCATCGGCGTCACCGGGGCGCTGAGCTTCTATGCCGGCACGCCCTTGCTCATGGTGCCGTTCGGCGCCACCAGCGTGCTGCTGTTCTCGGTGCCCAACAGCCCGCTGTCGCAGCCGGCCAATGTAGTGGGCGGCCATCTGGTGGCGACGGCGTCGGCGATCGCGCTTCACATGGTGCTGCCGGGAAACTGGTGGGCCGCCGCCTTCGCCGTCGGCGTGGCCATTTCGCTGATGGCGCTGCTGCGCATCACCCATCCGCCGGCCGGCGCCGACCCGCTGCTGGTCTTCGCCGCCGATCCGAACTGGGCGTTCCTGTTCATGCCGGTGGCCGTCGGTGCGCTGGCGATGGTGGGGATAGCGGCGCTGTTCCACCGCTTCACTGGCACGCCCTATCCGATGAAAGCGCCCTGATGGCCCGCCTCATCGCCGAGCGGCGCGATATCGTGCCCTTGCTGGGCGAGGTGTTTCGCGAGCATGGCTATGAGGGCAGCAGCCTGGCGCTGATCACCCAGCGCACTGGCCTGGGCAAGGGCAGCCTCTACCATTTCTTTCCCGGCGGAAAGGAAGAGATGGCGGCGGCGGTGCTGGCCGATATCGATGGTTGGTTCGAGCGCGAGATCTTCGCCCCGCTGGGCGAGGGTAACGGCGGGGGTGAAACCGGCGGGGCGAGTGCGAGCCTCGACGCGATGTTCACCAATGTCGATGCCTATTTCCGCTCCGGCCGGCGCAGCTGCCTTCTCGGCGCCTTCGCCCTGGGCGCTACCCGTGGACGCTTCGCGGTCATCATCGATGCCTATTTCTGGCGCTGGCAGATGGCGCTTGCGGCGGCACTGCGCCGCAACGGCCTCGCCGACGATGTGATGGAGCGGGCCGAGGAAGTCCTCATCGGCATTCAGGGCGCGATCGTGCTGGCGCAGGCACGCGAGGACGCGGAGGTATTCCGCCGCGCCCTTGCCCGCCTGCGGCAACGCTGCGGCGTTTCGGTCCCATTGGTCTAGGTGACTTCCGCGCGGCGCGCCGCGGTGCCAGACTGGCACCGGTTTCGCATGCGCAACCGTGTAGCCGACCGATCCGCCGATAAATCCGCTCCTTGGGGGACAGTGCCCATGCCGCTCATTTCCAACAGCTATGGCAAGGGCCGCGTGCGCATCATGCGGGTGCAGCGCGACAGCGCCCGCCACGAGGTGCGCGAGCTTTCCGTCCAGGCGATGCTGACCGGCGATTTCACGGCGGCCTACACGCAGGGCGACAACCGGCAGGTGATCGCCACCGATTCGATCAAGAACATCATCAACATCGTCGCCCGCGACCATGTCGGCGCGGAGAACGAGGTGTTCGCCGGCGCGCTGGCGCAGTATTTCCTCGACCGCTACCCCCATGTCGCCGGTGTCGACATTTCCGCGCACGAGACGAAATGGCGGCGGATCGACGTGGAGGGCGCCCCGCACGACCATGCCTTCGTGCTCGACGGCAACGGCAAGCCCACCGTGACGCTGGCGGCCACCCGCGAGGGCACCCGCCTCGCCTCGGGGGTCGACGGCTTCACCTTCCTCAAGACCACCCAGTCCGGCTGGGAAGACTACTGGTTCGACGAGGCGACGACACTGAAGCCGACCGCCGACCGGCTGTTCGCCACCGCCATGGAGGCGCAGTGGCTTTGGAGCGGCGTGCCGGCCAGCTATGAAGCCGCCAATGCAGCGGTGCTGGACGCGGCGCTGAAGGTGTTCGCCACCACCTACAGCCCCGGCGTGCAGGCGACGCTGTACCAGATGGGCGAGGCGGTGCTGGCCGCCGTGCCCGAGGTGGCGGAAATCTCCATGGCCTGCCCGAACAAGCATTATCTGCCGATCGACCTCTCGCCCTTCGGCCGCGCCTTTGACGGTCAGGTGTTCACCCCGACCGACGAGCCGCACGGCCAGATCGTCTGCACTGTGGGGCGCGGCTGAGCGGGCGACGGGAACGGCGACGGGGATCGGCGGATGGACCTCAACGCGGTCACGGATGTGCTGCGCCCGCGCGGGCGGGCCGAACTGCCGCCGGCGCGCGAGGGCGATGCCGTGCTCGGCGGCGGCACCTGGCTGTTCTCCGAACCGCAGCCCTCCATCCGCCGGCTGATCGACCTCGCCGGCCTCGGCTGGGAACCGCTGCGCGCCGATGCGGACGGGCTCACTCTCTCCGCCACCTGCACGATTGAGGAGCTCAACGGCTTCGAGGCGCCGATGGAGTGGCGGGCGGCCTTCCTCATCCGGGAGTGCTGCCGTGCCTTCCTCGCCTCGTTCAAGATCTGGAACATGGCGACGGTCGGCGGCAATATCTGCCTCGGCCTGCCGGCCGGACCGATGATCTCCCTTGCTGCCGCGCTTGAGGGTGAGGGCGTGCTGTGGGCGCCCGGTGGCGGCGAACGGCGGGTCAGGATCGCCGATTTCGTGCGCGGGCCGCGCGAGGTGGCATTGGCGCCCGGCGAGGTGCTGCGGGCGGTTCATCTTCCCGCTGCGGCGCTGCGCCGGCGGGCCGCCTTCCGCCGCGCCTCGCTGACCCCGCTGGGGCGTTCCGGCGTGCTGCTGATCGGCACCCACGATACGGACGGCACCTTTGTTCTCACCATTACTGCGTCGACCCGCCGGCCGGTGCGACTGGCGTTTGCCGGAGTGCCCGATTCCAACGCGCTCGCCGCCGGGCTGGCGGCGACCATCCCCGAGCCCCTCTATTATGACGACATGCACGGCCGCCCCGACTGGCGCCGCCACATGACCGCTTTGCTGGCGGGGGAAATCCGCGACGAACTGGCGGAGGAAGGCGCGTGAGGCTCACCGTCAATGGCCGCGCCTTTGATACTGAAGCTCGTCCCGGCCAGTGCCTGCGCACCCTGCTGCGGGAACTGGGCTGGTTCGGGGTGAAGAAGGGCTGCGACGCCGGCGATTGCGGCGCCTGCACGGTGCATCTCGACGGGCGGCCGGTGCACAGCTGCATCACCCCCGCCTTCCGCGCCGAGGGGCGGGTCGTCACCACCATCGAGGGGCTGGCCGGCACGGCTGCAGGGGAGGGCCTGCACCCGATGCAGGACGCCTTCCTCAAGGCGCAGGGCTTCCAGTGCGGCTTCTGCACCGCCGGCATGGTGATGACTTCGGCCGCGCTCGACCAGGGGCAGCGCGCGGACCTGCCCGATGCGCTCAAGGGCAATCTCTGCCGCTGCACCGGCTATGCCGCCATCGCCGATGCGGTGGGCGGCGTGGTGACGGTGGAGGCCGACGCGCAGGAGGGCCGCGTCGGCCGCAGTGTTCCGGCGCCGGCGGGGCCGGCCATCGTGACCGGCGCCGCGCGCTACACCATGGATGTCGCGCCGGAGGGGGAGCTGGCGGGGCTGCTGCACATGAAGCTGCTGCGCTCACCGCACCCGCATGCGCGCCTCCGCGCCATCGAGACTTCGCCCGCGCTCGCTTTGCCCGGCGTCGTCGCGGTGCTGACCCATAAGGATGCGCCCCACCGGCTGTTCTCCACCGCGCGCCATCACCACGCCACCGACGATGTCGACGACACCCGCGTGCTCGACGATGTGGTGCGCCATATCGGCCAGCGCGTGGCCGCCGTGGTGGCGGTGAGCGAAGCCGCGGCCGAGGCGGCATGCGCGGCGATCCGGGTCGACTATGAGCTTCTGCCGGCGGTGTTCGACCCTGAAGAGGCGATGGCGCCCGGTGCGCCGCTGGTGCATGGCGAGAAGGGGCCGGACAGCCGCATCGCCGACCCCTCGCGCAACATCGTCGCGGCGCTGTCCGGCGAGGTGGGGGATATCGCCGCCGGCTTCGGCGAGGCCGATGTGATCCACGAGGCGACCTATGAGAGCCAGCGTGTGCAGCACGCGCATCTGGAAACCCATGGCTGCATCGGCTGGCGCGATGGTGAGGGGCGACTGGTGATCCGCAGCTCCACCCAGACGCCGTTTCTCACCCGCGACGCGCTGGCCGCGCTCTACGATCTGCCGCGCGAGGGCGTGCGCGTCTTCGCCGCGCGGGTGGGCGGCGGCTTCGGCGGCAAGCAGGAAATGCTGACCGAGGATATCGTAGCGCTCGCCGTGCTGAAGACCGGGCGGCCGGTGAAGCTGGAATATACCCGCGCCGAGCAATTCGCCGCCTCCACCAGCCGCCACCCGATGAAGGTGACGGTGAAGCTCGGCGCGACGCGGGACGGGCGGCTGACCGCCTTTTCCATGCGGATGCTGCTGAACACCGGCGCCTATGGCAACCATGCCACCGGCGTGCTTTTCCACGGTTCGGGCGAGAGCGTCGCGCTTTATCGCTGCCCGAACAAGAAGGTGGAGGGCTGGTCGGTCTATACAAATTCCCTGCCGAGCGGCGCCTTTCGCGGTTATGGTCTGAGCCAGACCATCTTCGCGGTGGAATCGGCCATGGACGAGCTGGCGCACAAGCTCGGCCTGGACCCCGTCGCGCTGCGCCGGCTGAACATGGTGCGGCCGGGCGAGGCGATGGTGTCCTCCGGCGCGCCGCATCACGATGTGGAAATGGGCAGCTACGGGCTCGACCAGTGCCTCGACCGGGTAGAGGCGGCGCTGACGACGCCCACGCCCACGCCCACGCCCTCACCCTCGCGGCTTGGCGCCGACTGGCGTGTGGGGCGGGGCCTCGCTGCGGCGATGATCGACACCATTCCCCCGCGGGGCCATGTCGCGCAGACGCGGCTGACGCTGATGCCCGACGGCACCTACGAACTTCTCACCGGCACTGCGGAATTCGGCAACGGCACCACGACCGTGCATGTGCAGATCGCCGCGACGCTGCTCGGCGCCCGGCCGGAGCAGATTTTGGTGCGCCAGTCCGACACCGCCCATGTCGAGCACGACACCGGCGCCTATGGCTCGACCGGCACGGTGGTGGCGGGCGCGGCGACGCAGGCGGCCGCCAAGGCTCTGGCGGGGATGATCCGGGAGGCCGCCGCCGGCCTTCTGGGCGTGGCAGCCGGGGATTGCCGGATCGAGGGCGAGGCCGTGGTGGCGGGGGAGAAGCGGATCGCGCTCGCCGCTCTGGCGCCGCTGGAGGCTGTGGGCGATGCCTCGGGCACGCCGCGCTCGGTCGCCTTCAACGTGCAGGGTTTTGAAGTGGCGGTGCATGCCCGCACAGGCGAGATCCGCATCCTGCGCTCGGTGCATGGCGCGGATGCCGGCACGGTGGTCAACCCCATGCAGTGCCGGGGGCAGGTGGAGGGCGGGGTGGCGCAGGCGATCGGCGCGGCGCTCTATGAGCGGCTGATGATGGATGGGCAGGGCGCGGTGACCAATCCCAGCTTTCGCGGCTACCACATTCCCGCCTTCGCCGATGTGCCGCGCACGGACGTTTTCTTTGCCGATACGCATGATTGCATCGGCCCGATGGGGGCGAAGTCGATGAGCGAGAGCCCGTTCAACCCGGTGGCGGCGGCGCTGGCCAACGCGATTTTCAACGCCACCGGCGTGCGGCTGCGGGCCACGCCGTTCATGGCCGACGAGCTCTATGCGCGGCTGCCCTCGCACGCTGCAAAGGACGCCACACCATGAGCATGCCGGGCCGAACAATGGCGCTGCGCGGGCCCGCGGCGACGCTAGCGGGTAATCCGTTCGAGCAGCCCTCGCGCGGCTGCCTGGAGTATCATGACGACGCGATTGTCGTGATCGAGGGTGGGCTCATCACCGCCTTCGGCCCCTATGCCGAGCTGAAGAACGCGCTGCCCGCCGGCATCGAGGTCACGCATTACCCCGACCACCTCATCCTTCCCGGCTTGATCGACGCGCATGTGCATTACCCGCAGATGCAGGTGATCGGCGCCTTCGGCACGCAATTGCTGGAATGGCTGGAGACCTACACCTTCCCCGCCGAGATGAGCTTCGCCGATGCCGGCCATGCCCGCCGGGTGGCGCATCTGTTCCTGCGCGAATTGCTGCGCGCCGGCACCACCACGGCGATGGTTTACTGCACCGTGCACCCGCAATCGGTGGACGCCTTCTTCCAGGAGGCGGCACGGTTCGACGCCCGGATGATCGCCGGCAAAGTACTGATGGACCGTCACGCGCCGGCCGGCCTGCTCGACACCGCCCAGCGCGGCTATGATGAAAGCCTCGCGCTAATCGAGCGCTGGCATGGGCGCGGGCGGGCGCTCTATTGCGTTACGCCGCGTTTCGCGCCCACTTCGACCGAGGCCCAGCTCGACGCCGCCGGGGCGCTGCTGAAGACCCGCGACGGGCTCTTCCTGCAGACGCATCTGTGCGAGAACCCGGCCGAGATCGAATGGGTGCGCGAACTGTTCCCCGCCCGTGCCTCCTATCTCGATGTCTATGCCCATGCCGGGCTGGTGGGGCCGCGCTCCATGTTCGGCCATGGCATCCATTTGCATGAGGGCGATTTCTGCACCTGCCATCAGGCCGGGGCGGCGCTGGCGCATTGCCCGACCTCGAACCTGTTTCTGGGCAGCGGCCTGTTTCGGCTGTTCGACGCGGTCGATCCGCGCCGGCCGGTGATGGTGGGGCTCGGCACCGATGTGGGAGGCGGCACCTCGCTCTCGCAATTGCAGACGCTGAACGAGGCCTACAAGGTGGCGGCGATGGTCGGCCATAAGCTTGACGCGGTGCAGGGCTTCTATCTCGCCACGCTTGGCGGGGCGCGGGCGCTGGGGCTGGACGACAGGATCGGCCGGCTGGCGCCGGGCTTGGAGGCCGATATCTGCGTGCTCGACCCGAAGGCGACGCCGTTCATGGAATTCCGTGCCGGCTATTGCGCCTCGATCGAGGAATTGCTGTTCCTTCTGATGACGCTGGGCGACGACCGGGCGGTGCGCGCCACCTATATCGCCGGGCGCTGCGTCTATGATCGCGACCGGCCCGGCGACCCGTTCCAGCCAGCGGTGACAAGCGAGGAGTGACCGTGCACGAGCCCCTTTCCCTCGACGCCTTGAACGCCCTCGACCGGGATGGCTTCATCGCCGCGCTGGACGGCATTTTCGAGCATGCGCCATGGGTAGCGGCGGCCGCTTTCGCCCATGCGCCGTTCGACACGGTCTCAGCGCTGCATGAGGCGCTGATGGCTGTCGTGTGGGCGCGGCCGGAGGCGGAGCGGGTCGCCTTCGTGGCTGCGCATCCCGATCTCGCCGGCAAGGCGGCGCGGGCGGGCGACATCGCTCCCGCCTCGGTGGCGGAGCAGGCGGGGCTGGGGCTCGACCGGCTGTCGGACGAGGAATTCGCGCGGTTCGAGCGGCTGAACGCCGCTTATCGCGCCCGCTTCGGCTTTCCCTTCGTCATCTGCGTGCGGCGGCAGACCCGCGATGCGCTGCTCGACGCTTTCGAGGCGCGGCTGCTGCAGGGGCGGGAAGCGGAACTCGCCTCGGCGCTGGTCGAGATCGGCCATATCACCGCGCTGCGGCTGGTGGAGCGGGTGCAGGGGCCGGGCCTGCCAAAGGTGCATGGGCGGCTGTCCACCCATGTGCTCGACACCCACAAGGGCGGGCCGGCGCAGGGCGTGCGGGTGGAACTGTTCGAGGTGGGGGCGAGCGCGCGGGCCTTGTTGGCGGAAGCCACGACCAATGCGGACGGGCGCACCGACGCGCCGCTGATCTCGGGCGCGCCGCTGCGGGCGGGGCGCTACGAGCTGGTGTTCCATATCGGCGCCTATTTCACCGCGCGCGGCCTCGACCTGCCCGGCCCGGCCTTCCTCGACACGGTGCCGCTCCGCTTCGGCATCGCCGAACCGGAAGGGCACTATCATGTGCCGCTGGTGGTGACGCCGTGGAGCTATTCCACCTATCGCGGCAGCTGAGGCGCGCGCACGGGGCGCGTCAGTCGTCGGTGGGTCCGGACAGCGTGTGGTAGCGGCGGCTGTAATAGATCAGGCTCTCATTCGAGCCGCCTTCGGCGACGCCGACCACCTCGCAGAACAGCACATTATGGGTGCCGACCTCGACCGTGCGGACGATGCGGCAATCGAAGGCGACCACCGCCCCGACCAGCATCGGCGCGCCGGTGGCCGCCACGCGCCAGGTGCCGCTGGCAAAGCGCTCCTCCGGCGGGGTGCGGCCGCCGAACAGGTTGGACAGCGGCTCATGCCCCGCCGCCAGCGTGTTGATGCAGACGACGCCATTGGCATGTACCGGGCCGGCCGCCGAGGAGCCCTTGTTGAGGCAGACCAGCAGGGTCGGCGGGCTGTCGGTGACGGAGCACACCGCCGAGGCGGTGAAGCCGTGGCGCCCGCCCGGCCCGTCTGTCGTGACGATGTTCACCGCCGCGCCCAGGCGCGCCATGGCGTTGCGAAAGCCCTCCCGCGTGACGGCGGGAGGTGTGGTGGCGGGAGCGCCGTCGAGCGGCGAGCACGGGGGGGGCATGCCCTTCTCCTTCTGCCGGAGCCTTGCCGGCGCTGATGCGGGGCGCGGCGTGCCGCGCCCTTGGTTCGCGGATGTGGGATCGCCGATCAGAACTCGCGCAGATTGTCGCGGAGCAGCTGGTGCTTGTATTCGGTGCGGGTGAGGCCGCGCCTCTGCAGTTCCGGCACCAGCCCGTCGCAGATTTCGGTGATGTAGCGGCGGGAGACGCGCAGCACTGGTGTGGTGATGAGGAAGCCGTCGCCGCCGACCTCTTCCATCGCCTCGCCCATCTTCTGCGCCACCTGCGCCGGCGTACCGATGAGTTCCAGCGAAGAGACGAGGCCGCCGCCGCCATCGGCCGCCAGCTGGCGCAGCGTCTTGCCGGAGCCCCATTGCTGGAACTTGTCGAGCGTGCCGGATTCGCCATTGGTGACGAGCTTTTCCGGTAGCGGCTGGTCGAGGTCGAACTGGGCGAAGTCGATCTCGGTGATGGCCGAAATAGAGATCAGCACGTCATTGGCGAAATTGTCGGACAAGGTCACGCGGTCGAAGCGGGCGCGGGCTTCCTCCTCGGTCTCGCCGAGGCTCGGCGTGATGCAGAAGAACACCTTGATCTCGTCGGGGTCGCGACCGATGGCGGCGGCGCGGGCGCGGATGTCGGCGCGGAACGCCTTCATGCCCTCGACCCCATTGGCCACCGAGACGATGGCGTCGGCATAGCGGGCGGCGAAGTCGCGCCCACGCGGCGAGGCGCCGGCCTGCAGATAGACCGGGCGGCGCTGCGGCGAGGGCACGGTGTTGAGCGGGCCGCGCACCTGGTAATAGGTGCCCTTGTGGTCGATGGTGTGGACCTTGGAGCCGTCGGCATAGATGCCATTGGCGCGGTCGAGCACCACGGCGTCCGGCTCCCAGCTGTTGAACAGCTTGTCGCAGACTTCCATGTATTCCTCGGCCATGGCGTAGCGGTCCTCGCGCGGAGGCAGCTTGTCCATGCCGAAATTCTTCGCCATCAGGTCCTCGGCCGAGGTGACGACGTTCCAGCCGAAACGGCCCTTGGTGAGGCTGTCGATGGTCGAGCACAGCCGCGCCAGCATGAAGGGCGGGTAGGCCATAGTGGAGAGCGTCGCCACCACGCCGAGATGCTTGGTCGCCATGCCCATCGCCACAGCCAGCGGCGCGGGATCGGCCTTCGGCACCATCATGGCGTGCTTGAGCGAGAGGTCGCGCGAGCCGCCGAAGGTCTCGGGCACCATCAGCTTGTCCTCGATCATGATGAGATCGAAGCAGGCGCGTTCCATGGCCTGGGCCATTTCGATGTAGAACTGGCCGTCCCATGGATTGCCGCCCTGGCCGAACGGCTCGCGCCATTCGTCGGGCGTGAAGTTCATGAACCAGGCGAGATGGAAGCGCTTGTCGGCCATTGCTGTCAGTCCTTCACTAAAGCGGTCTCGAATGCCGGGACGGCCGGGGCGCCCACGGCGGGGGATGTGCCGGCGAGGAGGGCGAGGCGGACCTTTTCGCGCTCCGCCTCAAAGGCCCTGGATTCGCGCACGCTGCGGCACTTGGCTTCGAAATCGGAGACGATGGTGGCGCCGAAGCGCTCGGGCGCCTGCGGGTCGTTGCGCCGGCGGTCGACGGCGATGACGCGGGTGCCGAGCAGGAAGGCCTCGGGCAGGTCATGCGTGACCATGACGATGGTCATGCGGTTTTCTTCCCACAGCTCGCCGACCAGCTCGTGCATCGACTTGCGGGTGCCGGGATCGAGCGCGCCGAAGGGCTCGTCGAGCAGCAGCACTTTCGGCTTCATGATCAGTGCCTGCGCCAAAGCGAGGCGCTGCTGCATGCCGCCGGACAGCTGGGCGGGGTATTTATGCGCGTGCTCGCCGAGGCCGACGCGGGTGAGCAGCGCCATGGCGCGCTCTTCCAGCGCCCTGCGGCGGGCGCCGAAGAAACGGCCGAGCAAGGGCGCGCCGGCCCATTGCGGCCCCATCATCACATTGCCCAGCACAGTGCGGTGCGGAAACACCGAATAGCGCTGGAACACCACGCCCCGGTCGGCGGTGGGCTCGGTGGCGATCGGCTCGCCGTCGAGGAGGATTCGCCCGCGCGTCGGTTGCTCCTGCGACAGCAGCATGCGCAGCAGCGTGGTCTTGCCGACCCCGGAGGGGCCGATGATGACGAGGAATTCGTGGTCGGCCAGCGACAGGTTCACCTGTTCCAGCACGACCCGCTCGTCATATTCCTTCCAGACATTCTCGAAGCGGATGGTGGTCATGTCAGGTCGCCTTTATCTGGTCCCAGGGATAGGCGGCCACCGCGAGCCGGCGCAGCGCGTAATCCATGAGAAAGGCGAGAAGGGTGATCCAGATCACGTAGGGAAGGATCACGTCCATGGCGAGGTAGCGACGCACCAGGAAGATGCGGTAGCCAAGCCCGCCCTCGGAGGTGATGGCCTCCGCCGCGATGACGAACAGCCAGGCGGCGCCGAGCGAAAGGCGCACGGAGTCAATGAGGCGCGGCATCACCTGCGGCAGCACCACGCCCACGATCATCTGCCAGGTCGAGGCGCCGAGCGTCTGCGCCTTGATGATCTGCTCGGCGGGAATGGCGGACACCCGCAGCATCACGTCTCGGATGATGAAGGGCGCGATGCCGAACACGATCAGAACGATCTTGGAGGCTTCGCCGAGGCCGAACAGGATGAACAGGATCGGCAGCACGGCGAGCGGCGGGATCAGCGAAAAAGCGGCGAAGAACGGCTCGAAGGTGGCGCGCAGATAGGGCACGAAGCCGACAATGATCCCGAGCACCAGGCCGAGCAGGGCGGAGATGCCGAGCCCGAGAAACAGCCGCTGCAGGCTGAGCCAGGTGTCCCACCACAGCAGATATTGGCTGGTGGCCCGGTCGATCGTCGTCGCCATCCGCACCATGGTGGTCCAGAAGCTGGCGAAGCTCGGCATCAGCTTGTCCGCCGGCTCCACCGCGAGGCGCGCATTGGAGGCGAGGATGTAGATCGCCAGCACCGCGACGAAGGGCAGCAAGGCGAGGATGAGCCGGACGCCGGGACGTGGCGCGTAATTGATGATGCGGCGCATGGGGGGCCTTTCGGTTGCGATCGTCATCCCGGGGGCTGAACCTCGTCCCGCGATGACCGTCATCCTGAGGTGCCCGACCGGAGGGCGGGTCTCGAAGGATGTTCAGGCACGTGACATCCCATCCTTCGAGGCTCGCTTCGCTCGCACCTCAGGATGACGGCGCTTTGCAGCAGTCTCCCAGGCTTCGCCGGAGCGTCCCCTGTGCCCCGGATCGGCGCGGCGCGGTGCGCCGCTTGTCCGGGGCGCAGGTCGCGGTCTCACAGCTTCCCGTCGACCGCGTCCTTGGTGAAGCTGGCATTGACCCGCATCTTGATGTTGGCCTTGTCGCCCAGCACCGTGCCATCGGCGACTTCGATGCCGATGGTGTCGACGCTGGTAGCGCCCTGGCCGAACAGGCCCTGCTGGAAGCAGAAGGTGCGGATGTTGTCCCAGATCTTGGCGTTATCGGCCGAGGTGAGGAAGGCCAGCGCATCGGCCGGGGTGTAGAAGAAGTGGGTGGTGTCGAGCTGCGCCTGCAGGCCGCCGGCATCGGTGCCCATGGCGCTGGTCATGACCGCGCGCATCTCCTCGGCGGGGGCGCCGCCGGCCTTGAGGATGCCCAGCGCCTCATACCAGGCGCCGACCACGGCCTTGGCGAAATCCGGGTTGTCCTTGATGTTCTGGGTGTTGCCGATGAACACGTCCATGATCTCGCCGGGGATCTTGGAGCTGTCGAACAGATTGGTGGCGCCCTTGACCTTGAGCATGTCCTCGGTCAGCGGCTTCCACGAGACGGCGTGCTTCATCTCGTCCTGCGAGATGAAGGCGGCGGAGATTTCCGAATCCGAGATGTTCACCGTCTTGGCGGCGGTGGGATCATCGATGCCGGCGAGCTGCAGGCCGCGGTTCAGCAGATAGTGCGAGACGCTGTACTGCAGCAGGTACACGTCCTGGCCCGCCAGTTCCTTCACGTCCTTGGCGGTCTTGGAGACGACGATGTCGTTGCCGTCGGAATAGTCGGTGATCAGGACGATGGAGGTGTCGACGCCGCCAGCGGCCGGCATGGTAAGGCCGTCCATTGAGGCGACGCCGACCGCGTCGATCTCGCCGGCGATGAACTGGTTGATGGAGCCGACATAGTCATTGGCCTGAATGACCTCGACCTCGATGCCATATTTGTCGGCCCACTTCTTCATGATGCCGGAGGACTTCATGTAGGCGAAGGGCATGAAGCCGATATAGACGGTGTAGGCGACCTTGAAACTCTTCTTCGGCGCGGCTTGCGCCGCAGGCGCTCCCGCAAGGACGGCGGCGGTGAGGCTGGCGAGGACGGCTGCAGCCCTGATTATGCGCTTCATGAGGAGTGGCTCCGGTCGCTGAAATGGCTGGACCGGGCTATTAAACGGTGACTTAATATCGTGTGCAAGCCCAACAAATGGGCACGCCTAGCATATGAGCAAGGCAGAAAATTCCGTAAAAATACGGAGGAAACCGATGACGGCCCGCACCGCGCGCAAGCGCCTCCAGCCCGCCGAGCGGCGGGGGATGATCCTCGAAGAAGCCTTGCGGCTGTTCGCGACGCGCCATTTC
Source organism: Xanthobacteraceae bacterium 501b (assembly GCA_000378025.1). Lineage (GTDB taxonomy): Bacteria > Pseudomonadota > Alphaproteobacteria > Rhizobiales > Xanthobacteraceae > Ancylobacter. The sequence continues at coordinate 4,474,254 of KB899087.1, forward strand.
TCTGTCGTGACGGTGCGGGACATCGCGCTGGTCTGCGACATCAATGTCGGGCTGCTCTACCACTATTTCGACAACAAGGACGATCTGGTGCGGCGCGCCCTTGGGCACGCGATCGAGCAACTCATGGCCGGCTATGAGGCGCGCCGTGCCGACGGGGCGGAGCCGCTGGAGGAGATTCTCGCCTGGCTCGACATTCATATGGAGCTGGCGCCCATCCTCGCGCAGATGGTGAAGCTGATGGCGGATTATGCCAGCTCGGGCCTGCGCGATGACGAGCTCGACGCCCTGATCGCCGGCTTCTATGGCCGCGAGAAGCAGCTGCTGGAGGGCGCGCTGGCGCGCGGGGTGGCGAGCGGCCGGTTCGCTTCCGTCGACATTGCCCGCACCGCGCGCCGCATCGGCCTGATGCTTGACGGCATCTTCTACGCTTCCGCCAGCCGGGGCGACGACCGCATCGTCGATGACATCGCCGATCTCGCCGATTTCGTGCGCGACCTGCTCGGCTTGCGCACCGAGGTGGTGGCGTAGGCAGAGAGTTGCGCCCTGAGGTTGCGCGGGCATCACGGAACGGTGATTAGATGATGGCCATCATGAAGCGTTAGCCTCCGCGCGGGAGCGCAGACATCACGGCTTGCCGTCGCCGGGAGGCGGGGGTGAGCCTATGCCGTTGCGCGTCCTCATCCCCGGGAAGGAGAGGGCGGACATGAAATTCACACTCAACGGACGCGAACAAACGCTCGACGCTGATGGCGACATGCCGCTGCTCTGGGCGCTTCGCGACATTGCCGGGCTGACCGGCACCAAGTTCGGCTGCGGCGCCGCCCTGTGTGGCGCCTGCACGGTGCATGTCGACGGCGCGCCGGTGCGCTCGTGCCAGACCTTCGTTTCCGATGTCGAGGGCAAGAACATCACCACAATCGAGGGCGTCGCCGCCACCGGCAAGGTCGGCGAGGCCGTGGTGGAGGCGTGGCGCACGCTCGACGTGGTGCAATGCGGCTATTGCCAGCCCGGCCAGATCATGTCGGCAGTGGGGCTGCTCAGCGAGAACCGCACGCCGACCGACGACGACATCGACGCCGCCATGGACGGCAATGTCTGCCGCTGCGCCACCTATCAGCGCATCCGCGCCGCCATCCACGAAGCCGCCTCCAACCTCGCGTGAGCGCCATGCACCTCATCACACCCGACCACTACCGGCAGATGCTGGCGGGCATGGGCACGCCGCTCGCCGCTTCCCGTCGCAATTTCCTCAAGGGCCTCGGTGCCGCCGGCGGTGCGCTGGTGATCGGCCTGCATCTCGGCCCGCGCCTGGCGTTGGCGGAAGAGGCCGCCGCCCCCGCCGCCCCACCAATGCCGAACGCCTTTGTGCGGATCGCCCCCGACAACACGGTGACGGTGCTGATCAAGCATGTCGACATGGGCCAAGGCGTCACCACCGGCCTGCCGACCATCGTCGCCGAAGAGCTCGACGCCGACTGGAGCCAGATGCGGACCGCCTTCGCCCCGGCCGACGCCAAGCTCTACAACAACCTCGCCTTCGGCCCGGTGCAGGGCACGGGTGGCTCCACCTCGGTCGCCAATAGCTGGGACCAGTTGCGTCGGGCGGGCGCCGCCGCGCGCGCCATGCTGGTCGAGGCTGCGGCCAAGCAGTGGGGCGTGGCGCCGTCGACCGTCACGGTCAAGAAGGGCGTTCTGAAAAGCGGCAGCCATTCCGGCATCTTTGGCGAGTTCGCGGAAGCGGCCGCCAGGCTGCCGGTGCCGGCCGAGGTGACGCTGAAGCAGCCGAAGGACTTCACGCTGATCGGCACAAGGCTGCCGCGCCTCGATTCCACCGTGAAGACCGACGGCACCGCGACCTATGCGCTCGACATGCGCCGGCCGGGCATGCTGACCGCCGTGGTCCGCCGGCCCGACCGTTTCGGCGCCACGGTGAAGAGCTTCGACGCGGCGGCGGCCAAGAAGGTGCCTGGTGTGGTCGAGGTGGTGGCGGTGCCCTCCGGCGTCGCCGTGCTCGCCACCAACACCTGGGCGGCGATCCAGGGCCGCGAGGCGCTCGCCTCGCTCGAATGGGACGAGGCCAAAGCCGAAAAACGCGGCACCGCCGAACTGTTCGATGAATACCGCAAGCTGGCGGCGTCGCCGGGCCTGCCCGCCGCGCGCCGCGGCGACGCTGCCAAGGGATTGGCGGGCGCGGCCAAGGCCATTGAGGCGGAATTCGCCTTCCCCTATCTCGCCCATGCGCCAATGGAGCCGCTGAACTGCGTGATCGAGAAGACCGGCGAGGGCGTCACCATCTGGACCGGCTCGCAGTTCCAGACCATCGAGCAGGCGGTCACCGCCGGCATTCTCGGTGTGAAGCCCGAGCAGGTGAAGATCGAGTCGCTCTATGCCGGCGGCTCTTTCGGGCGCCGCGCCACTGTCACGGCGGACTATGTCGCCGAGGCCGCCACCATCCTCAAGGCGATCGACGGCCGGGCGCCGGTGCATCTGATCTGGACTCGCGAGGACGACATCAAGGGCGGCTATTACCGCCCGATGTTCTATCACAAGGTGCGTGCGGGGCTGACGGCCGACGGCAGAATCGCCGGCTGGGAGCAGCAGATCGTCGGCCAGTCCTTCATGGCCGGCACGCCTTTCGAGGCGTTCGCGATCAAGGAGGGGGTGGACGGCACCTCGGTGGAAGGTGCCTCCGACACCAATTACGACATCGGCAATTTCGCGGTGGACCTGCACTCGCCGAAGGTCGCGGTGCCGACCCTGTGGTGGCGCTCGGTTGGCCACACCCACACCGCCCATGTGGTGGAGGTGATGATCGACGAACTCGCCCGGGCGGCCGATCGGGATCCCGTCGAATTCCGGCTGGAGCTGCTGAAGGACAAGCCGCGCCATGCCGCCGTGCTGAAGTTGCTGGCGGAGAAGGCCAGTTGGGGCGCGAAGGCCGGGCCCGGCAAGGGGCGCGGCGTGGCGCTGCATGAGAGCTTCAACACCGTGGTCGGCAGTGTCATCGACATTTCCGTGGTCGACAGCAAGATCAAGGTCGAGCGCGTCGTCTGCGCGGTCGATTGCGGCATCGCCATCAACCCGGACGTGATCGCGGCGCAGATCGAGGGTGGCGTCGGCTTCGGCCTTGGCGCGGCGCTGCATGACGAGATCACGCTCGAGGACGGCGTGGTCGAGCAGGCCAATTTCGACACCTATGTGCCGCTGCGCATGTCGGAAATGCCCAAAGTCGAGGTGCATATCCTGCCCTCCGCCAATGCGCCGACCGGCATTGGCGAGCCGGGCGTGCCCGGGGTGGCGCCGGCGCTCTCCAACGCCATTTTTGATGCCACCGGCCAGAGACTGCGCTCGCTGCCCTTCCGGTTGGAGGACTTCAAGGCCTGACGGGCGCGCCCTTTCGACATATGAAAAGGCCGGTCGCGAGACCGGCCTTTTTGCTGAAGCGTTAGTTTGCCGGCTTACAGGCCGCCGACGCAGACATATTTCACGTCGAGATATTCCTCGATGCCGTATTTCGAGCCTTCGCGGCCGATGCCGGATTCCTTCACCCCGCCGAAAGGTGCCACTTCCGTGGTGATGACGCCGGCATTGATGCCGACCTGACCGTAGCGCAGATTCTCCGAGACGCGGAAGGCGCGGGAGAGGTCGCGCGTGTAGAAATAGCAGGCGAGGCCGAATTCGGTGTCGTTGGCGAGGCGCACCGCCTCCTCCTCGGTCTCGAAGCGGAACACCGGGGCGACCGGGCCGAAGATCTCCTCGCGGGCGAAGTTCATCTCGGACGTGGCGTCGGCGATGACGGTCGGCTCGAAGAACTGGCCGCCCAGATCATGGCGCTTGCCGCCGGTGACGAGCCGGCCGCCCTTGGCTAGCGCGTCGGCAACGAAGCTCGCGGTCTTGGCCACCGCCTTGTCGTCGATCAGCGGGCCCTGCACCACGCCCTCCTCAAGGCCCGGCCCGACCTTGAGCTTGGCCGAGGCGGCGGCGAGCTTCTCGACGAAAGCGTCATAGATGCCGGCTTGGGCATAGAAGCGGTTGGCGCAGACGCAGGTCTGGCCGGAATTGCGGTATTTCGAGCCGATCGCGCCCTCCACCGCCTTGTCGAGATCGGCATCGTCGAAAATGAGGAAGGGAGCGTTGCCGCCCAGCTCCATCGACACGCGCTTCACCGTGTCGGCGGCCTGCTTGATCAGCATCTTGCCGATGGGGGTGGAGCCGGTGAAGGTGATCTTGCGGACAGTGGGGTTGGAGGTCATCTCGCCGCCAATGGCCGAGGCCGAGCCGGTGAGAATGTTCACGACACCCTTGGGATAGCCCGCCTGTTCGCACAGCACGCCCCAGGCGAGGCCGGAATAGGGGGTCTGCGTCGCCGGCTTCATCACCGAGGTGCAGCCGGTGGCCAGCGCCGGGCCGATCTTGCGCGCCGCCATGGAGGAGGGGAAGTTCCACGGTGTGATGGCCGCCACGACGCCGACCGCCTGCTTGGTGACGAGAATGCGCCGCTCGCCCCAGGGGGAGGGAATGACGTCGCCATAGACGCGCCGGGCTTCTTCCGAGAACCAAAGCACATAGGCGGCGCTGGCGCCCACCTCGCCCATGGATTCCGCCAGCGGCTTGCCCTGCTCGATGGTGAGGAGTTCCGCCAGCGCCCGCTGATTGTCCATGATGGCGGCGTGCAGGCGCCGCAGCAGCTTGGCGCGCTCGTCCGCCGTGGTGCGCGAGAAGGTCTCGAATGCCTTCTCGGCGGCGGCGATGGCGCGGCGGGTCTCGTCCGTACCGGCATTCGGCACAGTGCCGATCACCTCGCCGGTGGCCGGGTTGGTGACGTCGATCGTGCCGCCGCCATCGGCGCCCACCCATTCGCCGCCGATGAGGTTCGCGTCGCGTTTGAAATCCGCCCAGTTCATGGGTTCGCCTCTCCATCAGGGGGAGACTGATTCTCCGATCAGGCGGACGACCTGACCGGATCAGGCTCCCGGGGCGCAGCCCTCCTGGCCGGCGCCGGCCAAGGCTATGTAGCGCCCGGCCGGCATGACGACAATCGCCGGGACGGTCACATCGGTTGTGAGGTGGCGGGCAGAGGGGGCTACCCCTTGTGCAGGTCGAGCAGCGGGGCGAAGCCGCCGAAAATCATGCGCTGCCCGTCAAAGGGCATGTCGGTCGCCTCCTTCAGCCGCGCATCTTCCATGAAGCTCTTCATGCCGGCGTCGCGCGCCTCACGCGAGGGCCACTCGATCCAGGAAAACACGACAGTCTCCTCGGGCGTCGCCTTCACGGCCATGCGAAAGTCGGTGACCTTACCTTCTGGAACGTCGTCGCCCCAGGTTTCGACCAGACGCAGCGCGCCATGATCGAAGAAGATCGGCGCGGCCTTCTCGGCCACGGCGCGGTAGGCATCCTTGTTGGCGGTCGGCACGGCGATGACGAATCCGTCGATATAGCTCATGGCTTCCTCCTCATTCGGCCCGGGCAGGCACGCAGCCTAACCCCATTCCGTTGGGGAGGCGCGGTATGCCGGCCGGGAGCGCAAACGAAAAAGCCCCGGCGCGGGGCCGGGGCTTTCGTATCAGAGGAGCAATGCGGCAGCTCAGTTGTTCCGGTTGCCGAACAACTGCAGCAGCATCAGGAACATATTGATGAAGTCGAGATAGAGCGTCAGCGCGCCCATGATCGCCTTGCGGCCGGCCACCACGTCATCGTCGCCGGCGAAGTACATTTCCTTGATGCGCTGGGTGTCGTAGGCGGTGAGGCCCGCGAACACCAGCACGCCCGCCACCGAGATGATGAACTGCAGCATGGTGGAGCCGAGGAAGATGTTCACCACCATCGCGACCAGGATGCCGATCAGGCCCATGATCAGGAACGAGCCGAGGCCCGACAGGCTGCGCGAAGTGGTGTAGCCATAGAGGCTGAGGCCACCAAACGCCGCCGCGGTGATGAAGAACACCCGGACGATGCTCTCATGCGTGTAGACCAGGAAGATGCTGGCCAGCGACACGCCGACAAGCGCGGCATAGACCCAGAAGATGGTCTGCGCCACGCCGACGCTCAGCCGGTCGACCCGGAAACTGAGGAACAGCACGGCGGCCAGCGGCGCGAACATCACCACATAGCGCAGCGGGCTGCCGAACAGCGTCGCGCCAAACTCGGTGAGGTAGATGCCGGCGAACTGGTAGGGCGTCGCCACGTCGGAGACGGCGAGCATGTAGATGCCCAGCGCCGCCGCGCCAGTGATGGCGAGGCCGAGCGTCATATAGTTGTAGACGCGCAGCATGTAGGCGCGCAGGCCCTGGTCGATGTCGGCCTGCGTCCGGGCCGCGGTCGCCCCGAAGCGCGGCACGGAGACGTTGCGGTTAAAGTCGGACATGGTCGAATCCTCTCGCGAAATCCCTTCACCCACGCCGCCACCGGCACTCCGCCGGGGAGCGTGGATCCTTGCGCTGAATATGAGGGCGGCACGGGCCTGCCGCAAGTGAAGTTTGCGACAGGAATGACGCTGCGGCAGAAGGTTCTGCCGCAGCGTGCGTTGAGTGAGAGAGGTTGGCGGCACGGGGAACCGCGCCCCTGCGCCTCCCGGGATTAGCGCCCCCAGCGCCTCACAGATTGCGCAGGATGCGTGCCGGCTTCTGACCCAATGCCCGCCAGGTACCGATGAGGCCGAAGCCGACCGTGAGCACCAGCGCCACCGCCGCCGCGCCGAGCGCCGCGCCGGTGGACCAGGCGAAGCTGAGCTTCATCACATAGACAACTACCACATAGGCCGCCGCCGACCCGGCGCCGACCGCGACCACCGCCGTGACGAGGCCAAGGACGGCATATTCCAGCGCGTAGGCCGCCACCAGCCGCGCCCGCGTGGCGCCCAGCGTCTTCAGGATCACCGCGTCATACACCCGGTGATGCTGCCCGGCCGCCAGCGCCCCGGCGAGCACCAGCACGCTGGAGAGCAGGGTGACAAGGCTGGCGCCGCGAATGGCGATGAGCAGATTGCCGACGATCTCGCCGATCTGGGTCAGCGCTTCCTTCACCCGCACGGCGGTAACGGCGGGAAAATCCGCCGCCACGGCGCGGCCGAGGCTGCGCTCGGTGGCGACATCGCCGCCTTCCGGCAGGGTCAGCGTCGCCAGCGAGGTGTGCGGCGCGCCGGCGAAGGTGTTGGGCGAATAGACCATGACAAAGTTGATCGCCAGCCGCTCCCACTCCACGTCGCGCAGATTGGCGATGGTGGCGGTGATGGAGCGGCCGAGCACGTTCACCGTTACCTCGTCGCCGATCTTCAGGCCGAAGGCGTCGGCGATCTCGCGCTCGAAGGAGACCAGCGGCGGGCCGGCATAATCGGCCGGCCACCATTCGCCGCTGGCGAGGACGGAGCCCTCCGGCAGGTCCTGCGCATAGGTGATGCCGCGATCGGAGGAGAGCACCCAGGCGAATTCCGCCGGCGGATCGAGGCTCTCCGCCGGCCGCCCGCCCAGGGTGAGGATGCGCCCGCGCAGCATCGGCACCACCTCCACCTCGCCTTGTGGCGCCTTTTCGCTGAGGAAGCGGGTGAAGGCTTCGGTCTCGGTGTTCTGGATGTCGAGGAAGAAGAAGCTCGGCGCCTCGGTCGGCAGGCGCGAGGTAAGTTCGCGCGTCAGGCTGCGGTCGATCAGCGCCAGCGTCACCAGCAGCGTCAGGCCGAGGCCGAGCGACAGCACGATGGTGGGGGTGAGGGCGGCCGGCCGGTGGATATTGGCCAGGGCGAGCCGCAGCGCGGTGGAGCGCGGGCGCGGCAGCCGGCGGGCGACCGCCATGATGCCGGCCGCCACAAGGCGCAACGTCACCAGCACGCTCGCCGCCGCCGCGAGATAGATCATCGCGATATGCCGCTGCTCGGAGGCATAAACCGCGAGTCCCGCCAGAGCGGCCACCGCCAGCCCGGTGAGGACGACATAGACGAGGCGCGGGCGGCGCCGGGCGCCTTCCACATGTTCGCGGAACAGCGCCGACACCGGCACGTCATGGGCCAGGCCGAGCGGCCAGAGCGCGAAGGCCAGCGCGATCAGCGCGCCATAGGCCAGTGCCAGCAGGATCGCGCCGGGCTGCAGGCTGGGTTCGATGGCGACGGGAAGCAGATGGCCGAAGGCGGCATCGGCGAGGAAGGGCAGGGCGGAGCCCACCGTAATACCGATAGCGATGCCGATCAGCGCGATCAGGCCCACCTCGGCGAGATAGATGCCGAACACCGTCACCCCCGGCGCGCCGAGGCTCTTGAAGGTGGCGATGACGCCGCGCTTGGCGTCGAGATGGCTCTTGACCGCATTCGCAACGCCGACGCCGCCGACCAGAAGCGCGGTGAGGCCGACCAGGGTGAGATATTCGGTGAAGCGGCGGACATTGTTTTCCAGCCGCGGGGCGGCGGCATCGCGGGTGCGGGCCTCGAAGCCGGCCTCCGGCGCGCCTTTCTGCACCCCCTCGACGAATGCGGTGAGTTCCGCCGGGCGGTCCATCTTCACCCGGTAGTGCCAGCGGACCAGGCTGCCGGGCTGCAGCAGGTCGCTCGCCCGCAGCGCCTCGACCGACACCATCAGGCGCGGGCCGAAGCCGATGCCGGTCGAGAGCAGGTCAGGCTCGCGCTGAAGGGTGCCCTTGAGGATGAGCGTCGCGGTGCCGAGCTGGAAGCGATCGCCGGTCTTCAGCTGTAGCCGATCGGCAAGCGAGGGATCGACCAGCGCGCCATAGGCGTCGCCCTCGCGGGCCAGAGCACTGGCCAGCGGCTGCGGCGGGGCGATGTCGAGCGTGCCGACCATGGGGTAGACGCCGTCCACCGCCTTCACTTCCGCCAGCGTGGCGTCGAGCGCCTCGCCGCTGCCGGCCCGGGCCATGGCGCGCAGCGTGGCGATGGTGGAGACGCGCCCGCCCGCCTCAATGAGCCGGTATTCCTCCGGGCTGGCCTCGCGCTGGACGAGGGTGAAGGCGGCATCGCCGCCGAGCAGGGTGGTGCCCTCGCGCGCCAGCCCGTCGGTCAGGGCGCGCGAGAAAGCGCCGACGCCGGCGATGGCGGCGACACCGAGGGCGAGGCAGGCGAGGAAGACCGCAAAGCCGCGCAGGCCGCCGCGCAGTTCGCGCAGGGCGAAGCGCAGCGGCAGGGTGCGACGGCTCGGCGCGCGCAGCGACGGGGCCCGGCCGGCCTCCGCCGCCGAGGTGGACAGCTGATCCGTGCTCATGCGCGCGACTCTGCGTCGGCCCCGGCCAGCGCCTCTTCTGTCTCGACCGCGCCGGAGCGCAGCCGCACCGTGCGGTCGCAGCGGGCGGCCAGCGTCGCGTCATGGGTGACGATGACAAGCGTGGCGCCGCGCCGCGCCTGTGCCTCGAACAGCAGATCCATGATCTGACGGCCGGTGGTCTCGTCGAGATTGCCGGTCGGCTCGTCGGCGACGAGGATGCGCGGCTCCGGCGCCAAAGCGCGGGCCACCGCCACGCGCTGCTGCTCGCCGCCGGAAAGCTGCGAGGGATAATGGTCGAGCCGGTGGCCGAGGCCCACTGCGGTGAGCTCGGCGGCGGCGCGCGCAAAGGCGTCGGCCCGGCCGGCAAGTTCCAGCGGCACGGCGACATTCTCCACCGCCGTCATGGTGGGTATGAGGTGGAAGGCCTGGAACACGATGCCGACATGGCGGCCGCGAAAGCGGGCGAGGGAATCCTCGTCGAGGCCGGTGAGCTGCTGCCCCGCCACCTCGACCTTGCCGGCATCGGCACGCTCCAGTCCGGCCAGCACCATCAGCAGGCTCGACTTGCCCGAGCCGGAGGGGCCAACCAGGCCAACGGCTTCGCCCTGCTGTATCGCGAGCGAGACCCCCTTGAGGATGTGGACGCGCGCCGCGCCGCTGCCGAGGGAGAGGTCCACCCCGTCGAGGCGGATGGCGGTGGCGGTCGTCTTGTCAGAAGGCATGGGGCTCTTTTCGCGTCTGTTCGGGCCGGCGAAGGCCTCGTGCTCTGGAGGCCGACATCTCCCGCACCATATGTTGCGCTGCACCGTTTCCGAAAGGGTAGGCCTTTGTCACGATTGCTCCATCGGCTCTTTGCTCTCTTCGGCCTTGTCCTGCTTGGCGGGGCGGGGCTCGCGACGCCTGTGCTGGCCGAACCGCTGCGTCTCGTGGCGTTTGGCGACAGCCTCACCGCCGGCTACGGCCTGCCCGCCAGCCAGGCCTTCCCGGTACGGCTACAGGCGGCACTCACGGCTAGGGGACACGAGGTTGTGATCGAGAATGCCGGCGTTTCCGGCGACACCACCAGCGCCGGCCTCGCCCGGCTCGACTGGTCGATCCCCGAGGGCACGGATGGGGTGATCCTGGAACTCGGCGCCAATGACGCGCTGCGGGGGCTCGATCCCGCCATTCCCGAGCGCTCGCTCGATGCCATTCTGGCGCGGCTGCAGGCACGCGGCATTCCGGTGCTGATGGCCGGCATGCGGGCACCGCCCAATCTCGGTGCCGCCTATCAGAAGCGCTTCGATGGTCTCTATGAGCGGCTGGCGCAGAAATACGGCGTGCCGCTCTATCCGTTCTTCCTCGATGGCGTGGCCGGCAACAAGGCGGTGAACCTGCCCGACGGCGTCCATCCCACCGCCGCCGGGGTCGACATCATCGTCGAGCGCATGCTCCCGGCGGTGGAGGCGTTCATTGCCTCGCTGAAGGCGGGAGCGCCGGCGGCGGGCGGTGGCGGAGCGGCCGCCGGCGGGGCCAATCCCGGCTGATCCGGCCTCGCCGCGCGCGAGGGGTGATGGCAAAATTGTGACGACGTGTGGCCGGCCGGTCCTCGACGCATGGGGGCGGCTACGCTATCGCTCGCCCCGGGGCCATCCATGTCGTGCGTAGTCTGCCTGTGCGGGGGCACATGAAATACCGAAGCGAGATCGACGGCCTTCGGGCCGTTGCCGTCGTTCCTGTGATCCTGTTTCATGCCGGTTTCGGGGCGTTTTCCGGCGGGTATGTCGGGGTCGACGTTTTCTTCGTCATCAGCGGCTACCTGATCACCATCATCCTCCTGTCCGAGATCGAGAGCGGCACCTTCTCGATCGCCCGCTTCTATGAGCGACGGGCGCGGCGCATCCTGCCGGCGCTCAGCGTGGTGATGCTGGCGTGCCTGCCCTTCGCCTGGATGTGGATGATCCCCGACCAGTTGCGCGAGTTCGGCGCCAGCCTGATGGCGGTGGTGTTCTTCGTTTCCAATTTCCTGTTCTGGAGCGAGGAAGGCAGCTATTTCGCCGCCGCCGCCGAACTGAAGCCGCTGCTGCACACTTGGAGCCTGGCGGTCGAGGAACAATATTACCTGTTCGCGCCGCTGACGCTCGCCCTGCTGTGGCGCTTCGGCCGGCGTACGCTGTTCTGGCTGGTGGTGGCGTCCGCAGTGCTCGGCCTTCTCGCCACTGAATGGGGCTGGCGCTACGCGCCCCGGGCGAATTTCTACCTGCCACAGTTCCGCATCTGGGAACTTCTCGCCGGCTCGATCTGCGGCTTTCTCGCCACCAGCCACCCGCCAGGCGCCAAAAATCTGCCGCGCGCCAGCAATGGGCTGAGCGCGCTGGGGCTGGCGATGATCCTGTTCGCGATCTTCGCCTTCGACGAGAACACGCCCTTCCCGAGCCTCTATGCGCTGGTGCCGGTGGGCGGGGCGGCGCTGGTGGTGCTGTTCGCCCATAAGGGCACATGGGTGGCCCGCGTGCTCTCGGCGCGGGCGCTGGTGGGCATCGGACTCATCAGCTACAGCGCCTATCTCTGGCACCAGCCGCTTTTCGCCTTTGCCCGCATCCGCTCGCTGGTGGAACCAGCCCCGGAGCTGATGATGGGGCTAGCGGTGTTCTCGATGGTGCTGGCCTATCTCAGCTGGCGCTTTGTCGAGCAGCCCTTTCGCCGGCGGACGCTGCCGCTGCTGCCCTCGCGTCGCGCCGTGTTCACGGTGAGCGGCGTGGCCGGCGCCGGATTCGTGGCTTTCGGCCTCTATGCCAAGGTCTCCGCCGGCATTCCGAGCCGGCTCGCCGGGGTGGAGCCGGGCAGCTACGCCGAGAGGCTTCTCGAATCGACGCGCGGTGCAGGCCTCCGCATCGATTGCACGCCGGTGCCGCCGGGCGAGAACCGGGCGCCCCTGTGCGCGGTCTTCACCCCGGAGAACCCAAAGCTGCGCATTCTGATCATCGGTGACAGCCATGCCGGCTCGCTCCTGCCGGCCTTTGCCGGCGTCGGGCGCGACAATGCGGTGTATCAGATGGCGCTCGCCAGCTGCCCGCCGATCAACCGGACCTCGCTGCACCGGGCGATCTTCGATATCGGGGTGTGCGAGCAGGCCACACGCGACCAGGTGCAGGCGGTGCGCGAGGGGCAGTTCGATGTGGTGGTGCTGGCCGCCCGGTGGTCGGTCTATGCCGGCCGCGGCACGGGGCGCCGCTCCTTCGCGCTCGGCCCGGAGGGCGACCCGTTTTTCCCCTCCCTCGCCACTTCGCGCGACACCTTCTCCAGCCATCTCGCGGCGACGGTGAAGGAGTATCGCGATCTCGGCGTCGCGGTGGTGCTGATCGACCAGGTGCCCGAGCACAGGGTGCTGCCGCGCAAGGTGATCGAGCAGGCGATCCTGCTCGATCTGGAGCAGGGGCAGGGCGAGGCGCAGTTTGAACAGGCGGTCAGGGAGACCTCCGTCACCGTCGAGGAGGACGGCAGCCTGCAGGCCTTCACCGAGGCGGAGCTGGACAAGCTGCGCGGCGAGAAGGTCTGGGTGCTGTCGTTCGATGAGCTGTTCGCGCGCGACGGACGCTATCTCTGGGGCGACCGCGACGGCACCTATTATCTCGACGGCGACCACCTTTCCGCCCATGGCGCTGCGCTGGTGGAGCCGGCGATAACGGCCGCCTTCGAGGAGATCGCGGAGGTGATGCCGCCGGGCCGGCCGGCGGGAGAGGCCCCGCCCTGAGGACGGCTTAGCGGGGGCTTTCCGATAGAGGGCGCCTTGCCCGGCGGCGCGCGGCTACCTATCTTGCCAGCACATTCCTCCCCCTTTTTCCGAAAAGCCAGCCCTATGCAATATCGCCCGCTCGGCCGCACCGGCCTCGAGGTCTCCTCGATCTGTCTCGGCACCATGACCTATGGCGAACAGAACACCGAGGCCGAAGGCCACGCGCAGATGGACTATGCGCTCGACCACGGCATCAATTTCTTCGACACCGCCGAACTCTATTCCATTCCGCCCAAGCCCGAGACCCAGGGCTCGACCGAGCGCATCATCGGCAGCTGGTTCAAGGCGCGCGGCAACCGTGACAAGGTGATCCTCGCCACCAAGGTGTGCGGGCTCTCGCATATGACCTGGTTTCGCGACGACGGCTCGCCCGCGCGCCCGACACGCGGGCAGATCCGCGAGGCGGTGGAGAAGAGCCTTAGCCGTCTCCAGACCGACTATATCGACCTCTACCAGCTGCACTGGCCGGGCCGTCCGGTCGATTTGTTCGGCGCCAACCCGACCCGCTGGAAAAGCGCGCCCGGCGATGAAACCCCGATCGCCGAGACGCTGGACGCCTTTGGCGAGCTTGTGAAGGAAGGCAAGATCCGCCATGTCGGCCTCTCCAATGAGAGCGCCTGGGGCACGATGAAATTCCTCAGCGAGGCGGAACGCACCGGCGGGCCGCGCGTCGCCTCGGTGCAGAACGCCTATAATTTGCTGAACCGCACCTATGAGACGGCGCTGGCCGAGGTGAGCCTGCGCGAGAAGGTGGGGCTGCTGGCCTATTCACCGCTCGGCCAGGGCTATCTCACCGGCAAGTACCAGAACGGCGCGCTCCCCGAGGGCTCGCGTACCGCTCTGTTCCAGCGCGCGACACGTTACCAGGTGCCGGGGGCGGAAGAGGCGATCGAGGATTACCTCGCCATTGCCCGCGATGCCGGGCTCGACCCCTCGCAGATGGCCATCGCCTTCTGCCTGACGCCGGAGTTCGTGACGTCGGTCATCATCGGCGCGACGACGATGGAGCAGCTCGCCGCCGATATCGGCGCGGCCGACGTGACGCTGTCGCCGGAGGTGCTGGCGCGCATCGACGCCGTGCACCAGCTTCGCGGCAATCCCTGCCCCTGAGCGGCGCCGGGCGGCGGGCGGGAGCGCGCGCCGCCCTCTCTCAGCCTTCGCCCTTGCTTTCGGGCGGGGCGTGCCGGGTCATCAGCGGCACCTGCGCCATGGCGAAGACCAGGGTCAGCGGGAGATAGCCGAAGGTCTTGAACGCCACCCAGGTGTCGGTCGAGACATTGCGCCAGACAATCTCGTTCAGCACCGCCATGACGAGAAAGAACACGCCCCAGCGGATGGTAAGCTCGCGCCAGCCCTGGTCGGTCAGCACGAAGACGTCGCCCAGCACATAGGGCAGCAGCGGCTTGCGCAGCCACAGCCCGCCGAGCAGGGCGCCGCCGAACAGCGCATTGACCAGGGTCGGCTTCATCTTGATGAAATGGTCGTCCTGCAGCACCAAAGTCAGCGTGCCGAACACCAGCACCACGCCGGCCGAAACCAGCGGCATGACAGCGATCTTGCGGGCGATGATCCACATGACAGCCAGCGCGGCGAAGGTGGCGACCATGAAGGCGCCGGTGGCGAGATAGATGCCGCCGCGGCCGTTGGCGACGAAGAACACGACCAGCGGACCCAACTCCAGCGCGAATTTGAGCAGCGGGTGCATGGTGCGCAAGGGCTTGGCGGACGGCACATCGGACGGTGAATCGCTCATGGTCAGTGCTCCAGTCCGACGATGGCGCGGGCGAAATCGCGCGCCGCGAAGGGTTGCAGGTCGTCAATGCCCTCGCCGACCCCGACGAGATGAATGGGCAGGCCATGCTTGGCGGCCAGGGCGACCAGGATGCCGCCGCGCGCGGTGCCGTCCAGCTTGGTCATGACGAGGCCGGTGACGCCCGCCACACGCTTGAACGCTTCCACCTGCTGGAGGGCGTTCTGGCCCACCGTGGCGTCCAGCGTCAGCACCACCGCGTGCGGGGCGGTGGGGTCCTGCTTCTTGATGACGCGGACGATCTTCTCCAATTCCGCCATCAGCTCGACGCGGTTCTGCAGCCGGCCCGCGGTGTCGATGATGAGCACGTCGGCGCCGTCGGCCCGGGCCTGCTGCAACCCGTCAAAGGCGACGCCGGCGGCGTCGGCGCCGGGAGCACGGGAGACGACGGTGGCGCCGGTCCTGTCGGCCCACACCTTCAGCTGCTCGATCGCAGCGGCGCGAAACGTGTCGCCGGCGGCGAGCACGACCTTCTTGCCCTGCGCCTTCAGGGTGGAGGCTAGCTTGCCGATGGTGGTGGTTTTGCCCGAGCCGTTGACGCCGACCATCAGCAAAATGAACGGCTTGCTGTCCGTGGCGAACACCAGCGGCACGGCGACCGGCTTCAGCACCGCCTCGATCTCGGCAGCGACGAGGGCGCGCACCTCGTCCGGCTCGATGGTCTTGTCGTAGCGACCCTTGCCCACGGCGGAGGCGATGCGGGCCGCCGTGTCGACGCCGAGATCGGCGCGGATCAGCACGTCTTCCAGATCCTCCAGCGTGTCGGCATCGAGCTTGCGCTTGGTGAACAGGTCGGTGATGCCGGTCGACAGGCCGGTGGCGGTGCGGGTGAGGCCCTGGGTCAGGCGCTTCCAGAATCCGGGGCGGGAGGTGGTTTCGTCGTTCATGTCGTTCATGCCGCAATCAGCCGAACGCCGTCATGGCCGGCGATGCGGATATGGGTGAGCGTGCCAGGCGCCAGCGGGGTGGCGAGGCGCACCGGGGTGAAACTCTTGGTGCGGGCCAGCCCGCCGCGCTCGGCCAGAACCTCGCGCCGCCCGCCGATCTCGCCGGCAAGATGGCGCAGCAGCGCGTGGGCGCCCTTCTCGCGCAGGCGGCGTGCCCGCTCGCGGGCCAGCGCAGGCGGCACCTGCGGCATGCGGGCGGCCGGCGTGCCGGGGCGCGGGGAGAACGGGAACACATGCAGATGGGTGAGCCCGCAGGCATCGACAAGGTCGAGCGAGGCGCGGAACTGGGTTTCGGTTTCGGTCGGAAAACCGGCGATCAGGTCGGCGCCGAACACCATGTCCGGCCGCGCCCGCCGCAGCGCGGCGCAGAGGCCGATGGCGTCGGCGCGCGAGTGGCGGCGCTTCATCCGCTTGAGTATGAGATCGTCGCCGGCCTGCAGCGAGAGGTGGAGATGGGGCATCAGCCGCTCTTCTTCCGCCAGCGCCCGCAGCAGCTCGGCGTCAACCTCGACGGAATCGATGGAGGACAGCCGCAGCCGGGGCAGATCAGGCACATGCCGCAGCAGGGCCCGCACCAGCGTGCCGAGCCGTGGCGCGCCGGGGAGGTCGGCGCCGTAGGAGGTGAGGTCGACGCCGGTCAGCACGATTTCGCGGGCGCCGTCGCAGACCAGCTCGCGCACCCGCGCCACCACGGCGCCCATCGGCACCGAGCGGGAGTTCCCGCGCCCGAAGGGGATGATGCAGAAGGTGCAGCGATGGTCGCAGCCATCCTGCACCTGCACGAAGGCGCGGGTGTGCCCCTCGATCGTGTCGGCCGGGCCGTCGAGCAGATGCGGCGCGGTCTCGCGCACGGCCATGATGTCGCCGACCACGACCTTCGCCGTGTCGCCGAGGCCGAAATCAAGCGCGGCGCGGGTCGCCTGCCAGCTCTCGGGCGCCGTCTTCTCGGCATTGCCGAGCACGCGGTCGACGTCGTCCATGGCGTTGAACGCATCGGGGTCGATCTGAGCGGCGCAGCCCGTGACAAGGATGCGGCGCGACGGCGCCTCACGCTTGAGCCGGCGGATGGTCTGGCGGGCCTGCTTAACCGCCTCGGCTGTGACGGCGCAGGTGTTGACGATAACAGCGTTCTCCAGCCCCGCCGCGCCGGCCATCGCCTTGGCGGTAGCGGAATCAAGCGCGTTCAGCCGGCAGCCGAACGTGACGACTTCAACCGACGCGGCGAGGGCAGGGGAGGCGAGCGCCATGGTCACTCGGCGCCGGCGGGGGCGCCGAGCATGGCGGCGGTGAGCCGGCCGTCGAACTCGACTTCGGCCGGGCCGGTCATCAGAATGTGGTCGTCGCTTTCGCGCCAGTCGATCACGAGATCGCCGCCCGGCAGGGTGACGGTGACGCGCCGCCCGGTGAGGCCGAGGCGCGCGGCGCAGACAGCGGCGGCGCAGGCGCCGGTGCCGCAGGCGCGGGTGAGGCCGACGCCGCGCTCCCACACCCTGAGAATGATGTGCTCGGGCGAGACGATCTGCACCACGGAGATATTGGCCCGCTCGGGAAAGATCGGGTGGTGCTCCAGTTCCGGCCCGAGATGGGCGAGGTCGACGGCCTCGACATCGTCGACCCAGAAGATGGCGTGCGGATTGCCGACATTTACAACCGCCGGGGCCCGCAGCACGGGCGCTTCCGCCGGGCCAGCCTGCAATTCGATGGCGCGGGTGTCGGCGACCGGGCCGGCGAGGGGAATGTCGTGCCAGCCGAAGCGCGGCACACCCATGTCGACGGTGATGCCCTCGGGCGCGAGGGTGCAATCAAGCGGGCCGGCAACGCTCTCGAACACCAGATGGTCGGCGCCGGTGCGGCCGGCCTCATAAAGCGCGATGCAGCGCGTGCCATTGCCGCAGGCGCCGGATTCCGAGCCGTCGGCATTGATGATGCGGACAAAGGCGTGGGTGCCTTCGCTCTGCGGCGGGTACAGCGCCATGATCTGGTCGAAGGGCAGCACGCCGTCGCGGGCGAGGGCGCGCGCCTCTTCCGGCGGCACCATGAGCGGCGCGTCCCGCAGATCCAGCACGACGATCTCGTTGCCGAGGCCGTTCATCTTCACGAAAGGGCGGTTTTCCAGCGCGGCCATTGACCCGGTTTCACAGCGTGCGGCGGCAGGGCCACCGAATGTGAGGGAAGAGGGTGCGGCTCTTATATGGCGAAGCGCGGAGGATTGGCCAGACCTATCGACCGCGCTGGCCAGATGGCGTGGCGCTGGCATGCCGGCAGACGTGTCGCAGGCGGGCGACAGGCGCGCGCAAACACCTCAGCGTGTTCCGCGCGGCGTCGCAGGCGGCGTGCGGGAGTGCTAGAAGTCTCGGCCCGCGCCCTTTCCGGTGAACCGACGATGATGGTGATCTCGCCTTTCCGCGCCCTTCCGCGCCGGCTCCTGCACCTGCTCGCGCTACTGGCGGTGCTGGCGCTGCCGGCCCCGCTGCGGGCGCAGGCGGCAACCGAGGCTGCGCCTTCCGCGCCCGGCATCACGGCGCCCGACGCCGCGCCGGATTCGTCGCCGCTCGACGAGGACGACATGATCGCCCCGCCCATGGTGGACCCGCGCTCGGTGGAGACGCAGAACGTCGCCCCCGCGCCCGATCCCCTGACCCGGCCCGATGGCTTTGGCGACCCGGCGGTGATGCAGCCGGTGCCGGTGCTGATGAAGAAGGCGCGTGCGACCTGGGATGACGCCTTCACGACCATTGTCGCCACGCTGAAGCAGATCGATGCCGAGATGGCGCGGCTCAAGCTCAAGCCCAATGGCGCGTCCTTCATCATCTACACCTCGACCGACGATCTCGGCTTCGACTTTGAAGCGGCGGTGCCGTTCGAGGGGGCAACGGCCGAGAAGCCGCAAAACGAGGTGATGTTCTCCGCCTCGCCGGCCGGCAAGGCGCTGCGCTTCACTCATCGCGGCCCCTATGACGCGATGGACCCGACTTATGAGCAGATCGCCAATTTGCTCGACGCCAAGGATCTCGAGGCGCAGGACGTCTATGTCGAGGAATACCGCTCCGATCCGCGCACCACGCCGGAGGACGACCTCGTGATCGACATCTGGGTGCCGCTGAAGTGATTTAACGAGGCCGTCATCCCGGAAGGACCGATAGGCCCTATCCGGGATCGCGCGAAGGCAGCGTGCCCCTTTCTGCGCGCGATCCCGGCTCGAAGGCTGCGCCTTCGTCCGGGATGACGGCGGCAGCAGCCCGATATTCGCCTCGCCCGCCGCTCTGTGCTATGAGGCGCGCAAACGGACATCATCGATAGCCACATGAACCTGATCGATACCACTGCGGCCGCTGCCGCCGGGGCACGCTCTCCCTTAGAGATCGCCGGCACTGAGCCGCCCCGCTCGGAGGCCAAGCCGTCGCCTGCGAAGCCGTCCCTTGCCGGGCTGGATCGCGCCGGGCTGGCCGACGCGCTGGCGCAGATCGGCGTCTCCGAGCGCGAGCAGCGCATGCGCGTCGCCCAGCTCTGGCACTGGATCTATCTGCGCGGGGCGCTGTCCTTCGACGAGATGACCAATGTCGGCAAGGGCCTGCGCGACAAGCTCAGTGCCGCCTACACGCTAGACCGCCCCGAAGTGGTGGTGGAGCAGGTGTCGAATGACGGCACCCGCAAATGGCTGCTGCGCCTGCCCCCTGACATTGCCGGCGACAAGCCGCACGATGTCGAGATGGTCTATATCCCCGAGAGCGACCGCGGCACGCTGTGCGTCTCCTCACAGGTGGGCTGCACGCTCAACTGCTCGTTCTGCCACACCGGCACCCAGCGCCTGGTGCGCAACCTCACCAGTGCCGAGATCGTGCTGCAGGTGATGGTGGCGCGCGACCGGCTCGGCGACTATCCCGGCCGCGACCGTGCCGTCGGTCCCGGCCTGCCCACCGAGGGTGACCGGCTGGTGACCAATATCGTGTTCATGGGCATGGGCGAGCCGCTCTATGCCTATGACTCGGTGGCGAAATCCATCGAGGTTCTGGCCGATGGCGAAGGCCTGGGCATTGGCAAAAGGCGCATCACCGTCTCCACCTCGGGCGTGGTGCCGGAAATCGAGAAGCTGGGCCGCGAGGTCGGGCCGATGCTCGCCATCTCGCTGCACGCGGTGCGCGACGAACTTCGCGACGAGCTGGTGCCGATCAACAAGAAGTACCCGCTGAAAGTGCTGCTGGAGGCCTGCCGCACCTACCCGCCGGCCTCCAACGCCAAGCGCATCACCTTCGAATACGTCATGCTCAAGGGCGTGAACGACAGTCCCGCCGACGCCAAGGCGCTGGTGAAGCTGCTCGCCGGCATTCCGGCCAAGATCAACCTGATCCCGTTCAACCCCTGGCCGGGCACGAAATATGAGTGCTCGGACTGGGAGACGATCGAGCAGTTCTCCGACATCGTTTTTCGCGCCGGCTATTCCAGCCCGGTGCGGACGCCGCGCGGGCGCGACATTCTCGCCGCCTGCGGCCAGCTGAAGAGCGAGACGGAAAAGCTCTCCGCCCGCGAGCGGTTGGCGCTGCGCGCCATGGCGGCGGCGGCGGAATAGGCGGGAACGATGGACAATCTGCTGCGCCTGCTGCTGCGTTTCATCCTCGTGCCGCTGGGCATGATGTGCGGCTTCATCGCCTCCTTTCTGGTGATCCTGTTCGGCTATTGGCGGGTGGGCGACCTTCTCGCCGGCAATGTCGATGTCGAGGCGATCGCGCTCTATGACGCGCTGGCGGCGGCGAGCTACCTGTTGATGATGGTGGTGCTGGCGATGTGGGCGGTGGCGCTGATCGGCATCCTGTTTGCCGAAGCCTTCGCCGTGCGCTCCTGGATGTTCCATGTGGCGAACGGAGCGGTCTCCGCCTGGCTCGCGGCCTCGGTCTTCGCGCCTTACGCGCAGGTGCCGGTGCCCTTCGACGGCGATCTCTACGTGATCGCGGCCGGTTTTGCCGGCGGTCTCGCTTATTGGCTGGTGGCCGGGTGGAATGCCGGCTTCTGGAAGCCGCTTCGGGGCGAACTGGTGGCGCGGCCGTTGCCCCCCGCCCAACCGGCGCCCGCCCAGCCGGCGCCGCCGCCGGCGCCCTAGCCATCGTGCGGAGCTTGCACCGGCGCGCGTCATGCCTATAGTCCGCGCGCCCTTTCGGGCTCGGCCTCTTTCCTGCGCAACATGACTTTTTCGGAACCTGACATGGCGAACGATGTGAAGAAGGTGGTGCTCGCCTATTCCGGCGGTCTCGACACCTCGGTGATCCTCAAATGGCTGCAGACCACCTATGGCTGCGAGGTGGTGACCTTCACCGCCGATCTCGGCCAGGGCGAGGAACTGGAGCCGGCGCGCAAGAAGGCGGAGCTGCTCGGCATCAAGCCGGAAAACATCTTCATTGAGGATGTGCGCGAGGAATTCGTTTCCGAATACGTCTTCCCGATGTTCCGCGCCAATGCGCTGTATGAAGGGCTGTACCTGCTCGGCACCTCCATCGCCCGGCCGCTGATCTCGAAGAAGCAGATCGAGATTGCCCGCAAGGTGGGCGCCGACGCCGTGGCACATGGTGCCACCGGCAAGGGCAACGACCAGGTGCGCTTCGAGCTCGCCTATTACGCGCTGGAGCCGGAGATCAAGGTGATCGCGCCCTGGCGCGAGTGGGACCTGACCTCGCGCACCCGCCTCTTGGAGTTCGCCGAGACCCACCAGATCCCGATCGCCAAGGACAAGCGCGGCGAGGCGCCGTTCTCCGTCGACGCCAATTTGCTGCACTCCTCCTCGGAAGGAAAAGTGCTGGAAGACCCGGCCGACGAAGCGCCGGAATATGTCTACCAGCGCACCATCTCGCCCGAGGCGGCGCCTGACAAGGCGACCTACATCACGGTGGGCTTTGAGAAGGGCGACGCCGTCTCCATCGACGGGGAAAAGCTCTCGCCCGCCACGCTGCTGACCAAGCTGAACGAACTCGGCAAGGCCAACGGCATCGGCCGGCTCGACCTCGTCGAGAACCGTTTCGTCGGCATGAAATCGCGCGGCGTCTATGAGACGCCCGGCGGGACGATCCTGCTGCAGGCGCATCGCGGCATTGAGAGCATCACGCTCGACCGTGGCGCGGCGCATCTGAAGGACGACATCATGCCCCGCTATGCGGAGCTGATCTATTACGGCTTCTGGTTCTCGCCCGAGCGCGAGATGCTGCAGGCGCTGATCGACAAGAGCCAGGAATTCGTCAGCGGCGAGGTTCGAATCAAGCTCTACAAGGGCAATGTCGAGGTGGTCGGGCGCTCCTCGCCCTATTCGCTCTACAACCAGGACCTCGTGACCTTCGAGGAAGGCGCGGTCGCCTATGACCACCGCGACGCCGCCGGCTTCATCAAGCTGAACGCGCTGCGCCTGCGCACCCTTGCCAATCGCGACCGCAAGGTCCGGGGCTGAGGCGCCTCGCACCTGCCTCATCCCCGGGCTTGACCCGGGGACCCAGAGTTTCCGGCGCGCGCTGTCGCTGGGTGCCCGGGTCAAGCCCGGGCATGATGGGGTGTGAGTTTCCCCAGCACTCCGCTTTTCCTCAGATCGCCTGACCGCCGGAGACCTCGATGCGCTGGGCCGTGACCCAGCGATTGTCGGGCGACAAGAGGCTCGCCACCATCGGGCCGATATCGTCCGGCAGACCGACCCGGCCGAGGGCTGTGATGCCGGCGATGAACTTGTTGACCTCCGGTGTGTCGCGCACCGCGCCGCCGCGGAAATCGGTCTCGATCGCCCCCGGCGCCACCGTGTTGACGGCGATGCCGCGCGCGCCGAGTTCCTTCGCCATGTAGCGCGTCAGCACTTCCACCGCGCCCTTCACCGCCGCATAGGCGGCATAGCCGGGATAGGCGAAGCGGGTGAGGCCGGAGGAGAAATTGACGATACGCCCGCCGTCGGCGATCAGCGGCAGCAGGGACTGGGTGAGGAAGAACACGCCCTTGAAATGCACGTCGACCAGCCGGTCGAACTGCGCTTCCGTTGTTTCGGCGATGGAGGCGCCGTCGCCATGGCCGGCATTGTTGACGAGGTGGTCAAAAGTGCTACGGACCCACACTTGGGAGAGCGTGGCACGCAGCGTCTCCGCAAAGTCCGGGAAGCTGGCGACCTTGCCGGTGTCGAGCTGCAGCGCCACCGCCTTGCGGCCCAGCGCCTCGATCTCGGCGATAACGGCCTGCGCGTCCTCGGCGCGGCTCTGATAGGTGAGGACGACATCGCCGCCACGCCGGGCAACGCTGAGCGCGGTGTTGCGGCCAAGGCCGCGGCTGCCGCCGGTGATGAGGGTGATAGTGGTCATGGTCGGTCTCCTGTCGTTGGGACGGGCCAGATATGACGCGCGGCGCCGGCCTGCGGTTGCCGGATAGGTGCAAATTCTTGCCTGATCCTGCGAAGGCACTTTCCTTTGCTCGGGGCTGCGTTAGGATGCCGGCATGACAACGCTGCTCGACATCATGGACCGGCATGGCCGGCTGCACGCCGACGCAAACGGGATCGCCACGACCCCCATTCCCGGGCTCATGTTCTTCCGCGTCACCACCCCGAGGGGCGGCGCCCATGCCATCGCCCGGCCGCTGGTCTGCCTGGTGGTGCAGGGCGCCAAGCAGGTGACGATGGACGCGCGGGATTTTCAGCTCGGCTCCGGCGAATCCCTGCTCATCACCGCCGATGTACCGATCGTCAGCCAGATCACACGGGCGAGCCACGCCTCGCCCTATATCTCGCTGGTGCTGGAGCTGGACCTCGCGATCGTTGCCGAGCTCGTGCGGGAAATGGGACCGGCGCTGGCGGGCGATGCCGATCCGGTGCGGGTCGACCCGACGGATGGCGAGGTCGCGGCAGCGGCACTGCGGTTGCTGCACTTGCTCGATCGTCCGGCGGCGCTGCCGGTGCTTCAGGCGCCGCTCATCCGTGAGATGCATTACTGGCTGCTCGCCGGCCGCCACGGTGCTGCGATACGCCGGCTCGGCTGGCCGGACGGCCATGCCCAGCGCATCGCCCGCGCGGTGGCGCTGCTACGCGCCGAGTTCGACAAGCCGCTTCCGGTCAGCCGGCTCGCGGAGGCGGCGGGGATGAGCCCCTCCACCTTCCACCAGCATTTTCGCGCCGTGACCTCGCTGTCGCCGCTGCAGTTCCAGAAGCAACTGCGGCTGATCGAGGCGCGTCGGCTGATGGCGGCGCAGGGCGCTTCCGCCAGCACCGCCGCCTTTGCCGTCGGCTATGAGAGCGTGCCGCAGTTCACCCGCGAATATGGCAGGCTGTTCGGCGTCCCGCCGGTGCGCGACACAAGGGCCCAGCGCGAAAAGGCGCGGGCCGCCTGACGCCGCTGGGTGTCGTCAGTCCAGCGGCACCTTGCGATTGTCGCCGAGATCGGTGGTCGAGCCGGACAGGCGGGCGGACATCATCTTGAACAGCACCCCGATGGAGCTCGACGGGCCGTCCCAATATTCGGCCTGATCGGGCACGAAACGCAGGACGCAGATATTCGGATCGGTCTTGCCCTCCGGCCAGAACGCCTTGTTCATGTCGCTCCATAGCGCGTCGATCTTGGCGCGGTCATTGGAAACCTCCGCCTGGCCGGAGACGGAGAGGTAGTTGTTGTCGGCCGGCTTGGCGAAGGTGAGCGCGGCCTGCGGGTCGCGGTCCAGCTCGTCGTCCTTGTGGCCCCGGCGGTCGGAGAGGAACCAGATGCAGCCTTCCTCGCGCGAGGGGTGAGCGTCCATCGGGCGGGCGCGCAGGGTTTCGCCTTGGCGGGTGACGAGCATGCAGATCCGCATGTCCTCCATCATCTCCCACACGTGGTCGATGGCCTCGGCAGTGGTCTTGTCGTCCATGTGAATGCCTCCTCGGGTTCGAGGGGAGAACCCGGTGGCGCAGTGGTGGTTCCTTGCCGGATGCGCTGATGACGCAGCGCCATACGGGCTGTTGCGCTGTCATGCGGCTTCGCTGCGGCTATGGTAGCGAACAGCACCTCAAGGAGAAACTCATGCCCTGGTCGCTCACGGTCGGATATGTCTACGGCACCGCGGTCCGCATCCACGTGACCTTCCTGCTGTTCCTCGCCTGGATCTGGGTCGCCTATTACCAGCGCGGCGGGGCGGGTGCGGCGTGGGAGGGCGTCGCCTTCGTGGCGCTGCTGTTCCTGTGCGTGCTGCTGCACGAGTTCGGCCACATCTTCGCGGCGCGGCGCTATGGGGTGAAGACGCCAGAGGTCACGCTCTGGCCATTCGGCGGCATCGCCCGGCTGGAGCGCATCCCGGAGAAGCCGTCGGAGGAATTGGTCGTCGCCCTGGCCGGGCCGGCGGTCAATGTCGTCATCGCCGCGGTGCTGCTGGTGTTCCTCGGCGGCAATGTCGGGGTGGAGCACATCGAGGCGATCGAGAACCCGCAGGTGAGCCTGCTGGCGAAGCTGGCGGCGGCGAACATTTTCCTCGTGGTGTTCAACCTCATCCCGGCCTTCCCGATGGATGGCGGCCGGGTGCTGCGGGCGCTGCTGGCGATGAAGATGAGCCATGCCCAGGCCACGCAGATGGCGGCCTCGATCGGCCAGGGTCTCGCCATCGGCCTCGGCGTGCTGGGCATCTTCGGCAACCCGATGCTGATCATCATCGCCGTGTTCGTCTTCCTGGCCGCCTCCGGCGAGGCCGGGCAGGTGCAGATGAAGCAGGCGGCGCAGGGGCTGCTGGTCGAGGACGCGATGATCACCCAGTTCGAGACGCTGGGGCCGACGGCGAGCGTGGGCGATGCGGCGGAAGCGCTGATTCGCACAACGCAGAAGGACTTCCCCATCGTCGACGGCGCCGAACATCTGCGCGGGGTGCTGACTCGCGACGCGATGATCGCCGCGCTGCAGGCGCAGGGGCCGGGCGCCTCGGTGCTGGAGGCTATGCAGGCGGACGTGCCCACCGTCGGCACCCGCACGCCGCTGGACCGCGCGCTGGCGCTGATCACCCAGCGCGGCGCGCCTGTTGTGGGGGTACTGGATGGGGCTGGTCGGCTGGTCGGCCTGCTCTCGCCGGAAAATGTCGGCGAGATGATGATGCTGCGCGCGGCTCAGCCGGACGCACGCTTCGGGCCGTGGGCGAAGCGGCCGGCGCCCTCGCGCCCGGTGTGACCGGGCGGGGGGCGTCCGCTCAGTTGCCTTCCTTAACGCCGGTGACGGCGGTGAAGGAAGGCGGGTCGCTGGCGGGAAAGCTCTCCTCCAGCGCCTCGTCGATCTCGGCCTCGGTGGGCGTGTCGTCGCCGGCCTTGGCGCCGGGCGGGGGAATCACCTGCGTTCCGCCCGGCACGCCGCCATCAGAGGGCGGCACATCGCCGGTGATGCCGCCCAGCGCCGGCGGATCGCTGGCGGGAAAGGTGTCCTCTACGCTCTCGTCGATCTCGCTCTCGGTGTATTCGGGATTCTGCGGCTTGCCGTTGTTCGGATCCATGACCCACTCCTTGCGCCTCGACCCTTCAGAAGTGGGCGATAAGGCGGGCGCTTCAAGGGTGAGCGAGGCGTTGTCACTGAACGTTTTCAACGCGCGCCAGGCGTCGACGCCAGGGCACAAGCGGGAGGGAACTTTCCGTGTTTCGGCGCGTTAACTCTAACGTTGCGCCTCGATCCAGCGCGCGCGGGCGCGGCGACCGTCGATCCCTGGCGCGCGGAGGAGAAGGTTCATGACCCCCGATCACGAGCCCGTCCGGCTGCAATACTGGCCGCCTTCCCACACGGTCGACGCCCCCGACCCATGGCCGGAGGCCTATGAGTTCGGCACGGTGGACGACGCGGTCGCCTTTGCCATGACCCAGTCGCCGGCCAATCGTGAGGTTGCGTGGCTGCGCACGGCCGAGGGAGAGATCCTGAAGCCGGCGCAGATCCGCCGCCTGTGGGAATTGCGCCGCGACCATTAGACGCCCTGCCAAGGCGCCTTGTGAGGCGCTCCCTGCGCGCTTTTTCGCGCCTTCCTGGGCTGCGCGCGCCATCCGGCGTTGATCTCGCGGGCGTTGTGAGTATAGTGCGCCGCAAAATTCATGCGGGTCCGGAACCGTTCGGGCCCGCTTTTTGGTGTTTTCATATGAAGCTGCGCAACATCGCCATCATCGCCCACGTCGACCACGGCAAGACCACGCTGGTGGACGAACTGCTGAAGCAGTCCGGCTCCTATCGTGAGAACCAGCGCGTCGCCGAGCGTGTGATGGATTCGAACGACCTCGAAAAGGAGCGCGGCATCACCATCCTCGCCAAGGCCACCTCGGTGGTCTGGAAGGATACCCGGATCAACATCGTCGATACCCCCGGCCATGCCGATTTCGGCGGCGAGGTTGAGCGCATCCTCAACATGGTGGACGGCGCCATCGTGCTGGTCGACGCCGCCGAGGGGCCGATGCCGCAGACCAAATTCGTGGTCGGCAAGGCGCTGAAGGTTGGCCTTCGTCCCATCGTGGCGATCAACAAGGTCGACCGCCAGGACGCCCGCTCGCAGGAAGTCATCAACGAGGTGTTCGACCTGTTCGCGGCGCTGGACGCCAGTGACGAGCAGCTCGACTTCCCCATCCTCTACGGGTCCGGCCGCAATGGCTGGATGGCCGCGAGCGCCGAAGGCCCGCAGGACCAGGGCATGGCGCCGCTGTTTGACCTCGTGCTCAAGCATGTTCCCGAGCCGACCGTCGATGACGGCCCGTTCAGCATGATCGGCACGCTGCTGGAAGCCAATCCCTTCCTCGGCCGCATGATCACCGGGCGCATCACCTCCGGTTCGATCAAGCCGAACCAGTCGATCAAGGTTCTGGCGCAGGACGGCTCGCTGGTCGAGCAAGGCCGCGTTTCCAAGATCCTCGCCTTCCGTGGCATCGAGCGGCAGCCGATCGAGGAAGGCGTGCAGGGTGACATCATCGCCATTGCCGGCCTCTCCAAGGGCACGGTGGCCGACACCTTCTGCGCGCTCGAAGTGACCGAGCCGCTGAAGGCGCAGCCGATCGACCCGCCGACCGTCACCATGTCCTTCATCGTCAATGATTCGCCGCTCGCCGGCACCGAGGGCGACAAGGTGACGAGCCGCGTCATCCGCGACCGCCTGCTGCGCGAGGCGGAAGGCAATGTGGCGCTGAAGATCGAGGAATCCTCCGACAAGGATTCGTTCTTCGTCTCCGGCCGCGGCGAACTCCAGCTCTCCGTGCTGATCGAGACCATGCGCCGCGAGGGCTTCGAGATCGCCGTGTCGCGTCCGCGCGTGGTGTTCTCCAAGGATGAGGCCACCGGCGAGATCCTTGAGCCGGTCGAGGAAGTGCTGATCGACGTCGATGAGGAATATTCCGGCGTCGTCGTGCAGAAGATGTCCGAGCGCCGGGCCGAAATGGTCGAGATGAAGCCCTCGGGCGGCAGCCGCCAGCGACTGGTGTTCTACGCACCCACCCGTGGCCTCATCGGCTATCAGGGCGAACTGATGACCGATACGCGCGGCACCGCCATCATGAACCGGCTGTTCCACGCCTATCAGCCGCATCGCGGCGAGATCCCCGGCCGCCGCAACGGCGTGCTGATCTCCAACGAGGCCGGCGAGGCGGTGGCCTATGCGCTGTGGAACCTCGAAGATCGCGGCCCGATGATGATCGAGCCCGGCTGGAAGGTCTATCAGGGCATGATCGTGGGCGAGCACAACCGCGAGAACGATCTGGAAGTGAACGTTCTCAAGGGCAAGAAGCTCACCAATATCCGCACCACCTCGAAGGACGAAGCGGTGCGCCTCACCCCGCCGATCCGCATGACGCTGGAGCGTTCGCTGGCCTGGATCCAGGACGATGAACTGGTCGAGGTGACGCCGAAGTCGATCCGCATCCGCAAGCGCTGGCTCGACCCGAACGAGCGTAAGCGCGAGGAGCGCCGCAAGGAGTCTGAGGGCGTCTGACGCACCTCTCTGCATTTCGATGCCGTGAAGGGCCTGTCCGCGTGCGCGGGCAGGCCCTTCTTTTTCGGGCGAGAGCGTTGCGCCCGCGCCACGCCCCGGTGGAACGATCGCGCCGCCGATGCGGAAAGCCCTTGATCCCGCCGAGCGCATTTGCTCCCATCGGGCCATGAGCACGCTTCTCGTCGAGACACGCCGGGCTCGGCCGGCCGATGCAGGCGACATTGCCGATATCCATGATTCGGCATGGCGGTTTGCCTATCGCGGCCTTATTCCCGGTGCCGAGCTGGAAAAGATGATCCTGCGCCGCGGTCCCGCCTGGTGGCAAACCGCGCTTAAACGCGGCTCGCGCGTCATGGTGCTGACCTTCGGCGATGCGGTGGCCGGCTATGCCAATGTCGGGCGCAACCGCGCCAAGGGTCTGCCCTTCGAGGGCGAGATCTACGAACTTTACCTGCGGCCGGAATATCAGGGGCTGGGCTTTGGCCGCCGCCTGTTCGGCGATGCGCGCAAGGAACTCGTCAGTGCCGGCTTTGACGGGCTGGCGGTATGGGCGCTCGCGGCCAACGAGCCGGCGCTGGGCTTCTACCGCGCCATGGGCGGCCTTAGTGTCGCCCGCTCCACCGAGACCTTCGGCGGCCGCGCGCTGGAGAAGCTGGCCTTCGGCTGGAACGCCTGACGCCTGATCGGCGCCTTGCCGGCGGCCCGGCCGTTCCACGGCGGTGTAACTACTCCGGTCCGGTGTCGTGCCCGCCATCGAGGCCTGCCAGCCGGGCGATGATTTCCTGCGCATTGCCGTTGAGCCGGAAGCTCTTGGTCCGCCCGGTGGCGCCTGACACAAGTTCCACCCGCGACGGAGCGATGCCGGCCGCCTTGGCCAGCAGCTTCGCCAGGGCCGCATTGGCTTTGCCATCCTCGGCGACGACGCTGACGCGCGCCTTCAGGGCGCGGCGCCCGTCGGCAAGGGCGACGATGCCGTCAATGGCGTCGCGCCCACCCCGCGGGGTGGCGCGCACCGTCACCGTCACGCCGTCGGCCGTCTCGCTCCAGGGAAGCGCCATCGGAGAGGCGCCTGTCAAAATCCGAGGAAGAATTCGTTGACGAGATTCTGGATGAAATAAAGACCGATGATGAGGATGACAGGCGAAACGTCGATGCCGCCGAGATTGGGCAGCATGCGCCGCAGCGGCGCCAGCACCGGCTCCGTTACCCGCCAGAGGAATTCGCCGACGCTGCGCACGATGGGATTTTGAGCGTTCACCACGTTGAACACCACCAGCCAGGACAGGATGGCCGAGGCGATGAGAATCCAGACATAGAGCGAGATCAGCGTATTAAAGAGCCAGAGCAGCGAATTCATCGGCAGCCTCGAAGCAGGGGCGGGAGCACGGCGCGGACTTGCTCGTCGCGTTGGAAACCTGCCGGCCGATTCGGTATTTCGACCGAACCGGATCAGCCGCCAAAGCGCCGTCCGCCAAGATGCTTAATGCTGCCGCTGCATTGCGGCAACCCTGATTCACAGCGCTGTGCGGCAACCACGCCCAGGCGCCTTGACAGCGCGGGGGCGGCGAACGTACAAGGCGCGGCCTGAGGCTTGGGGCCGTAGCTCAGTTGGGAGAGCGCTGCAATCGCACTGCAGAGGTCAGGGGTTCAAATCCCCTCGGCTCCACCAGTCAGGCATTTTCCGATTAGTTTAAATTCCGCCCGAATGGGCGAGTCGCTTGTGCGGGGATGCCTCCAATTATGGGCGTTGAGCGCGAGCGGTGTCGCGGGCGCGCGAGAAACGCGCGGCGGCGCCTCGCCGGCGGTCCCGGGGCGAGTCAGGGGTCCTGAAACCCTCGCAGAGCCGCGCTGGCCCACCTTCTTCGGGCGGGTCTTCCAGCGTATTGATGAAGCGTGGGCGCCGCGAACCGTATTCGATGCCGGCTGCGCCATAGGTTTTTTGTCGAAGCTCTGCATGCGCGCGGCATCGAGGCGTTCGGCCGGGACGTCTCGTCCTATGCCATTGGACAGGTGCCCGCGGCGTCATGAGTGGATGGGGGTAGGCTGACGGCGGACGCCGCCCGGCATAGGGCCGCCCCGGCGGGGTAACTTAGCTGTGACACGCGCGCGCGAACCCGCGAGACCCCGCGTCACATTGCCGGCGCAAAGCACGGCAACATCAAGACAGTTCTCCCACGAGGTTCCCCTGAATGGCTTCGGCTCTGCGCGAAGGCGTGTCCGGGCTCGACACGACCATGCGCCTCACGCTTGCCGTGCTGGCCCTGGCGTCGGGCGTCTACACCTATCTCGGCGTCCGCGAACTGCTCGACGGCTCGCCCGTTATAACGGTCTTCGCCGCGATCATCTATTCGAGCGCGGTCTCGATCGCGATCTACGCCTTCTGGTCGTTCCTGCTGCGCTTCCTTCCGCATGTGCGGGACGTGGCGAGCCGCCTGTGGCTCACCGCCGCGATGCTGCTCGGCTCGCTGATGATCATCGCCATGTCGTCCTGGCTGAACGCCGCCGCGCTCGCGGGGGCGGCGGCCATCGAGCAGCATCTCGCGGTGACGGTGCAGAACTACACCCGCGACCTCGACACGGCGCATAACCGGGCGCTGGGCGCGCAGAGTCTTCTTCCTGATATCCAGCTCGCCTCGACCCGTTTCGCACGTTTGGCCGAGGCGGAACGCGGCGGCGCACTGACGGGCACCGGTGGGTCGGGCACGGTGGTCCAGTTGCTGAGCCAGATGTCCAGCCAGCTCGACGATCTCGCCCGAGAAGTGGGGGCGAGCGGTGAGCGGGCGAAGGCGCTTTATGAGGAGGGCAGCGCGCAGATCGCCCGGATGCGTGCCTTCGTCTCCGGGCAGGGCGACATCAAGGCCCGCTCGGATGCGTTCGGTGCCGAGGCGCTGGCGCTGATCGGCACCATCGCCTCGCTGGAACAGACCTCGATGGCGCCGGCGGTGCGGCGAGCGGCCGACGACCTCGTTACCGGCTTCATCGCCCCCGCCGCCGATGGCCGCACGGCGGACCTCGCAGGGCGCCAGTCTACCGTTGTCGGCAGTGTCGAGAAGGCAGTGCAGGCGCAGGCGAGCGCGCTCTCGCTGGCCGCCGACAAGATCATCGGCACCGGACCGGTCGAGCCGGCGCGCTTCCAGCCGCTCTCCACCGCCGAGGCGGTGGTGCGCTATGCCGGCGATTTCCTGCCGAGCTGGGCCGGGGCCATCTCCATTGATCTACTGCCGGCCGTGCTCGTGCTCATCCTGTGCGTGGTGCACGCCGCGATCCGGCGCGAGGAGCAACCGGCCGAGGCGGACACGATGTCGGCCGCTCAGCTCATTACCGCGCTGCGGCTGGCCCGGCAGGTGGGCGACGAGCGGCGGATGGCGGAGGAGGCGGAGACGTTCGAGGCGGTGATGGCCGAGACGGAGGAAGCTGTGTCCTCGCCCGCTGCGACGGTCACGACCCTGCCCGCCAACCGGATCAAGAAGGACTGAGCCGTTGGACACCACCGTCTCGGGCCCTCCCTCTCCCGCGCCGGCGCGCGCGCTGTGGCGCCGCGTGCTCGGGGACCGTCCGGACGAGACGCTGCTGAGGCTGGTCTTCCGCGCCCTTGTCGGGCTAACGGTGCTGGTGGTGGTGTGGGATTTCCAGGAGCGCGGCCAGGCCCCGGCTGGCCTGCCGAAAGCCGACCCCACCGCCCCGGCCCAAGCGCCGGCCGTGCCCTATCTGCCTTCCGTACGCCCCGACAAGGCGCCGCCGGGCGAGGGCCGCCCCGGCCGCCAGCCCGATTCCGAACTGCGTCAGGCGATGACGATCGAATTGCTGGCCGATGGCCGGCTGGAAGCGCGTGGCACCATCACCGCTGGCACGGCCGAGCGCTTCAAGGCCGAGCTTGAGAAGCGCGGAGGCTATGTGAAGGCCGTGGTGCTGAGCTCGCCCGGCGGCTCGGTCGCCGATGCGCTGTCCATGGGGCGGCTGATCCGCGCGCGAGGGCTCGACACGCGTGTCGAGGCGAAAGCGCTCTGCGCCTCCTCTTGCCCTCTTATTTTCGCGGCGGGCGTCTCGCGAAAGGCTGAGCCCGGCGCCGCCATCGGCGTGCATCAGGTCTTTGCCGCCCATCAGCCGGGCACGCCGGGTCTCGATGGTGCGGAAGGCATGGCGCAGGCGCAGCGCGTGTCAGCCGAGGCGCAGCGCCATCTGGTGAGCATGGGGGTCGACCCAAGGGTCTGGATCAGCGCCATGGAGACCCCGCCGCAGGAGATGTTCTATTTCACCGCGGAGGAGCTGCGCGAGCTCAGGCTGGCGACGCCCTAACCCATTTTCGGACGGCGTCGCAAATCGGCGAAAAAAGCGCCGCGGCGCCGTCATTTTTGCAATTCATCAATGGCTTGCCCGCATGGATGGGGTCCATCCCAAAGCGGGCTGGCGCGCCTATATCAAGCGCCTCTCTGACTGGACGTGCCGCTATGAGCGCTCTCGGCTTTCTCCCCATTCCCCTCGTCTCGGCCCTTTTGCTGGTGGGCTTTGCCGTGTCCATGATGATCGCCTTCAACGTGCTGGGCGAGCGCGGCAGCGGCAAGTCCTGATTGGGGTGATGAACTCGGCAGCGCTCCGCTCTATAGTCAGCGCGTCGCCAAGCGGCCGTGCTGCTGAAAGGGCCCGTCATGCCGAACCTCTCCCGCCTGTCGGGGTTCTCCCGCCGCCTTCTCGCGCCGCTGCTCCTGGTGGTCCTCGCCACTGGCCTCGCCGGCTGCGGGGTGAACAACATCCCCACCAATGAGGAGAAGGCGAAGGCGGCGTGGAGCGACGTGCTGAACCAGTATCAGCGCCGCGCCGAGCTGATCCCCAACCTCGTCGAGACAGTGAAGGGCTACGCGCAGCACGAGAGCGAGGTGCTGACCCAGGTGACGCAGGCGCGGGCGCAGGCGACCTCGATCAAGGTCGATGCCTCCACCATCACCGATCCCGAACAGTTCCGGCAGTTCCAGCAGGCGCAGTCGCAGCTTTCCGGCGCACTGGGCCGGCTGATCGCCATTTCTGAAGCCTATCCCGACCTCAAGGCGAACCAGAACTTCCTGGCGCTGCAGGCGCAGATCGAAGGCACGGAAAACCGCATCGCCGTGGCGCGGCGCGACTATATCGAGGCGGTGCGCGTCTATAATACCGAGCTGCGCACCTTCCCCGGCGTCCTCTGGGCCAGCACGCTGTATCGCAGCAGCAAGCCGATGGAGACGTTCACCATCGCCGAGGAGCAGATGAAGGCGCCTCAGGTGAAGTTCAACTGACCGTGCGGGCGCTGACCCCCTCGGCACTCCTCAAGCGCGCCGCCGCGCTCGTGCTGCTGGCGGGGATGGTTGTTCTCGCCGTTCTTTCGCTCGGCGGCGGCCCTGTGTGGGCGGAGATGACGTTCCCCGCGCTGACGGGGCGGGTGGTGGATGGCGCGCAGGTGCTGAGCCCCGATGCCCGGGCAGCGCTGGAAGCCAAGCTCGCCGCGCAGGAGGCGCGCACCACCGACCAGTTCGTCGTCGCCACCGTGTCCTCGCTGGAGGGCACCTCGGTGGAGGACTATGCGAACCGGCTGTTCCGCTTCTGGAAGCTGGGGCAGGCGGACAAGGACAATGGCGTGCTGCTGCTGGTCGCCCCCAATGAGCGGCGGGTGCGGATCGAGACCGGCTACGGGCTGGAGGGCGTGCTGCCCGATGCGGTGGCGAGCACCATCATCCAGACTGTGGTTCTCCCGGCGTTCCGCAACGGCGATTTCGCCGGCGGCATCGAGAAGGGCGCCGACGCGGTGATCGAGGTGCTCAATCTCGATCCGGAAGAGGCGCGCGAACGCGCCCGCCTTGCGGCCGAGCCGGCGATGAGCGGTGAGGATTGGGGGCACATTATCTTCATCGTGCTGATGATCGCCTTCTGGGCCTTCGTGTTCTACCGGCAGGCGAAGTCGGGCCATCTGCGCACCCGCGGGCGGCGCGGGGCCGGGGCGCTCACGGGCGGCGCGGCGGGCTGGGACTGGTCGCGCCGCAGCGGTGGCGGATGGTCCGGCGGCAGCGGCGGCGGGGGATTTTCGGGCGGCGGAGGCTCCTCCGGCGGCGGCGGCGCGTCGGGAAGCTGGTGATGGGCGAGAGCTTGAGCGAACAGGAACACGCTGCTGTGGCTGCCGCGATCGCGCAGGCGGAGGCGGCCACGGCGGGCGAGATCCGCGTCGTGGTGCTTACCCGTCCGCTGGTGCGCCATCCCTTCTACGGGCTGATGTGGGCGGCACTGCTGGCGCTGGTTCTGCCCTGGCCGCTCGCGCTGCTAACCGCGCTGGACACGCCGGCATTGCTCTCCGTGCAGGCCTGCGCCTTCATGGCGGCCGGCGCGGTGTTGATCTTCACCCCGCTCGGGGCGCTCACCGTGCCGCGCTTTGCCCGCGAGGAAGCGGGAAGGGCCGCCGCTATCGACCATTTCCTGGCGCTGGGCATTCACCGGACCAGCGGCCGCACCGGGGTGCTGATCCTGGTGGCGCCGGCCGAGCATCTGGTGGAAGTGGTCGCCGACGAAGCGATCCACGCCAAGCTGGGGCATGAGGCGTGGGAGAGCGTGTGCGCCGCCGTGCTGGCCGGTGCCCGGCAGGGGCGGCTTGGCGACGGGCTGGTGGAGGGCGTGGCCGTGGCAGGGCACCTTCTCGCCCAGCATGTGCCGCCCACCGCCGGCGATGCCAACGAATTGCCGGACCGCATGATCGTCATCTGAACGAGACGCCGGGCCAACCCCGGGGCCGCATCTGCCGGCGCGCTGCCGTGCGATCAGCCTTGCGCTGCGCCAATAGTGTCGGCCATCCGCGCGCCCCGCAGGCCCATCGGCAGCGGATATCCGGTGGTGGTGTCGACGGCGGTCTGATGCTCGATCTCGGCGTTCAACTCCGCGCCCAACAGAAGCACCGACACCGACAGCCATATCCACACCATGAAGCCGATCACCGCCCCCAGCGATCCATAGGTCTGCTCATAGGAGGCGAAGTGGCTCACATACCAGGAGAACCCCGCCGAGGTGGCAAGCCAGAGAAAGGCGGCGACCGCGCTGCCCATGCTCACCCACTTCCACTGCGGCCGCTCCCGGGACGGGCCGAAGCGATAGATGACGGTGATCAGGAACGCCACGACCACGGCGAGGGCCGGCCATCGGAGCAGCGAAATCAGCCGCTCGGTGCCGCCGGGAATGTCGAGCACGTTCAGCGCGAGCGGCAGCACTACCACCGCCGCAAGCGCGATGACCGCGAAGAGCACGGCGGCGAGGGTGAAGCCCAACGTGACCAGCGTGAAGTGGAGAAAGGAGCGCCGCTCCTCCTCCTCGTAGACGATATTGAGCGCCTCGATCATCGCCTTGGTGGCCGCGTTCGCGCTCCACAGCGCCGCTCCGAGGCTGAACACGAAGCGCCATCCAAGACTGGAGGTCTCCGTCGCCGTCAGCCGCAGGATCTGGTCGCGCATCACTTCAATCGCACCTGACGGCAGCACCCAGGAAGCCGCCTCAAGCTGTCCCTGAATGGTGGCGGGGTCGAGGAACAGCCCGTAGAGCGAGATGATGGCCGCAAGGGCGGGGAAGGTGGCAAGAAGCGTATAGAAGGTGACGCCGGCCGAAAGGCCGAGCACTCGATTGGCGAAGAACGCCTTGAACGTGCGAAGCACGATATCGCGCCAGCCCCGGCGCGGAATCTGGGTCGGGGTGGCGGCGGCGCGCCCGCGTGCGCCCTCCAGGTCCGCGGTGGCGTGGCTTGACGTTCGGGGCGCGCCGCCAAAGGACTGGCCCTGGCGCACTGAGCGAATAGCCGCGCTGGCGAGGGCGCCGATCACGGCGCCGGTGAGGGCCGCGCTCCATATCGCGCGTCTTTCGCTTGTGCTCACGCGTGTACCTCCCTGGCGTCCATCCCGACAACCCGCCACTGGCTAGGGGCGCGAGACCCGACCATTGCCGTATCGGGTTGCTGATCGAGGGGGCAACGCGACGGAGGAAGTCATGTTCCGCCGAGAGTTGCGCAGGCTTAGCCTATCGACAGATCGCCCCGTCCGATGCCGACATAGGTGAAGCCGCGGCGGATGAGGTCCTCCGGAGGGTAGATGTTGCGCAGATCGACCACGATGGGACTGCGCAGCTGCGTCTTCAGCCGGTCGAGATCGAGCGCTCGGAAGGCGTCCCATTCGGTGACGATGACGAGCGCATCGGCGCCCTCGGCGCATTCATAGGCGCCGGTGGCGTAATGGATGCCCTCGGGGAGCACCTTGCGCGCCTCCTCCATGCCGACCGGATCATAGGCGCGAATCTTCACCCCGCGATCGACGAGCAACTGCACGATGTTGATGGCCGGGCTGTCGCGCATGTCGTCGGTGTTCGGCTTGAAGGTGAGGCCGAGCACCGCGACGGTGGCCCCGCGTGGCGGCACGCTCAGCGCTTCCAGCACCCGGCGACCCATCGCGGCCTTACGGGTTTCGTTGACCGTGGTCACGGTTTCGACGAGGCGCAGCGGCGTGCCCGCCTCCTGGGCGGTGCGGGTCAGGGCCAGCGTGTCCTTGGGAAAGCAGGACCCGCCATAGCCGGGCCCCGCATGGAGGAATTTCGACCCGATGCGGCGGTCGAGACCGATGCCGCGCGCCACTTCCTGCACGTCGCCGCCGACCTTCTCGCACAGGTCCGCCATCTCGTTGATGAAGGTGATCTTCACCGCGAGAAAGGCGTTGCTGGCGTATTTGATCAGCTCGGCATTGGCGCGATCGGTGAACAGAACCGGCGCGGTGTTCAACGAGAGCGGACGGTAGAGCGCCGCCATAACTTCGCGGGCACGCGGATCGGCGGTGCCGACGACGATGCGGTCGGGGCGCTTGAAATCCTCGATCGCTGCGCCCTCGCGCAGGAATTCGGGATTGGAGACCACGGCGATATCCGCGCCGGGCGCTTCCTCGCGGATGATCTGCTCGAGATCGGCGCCGGTGCCGACCGGCACGGTCGACTTGGTGACAACGACGGTGAAGCCCTTGACGGCGCGGGCAATCTCGCGGGCGGCGGCGTGGACATAGGACAGGTCGGCATGGCCATCGCCCCGGCGCGAGGGCGTGCCCACCGCGATGAACACCACTTCAGCGCCCGCGACCGCTTCCGCGAGGTCGGTGGTGAAGTGGAGCCTTCCGCCGGCCACGTTGCGGGCGACGAGATCGTCCAGGCCGGGCTCGAAGATCGGCATGATGCCGGCCTTCAGCCGCTCGATCTTGGAGAGGTCGGTGTCGACGCAGGTGACGTCGTGGCCGAAGTCGGAAAAGCAGGTGCCAGAGACCAGGCCGACATAGCCTGTACCGATCATCGCGACGCGCATGGGTGCTCTCAATCCGGTTGGCGGCGGGCTCCTGCCGCCTGTCAGGAGCCTTCTACCCCTTTCGCCAACAGTGCCACTCTTTCGAGAGGCATCGCGGCTCGTGGTTTCAGGGGAAAGAAGATTGCCAGCTTTCTGCGTCGCCTGGACGACACCGGACCGCCAGGTGGCCGCGCCGGCCACGGCGTTGTGATGACGCGACGGCAAGACAAGGCGTCTTGCCGTAAGTAAAATACTTTCACTGATCTAATTGAGTGGAAATTAGACTAATTAAAAACAAGCAATTACAAATTGTTTAGTTGACAGATGTGGTGTTGTGGGGGGATTAGGCTCGCATCAATAGCGTTCACCGCTGGTATTTTTCGCTCATGTTTTCCCGCAACCGCGCCAAGACCGACGCTGCGCGCCGCCTATGGATGGGGTGGCGGGCGGCGCTGGCATTTGTCTTTCTGGCCCTGACGGTTCCGGCGCAGGCGCAGATTACGCTGAAGGACGTGACCGGGCGCGAGGTGACGTTGGCGGCGCCGGCCACGCGGCTGCTGATCGACGACGGCCGCTTTCTCATCGCCTTGGCGCTCATCCACCGTGACCCGGTAAGCGTGCTGGCCGCATGGCCGCGCGACATCAACCGGATCGGCACGCGCACGTATGACGCGTACCGGGCGACGTTCCCGGCCATC
This sequence comes from Xanthobacteraceae bacterium 501b, assembly GCA_000378025.1. GTDB lineage: Bacteria > Pseudomonadota > Alphaproteobacteria > Rhizobiales > Xanthobacteraceae > Ancylobacter. The sequence goes on from KB899087.1 coordinate 4,512,891, forward strand.
GACACGCTCGCCAAGGTGGCGAGTTCGGCTGGCGCCGTCTCGGTGGAGCAGGTGGTGGCGGCGCGGCCCGATCTCGCCGTGTTCTCACTCGGCAGCCAGCCCTCGCCGGAGGAGCGGGCGCGCATCGAGGCGGCGGGCATTCCGGTCGTGGTGATCGACTTCTTCAACCATCCGCTGACGCATATGGAGCCGAGCCTGCTCCTGCTCGGGACGGCCACCGGCGCTTCCGCTAAGGCCCAGGAGTTTCTCGCCTTCCGCCGCAGCCATCTCGACGCCGTGCGCGGCCGGCTCGCCGGGCTGACTGAGAGTGAGCGTCCGCGCGTATTTCTCGAACCGCATGCGGCGATGACGACGGATTGCTGCAACTCGCCTGGCCGCGGCAATGTCGGCGACATCATCGAGGCGGTGGGCGGCATCAATATCGGCGCGGTGGTGATCCCGCGCGCCTTCGGCAAGCTCAACCTCGAATATGTCATCGCCCAGGACCCGCAGGTCTATATCGCCACCGGCGGCAGCCACATGGAAAGTACAGCCGGGCTGCTCATCGGTCCGGAATACAGCGCCGACAAGGCGCGCGAGACGCTGGCCCGTGTCGTCGCCCGGCCGGGGTTCTCCGGCTTCGCCGCCGTGCGCGACCACCGCGTCCACGGTCTCTCGCACCAGATGCTGAATTCGCCGCTCGACCTGTTCACGGTGGAGATCCTCGCCAAGTGGATCCATCCCGGACGCTTCGCGACGCTCGATGTCGAGCGCACGGTGGCGCAGGTGAATGAGCGCTTTCTCACCGTGCCGGTCGAGGGACCCAATTGGATCAGTCTCGACTGACGGGGACGCCCGCCGGGGGCGGCCCTGTCGCGGATATCCCGACATCACTCAACGGAGACACGTCATGCCGATCGACGCGACCTTTGCCCGGCCCTGCCTGCGATCCCTTGCGCGGCTCACCCTTGCCTCGGTGGCGCTGGTCGGCCTTGCCGGGGCGGCGCTGGCCGATCCCGAATTCGTCAAAACGGTGAAGCCGGGTGCGGGACTGTACGAACTGGTGTTCAGCGCGCCGATGAACCGTGTCTATGTTGCCGCCGCTGGCGCCCGAGGGGCCACCGAGACCTTCATCTACGCGCTCGACCCGGCGACGCTGGAGACGAAGGAAACCATCGCGCTCGGCAACGACCCGGTGTTCGGCCTCGGCATCGATAACAAGACGAAGACGCTCTACGGCACGCAGACCCGCGACGGCTCGCTCGCGGTGGTCGATCTCCCCACTGGTAAGGTGGTCGCCAAGCTCGCCAAGGGCGAGAAGGCGCATGTGCGCGAGGTTGCCGTCGACGAGGCGGCCAACCGTGCCTATGTCACCGTGACCGGCCGGCGCGACACGCTGTCCTCGGTGTGGATCGTCGACGGCGCCAAAAAGGAAATCGTCGACACGATCGACAATCTGCCGGGTTCGGTGACCGGCATCGCGCTCGACGCCAAGGGCCAGCGCCTGTTCCTCTCCGCCATGGAGAGCAACGAGGTGCATGTCGTCGACCTCGCCAGCAAGAAGGTCACGAGCTTCCCTTCGGGCGGCGAGGGGGCGATCAACCTCGCCTATGATGCCTCCGGCGACCAGGTGTTCGTCGCCCATCAGGGCTCGGGCGAGGTCGTCGCGCTCGACGCAGAGGACGGCAAGGTCATCAAGAAGATCCCGACCGGCGCGGGCGCGCTCAGCCTCGCCATCGATCCGCAGCGCAGCCTGCTCTATGTCACCAACCGGCAGGCCGGCTTCACTTCGCTCATTGACACCAAGACGCTGGAGCCGGTCGCCAACATCGTCACTGGTTCGATGCCGCAGACCGTGGCGGTCGATGTCGCCACCGGCAATGCGTATGTCTCCAACAAGCTAAAGACCGCCGGCCGTCCGCGCCCTGCCGCGCCGCCGGCTGGAGCCGCCGCGCCGGGTGCCCAGCCTGCAGCCGCCCAGCCGGCCGTCGCGAATGCCGGCGAGGCCCCCCGCCCCCGCCCGGTGCCGATGGTCGACCCCTACGGCGACACCGTCACCCTGATCAAGCCTTGATCGCCCGCGCCGGAGCCATGCCATCATGACGGCTTCCCACGGAGCGATGCGTCGTCGTGCGGGTGCGGCGCGGATGGATGCGTTCGAGGCCGCGCCGGCAGAAAGCGCCGACGGGATCTCGGCATCGCTCTCCACCGTGCCCGACATGCCGTTCGTGCTCGCGTCCACCGGGGAGACCCTGGTGGCGCGGGGCATGCTCGCATCCGTCGCCGAGGGGCCGGAGCCTCTGGGCGCCCGGGTGCGCCGGCTCCTGGCGGAAGCGGAGGGGCCCGATCTCGTGGTCGGCGCGCTGCCTTTCGCGGCGCAGGGTCCGGCGCATCTCTATCGGCCGGCGGAGCTGTCGCGAGGTGCCGAACGCTCGGGTTTCGCCTCTTCCTTCCCACGGCCGGGCCGGGGTGAAAGCCTTCGCCCGGCCCGTTGGCAGGTGACGCCGGAGCCGACGCTTGCCGCCTATGAGGCCGCCGTCGCCGCAGCGCTGGCGCGGATGGCACAGGGCGGGGAGGGGCTGCGCAAGATCGTGCTTTCGCGCAGCCTGAAGATCATCGCTGACCGGCCGATCGATGCGGCCGCCCTGCTGCACGTCCTGGCGCAGGATGTGAGCGTCAGTGCCTTCTGTGTGCCGCTGCCGAGCGCCGGTGCGCCTCGTGTCCTGGTGGGCGCGACGCCGGAACTTCTGGTGTCGAAGCGCGGCCGCGACATCACCTCACACCCGCTCGCCGGCTCGTCCCGCCGGGCCCGCGATGTCTCGGTCGACCGTGCGGCGGCGCAGGCGCTGCTCGGCTCGGAGAAGGACCGGCGCGAACACCGGGAGGTGGTCGAGGCCATTCTCGACCAGCTGGCGCCCCATTGTGAGGCGCTTGCCGCTCCGGGCGAGCCGGAGCTGAACTCAACCGCCAGCATGTGGCATCTGGGCACGCGGATCGATGGCCGCCTGCGCGATGACACGCTTTCCGCGCTGGACCTTGCTCTGCTGCTGCATCCGACTCCCGCCGTCTGCGGCACGCCGAGGGCGGCAGCGGCGTGGGCCATCGCCGAGCTGGAAGGCTATGAGCGCGGCTTCTACGCCGGAGCGGTCGGCTGGTGCGAGGCGTCCGGCGATGGCGACTGGCATGTCGCCATTCGCTGCGCCGAGCTTTCCGGATGCGAGGCACGGCTTTCTGCCGGCGCTGGCATCGTCGCCGGTTCCGATCCGGCGGCGGAGGGCGAGGAGACCTCGGCCAAGTTCGCCGCCCTGCTCACCGCGCTCGGCATCGACGAGAACGGCATCCCGCTGGCAGAGGATCGTGCATGACGCCGGTGCAGCAGGTCTGGCCGGCGGAGTTCGCCGCCCGCTACCGCGACAAGGGCTATTGGCGGGGCGAGACCTTCACGTCCTTCCTGCGGGCGCGGGTGACGGAAATGCCGGACCGTCTCGCTGTCGTGGGGGGCGAGCAGCGCTGGAGCTTTGCCGAGCTGGAAGCGCGGGCCGAGGCCATTGCCCGGGGCCTGCTGGCGCTCGGGCTGCAGCCGGGCGACCGGGTGGTGGTGCAACTGCCCAATATCGCTGAATTTCTCTCCGTCGTGTTCGGCATGTTCCGCGCCCGGCTGGTCCCGGTCTATGCGCTGCCGGCGCATCGCAGCGTCGAGATCGTCCACTTCGCCCGCACTGCCGAGGCGCGCGGCTACATCATCGCCGACCGCCATGAGGGCTTCGACTACCGGGCGCTGGCGGACGAGGTGCTTGGCGAGGTGCCGGAGCTCGCCCATGTCGTGGTGGTGGGCGAGGCCGGGCCGTTCACCGCGCTCGACGCGCTGCCGGATGGCGGTGCGGTCGCGCTGCCGGAGGACGCCGACCCGTCCGAGGTCGCCTTCCTGCAGATTTCCGGCGGATCGACGGGCCTTTCCAAGCTCATTCCGCGCACCCATGACGACTATACCTACTCCTTCCGCGCCAGCGCCGAGATCTGCGGTCTCAACCCGGAGAGCGTCTATCTCGCGGCGTTGCCGGTGGCGCATAATTTCCCGATGAGTTCGCCCGGCGTATTCGGTGCGCTTTATGCGGGGGCGCGCGTGGTGCTTGCCTCCTCGCCAAGCCCGGAAGCGGCCTTCCCGCTGATCGCCCGCGAGGGCGTAACCATTACCGGTCTGGTGCCGCCGCTGGCGCTGCTGTGGCTGCAGGCGGCGCCGACCACGCCGCACGACCTATCCTCGCTTCAGGTGCTGCAGGTCGGCGGGGCGAAGTTCCTTGCCGAATCCGCCCGCCGGGTGCGGCCCGTGCTCGGCTGCACCTTGCAGCAGGTGTTCGGCATGGCCGAGGGGCTGGTGAACTACACCCGCCTCGACGACGCGGAGGAGATCATTGTCACGACGCAGGGCCGGCCGATCAGCCCGGATGACGAGGTACTGATCCTCGACGATGCGGGCTACCCCTTGCCGGAGGGTGAGGCCGGCAACCTGCTGACGCGCGGGCCCTACACGATCCGCGCCTATCACAACAATGTCGGCGCCAATGCCCGCGCCTTCACACAGGACGGCTTCTACCGCACCGGCGATGTGGTGAAGCGCCTGCCGGACGGCTCTCTCGTCGTGCAGGGCCGGGCGGGCGACCACATCAACCGTGCCGGCGAGAAGATTTCCGCCGAGGAGATCGAGGACCATCTGCTCGGCCACCCGAGCGTGTTCGACGCCGCCGTGGTGTCGCTGCCGGACGATTTCCTCGGCGAGCGCTCCTGCGCCTTCATCATCGCGCAAGGCGAGAAGCCGAAGGCAGCCGCGCTGAAGGCATGGATGCGCGGGCGCGGCCTCGCCGACTTCAAGGTGCCGGACCAGATCGTCTTCGTCGACGGCTTCGAGACCACGGCGGTCGGCAAGATTTCGCGCAAGGAACTGCGCGCCAGCCTGCGCCGGCGCTTCCTCGCACAGGCGGAGGGCTGACATGAGCGCGAAGGGCTTGCCGACGATTCCTCCCTATGCGCTGCCGCGCGCCGAGGAACTGCCCACGCCCCGCGCGCCGTGGAGGCTGGAGCGCGACCGGGCGGCGCTGCTGATCCACGACATGCAGAACTATTTCCTGCGGCCCTTCACTCTTGGTGCCGACCCACTCGCCACCGTCGTCGCCAACATCGCCGCGCTGGCGCAGGCGGCGCGCAAGGCGGGCGTGCCAGTGTTCTACACTGCGCAGGAGGGCGAGCAGGACCGGCGCGACCGGGGCTTGCAGGCCGACCTCTGGGGGCCGGGCATGAGCGCCTCGCCGACGCACCAGCCGATCCTCGCCGCGCTTACCCCGCAGCCGGGCGATTTCACGCTGGTGAAGCACCGCTACAGCGCCTTCCAGCGCTCCAACCTCGAGACGCTGCTGCGCGCGCGCGGCCGCGACCAGCTCATCATCACAGGCGTCTACGCCCATATCGGATGCACGCTGACCGCGGCGGATGCCTTCATGCGCGATATCGAGCCCTTCATGGCCGCCGATGCGCTGGCGGATTTCTCCCGCGCCAAGCACGACCTCGCGCTGGCCTATGTCGCGGATGTGTGTGGCGTGCCGTTGACCACCGCGCAAATCCTGGAGGTGCTGTGATGGCCATTGAGCCCGGCGACATCCGCCGCATTTTAACCCCTGCCGCCGCGCCGGTGACGCGCGAGACCATGCGCGCCGACATTGCGCGGATGCTGCACGAGGACCCCGAGGAGATCGGCGGCGGCGACAGCCTTCTCGACCTCGGCCTCGATTCCATGCGGGCGATGAATCTGGTGCTGAAATGGAGCGAGGGTGGGCTGGCGCTCGACTTCGCCACCTTCGCGGAGAACCCGACACTGGACGGCTGGTGGGCGCTGGTCGAGGCCCGGCAGCGCGTGGGCGCCTGAACGCATGATCGAACCGCAGGCCCATCCGCTCACCGAGGCGCAATCCGGTCTGTGGTACGCGCAGCGGCTCGACCCGACCAATCCGCTGTTCAACACCGGCCAATCCATCGAACTGACCGGCCCTCTGGACCGCGCGGCCTTCGCGGCGGCGCAGGCGCAGGCGGTGACCGAGGCCGACGCGCTCGCCCTGCGCCTGATCGACGCCCCCGGTGGGCCCATGCAGGTGATCGACCCGGCGCAGCGTCCGGTGCTTGATGTGATCGACCTTTCGCGGGAGATCGACCCGCTGGCGGCGGCTCAGGCGGAGATCGCCCGCGACATGGCGGCCCCGATCGACCCGACGCGCGACAAACTCGCCGCCGAACGGCTGTTCGTGCTGGGACGCGAGCGGCATATCTGGCAGCAGCGCATCCACCATCTCGCCATTGACGGCTATGGGATGATCCTGCTCACCCAGCGGGTGGCCGAACTCTACAATGCCCGCAGGCGGGGCACCGAGCCCGGTGCGCCGCTGCCCGGCCTTGCCGCCGCCTTTGCCGACGATGCGGCCTATCGCGGCTCCGAGAAGCGGGAAAAGGACGGCGCCTATTGGCGCGCGCTGTTCGCGGACGCGCCTGAAGTGGCGAGCCTCGCGCCCGGCAACCCTTTGAGCGCGCCGGCCTTCCACCGCCGCGCGGTGGAGATCGACGGCGCCGCCTTCGCGCGGCTGCGGGCGGTGGCCGAGCGCATGGCGATCCCGTGGCCAGACGTGGTGACGGCGCTGACGGCGGCCTATGTCGGACGCCACACCGGCACGCCCGAGGTGATCGTCGGCGTGCCGTTCATGGCGCGGCTCGGCAGCGCGGCGGCGCGGGTGCCGGCGATGCTGATGAACGTGCTGCCGCTGCGCGTCGACCTGACGGAGGGCGGCGATCTCGGCGCCTATCTCGGCGCGGTGGCGAAAAGCCTTGCCCGCACCCGCCGGCACGGGCGCTACCGCTCCGAGCAGTTGCGCCGCGACCTTAAGCGGGTCGGCGGCCAGCGCCGGCTGCACGGGCCGCTGATCAATCTTCTGCCCTTCGACGAAACGCCGCGCTTTGAAGGGCTGACCTCCCGGCTGGAGGTGCTGTCGACCGGGCCGGTGGAGGACATCACCTTCACCTTCCGCCTGCACGGCTCGGAAGGGCTGCGACTGGAGGTCGACGCCAATCCGGATCTCTACGCCGCCGAGGCCGTTGCGGCGCACGCCGCCCGGCTGGCGCATTTCATCGCGGCGGCCAGCGCGGCCGAAAACCTCGACGATGTGCCCACCGCGACGCCGGAGGAGGCGCAGCGCCACCTTTACGACCTTAACGCCACCGACCACGCCGTGCCCGACACCACGCTCGCCGCGCTGATCGAGGCGCAGATGGCGGCGACGCCGCAGGCGCCGGCGCTGCACTTTGCCGGGGAGGCTATGGACTATGCCACTCTGGAAGCGCGCAGCCGGGCGCTGGCGGCGCGCCTGGTGGCGGCGGGCGAGGGCGGTATCGTCGCGGTGGCACTGCCGCGCTCCATCGATCTGGTGGTGGCGCTGGTCGCGGTGCTGCGGGCGGGGCTTGCCTATCTGCCGCTCGACCTCGCCCAGCCCGATGCGCGGCTCTCTCGCATCCTGGCCTCGGCCCAGCCGAGGCTGACACTGGCGCGGGCGGAGGACGCCCACCGCTTCAAGGGCGAGGCCGAGGTGCTGGTGCCCGGCGAGTGGCCGGACGTGCCTGTGGGCCATCCTTTGGCCGGCCCGGCGCCGGCGGATGCGGCCTATGTGATCTACACCTCCGGTTCCACCGGCGAACCGAAAGGCGTGGTGATCGACCACCGCGCCATCGTCAACCGGCTGGAATGGATGCGGGCGCAGTACGGGTTTACCCAAGCCGACCGCATCCTGCAGAAGACGCCCGTGACGTTCGACGTTTCGGTGTGGGAGCTCTTTCTTCCATTAATGTCAGGTGCTTGCCTGGTCATCGCCCCGCCGGAGGCGCATCGCGATCCCCTCGCGCTGGCGCGGATCATCGCCGACGAGGCGATCACGACAGCGCATTTCGTGCCCTCCATGCTGGCGGCCTTTCTCGCCGAGCCGGCCGCGCAGGGGCTGAGCCTCGCCCGCGTGTTCTGCTCCGGCGAGGAGCTGCCGGCGGATCTGCGCGACCGCTTCCACCGCACTCTTTGCGCCGAGCTGCACAATCTCTATGGGCCGACCGAAGCGGCGGTGGATGTCAGCTACTGGCCGGCGGGTGCGGATGACGGCTCGCGCCCGGTACCGATCGGCTTTCCCGTGTGGAACACGCGGCTCTATGTGCTCGACGGGCGGGGCCGCCCGCAGCCGCCTGATGTGCCGGGCTACCTCTTCCTTGGCGGGGTGCAGCTGGCGCGCGGCTATCTCGGCCGCGATGACCTGACAGAAGAGCGCTTCCTTCCCGATCCGTTCCGGCCGGGCGAGCGGATCTATGCCACCGGCGATCTCGCTCTGTGGCGGCCGGATGGGGCGGTGGTGTTTCTCGGCCGCTCCGACCATCAGGTGAAGATACGTGGCCTGCGCATCGAGCTAGGCGAGATCGAGGCGGCGGCGATGGAGAGCGGCTTGGTGCGCCAGGCCGTGATCCTCGCCCGCGAGGACCGGGGCGTGACCCACCTTGTCGCCTATGTGGTGGCCGAAGCCGGCGCCGACCTCTCCGCTCTGAGGGCCGAAATTGCCGCCCGCCTGCCCGACTACATGGTGCCGGCGGCGATCGTTGCGCTGGACGAAGTGCCGGTGAACGCCAATGGCAAGCTCGACCGCGCCGCGCTGCCGGCGCCGGATTTCGCCAGTTCCGGCAATCGGTTACCAATCACGCCCACCGAGCGGATGCTGGCGGGCCTGTTTGCGACCGAGCTGAAGCTCGGCGCGCCGGTGGCGGCCGAGGACGATTTCTTCGCGTTGGGCGGGGATTCGCTCAGTGCCGTCGCGCTGCTGCTGCGGGTGCGCGAGGCGTTCGGGAGCGATCCCGGCCTTGGCGCGCTGTTCGCCCAGCCGACGGTGGAAGGTTTCGCCCGGCTTCTGGAGGCGGAAGCCCCGGCGCAGGATATGGGTCTCGCCCCGCTCATCACGCTTGTCGAGGCCGCGTCCGACCTGCCGCCCTTGTTCGTCATCCATCCCGCCGGTGGCATTTCCTGGTGCTACGGGCGGCTGGCGCGGACGCTCAGCCCCCACCGAACGGTGCATGGCCTGCAGGCGCCGGCACTCGCGCCGGGCGTCGAGCCGCCGGAAAACCTGGAGACGCTGGCCGCCGACTATGTCGAGCGCCTGCGCGTGCTGCAGCCGCAAGGGCCCTACCATCTCCTTGGCTGGTCGGTCGGTGGCATTCTCGCGCAGGCGATGGCGGTGCGCCTCGCCGGGGACGGCGCGCAGATGGGCGTGGTGGCGATGCTTGATTCCTACCCCTGCGATGTCTGGCGCGGCGAGCCCGACCCGGGCGAGGACGGCGCCTTGAAGGCGCTGCTCGCCATTGCCGGCCATGACCCGGACCGGCTGCCGGCGCTGGCACTGAACCGTGCCTCGGTTCTCGCCTTCCTGCGCGCCTCCGACAGCCCGCTCGGCCAGCTGCCTGACGCGGCGCTGGATGGCGTGGTGCGGGTGGTGGCTGGCAATAACCGGCTGGTGCGACAACATTTTCACCGCCGCTATGAAGGCCCGATCCTGCATTTCCACGCCGCGCTGGACCATGCCGGGCGCGACCTTTCCCCCATGCAGTGGACGCCCTATGCGGGGTCGGTCGAGGTGATCGAGGTGCCGAGCCTGCACGCCCATCTCACCGGGCCGGAGGCGGTACAGGTGATCGCCCCGGTGCTGGCGGGGGCGCTTGCGGCGGTTGAGGCACAAGAGAGAAAGTCATGCGTGACAGCGGGTTGAGGGGTAAGGTCGCGTTGGTGACGGGCGCCGCGGGCGGCATTGGCGCGGCCCTCGTGCGCCAGCTCGCGGCGGAGGGCGTGCGCGTCGTCGCTACCGACCGCGAGGAGGCGGGACTAAAGGCGCTGGCCGGGGAACTGGGCACGGCTGTTATCCCGTTCCTGCTCGATGTGCGCTCGACCGAGGCGGTCGACGCGTTGGTGGCGCGGATCGAGCAGGAGATTGGCCCCATTGACCTGCTCGCCCATGTCGCCGGCGTACTCTCTTATGAGCCGGTGACGAGCCTTTCCGACGTGGAGTGGGAGCGGGTGATGGACATCAACGCCACCGGCGTTTTCCGGGTGGCGCGGGCGGTGGCGCGGGTGATGATGCCGCGCAATCGCGGGGCGATGGTGGTCGTCTCGTCCAACGCCGCCGGCATTCCGCGCCATGCCATGGCGGCCTATGCCGCCTCCAAGGCGGCGGCGACCATGTTCACCCGCTGCCTCGGGCTGGAGCTGGCGCCGCACGGCATACGCTGCAACATCGTCGCGCCCGGCTCGACCCTGACGCCGATGCAGACCGGCATGTGGGCGGACGAACACGGCGCCGCACGGGTGATCGCCGGCACGCCGGAGACCTTCAAGTCCGGCATCCCATTGGGAAAGCTGGCGAATCCGGACGATGTCGCCGACGCGGTGCTGTTCCTGCTCTCCGAGCGCGCCGGCCATGTCACCATGGCGGATCTCTATGTCGATGGCGGCGCCACGCTGCGCGGCTAGAGCATTTCCCCGATTTATTGAATCGGGTAAATGCTCTAGCGCCTTGAATCTACGCGTTTTCTTGACGCGAACCGGTACCCACTTCTCTCGAAAACGCTCTAACTACACCGCCCGATCGACGATGACCTGCAAAAAACCTTGCGAGCAGGGCTCGACCCGGGCCTCGACCTTGTAGACGCGCGCCAGCATTTCAGGCGTAATCGCCTGTTCCGGCGGGCCGTCTGCGGCGATAAGCCCTTGTTCCAGAACAACGATTCGCTGCGCGTAGCGGGCGGCCTGGGCGATGTCGTGCAGGACGATCATCACGATGATGGAACGCTCGCGCGCCAGTTCCGCCACCAGCTGCATCACCCGCATCTGGTGATGGATGTCGAGCGCGCTGGTCGGCTCGTCGAGCAGCAGCACGGTCGGCTCGCGCACCAGCGATTGCGCGAGGCTGGCGAGCTGGCGCTGGCCGCCGGACAGCTCATCCAGCCCGCGCCGGGAAAGATCAAGGATTCCAAGCCTTTCCAGCACCGCCAGCGCCCGCGTCTGCGCCTCGGCCTGGGAGAGGACGACATCGCTGCGGGCCGACATCAGCGCCGAAAGCGTCGCCTCGAACACGGTGAGTGCCACACGCTGCGGCAGGGCCTGCGGCATGTAGGTGACGTGCCGCGCATGCTGCGAAATCGGCAGTGCAGTCAGTTCGATGGGGTGGACGATCAGTGCAGTGGGACCAGCTTGTGCAGCCTGGCTGAGCCGGACCGACCCCTTCGCCGGCACCAGCCCGGCGAGCGCACGCAGCAGCGTGGTCTTGCCGGCCGCGTTCGGGCCGAGCAGCGCCGTCACCCCGCCGCCCACAACCGGAGGTAGAGTGAGGTTGTCGATGACCGGCCGCCTGCCATAAACGACGGACAGGCCCGCGATGGTGAGGGAGGGCACCATCACATCCGCTCCCGGCGGGCGAAGATCAGCACCATGAAGAAGGGCACGCCGATCAGGGCGGTGACGATGCCGACCGGCAGCAGCGCGCCGGGCACGATGAGCTTGGAGCCGACCGAGGCCAGCGACATGATGACGGCGCCCGCCAGCATCGAGGCCGGTAGGAAAAAGCGGTGGTCCTCGCCCACCAGCATCCGGGCAATGTGCGGCGCCACCAGCCCGATGAAGCCGATCGTGCCGACAAAGGCGACCGAGGTGGCGGCCAGCAGGCTCACCCGCAGCAGCGAGAAGAAGCGCAGCTGCCTGACCGAGATGCCGAAGGAGCGCGCCCGGTCCTCGCCCAGGCGCAGCGCCGTCATCCGCCAGGCGGCGGCCAGCGAGAACGGCACCACGGCGGCGATGACCAGCGCCAGCACGCCGAGCTTGCCCCAGCTGGCGCGCGACAGGCTGCCCATGCTCCAGAACACCAGCTGCTGCAGCGCCTCCTGGCTGGCGACATACTGCACCAGCGCCACCAGCGCGTTGAAGGTGAACACCAGCGCGATGCCGAACAGCACCAGCGTTTCCACCCCGGTGCCGCGCAGATTGGCCATGGCCTGCAGCAGCAGCACCGAGCCGAGGGCGAACAGGAAGGCGAAGGCCGGCAGGTTCCAGTCGGCGGGGATCACCGGCAGGCTCACCCCCAGCACCAGCGCCAGCGCCGCGCCGAAGGAGGCGGCGGAGGAAACGCCGAGGGTGAAGGGGCTGGCCAGCGGATTGTTGAGAATGGTCTGCATTTCCGCCCCGGCCAGCGCCAGCGCCGCGCCCACCAGCACCGCCATCAGCGCCATGGGCAGGCGCACCTCCCAGAGGATGACGCGGGTGGGGGCGTCGAGTGAGGCGGGGTTGACGAGGCCGGCCACCACCTTGGCCAGCGGCAGGTTGGAGGGCCCGGTGGCGATGTCGACCACCAGCGCCAGCACCATCAGCGCGCCGAGCCCGGCGACGAGCAGGACCCGCCGGCGCACGAGGCGCGCATAGGCGGCGCGCTCGCCGGCATGGGAGGCGGCCGGGGGCGCCGCCAAGCCGGCAGTGGTGGGGGCAGGGGACGGGCGCATGCGATCTCCGACCGCCAATGGGGGCACCGGGTTCTGCATGAGGCGCCCGTATGGGTCAAGTTCCTGCTGTGTCAGGGTAATTTCTGGAATGGTTCCAGTGTGGGGCTGTCCTTCCGAGAGATATCGGTCGCGAAGGTGCGGAACGTCTCCAACAGCGAACGAAGATGGAGCGGGCCGCCAGCTCCTCGAAACGAATTGTCTTCCGTCCAGCAGGTCCACCAGTCCGTCGGGTGCTCATAATTGTGCTGAATCCGATCGAGTGTCCGGCCGTCGCAGTCGGTTCCGGAAAGGTCGACCGTCAAGGTCCAGCCCGGATTGTCGAGGGTGTCGATGCGTACGCCGTAGCTGTGCTCCCAATCGCCATCGCATTGGGCCTGATACCAGCAGGTCAACCAATCGAACACGTCCATCCCCAAACCGTATCACCGGGCCGGGCCGTGCCAAAGCGTGCGAGCGCCGGGCCTCGAAGGACGCAGGCCCGTGCTGCCGGCGCTCCTCACGCGCGCCCCTCACCCCGGCCCTCTCCCCGACGGGGAGAGGGGGGGCCTCGCCTGCCAGCCTGCCCCGCCTTCATTCCGTCATGCCCGGGCTTGACCCGGGCATCCACGTCTTTGCGCGGATGGGGGTGGGAGGCGGGGACTCGTGGGGAACAAGGCGTGGATGGCCGGGTCAAGCCCGGCCATGACGTTGTGACAATAGCCGCCGGGGTCCCTCATCCCGACCCTCACCTCGATGGGGAGAGGGGAAACGGCGGCCTACGCCTCGCCGCCTCGCTGCCAGCCTCACCGCCTCACCGCCTCACCGCCTTCCTGCCTTCCCTTCCTTTCCGGCCCCCGAACCGTCATGCCCCGGCTTGACCCGGCATCCACGGCTTAGCACGGGCCTTGGCGCCGCGGCTCGGCTGGGGCATGAGGGGAGGGCCGGGTCGCCGGCGATCACACCCCGCTCCCTCCGCTACGGCGCTCGCCCATGAATCCCGTGACCCTGCCCGATGCCGAATGGTTCGACCTGGCGCCGCCCGGTGGCGGGGCGCCGTGGCGGATCTTTCTCGCCCGGCCGCAAGGCGAGGCGCCGGCGGCGGGTTTTCCCGGCCTGTTCATGCTCGACGCCAATGCCGGCTTTGCCACCTTCACCGAGGTGCTGCGGCGCGGGGCGGTGCGCCCCGCCGCCACCAGCATCGGGCCGATGGTGCTGGTCGGCATCGGCTACCCCGAAGGCGACGACGCGCGGGCGCGGCGGCATTTCGACTACACGGCCGGGCCGGGGGCGGAGGGTGGTGCGCGGCCGACCGGCGGACGCGACGCCTTTCTCGGCTTTATCGAGCAGGTGCTGAAGCCGCGCATCGCCCGGCAGGTGCCGCTCGACCCGGCGCGGCAGACGCTGTTCGGCCATTCGCTCGCCGGCTGGTTCACCCTCGACGTGATGATGCGCGACAGCTCGGCTTTCGCTGCCTATGTCGCGGTGAGCCCGTCGCTGTGGTGGGACGAGGCACGGCTCATCGCGGGGCTGGCGCTGGCGCGCGCGGTGCCGCCGCGCCTGTCACTGATGGTCGGCGAGTGGGAGCAGGCGCTGGCCCCCTGGCAGGCGGAGCGGCCGGAGGCGGCCGAGATGGCGGCGCGGCGGGCGCGGCGGGCGATGGTCGACCGGGCGCGGGGCTTTGCCGAACGGGCGCGGGCGGCGCTCGGGCGGGAGGCCGACCTGCGGTTCGATCTGCTGGCGGGGGAGGATCATGCCTCGATCCTGCCGGCGGCGATGGCGCGGGCGCTGCGCTTCGCGCTGGCGTGAGGCGCGGGGGGAGGCGGCACGGCGGGGGCCTCGTTCGAGGCTCGCCTGCGGCGCGCATCCACGGGCTTGCGGGCAGAGAGAGCGCCGGCATCCGGCAGACGTGATGTCGGGTCCCATTTGCGCCGGCGTGTCGAGCGGCTAGAAGTGGCGCGATTGCTTCACGATCGGTGCCTGCCCATGAACACACCTGCCGCGACCGCTTCCGCCGTCCCTTCTCCCGCCGCTCGACGCGCGGTGCGCAACCGCCAGGTGACGGCGGCGCTGGTGGTGGCGTTCGCCAGCGCCGGGGCGTTGGCCGGGGCTTGGTATTTCCAGCTGGTGGTGGGGCTGGCGCCGTGCCCGCTGTGCCTGGAACAGCGCATTCCCTATTACATCGCCGTGCCGGTGGCGCTGGTCGCGCTGCTGGTCGCGGCGCTCGGCAAAGAGGGGCCGGCGCGGGTGGCGCTGGCGCTCTGCGGCATGCTGATGGCGCTGGGCGCCTTCCTCGCCGTCTATCATGCCGGGGTGGAATGGGCGTGGTGGGCTGGGCCGGAAACCTGCTCGGGCGCCGGGCCGGCGCTGGGCGGCGGCAATCTGCTCGGCCAGTTGCAGACCGCCCGCGTCGTGCGCTGCGACGAGGCGGCGTGGCGGTTGTTCGGCCTGTCGCTGGCAGGCTACAACGCCTTCATCGCCAGCGCGCTTGTCGTGGTGGCGATGTGGGGCGCGAGCGCGAAGGCGTAAGGGAGACGGCACGCGATCCCGGACCGGGCCTGCGGCCCTTCCGGGATGACGCCTTTGCCGCTCACGGGTCCAGCTCGGTGTCCCAGTAGAGATAGTCCATCCAGCTGTCGTGCAGATAGTTCGGCGGGAAGTGGCGGCCGTTCTGGTGCAGGTCGAACACGCTCGGCTGGTAGGGCTTCTGCCGCGGCACCATATGGGCGGTTTCCGGCATCTGGCTGCCCTTGCGCAGATTGCAGGGCGAGCAGGCGGCGACGACGTTTTCCCAGGTGGTCTGGCCGCCGCGCGAGCGCGGGATGACGTGGTCGAAGGTCAGGTCCTCGCGCGAATCGCAATACTGGCAGGTGAAGCGGTCGCGCAGGAAAACGTTGAAGCGGGTGAAGGCGGGCTGGCGCGAGGGGCGGATGAAGGTCTTCAGCGAGACCACACTCGGCAGCCGCATCTGGAAGGTCGCGCTGGAGACCTGCCGCTCATAATATTCGACGATGTTCACCCGATCGAGGAACACCGCCTTGATCGCGTCCTGCCATGCCCAGACCGAGAGGGGGTAATAGCTCAGCGGCCGGTAATCGGCGTTGAGCACGAGGGCAGGCCAGGCACCCGGAGACAAAGTCGCCGTCAACGCTCGCTCCCTGTCAGGAACGTCCGCACGGTCGCTTGAGTCGGCGCCGCGTGACGCACGGCGATACTCTATAGGGAGCGTGTCAGTCTTGTGAAGCGCCGGCCGGCAATTCGCCGCAGTGCGGCAGATGGCAGATGGCAGGCTTCAGGCCAGCACTTCGGTGAGGAAGCTGCCGGCCAGCGACAGGCCGGTGCCGTCGATGCCGTGGGCGAGCCCGTTGGAAAGCTGCGCGCGCACCGTGATGCCCTGACGCTGCAGGCTTTCCACCGCGCGCGGCAGCGCCATGGGCGGAATCACCTGGTCGAGGTCGCCATGGATGAGCAGCACCGGCGGGCGGGCGGTGATCTCGGCGTCGAATTCCGCCATGGCCCGCTCCGGCGGCAGCACATGGATGCCGGAAAAGCCGACGATGCCGGCGGGCGCCACCATGCGGCGCAACCCGGTGTGCAGCGCCATCATCGTGCCCTGGCTGAAGCCGACCAGCGCGAGGCGCCCGCCGGGCAGGTTCAGCCGCGCCAGCTCGGCGTCGAGAAAGGCATCGAGCGCGCCCTGGGCGCTCTGCACCCCGGCCCAGCGCTCGCGGTCGTCGCGCTCGGTATAGCCGAACCATTGCCGGCCGACCGGGGCGACGGCCAGCGGCTCGGGCGCGTGCGGGGAGACGAAGGCGGTGTTGGGGAGCAGCGGCGCCCAATAGTCGCCGAGGTCGATCAGGTCGCGCCCGTCGGCACCATAGCCGTGCAGCAGCACCACCAGCGAGGTGGCGGGGCCGCCGGCGCGCGGGGGCAGGCGAGGGCCGTCCAGCATCAATTGGTCTCGGCGGCGCCGGTGGCGCTGGCGGCCACGCGCGCGGCATTGCTGTGGTTGAGCAGCGCGTCGATCGTGGCGCGCTCCTTCTCGAAGCTGGCGAGAATGCGCCCGTCCAGCGCCCGCCCGCGCGGCAGGCGGATACGCATCGGGTCGACGAAGCGCCCGTTGACCAGCACTTCGTAGTGCAGATGCGCGCCGGTGGAGAGGCCGGTGGAGCCGATATAGCCGATGAGCTGGCCCTGGCGCACGCGCACCCCTTCGCGGATGCCCTTGGCGAAGCTGGACTGGTGCGAATAGGTGGTGACGTAGCCGTTGGAGTGCTGGATCTCGATGCGGCGGCCATAGCCGGAGGTCCAGGCGGCTTTCTTGATCACGCCATTGCCGGCGGCATAGATCGGCGTGCCGGTGCGGTCGGACCAGTCGACGCCCGAATGCAGCCGGCTATAGCCGAGAATCGGGTGGCGGCGCATGCCGAAGCCGGAGCGCAGCTGGCCGCCCGAGAGCGGCTTGCGCACCAGGAACTTCTTCGCGCTCTTGCCGGCATCGTCATAGAAGTCGATCAGCCCGTCATCCTGGGTCTGGTAGCGGTAATAGCGCCGTTCCTCGCCGCCGACGGTGAGGCCGGCATAGAGCACGCCGCCGGCGCCGCCGGCCTCGTCGGGCTCGAACAGCACCTCGAAGGAATCGCCGGCGCGCACGCGGCGCTGGAAGTCGACATCGAAGGAATAGACCCGGATCATGCTTTCGATGACCGGGCGGGGCACTTCGTGACGCAGCGCGGTTTCCCAGATGCTGTCGTAAAGCGTGATGCGGCCGCTGCCGCCTTCCTCGTCGCCATCCTCGGGCGCGAGATCGGCGACCTGGGTGTCGCTCGCCTCCTGCACGGGCAGGAAGGTGCCGCTGTCGGACAGCGCCACCGTGCCCTGATGGCCGCTTTCGCCGAACACCGCCACGCGCAGCGGCATGGCGCCCTCGGTGGCGTTGTCGAGCAGGATTTTGAGCCGCAGGCCGGGGGTGAGCTTGCCGGACAGCTCGCGCGTGCCGAAGGCGCGGGCGGCGCCGTTGGCGGAGACTTCCGGCACGCCGAGATCAATCAGCACGGAGGCGACGGTGTCGCCGGCCTTGGCCACCACGGTGCGCTCGGACCAGTCATTGCCGCCGGAGGCGTCGTCGGCCGATTTGTCGATCGCCGACATGTTGTCAGGCTGCTGCAGCGCGTTCAGCGGGTCGGCGGCGCCGGAGGGCGCGTAGGCCATCACCCCCAGCCCCGGAAAGGCCGGGGCGCGGGCATCGGCGGTGGGCACGCTGAACTCGGCGGTCTCGCGCACCTTCATCAGCACGTCTTCCATCGGCAGCTCGGCGGCGAAGCGGGTGCTGGGCGGCAGGGCGCCGATGTCGCGCAGGACGATGGTGAGGTCGCCGGTGGGCTCGGCCTGCACCGCCTCGGTCTCGTCATTGGTCGATTCGGCGATCAGCTTGGCCGGGTTGAAGCGCGGCACGTCGACCGAGGCGGAGGTGACGGACTGGGCTAGATTGGTCGCCACCTTGGTGATGGCGCGCACCCGGATCACCTCGCGATCGCCATCCTTGACGGTGGTCGACAGGCGCAGGGTTTGCTTGGCACTGAAGCTTTCGGAGAGGATCGACATGCGGTCGCCCTTGCGGGCGACATTGGAGGGGCGCTCGCCGGCGGCCAGGGCGCCACGCAGGGCGGAGCGCACGGTTTCCGGCGACTGGGCGAAACGGTATTCGCCATCGAGCGCGGCATAGACCGCCCCACCCATCAGGGCGGCGCCGCAGATGCCGGTGAGCAGCGTGGCCATGAGCCAGCGAATGGAGATGCGGCGGCGGTTGATCGGCTCCTCGGCGTCACCATCGACGCCGAGCGGGGGCTCGTCGCCGAGATCAAACGCCGCGAGGTGGGAGCGCCTCACGCCTGCCAGTCCGCGCCTCGTCTCCAACCGGCTTTCCCCGCCTTTTCCCGACATGCTCGCCGCGCGGTCCGCGACCGGCGTCGGCACGTCTGTTTCCTGTAGCGCCCGCCGGACGCGAGGGCGTCGGAGGTTTTAAAATACCCCCGGCGCGGATGGGAGGCGACGATGCCGCCGACAGCCGCGCCCGTCAACCCGCCGCCCCGGCGAATCGACGCCAGCGAATCGACGCCACCGAATCGACTTGCCTATCGGCCGTGCCGCCGACGGGCGGAGGCCGATGTAGAGCCGGCTCACGGCAAAAGGATGGCGAGGGGCGCGGCGGGGGAGGGCGATCCGGCGCGCGGCCGCGCTATTGGGTGCTGGCGGCGCGGCTGCGCAGCGGCGAGGGCGGGGGCAGCGGCACCTGCGCCAGCCGGGTCGACGGGGCCGCCTGCGTGCCCGGTGCCGTTTCCTGCACCATGCCCGGCTGCACGAAGCCGGCGCGCACGAAACCGGCCTGCAGCGGCAGCGGCGCGCCGGGCGCGATCGGCCGTGTGAGCGACGGGGCGGGATCGGGCGCGGCGAAGGCGGTGGGCGCGGGGGCGCTCGCGTTGCGGGCGTCCGGCACGATGCCGTCCCAGGCATTGGCCAGCGTGGCCGGCTCGGCCCGGGCCGGCCGGGGCTTCGGCGCGGCGGCTTGCGGCACCGGCGCCAGGGCGAGGGCGGGTGTGGCGGCGGGAGCCCGGCCGGCGATCTCGACCGGCGGGGCGCCGCCGAAACGCTTGAAGAAGGTCCAGATCTCTTCCGGCGCGTCGAGGCCGCTGCTGCGGGGCCCGAGCAGCACCGAGGCGAGCGCGTCCACCGCGTCGGTCGATTGCGAGGGCGGCTGGTGGCCACCGGCCACCTCGTAATAGGCGACGGCGCCGCCTGTCGTGCAGTCGTTCCAGCGGGTGATGCGCGCATGCGGGGCGCTGGTGCGCTCGGGCGCGGCGCAGCCGTCGAGCCGGGCGAACAGCGCGGCGGTGGCGTCGGCCGACATCAGCCGGGCGCCCGGGGTGGGGCGGCCGAACGCCGGCACGATCGGGTCATAGGTGCCGTTCATCAACAGGATCGGCACCGGCTTGGACGGGCGGCAGCTTTCCGCATAGTCCATCGGCACCGTCATCATCAGCGTCGCATAGGCCTGGAAGCGGTCGGCGTATTTGCAGGCGACATAGGCGGTGAGGAAGCCGCCATTGGAAAAGCCCATGAGATAGGCGCGGGAGGGATCGACCAGGCCCTCCGCCGTCAGCGCCTCCAGCACATCCAGCACGAAGCGGCCATCGTCGCGCTTGTGCAGCAGCGGGATGAAGCCGGCGATGGAGCTGCGGCCGTCATTCCACAGCAGGTTCATCCCCTTGGGGTAGGCGACAATGAAGCCCTCGCGGTCGGCCACCGCGTCGAGATCGAGATAACGCTGCATCATGCCGGCCGGCTGCAGCGCGCCGTGCAGCGCGATCACCAGCGGCAGCGGCCCGGGCGGGGCGTTCTTCGGCAGGTGCAGGATATAGTCGCGGCTGAGGCCGCCGGAGGTCAGCGTGCGGACCGAATCCCGTGATTGCGCAGCAGCCGGAGAGGCGGCAAGGCCGAGCAGGGCGACGAGCAGCACCAGTATTGCGCCAGGCAGGCAGCTGGGTTTCGCAAAAAGCATGGACAACGCGACCTCGAATGCGCGGGTTCCGCGCGCCCCAACAGACGGCGGGTTTCGGACAATTAAAAGGCAAAGATGGTTAACAGCCCGTCAGCGCCGGCTTTCGTGGGGCTTGCGCCGGCCGGACGGGCGCCGAAAAGGGGGGGTGCGCGCGGCCGCCGCGATGCGCTAGGGTGTGCGTGCTGCAGCGCAACCCGAAAAAGAAGCGCGGCGGGAGGAACGATAGACGCCACCTTTGGAATGATTGCGAACTGCAATCGTTTCCGCTACGCACACACCACATTCCTGAGTGATCTGGGACACCGACATGGCAGGAGCGGCCGAGCGGCCCCTTTCCCCACATCTGCAAATCTACCGCCCGATGCTGACGATGATGATGTCCATCGTCCACCGCATCACCGGCGTGGCTTTGTATCTCGGCACGCCGCTGCTGGTGGCCTGGCTGCTCGCCGCCGCCAGTTCCGAGCGGGCCTTCACCTTCGTGAACGGGCTCTATGGCAGCTGGATCGGCCTTCTTCTGCTGGTCGGCTACAGCTGGGCGCTGATCCACCACGCGCTGGGCGGCATCCGCCACTTCGTCTGGGACACCGGCGCCGGCTTCGGCCCCGGGCCGCGCGAACTGTTCGCCAAGCTCACCATCGGCGGCTCAATCGCGCTGACCGGCGTGCTGTGGATCGTCATCTGGCTGGTGAAGGGCTGACCCCATGAGCGCGACCCCGGGTTCCTCCATGCGCACCCCGCGCCGTCGCGTCGCCGGCCTCGGCTCGGCGCGCTCCGGCACCGGCCATTTCTGGCTGCAGCGCGTGACCGCGCTCGCCAATCTTCTGCTGATCCTGATTGCCCTGCCAATCGTAATATGGGCAGCGGGGCAGGAGCAGGCGCAGACGCTCGCCATTCTCGGCCATCCGCTGGTCGCCATCGTGCTGCTGCTGCTGATCTTCTCGGTCTGCTTCCATATGCGGATCGGCATGCAGGTGGTGATCGAGGATTATGTGCCTGCCGAGGGGATGAAGGTGCTCGCGCTGATCGCCAATACGTTCTTCACCATTGCGGTCGGCAGTGCCGGCGCCTTCGCCGTTCTCAAGATCAGTTTCGGAGGCTGAGACCATGGCCGGAACCTCTTCCGCCACTGGCGCCGCCAACGGGGCGTCGCTGCGTTCCGCCTACCCGATCACCGACCACACCTATGACGTGGTGGTGGTGGGCGCCGGCGGCGCCGGTCTGCGCGCCGTGGTCGGCTGTTCGGAAGCCGGGCTGCGCACCGCCTGCGTGACCAAGGTGTTCCCCACCCGCTCGCACACCGTCGCGGCGCAGGGCGGCATCGCCGCCTCGCTCGGTAATATGGGCACCGACGACTGGCGCTTTCACATGTACGACACCGTGAAAGGGTCGGACTGGCTGGGCGACCAGGACGCCATCGAATATCTCGTGCGCCACGCTCCCGCCGCCGTCTACGAGCTGGAGCACTGGGGCGTGCCGTTCTCGCGCACGGAAGCGGGCCAGATCTATCAGCGCCCGTTCGGCGGCATGACGGTGGACTATGGCAAGACCCCGGCGCAGCGCACCTGCGCCGCCGCCGACCGCACTGGCCACGCCATTCTGCACACGCTCTATGGCGCGGCGCTGAAGCACTCGGCCGAATTCTTCATCGAATATTTCGCCCTCGACCTGATCATGGACGAGGAAGGCCGCTGCCGGGGCCTCGTCGCGCTGAAGATGGATGACGGCACGCTGCACCGTTTTCGCGCGCAGACCGTGATCCTCGCCACCGGCGGCTATGGCCGGGCCTATTTCTCCGCCACCTCAGCCCACACCTGCACCGGCGACGGCAACGCCATGGTGCTGCGCGCGGGCCTGCCGCTGCAGGACATGGAGTTCGTGCAGTTCCACCCGACCGGCATCTACGGCTCGGGCTGCCTCATCACCGAGGGCGCGCGCGGCGAGGGCGGCTATCTCACCAATGCCGAAGGCGAGCGCTTCATGGAGCGCTACGCTCCCTCGGCCAAGGACCTTGCCTCGCGCGACGTGGTCTCCCGCTCCATGACGATGGAGATTCGCGAGGGACGCGGCGTCGGCAAGAACAAGGACCACATCTACCTGCATCTCGACCATCTCGACCCGGCGATCCTGCATGAGCGCCTGCCGGGCATTTCCGAGAGCGCCAAGATCTTTGCCGGCGTCGACGTGACCAAGGAGCCGATCCCGGTGCTGCCGACCGTGCATTACAACATGGGCGGCATCCCGACGAACTTCCACGGCGAGGTCGTGACCAAGAAGCACGGCAACCCGGACCATGTGGTGCCCGGCCTGATGGCGGTGGGCGAATGCGCCTGCGTCTCCATCCACGGCGCCAACCGGCTCGGCTCCAACTCGCTGACCGACCTGGTGGTGTTCGGCCGCGCGGCGGCGCTGCGCTGCGCCGACATCCTGACCGCCGGCGACAAGCAGCGCGAGCTGCCGGCCGATTCCGCCGATCTGGCGCTGGCCCGGCTCGACCGCTTCCGCAACGCCAAGGGCGGCACGCCCACCGCCGAGCTGCGCCTGTCGATGCAGAAGGTGATGCAGAACAATTGCGCCGTCTACCGCACCGGCGAGGTGCTGGAGGAAGGCCGCAAGCTGATCGCCGACGTGTTCGCCGGCACCAGCGACATCGACGTCACCGACCGCTCGCTGATCTGGAATTCCGATCTCATCGAGACGCTGGAATATGACAATCTGATCGCGCAGGCGAGCGTGACCATGGAAAGCGCCGCCGCCCGCACCGAGAGCCGCGGCGCCCATGCGCGCGAGGATTTTCCCGAGCGCGACGACGCCCATTGGATGAAGCACACGCTGGCCTTCATGGATTTCGAGACGCAGTCCGTGCGCCTCGACGACCGGCCGGTGCACACCTACACGCTGTCGAACGACATCCAGTACATCGAGCCGCGCAAGCGGGTGTATTGAGCCGGGGAACGATCGCTCGCCATGGTCCAGCTCACGCTTCCGAAGAACTCGCAGCTTGTCGAAGGCAAGGTGTGGCCCAAGCCCACCGGCACCAACCGGCTGACCGAGTACAAGATCTACCGCTGGAACCCGGATGACGGGAAGAATCCGAGCGTCGACACCTATTATGTCGACCGCGACGATTGCGGGCCGATGGTGCTGGACGGGCTGATCTGGATCAAGACCAAGATCGACCCGACCCTGACCTTCCGCCGCTCCTGCCGCGAGGGCATTTGCGGCTCCTGCGCCATGAATATCGACGGCACCAACACGCTGGCCTGCCTGAAGAGCATGGACGAGGTGGATGCCAAGGCGGTGAAGATCTACCCACTGCCGCACATGCCCGTGGTGAAGGACCTGGTGCCTGATCTCACCCAGTTCTACGCCCAGCACGCCTCGGTCGAGCCCTGGCTGCACACCGAGACCCCGGCGCCGGAGAAGGAATGGCGGCAGGGGCGCGGCGACCGCGAGAAGCTGGACGGGCTGTATGAGTGCATTCTGTGCGCCTGCTGCTCCACCTCCTGCCCGAGCTATTGGTGGAATGGCGACCGCTATCTCGGCCCCGCCGCGCTGCTGCAGGCCTATCGCTGGCTGATCGATAGCCGCGACGAAGCCACCGGCGACCGGTTGGACGACCTCGAAGACCCGTTCCGCCTCTATCGCTGCCACACCATCATGAACTGCGCCAAGGCCTGCCCGAAGGGGCTGAACCCGGCCAAGGCGATCGCCGAGATCAAGAAGATGATGGTGGCGCGCCAGTTCTGAGCTTAACGCCGGGCGGCGGAGCTTCTATCCTCGGCTTCCGGCGCGCCGCTGCGCCGGGGGAAGTTGACCATGGGTGTCTCGACGCTGCTCGCCTTCGCGGCGGCCTTCTTCGTGTTCGCCGCCAGCCCCGGCCCGGACAACATGACCATCGTCGCCCGCACCCTCTCGCATGGCGCGGCCTCGGGGCTGGCCTATGGCGCCGGCACGGTCGCGGGGGTTCTGGTTTTCCTTGCCCTTGCCGCGTGCGGCCTCTCGCTCCTCGCGCAGGAGATGGGCTGGCTGATGACGGCGCTGCGCTATGCCGGCGCGGCCTGGCTCGTCTGGATGGGCGTGCGGCTGTGGACCGCCGAGCCTGTCGTGCCGGCGCTGGCGCCTGTGGCCGGGCGGCGCGGCCTTCTGCCCGTGTTCGCCACCGGCGTCGCGCTCAATCTCGGCAATCCGAAAATGCCGCTGTTCTATCTGGCGCTGCTGCCCAATGTGGTGGGGTCCTCCCTCACGCCCGGCCAGCTGGTGAGCCTTTCCGCCGTCATCCTCGCCGTCGAGGCGGTGGTGGTGGGCGGCCATGTCCTCCTTGCCGGACGCGCGCGCCGGCTGCTGCGCACGCCGAAGGTGGTGCGCCGGGTCAACCGCACCGCCGGCGGCGTCATGGTGGGGGCGGGCGTCGCGGTGGTGGCGGCGCGCTGACGCCGTGCCGCGCCCCGCCTTCCGCTTCGCGCCGAGCCCGAACGGACTTCTGCATCTCGGCCATGCGCGCTCCGTGCTGCTGAACGAGGCGCTGGCGCGGGAATGTGGCGGGCGGCTGCTGCTGCGGATCGAGGATATCGACCGTGAGCGTTGCCGGCCGGAATTCGAGGCCGCGCTGGTCGAGGATCTGGCCTGGTTGGGGCTGGACTGGGAGCGGCCGGTGCGCCGGCAATCGGAACATTTCGCCGACTATGAATCGGCGCTCGCCCGGCTCGACGCGCTCGGCCTGGTCTATCCCAGCTTCGAGAGCCGGGGCGATATCCGCCGGGCGGTGGCGGCGCGGCCGGGCTGGCCGAGCGACCCCGACGGGGCGCCGCAGTTTCCGTTTCCGCGCGAGGCCATGAGCGAGGACGCGCGGGCCCGGCGCGTGGCGGCAGGGGAGCCCTATGCGTTGCGGCTCGACATGAGCCAAGCGGTGGCGTTGACGGGGCCGCTCGGCTGGCAGGAAGTGGAGGCGGCCGGCGGGACGGCGCACCATATCGCCGCCGAGCCGCTGGCCTGGGGCGACGTGATCCTCGCCCGCAAGGGGGTGCCGACCGCCTATCACCTCGCCGTGGTGGTAGACGATGCGCTGCAGGGCATCAGCCATGTGGTGCGCGGGGCTGACCTCAAGGCGGCGACCTCGGTGCACCGTGTGCTGCAGGCGCTGCTGGGCCTGCCGGCGCCGCGCTATACCCACCATTCCCTGCTGCTGGACGGGGAGGGACGCAAGCTCTCCAAATCCATCGGCTCGCAGAGTCTGGCCGCGCTGCGGGCGCAGGGGGTGACGCCCGACGAGGTGCGGCGCCGGGCGCTGGAAGGGCTGCGGTAGCGCGGTATTTTTTCCTCATGCGTCGCTTGCACGCCAACGAACACCCTTGAGTTCCCTACCGTAATCGGGAAGCTTTGGCCGCCCGGCGCCGCGACATGGTGCTCGCGGGGGGCAGAGCGACGCGCGGCCTGCGGGGGCCGCGGTGGGGGACAAGATGACGGGTTCAACCGTGCGTTCGGTCACGTATGACCTTCTGCGTGAGCTGGGACTGACGACCTTCTTCGGCAATCCAGGTTCGACGGAGGAAACCTTCCTCAAGGATTTCCCGGCCGATTTCACCTATCACCTCGCCTTGCAGGAGGCGTCCGCCATCGCCATCGCCGATGGCTATGCGCAGGCGACCGGCAAGCCGGCGATCGTCAATGTCCACACCGCCGCGGGGCTCGGCAATGCGATGGGCAACCTCATCACCGCCGCCCTCAACAAGACGCCGCTCATCGTCACCGCCGGCCAGCAGACGCGCGAAATGCTGCTGATGGAGCCGTGGTTGACCAATGTGGACGCCACGCAGCTGCCGCGCCCCTGGGTGAAATGGGCTTATGAGCCGGCGCGGCCGGAAGACGTGCCCGCCGCCTTCATGCGCGCCTATGCCACCGCGACGCAGGCGCCGGCCGGGCCGGTGTTCCTCTCGCTGCCGCTCGACGACTGGGACAAGAAGCTGGAAGGCCGCGCGGTGGTGCGCAGTGTGAGCCAGCGCATCGCCCCCGACCCGGAGCGGCTGAAGGAATTCGCTGACATCCTTTCCGGCGCCGCCAACCCGGCGCTGATCTTCGGCGCGGCGCTCGACCGGGGTGCCGGCTGGCCGGACGCGATCGCGCTGGCGCAGGCGCTGGACGCCACCGTGTTCGCGGCGCCGGCGAGCGAGCGCTGCCCCTTCCCGGAGGACCACCCGCTCTATGCCGGCGGGCTGCCCTTCGCCATCGGCCCGCTCAGCGAGAGGCTGAAAGGGCACGATGTCGCCATCGTCATCGGCGCGCCGGTGTTCCGCTACTACCCTTATGTCGCCGGCGATTACCTGCCCGAGGGGCTGCGCCTGCTGCATATCAGCGACGACCCGGCGGAGACGGCGCGCGCGCCTGTCGGCGACAGCCTGGTGGGCGATGCGGTGCTGGCGACGCGCTCGCTGGCCGGGCTGGTGCGGGCGCGCGCGGCCACCCGCGTCGCCCGCGAGAAGCTGGCGCACCGCATGGCGCCGCATCCGGCATCCGACGCGCCGGCGACCGTGGGCGAGGTGCCGACCGCTGCGCAGGTGTTCGCGGCGCTGGCGCAGGTGCGGCTGCCGCACACGGTGCTGGTGGAGGAATCGCCCTCCAACCTCGCCGACCTGCACGCGCATTGGCCGATCACCGAGCCGGCGACCTTCTTCACCTTCGCCAGCGGCGGGCTCGGCTGGAACCTGCCGGCCTCGGTCGGCATCGCCTTGGGCGAGCGCGACACCGGGCGGAACCGGCCTGTCATGCTGATCATCGGCGACGGCTCGTTCCAATATTCGCTGCAGGCGCTGTGGACGGCGGCGCAGAGCGGGCTACCGCTGGTGATCCTGGCGCTGCGCAATGGCGAATATGGCATCCTGAAATCCTTCGCCGTGCTGGAGGAGACGCCCGGCGTACCGGGGCTGGACATTCCCGACCTCGATCTCGTCAGCCTCGCCAAGGGCTTTGGCTGCGCCGCCGAGCGGATCAGCGATCTCGGCGTTCTGAAGCAGCGGGTGGCGGCGGCGTTCAACGCCACGGGGCCGACCGTGTTCGAGGTGCCGATCAACCCGTCCATCCCGCCGCTGATCTGAGCGGGGCGTCGGCGCGTCGGCATCCTTGCCCGGTGGCCCGGTTCGGCGCTACCTCGGGGGATGCCGCGCAGCGAGACGCTTTTATGATTCCCTGGACCCTGCTCGATACCGCCCATGTGCCCGACGGCGGCGAGCTGCGCCTCAAGCGACGGGGCGCGGAATTCTCCATCATGGCCGGGGCGACCGAGCTGATGAACAGCCGTCTCAGCGGCTCGGAGAAGGCGCTGGCGACGCTGGTCTGTGCCCGGCTTGGCGCGCGGCCGGCGCCGGTGCTGCTGATTGGCGGGCTCGGCATGGGCTTCACCCTGCGCGCCGCGCTGGGCGAGGTGGGGCCCGAGGCGCGGATCGTGGTGGCCGAGCTGGTGCCGGCGGTGATCGACTGGGCGCGCGGGCCGATGGCGGAGATTTTTGGCGACAGCCTCGATGATCCGCGCGTCACCCTTCAGGAAGGCGATGTCGCCCGGCTCATCGGCGCGGGGCGGGCCGCCTATGACGCCATCCTGCTCGATGTCGACAATGGCCCGGGCGGGCTGACGCGGGCGGCCAATGATGGGCTCTACAGCCCCGCCGGCCTCGGCGCGGCCTCGGCGGCACTGCGGCCGGGCGGGGTGCTGGCGGTGTGGTCCTCGGCACCGGATAGCGGCTTCACCGGGCGCCTGCGCCAGGCGGGCTTTTCGGTGGAGGAGGCGCGGGTGCGCGCCCATGGCAAAAGCGGCGCGCGCCATGTCATCTGGCTGGCGGAAAAGCGCGCCGGCGGTGCCCCGGCGGCGCCGCGCCCGCCGCGCCGTTCGTGAGCCCACGCCCGGAGGGCTGACCGTGGAAACTACGCTCTATCTGCCGATCAAGCGCTTTCTGGAAGAACGCGGCTTCACCGTGAAGGGGGAGATCGGCGGCTGCGATCTTGTGGCGCTGTCGGATGACGAGACGCCTGTGGTGGTGATCGGCGAACTGAAGCTCAGCTTCAATCTGGAGCTGGTGCTGCAGGCGGTGCATCGCGCCGGCGCCGGCGACGAGGTGTGGCTGGCGGCGCGGGCCTCGCTGCGCGGCGGCGGGCGCGAGAGCGATGCGCGCTTCCGCAATCTCTGCCGCCGGCTCGGCTTCGGCATGCTGCTGGTGTTGCCCGACGGCGCGGTGACGATCCTGGTCAGCCCCGACGCGCCGATGCCGCGCAAGGACCCGCGCCGCCGCTCCCGGCTGGTGTCCGAGCACCGGCGAAGGCAGGGCGACCCGGCGGTGGGCGGGGGCTCGCGCGTGCCTGTGATGACCGCCTATCGGCAGCAGGCGCTGGCCTGCGCCGCCGTGCTGGCGGCCGGCCCGGCGCGCCCGCGCGACCTGCGCCCGCGCGCGCCGGATGCGGGGAAAATCCTGCGCGACAATGTCTATGGCTGGTTCGCGCGCACCGAGCGCGGCGTCTACGCCCTCACCCCCGCCGGGCATGAGGCGCTGGCGCGCTGGCCGCAGGCGGTCGTCGAACCCCCGGTGTAGCCGGCGCCGCGTCAAACCCCTGTCACCGGCCGGGGATAGCCAAGGCGCACCGCCCGAGCCGACAGGAGAGCTTCGTGATGATGTTCCACGCTTTGCGCGCACCCCAGCGTCCCGCCCTCCGGTCCCTCTCCGCCGCGCTGTTCGCGCTGGCGCTTGCCGCCCCGGCGGCGGCGGAGACGGGGGCCAGCGCTATCGGCAGTATCGAGATCGGCCCGCGTCCGTTCTATCTCGTCGGCGAGATGAAGGATGGCGCACTGAAGGACCAGCTGGCTCAGTGCAAGGGCCCGTTCACGGCGAAAAACTTCTCCATCGCCCATCGCGGCGCGCCGCTGCAGTTTCCCGAGCACACGCGCGAGGGCTACATCGCCGCCGCGCGCATGGGGGCCGGCGTGATCGAATGCGATGTCGCCTTCACCAAGGACCGCGAGCTGGTGTGCCGCCATGCCCAGTGCGACCTGCACACCACGACCGACATTCTCGCCCGGCCGGAACTGGCGGCGAAATGCTCGGAAGGCTTCCAGCCGGCCGACCCCACGACGGGGCGCAAGGCCAGCGCCAAGTGCTGCACCAGCGACCTGACGCTGGCCGAGTTCAAATCGCTGCGGCCGAAGATGGACGGCTTCAACCCGCGCGGGGTGACAGCGCAGGAATATATGGACGGCACGCCGAGCTGGCGCACCGACCTCTATGTGAACCGGGCGACGCTGGTTTCGCATAAGGAATATATCGATCTGGTGAAGTCGCTGGGCCTCAAGTTCACCCCCGAGCTGAAGACCCCTGAGGTCGCCATGCCCTTCGAGGGCGGCTACAGCCAGGAGCACTACGCCCAGCAGATGATCGACGAGTACAAGGCGGCCGGCATCGACCCGCGCGATGTCTACGCCCAGTCCTTCCGCCTCGACGATGTGCTGTACTGGCTCAAGGCCGAGCCGGCCTTCGGCGCGCAGGCGGTCTATCTCGACGGGCGCGACGAGGAGAGCAAGGGCTTCGACAATATGAAGCCCGAGACCTGGCAGCCTTCCATGCAGGAGCTGGCGGACAAGGGCGTGAAGATCCTCGCCCCGCCGCTGTGGATGCTGGTGACGCACAAGGACGGCCGGATCGTGCCCTCCGTCTATGCCGAGGAAGCGAAGAAGGCGGGGCTCGGCCTCATCAGCTGGTCGCTGGAGCGCTCCGGCCCGCTCAACACCGGCGGCGGCTATTACTACCAGTCGGTCAAGCCGGTGATCGACCGCGACGGCGACATGCTGGCGCTGCTCGATGTGCTCGCCCGCGATATCGGCGTGATCGGCGTGTTCTCGGACTGGCCGGCGACCACCACCTTCTACGCCAACTGCCTGAAGCTGAACTGAGGGCGGCGCCTCAGCTGACGCCGAGAATCAGGAACCAGATCGTTACGGTGAACAGGCTCGCCGCCGTCGACAGCGAGACCGCGCTGGCGGCGGCGGTGACGCCGGCCTTGTAGCGCTGGGCGAGCAGATAGGCATTGATGCCGCAGGGCATGGCGGCGAACACAACAGCCACATCGGCCCAGACCGGCGGCATCGGCAGCATCCGCGTCAGCGCATAGACGATGGCCGGGTGCACGCCGAGCTTCAGCGTCGAGAT
This sequence comes from Xanthobacteraceae bacterium 501b, assembly GCA_000378025.1. Taxonomy (GTDB): domain Bacteria; phylum Pseudomonadota; class Alphaproteobacteria; order Rhizobiales; family Xanthobacteraceae; genus Ancylobacter. The sequence goes on from KB899087.1 coordinate 4,543,185, forward strand.
CAGGATCGCCGGGCCGATATCGCCGCGTATGGGATAGCGGTGCAGCGCGAGGCCGAGCGAGACCAGCGCGCAGGGCACGGCGGAAGCGGCCAGCATGTCCAGCGTCTGTTTCAGTACCCCGCTTGGCACATAGCCCGCGAGCTTGGCGATGCCGCCGGCATAGATGCCGAGCAGGATCGGGTTGAAGGCCAGCATCCGCCCCAGCTTGCGCAGGCTGGCCAGCGACATGCCGGCCGCCGCGCCTTCCGCCAGCACGGTGGCCAGCACCATCATGATCGGCAGATGGATGGCGATCAGCAGGAACAGCGGCACCGCCCCCTCCGGCCCGAAGGCCTGGAGGATGAGCGGCACGCCGACGAACACGGTGTTGGCCTGGCCGGAGGTGAAGCCCTGGATCACCGATTCGAGGTGCCCGCGCCCGAACAGCCTTTTCGCCGCCAGCATGCCGAGGGCGAAGACCAGGAAGGCGCCGGTGAAATAGGCGATCCAGTAGCCCCAGGGCTGGCCTTCCTGCGGCAGCTGCGCCTCGGCCAGCGTCTTGAAGATGAGCACCGGCACGGCCAGCCCGAACACATATTCGGACAGGCCCTCGGCGGCGCGCTCGCGCAGATGGCCCGAGAGCGAGGCGACGAAGCCGAGGCCGATCAGGCCGAAGACCGGCGCCACGACAAGGGCGATGGCACCGAGCTGCGCCAGCATCGCTCAGGCCGCGATCTCGCCCGAGGCGCTCGACACGAGATGGGAGGTGCGCACCGGCACCATCACGTCGATCCGCGCCCAGAGCCGCTCGGCGATGTCGGGGCCGGCGACGAAGGCGATCTCCGCCCGCATCGTGCCGAGATGGGCGGGGTCGATCTTGCCATCGGCCGGCCCGTCCAGCCGGATGCGGGTGGGCTGGACGTCATGGATGGCGAAGGGCTCCAGCAGGCGGAGCATGAGATTGGGATGGGCATCCGCCTCGACGACGAGGCGGTGGCGGCAAAGACCGGCAGTCATGGGAGTGTCCGATGATGACGAGGAATCGGGAGGGCGTGCGTCAGGAAACCCGGCCGAACCTGTCGGCCGGGCGGCGAATTCGCCGTCCCGCGCAAAAACGCGCTGTCTCGATCGAAGCGATCATCATGGCGGGGAAACTAGGCGCCGCGCGCGCCGCCGTCAATGGCGGGCGCCCTTCCCCGTCTGCGCTCAGGGCGCCGGTGCCGCGGCGGGGGGCTCTCCGTCGAGCAGCAGATAGCCCGCCGGGTCGTCCGGGCACAGGCCGCCGGCGCATTCGAGCACGGTGGAAACGCCATTGCCCAGCGCCAGCAGGGCGATCAGCGCGAAGGCGACCAGCGTCAGACCACTCAGGGTGTGGACGCGCGCGGCCGGCGCGAACTGCCGGTCGAACAGCAGCAGCAGCGCGCAGCCGGCAATGATGACGATGAACAGCAGCAGCGCCCAGCTGTAGAAATGCATGCTCAGAAACGGCGCGCCGAAGGTGCCGGTGCCGGGCACGATGTGCAGCAGCACCTGCCGGGCGGCGACCGCGCCGCCGGCCATGGCCGAGAGAATGGCGAGGGCATAATGGCTCGGGCGCGGGCCGAATTTGACGTTCAGCGCCAGCCCGACGCCGACGCCGACAAAGCCGGCGCGCTGCAGGATGCAGAGCGGGCAGGGCAATGCGCCGCCGACGAGCTGGTCGTAGAAGGCGAACAGCAGCACGACGCCGACGGCGATGAGGCCGAGCGCGTTGAGCTGGCGGGAGAGTTCCGGGGAGAGGATGCCGGGGGAGGTGTTCGGGTTCTGTGTGTTCGGGTTCATGGCGCTTCCCTCACAGCACGATGTCGAGCGCGGAGGTGGCGTGCAGCTTGAACAGGGTCAGCAGCACGGCGATCGAGACGAGGCAGGCGGCCAGCGCCAGCGCGCGCCGGCCCAGGGCCGCGAAGGCCAAGGCGAGACAGAACCCGAAAAAGGGAAGACTCATCATGATGCTGCACGCTCCACTGCCGGCAAATGCTACCGCTCCGCGCTAAAGAAGCAGGTCCGTGCCGCATTGTCATGACGCAGCGCGGCAGGGGCGGCCGCTCTACACAAAGCTTTGCGGGTCGATGTCGATGTCCACCCTCAGACTGCCGGTGGCGCGCGGCGCGCCCGCCATCCAGGCGCGGACATAGGCGGAGAGGTCGAAGCTGCGTTCGCAACGGGCGAGCAGGCGGTAGCGGTGGCGGCCGCGAATCAGCGCCAGCGGCGCCTCGGCCGGGCCGAGCACGCGCACCTTGTCGGTGAAGGGCGAGCAGGCGGCCAGCGCGCGGGCATGGGACTGCGCCGCATGCGGGTCCGTGCCTGAGATGATGAGGGCGCAGAACCGGGCGAAGGGCGGCAGATGCGCCTCCTCGCGAATGGCGATCTCGCGGTCATAGAAGGCGTCGCGGTCGCCCGCCACCAGTGCCTGCATCACCGGGTGCTCGGGCATGTAGGTCTGCAAAAAGGCGCGCCCTTCCACCTCATGGCGGCCGGCGCGGCCGGCGACCTGATGCAGCAGCTGGAAGGTACGCTCGGCGGCGCGGGGGTCGCCATGGCCCAAGCCCACATCGGCATCGATGACGCCAACCATGGCGAGGCCGGGGAAATTATGCCCCTTGGCGACGAGCTGGGTGCCGACGATGATGTCGACCTCGCCATCCTCGATCGCTTTGAGTTCGGCGCGCAGCCGCTCCACCCCGCCGGCGAGATCGCTGGAGAGCACCTGCAGCCGGGCCTCGGGAAACAGCTTCGCCGCCTCCTCGTGCAGTCGCTCGACGCCGGGACCGCAGGGAATGAGCGCATTGGGTTCGTGGCAGTTCGGGCATTCATTGGGCACCGGCATGGCATAGCCGCACTGGTGGCACTCCAGCCGGCGGCGGAAGCGGTGCTCGACCAGCCAGGAGGAGCAGGAGGGGCATTTGATGCGGTGGCCGCAGGCGCGGCAGAGGGTGAGTGGGGCATAGCCGCGCCGGTTGAGGAACAACAGCGCCTGCCCGCCGGCCTCGATGGTGCGCTCCATCTCGCGGGCGAGGCGCGGGGCGATCCACTGGCCGCGCGGCGGGCCCTCGCGGCGCAGATCGATCGGCTCCAGCCGCGGCACCTTGGTGCCGGCGAAGCGCTCGGGCAAGGCGAGGCGGGTGTAGCGCCCGCGCCGGGCGTTCACTTCCGTCTCGATCGAGGGGGTGGCGGAAACCAGGGCGATGGTCGCCCCCTCCAGCCGCGCCCGCACCACCGCCATGTCGCGGGCGTGGTAATGGACGCCGTCCTCCTGCTTGTAGGCGCTGTCATGCTCCTCATCGACGAGGATCAGGCCGAGATCGCGGAACGGCAGGAACAGCGCCGAGCGGGCACCGGCGACCACCGAGACCTCGCCCGAGGCGACGCCGCGAAAGATCCGCCCGCGCCGCTTGGTCGACACGGCGGAGTGCCATTCCGCCGGCCGCACGCCGAAGCGGCGGGCAAAGCGGTCGAGAAAGGCCTGGGTCAGGGCGATTTCCGGCATCAGGATCAGCGTCTGCCGTCCCTGCCGCATCGCTTCCGCCACCGCCTCGAAATAGGCCTCGGTCTTGCCCGAGCCGGTGACGCCGTCGATGAGGAAGGGCTGGAAGGCGCGCGCCTTGACCGAGGCCACCAGCTGCGCGGCGGCCTGCGCCTGCGCCGGCAGCAGCTCCGGCACGGCATGGTCCGGGTCCGGCGTCTCGGCGGCGGGCTCGGGCGGCAGCACCACCGTCTCCAGCACGCCATCGTCGATGAGCCCGTCGACCACGGAAGGCGACACGCCCGCCTCCTTCGCCGCCTCGCTCTTGGCGCGCACGAACCCGTCTTCCAGCGCGGCGATTACTTTTTCGCGCGCCTTGGTGCGGCGCTCGGGCCGGTGATCGGTGAGCCGCACGCCGATGCGCTCGCGGGTGATGCCGGCGCTCTCGTCATGGCGCAAGGCGAGGCGCAGCACCATGCCGGGCGGGGTGACGGTGTAGTCGGCGATCCACTCGATGAAGGCGATCATCCCGGCGTTCAGCGGCGCCACATCATAGCGGCGCTGGATCGCCTTCAGCTTGGCGGGGTCGACCGGTTTGGGCTCAGCGGTCCTGGAGTCGGATCGGCTCGGCCAGACGCAGCCGAGCATGGTGCGGGTGCCGAGCGGCACCACCACGATATCGCCCACCGCCACCTCCATGCCCTCAGGCACGCGGTAGGAATAGGCCGAACCGATGGCGAGCGGCAGCAGCACATCCACCACGCGGGCACGCGAGGGGAACAGGGAGGGGGAATCGGCGGGAGCGGACATGGCGGGGGTCTTCATAGCGCATCGGCGCGCGGTGCGCCGGGTCGATCGAGCCGGCGCCGCATGCTGCCGGCAGCTCGATCATTCCCGAGCGAGGCGGGTTTCCGGTTCGCGTGAATGAAATGCGTAAAGACAAATTCCTGGAGCGCGGCCGGTGGACCGGCTTTCACCCGAGTGCCTCTAGGAAGGGACCGCCGGCCTGCTGGCGACGAGCACATAGTTCATGGTGAAGGTTGTCGGCGTGTCGCCTTCGAGAAAAGCGTAGCGCACAAAGGCGCTGAACATGGCTCTCATCAGGCGTCGAACCGGCAGGAACAGCCGGCCCTTGAGGCTGAGGCGGCGTTCGCATGGGGCTTTCAGGAGCTCCAGGCGAAGGCCGGTCGCCGACATGAGGCGCCGCAGCTTGTACACCCCCAGCGCATGCACATGGGTGGGGTCGCCATTCTGGAAGACCATCGAGAAGGGGCTGTCACCGTTCGGAAAGCGGGCGATCAGATGCCCCTCTGGTTTCAGGATTCGATGAATGTCGCGGCAGAGAGCCACCAGATCGTCATAGGGAATATGCTCGAAGACATCCAAGGCAACGACGACATCCGCCGTCTCCGCCGCGATTTCCGAGAGGTCGTCGACCACGGGGAAGCCGGCGCGGCGTGCCCGTTCCTGCAGCGCGGACTGAATCTCGCTTCCGATGACGTCGATGGCGCGGCTCCGACACCACCCCAGGAGCGATCCATTGCCGAAGCCGATTTCAACGAGGGACGCAGGCGTTGTTGATGCCTTCCTAATATAAGGACCAATCTCGCCGTCGAAATATGCTTGGCTGTAGGCATCGCAGGTGCCGAAAGCGTTCTCCTCCCAGCCTTTCCAGTCGATATAATCGGAATACGACATAGGTATTTCCAGCGAATTTCTCGATTGGAAGTCGATGTGACGAGTTGAGAGAGTATAATCAGCTAGCATGCCGCCGGAGTGTTGAACAGGCGGCCGATTCCAAGGTTCTCGGCGCGACTGGATAAGGGTGCCTCCGCCATAACGTCGGAGGTCCGGCAGCATCAGGAACGGCGTTTTTTAACGGCTGCGCCGTTAGAACGGATCGGCCGGCCTGGGGCAGGGCAAGCGGAGGTGAAGCCATGGCGAGCACGGACGCACAGAAGGCGGAGCGGGCCGAACGTGGGCTGCTGGCGGGGGCGGCGCCTGACGTGGCGGCGGCGCTCACAGGCTGGCTCGGGCGGCTCGGCCATGAGCGGCGGCTGGCGGCGAAGACCCGCGAGGCCTATGCCCGCGATGTCGCGACCTTTCTCGGCGTGCTGGCGCGCCATCTCGGCCATTCCCCCACCATGGCCGACCTCGCGCAGATGCAGCCGCGCGATGTGCGCGCCGTGATCGCCGCGCGCCGGGCCGAGGGCATCGAGGCGCGCACGCAGATGCGCTTTCTCGCCGCCGCCCGCTCCTTCGGCCGGCATCTGGAGCGCGAGGGGCTGGGCAAGGTGGGCGCGCTGACCGCCGTGCGCGGGCCGCGCATTCCCCGCACTTTGCCGCGCCCGCTGACCATGGCGGATGCGCGCGCCCTTTCCGACCCGGCCACACGGGCGGGGGATGCGCGCGAGCCGTGGATTCTCGCCCGCGACGCGGCGGTGCTGGCGCTGCTCTACGGTTCCGGCCTGCGTATTTCCGAGGCGCTGGGGCTGATGCGCCGCGACATGCCCCTGCCGGGGCGCGGCGACCAGATTCTCGTCCACGGCAAGGGCGGCAAGACCCGGATGGTGCCGGTGCTGCGCCAGGTTCTTGAAACGGTGGATGCCTATGCCCGCGCCTGCCCCTATGATCTGGAGCCCACGGGGGCGCTGTTTCGCGGCGCCAAGGGCGGTCCGCTCTCGCCGCGCGTGGTGCAGCTGGCGGTGGAGCGGATGCGCGGCGCGCTCGGCCTGCCCGACAGCGCCACCCCGCACGCGCTGCGCCATTCCTTCGCCACCCATCTCTTGGGGCGGGGCGGCGATCTGCGCTCGATCCAGGAACTTCTTGGCCACGCCTCGCTTTCCACCACGCAGATCTACGCCGCCGTCGACACGCAGACGCTGATGGCGGCGTGGAAGGCGTCGCATCCGCGCGCCACAGCGAAATAGGAGCGCGCGATGACTCCCATTCAGCCGATGATCGAGCACATGTCGATCGGGGTCAGCGACTATGAGCGGGCGCTGGCCTTCTATGACGCCGTGCTGGCCCCGCTCGGCTTCATGCGTGTCGCCTCCCATGCCGAGGCGGAGGGCGAATCCGCCTGCTGGGGTCCCGAAGGGGAGCTTCCCTCGCCGGAGGGCACGCCGGGCGCGGCGCCGTTCTGGATCCAGCACCGGGCCGAGGCGGTCACTCCGCCGCCGGGCTTCCACCTGTGCTTCATGGCGCCGACGCGCCGCGCGGTCGAGGCGTTCCACGCCGCCGGGCTGGCGGCGGGCGGGCGCGATGCCGGCGGGCCGGGCCTGCGCCCGCAGTATGGCGAGGGCTACTATGCCGCCTTCCTGTTGGACCCGGATGGCTGGAAGATCGAGGCCGTTACCTACACGGATGCGTGATCCCGCGGGGAAATGGCGGCCGGGCGGTGCCGGGGAACCGGAAGGGGCTTTTCACCTTGGGGAAGCTGGGGGACACTCGCAGGCGTTGGACCCGACCAGAGGAGACCAATTCATGAAGCGTCTCGTGACCGCTCTGTGCGCGCTTGCCCTGACCACCGCCGTCGCCGGAACCGCCTTCGCCTGCCCCTACCAGGCAGCCAAGGCGGCGCAGACCGACGTCAAGGGTTCCTGACCGGCCCTCGTCTTCCCCCTCGATACAGACCGGCCCGGAAGGTGACTTCCGGGCCGCTTTTTGCGTCGATCAAACGTCTGTCGCCGGCCGAGGGCCGCGCCCTCACATGTGGAGGGCGCGCTTTTCCACCGCCATCGCCGCTTCCTTCACCGCTTCCGAGCGGGTGGGGTGGGCGTGGCAGGTGCGGGCGAGGTCTTCCGAGGAGCCGCCAAACTCCATCAGCACCGCGCATTCATGGATCAGCTCGCCGGCCTCCGAGCCGATGATGTGGGCGCCGAGCACGCGGTCAGTGGTGGCGTCGGCGAGGATCTTCACGAAGCCGTCGGTCTCGTCATTGGCCTTGGCGCGGCCATTGGCGAGGAAGGGGAACTTGCCGACCTTGTAGGCGATGCCGGCCTGCTTCAGCTCTTCCTCGCTCTTGCCGACCGAGGCCACCTCCGGGAAGGTGTAGACCACCGAGGGGATGACCTCGTAATTCACATGGCCGGCCTGCCCGGCGAGCAGCTCGGCCAGCGCCACGCCCTCATCCTCGGCCTTGTGCGCCAGCATCGGGCCGGCAATGGCGTCGCCAATGGCGAAGATGCCGGGCACGCTGGTGCGGTAATAATGATCGGTGACGACGCGCCCGCGTGCGTCCTTCTCGACGCCGAGCGCCTCCAGCCCCAGCCCTTCGGTGTAGGCGACGCGGCCGATGGCGACGAGCACCACATCGGCCTCCAGCGTCTCACCTTCGCCGCCGGCGGCGGGCTCGACCGAGACCTTCAGCGTCGCGCCCGAGGCATCGACGCCCGTGACCTTGGCGCCGAGCTTGAACGCCATGCCCTGCTTTTCCAGGATGCGCTGGAACGACTTGGCGACATCAAGGTCCATGCCGGGCAGGATGCGGTCGAGATATTCGACCACCGTGACCTCAGCCCCCAGCCGCCGCCACACGCTGCCGAGCTCCAGCCCGATGACGCCGGCGCCGACCACCAGCAGCTTGCCCGGCACCTTGTCCAGCGCGATGGCGCCGGTTGAGGAGACGATGCGCGTCTCGTCGATCGTGATGCCCGGGAGCTTGGCCACATCCGAGCCGGTGGCGATGACGATGGCCTTGGCTTCCAGCGTCTGCTGCGAACCGTCCGCCATCGCGACATCGACCTTGCCCGGCGCGGGGATGCTCGCCGTGCCGTGGAAGGTGTCGATCTTGTTCTTCTTCATCAGGAAGGCGACGCCCTTGGTGTTGCCTTCCACCGCCTGGTCCTTGAAGCCGAGCAGCGCCGCGTGGTCGAGCTCCGGCGCGCTGACCTTGATGCCCATCTTGGCGAAGCTGTGCCCGGCTTCCTCGAAGCGGTGCGAGGCGTGCAGCAGCGCCTTGGAGGGGATGCAGCCAATGTTCAGGCAGGTGCCGCCGAAGGTGGCGCGCTTCTCGACCACCGCGACCTTGAGCCCAAGCTGGGCGGCGCGGATGGCGCACACATAGCCGCCGGGGCCGGTGCCGATGACGACAAGATCGTAGGACATGGTCAGTTCCTTGAGGGCTTGCTCGACATAGCGAGTTGCGTCAGTTGGCCTTCTGCACCGCGAGGCGCAGGCCCAGCAGCACGAAGGTCGCGCCGGTCAGCCGGTTGAACCAGCCTCCGAACGCCTTGAAACGGGCGCGTACGGAAGGGTTGGTGAAAAACAGCGTGACGCCGGCAAACCACGCGATCAGCGCGCTCGCCATGCCGATGCCATAGAGAAACGACACGGCCGCTGGCGTCTCATGGCTCACCAGCGCAGTGAAGAGCGAGAGGAAGAACAGCACGGGTTTCGGGTTGAGGGCATTGGTGAGGAAACCCATGCCGAAGCAGGCGCCCAGCGAGAGCGGCCGGCCCGCCGTGGCGCCCGCCGCCAGTTCGCCCTCGTTGATGTCGAGCGGCTTGTCGAAAAACGACTTCACCCCGAGATAGAGCAGATAGCCGACGCCCAGCCATTTAATGAGCGCGAACAGCGCGAGTGACTGCGAGACAATCAGGCCGATGCCTAGCAGCGTGTAGCTGATGTGGAACAGCAGCGAGGCGCCGATGCCAAAGCTGGTGAAAAGCGCGGCGCGCCGGCCATGCACCACGCTCTGGCGGACGACGAGGGCGAAATCCGCCCCCGGCGCCACGATTACCACCGCGAACACGGCCATCAGCGCCGCGAATTCGCTGACATAGGTCATTGCATCCTCCGCCGGGCCACGCCCGGTTCACCCACGCGTCCCGCTTACAGATCCAGCACGAGGCGGGTCGGGTCTTCCAGCGCTTCCTTGACGCGGACGAGGAAGGTGACGGCGCCCTTGCCGTCGACGATGCGGTGGTCGTAGCTCAGCGCCAGATACATCATCGGGCGGGCGACGATCTGGCCCTTCACCACTACCGGGCGCTCCTCAATGCGGTGCATGCCGAGAATGCCCGACTGCGGCGCGTTGAGGATCGGGGTCGACATCAGCGAGCCGTAAATGCCGCCATTGGTCAGGGTGAAGGTGCCGCCCTGCATGTCCTCGATGCCGAGCTTGCCGTCGCGCGCCTTGCGGCCGAGGCCGGCAATGGCCTTCTCGATGCCGGCGACCGAGAGCTGGTCAGCGTCGCGCACCACGGGAACCACCAGGCCCTTGTCGGTGCCGACCGCGATGCCGATGTGGTAATAATTCTTGTAGACGAGGTCGGTGCCGTCGATCTCGGCGTTCACCTCAGGCACGTCCTTCAGGGCCTGGATCACCGCCTTGGTGAAGAAGCCCATGAAACCCAGCTTCACGCCGTGCTTCTTCTCGAACACGTCCTTGTACTGGGCGCGCAGATTCATCACCGCCGACATGTCGACATCGTTGAAGGTGGTGAGCATCGCCGCCGTGTCCTGCGCGTCCTTCAGACGGCGGGCGATGGTCTGGCGCAGCTTGGTCATCTTCACGCGCTCTTCGCGCGAGGCGTCGTCTGGCGCCGAGGGGGCGCGGGCCGGAGCCGGGGCGCGGGCGGCGGCGGGTGCCGGCGCGGTGGCCAGCGCCGCGAGCATGTCGCCCTTGGTCACGCGCGCATCCTTGCCGGTGCCGGCGAGCATGGCGGGGTTGAGCCCGCTCTCCGCCGCCAGCTTGGCGACCGCCGGGCCGTTGGCGCCGGAAGACGCGGCAGCGGCCGGGGCCGGAGCTTCAGCCTTGGGGGCCTCTGCCTTCGGAGCATCCTTGGGGGCTTCGGCCTTGGCGGGAGCGGCGGCAGGGGTCGCCTTGGCCGCGCCGGAGCCTTCGCCGATGGAGCCGAGCAGCGCGCCGACGCCGACCGTTTCGCCGTCCTTGGCGATGATCTCGGAGAGCACGCCGGCCGAGGGCGCGGGCACCTCGATCGTGACCTTGTCGGTCTCCAGTTCGACAATGGGCTCATCGGCGACGACAGTGTCGCCCGCCTTCTTGAACCACTTGCCGATGGTTGCCTCGGTGACCGATTCGCCCAGCGTCGGAACGCGGATCTCGGTGGCCATGCTCGTTCTTCCTCACCGTTTGCCGGCTGCGGGGCCGGCACTCCCTCGGGTCTTGCGAACTCAGGTCTTGCGGATAGTCGCTATGCTCAGCCCAGGGCGTCCTGCAGGAACGCCTTGAGCTGCGCGAGATGCTTGGACATCAACCCCGTCGCCGTGGCGGCGGAAGCCGGGCGGCCGGTGTAGCGCGGCCGCGAGGAGGCGGAGCCGGCCTGTTCCAGCACCCATTCGAGATAGGGCTGCACGAAGGCCCAGCCGCCCTGGTTCTTCGGCTCTTCCTGGCACCAGACGATTTCCGCCTGCTTGAAGCGGCCGATTTCCTGCGCCAGCGTCTTGAGCGGGAAGGGGAAGAGCTGCTCGACGCGCATGAGGTAGATGTCGTCCAGCCCCCGGCGCTCGCGCTCCTCATAAAGGTCGTAATAGACCTTGCCCGAGCAGAGCACGACACGGCGGATCTCGCTGTCCGGCTTCAGCGTCACCGCCTCGGCCGGCAGGTTGGCGGCGAAGTTGCGGTCGGCATCGTCCCACAGCACGCGGTGGAAGGTGGTCTGCGGGCCGAACTCCGCCAGCGTCGAGACGGCGCGCTTGTGGCGCAGCAGGCTCTTCGGCGTCATCAGGATCAGCGGCTTGCGGAAGTCGCGCTTGAGCTGGCGGCGCAGGGCGTGGAAATAGTTCGCCGGCGTCGTCAGGTTGGCGACCTGCATATTGTCCTCGGCGCACATCTGCAGATAGCGCTCCAGACGGGCGGAGGAATGCTCCGGCCCCTGGCCCTCATAGCCATGCGGCAGCAGGCAGACCAGGCCCGACATGCGCAGCCACTTGCGCTCGCCGGAGGAGAGGAACTGGTCGAAGATCACCTGCGCGCCATTGGCGAAGTCGCCGAACTGGGCTTCCCAAATGGTCAGCGCGTTCGGCTCGGAGAGCGAATAGCCATACTCAAAACCGAGCACGGCCTCTTCCGAGAGCATCGAGTTGATGACCTCGTAATGCGCCTGCCCCTCCCGCACATGGTTGAACGGGGTGTGGCGCTCCTCGGTCTCCTGGTCGATCAGCACCGAATGGCGCTGCGAGAAGGTGCCGCGCTCGCTGTCCTGGCCGGACAGGCGCACCGGATGGCCGTCGAGCAGCAGCGAGGAGAAGGCGAGCGCCTCCGCCGTCGACCAGTCGATGCCGGCGCCGTCGTCGAGGATCGCCTTGCGGCGGGCGTCGAGGAAGCGCTGGATGGTGCGGTGGACGTGGAACCCCTCCGGCACGGTGGTGATGCGGGTGCCGATCTCGCGCAGCTCGTCGAAATCGACGCCGGTGACGCCGCGGCGCGGGTCGTCCTCGGCGGCGGCGGCCTTCAGCCCGGCCCAGCGGCCGTCGAGCCAGTCGGCCTTGTTCGGCTTGTAGGCCTGGCCGGCCTCATATTCGATGTCGAGCTTCGAGCGCCATTCCGCGCGCATGGCGTCGATCTCGCCCGGCGCGATGACGCCTTCGGCTTCCAGCTTGCGCGAGTACAGCTCCAGCGTGGAGGGGTGCTGCTTGATGAGCTTGTACATCAAGGGCTGGGTGAAGGCCGGCTCGTCGCCCTCATTATGGCCGAAGCGGCGGTAGCAGAACATGTCCACCACCACAGGCTTGCGGAAGCGCTGGCGGAATTCGGTGGCGATCTTGGCGGCGAAGGTCACGGCCTCGGGGTCGTCGCCATTCACGTGGAAGATCGGCGCCTCGATGGTCTTGGCGACATCCGACGGGTAGGGCGAGGAGCGCGAGAAGCGCGGATAGGTGGTGAATCCGATCTGATTGTTGATGATGAAGTGGATCGAGCCGCCGGTGCGGTGTCCCTTCAGTCCCGACAGGCCGAGGCATTCGGCCACCACGCCCTGGCCGGCGAAGGCGGCGTCGCCATGCAGCAGCAGCGGCATCACCTGGGTGCGTTCGGCGTCGCGCAGCAGATCCTGCTTGGCGCGCGACTTGCCGAGCACCACCGGGTCGACGATTTCCAGATGCGAGGGGTTGGCGGTCAGCGACAGGTGGACCTGGTTGCCGTCGAACTCGCGGTCGGAGGAGGCGCCGAGATGGTACTTCACATCGCCGGAGCCCTCGACCTCGTCGGGGGCCCAGGAGCCACCCTTGAACTCGTGGAACAGAGCGCGGTGCGGCTTGCCCATCACCTGCGTGAGCACGTTCAGCCGGCCGCGATGGGCCATGCCGAGCACGATTTCCTTCACGCCGAGATTGCCGCCGCGCTTGATGATCTGCTCCAGCGCCGGGATCAGGCTCTCCGCGCCGTCGAGGCCGAAGCGCTTGGTGCCGGTGTAGCGGACATCGAGGAACTTCTCGAAGCCCTCGGCCTCCACCAGCTTGTTGAGGATGGCGCGCTTGCCCTCGCGGGTGAAGGTGATTTCCTTGTCCGGGCCTTCGATGCGCTCCTGAATCCACGCCTTCTCCTCGGGCGAGGAGATGTGCATGAATTCGACGCCGAGCGTGGCGCAATAGGTGCGCTGGAGGATGGCGACCATCTGGCGGACGGTGGCGAACTCCAGGCCCAGCACATGGTCGATGAAGATCGGCCGGTCGAGATCGGCCTCGCGGAAGCCGTAGGAGGCGGGGTCGAGCTCGGGCGCGGCACGCACCGGCTCAAGACCCAGCGGGTCGAGCTTGGCATGCAGATGGCCGCGCATGCGGTAGGCGCGGATCATCATCAGCGCCTTGACGGAATCGCGGGTGGCCTGCTGGACGTCGGCGCTGGACAGCTCGACGCCGGCCTTCTGCGCCTTCTCGGCTGCCTTGGCCTCGACCTTGCGGCCGATCGCCTTCTCCACCTCGATCCACTGCCCGTCCATCGCCGAAACGAGCTCGCCATTGGCGTGGATCGGCCAGCCCTGCTTCTTCCAGGAGGCGCCGCGGGCGCTCTTCTCGACATCGGCCGGGGCGTCCTTCAGCCCGGCGAAGAAAGCCTGCCACTCAGCGTCCACCGAGCTGGGGTCGGCCTCATAGCGGGCATAGAGGTCCTCGATCCAGGCCGCATTGGCTCCGTAGAGGAAAGAGGTGTTGAGGAAGGTCTCGTTCACGTCCGCGCGCGACATCGTCGGCTCCTGGGGGACCGGTCGGGTCCGTTGGCAGTACTTTCGTGCCGTAGATCGCCTGCGGGGGTTGCCCCGGGCTGACTGCGGCGCCCCTTAGGGTGGGGCGAAAGTCGAAGGCTCTATATAGGCCTCGTATTCACCTCGGGAATGCCGCAGGAATGCGGCACGGGGATGCGAAAACGCTGGCCATCATTCACAAGCAATAACGGCACCGGCACTTGACGCGCCAGCGGCAGGAGCTTCCCGCCGCCTGGAAACGGCGAGATCGCCGTTCACGTCCTCGCGACGGGGCCATGTGCCCCGCCGGAGGCCGCTCGAAAAGCTCAAGCGCCGAGGCCGGGCGCGATCTTCTGGCACTCGCCGACCAGTTCCTTCACCGAGGCGACCGACTTGTCGAGCATGGCGCGCTCATTGGCATCCAGCTCGATTTCGACGATCCGCTCGACGCCATTGGCGCCGATGATGACCGGCACGCCGAGATAGAGGTCGTCAATGCCGTACTGGCCGGTGAGATAGGCGGCGCAGGGCAGCAGGCGCTTCTTGTCGCGCAGATACGAGGTCGCCATCTCGATCGCCGAGGCGGCCGGGGCGTAGAAGGCCGAGCCGGTCTTGAGCAGGTTGACGATTTCGCCGCCGCCCTTGCGGGTGCGGTCGACGATGGCGTCAACCTTCTCCTGGCTGGTCCAGCCCATCTTGACGAGGTCCGGCAGCGGGATGCCGGCGACGCCGGAATAGCGCACCAGCGGCACCATGTCGTCGCCATGGCCACCCAGCACGAAGGCGGTGACGTCTTCCACCGACACGTCGAACTCGTCGGCGAGGAAATAGCGGAAGCGGGCGGAATCAAGCACGCCGGCCATGCCGACCACCTTGTGGGTGGGAAGGCCCGAGGCCTTCTGCAGCGCCCACACCATGGCGTCGAGCGGGTTGGTGACGCAGATGACGAAGGCGTCGGGGGCATGCTGCTTGATGCCGGCGCCGACCTGTTCCATCACCTTGAGATTGATGCCGAGAAGATCGGAGCGGCTCATGCCGGGCTTGCGCGGCACGCCGGCGGTCACGATCACCACATCGGCGCCGGCAATGCCCTCATAGCCATTGGCGCCGACGAGCGCGGCGTCGAAGCCGAGGACCGGGGAGGCTTCGGCAATGTCGAGGCTCTTGCCCTGCGGGATACCTTCCGCCACGTCGAAAAGCACGACGTCGCCAAGTTCCTTGAGGCCGGCGAGAAGGGCGAGAGTACCGCCGATCTGGCCTGCCCCGATCAGTGCAATCTTTGCTCGAGCCATGAGATTTCCTGACTTTCCGAGGGGAGGGTGCGGCGCTCCGCCGCGCCGGGGTTCCGATAGACCTTATCGCTGCGTGGTTCAAGCGAGGAAGGCCGTTGAGGTAAATACGCCCGAGTACAACTTTCGGACCAAGTACTGGTATACGAAATACCTGTCCGCGACGGGCGCTGGCCGTGTTCTAGCGGCGCCGACTGGCGAGATCTTCCATCAGTTCGATCTGGATTGCCTGGATTTCCGCCAGGCGCTCCCATTGCCGCGTGAGCATGTGGTCGATCTTCTCGTGCAGATGGCGGATTTCCAGCTCGGCCTTCAGATTGACGCGGTAGTCGTTCTCCGAGCGTCGCCGGTCCTTCACCTCCTGCCGTTTCTGGCTCATCATGATGACGGGCGCTTGAAGGGCGGCGACGCAGGACAGCACGAGGTTCAAGAGGATGAACGGGTAGGGGTCGAAGGCGCCCATCAGCCCGGCGATGTTCAGCGCCATCCAGAGATTGATGAACACCATGAACGAGATGATGAAGGTCCAGCTGCCGCCGAAGGAGGCGATGGCATCGGCCGCGCGCTCGCCGAAGGTGCGCCCGAGCTCGATCTCGTCCTCGATATTCTCGGTGAGGATGTCGTTGGCGGCGAGGCTGGCGATGACGTCGTGGTCAAGCTCGCTGAGGTCGCCGCGCTCGGCCTTCAGCGTGGCGGCGATATAGGCGCTGCGCTCCTTCGCCAGCGCCTGGCGCGAGATATAGGCATCGGGCGCGATGTCGGGATGCAGCGCCCTGATGTGATCGGCAAGGCCCGGCCGCAGCATGTCGAGGCGCAGGCCATTGCGCGCGGAAACGATCTCGCCGGTGAGGGCGCAGCTGTGATGCGGGGAGGGTTGGTGGGGGTGGGGCGCGTGCGTGCTCATGCCGGAGCGTTCCTGTGAAAGGTGCCCGGGCGGCGGGCGTTTCTGGCATGCGGGAAGGGCCGGGCCGCCATCCGCGCCTCCATTCAGGTCTCGACGAGGCCGGTCGTGTTGCCGCTGGCGTGCGAATCGCCACGCCCATGCGGGCGGGCGATATAGTCGTCCGAGCGCATCTCGTGCAGGCGCGAGACGGTGCGGGCCCATTCAAAGGCTTCCGCACCCTCGGTGCCGAGATAGAGCTGCTCCGGCTCGGCGGGGGCGGAGGCGACCACCTTCACGCCCTTCTCATACAGCTCGTCGATCAGTGTGATGAAGCGCTTGGCCTCGTTGCGCGTGTCCTGGTCGAGCTGGGGAATGTGGTCGATGACCAGCGTGTGGTAGCTGCGGGCGAGGCGCAGATAGTCGGTGGCGCCCAGCGGCACGCCGCACAGATCGGCGAAGCTGAAGCGCGCCGCGCCGCCGCCGGCGCGGGGCACGGGGATGGTGCGGCCGCCGGAGGTGACGCTGGCGGGGGCGCCGCCGTCAATGCCGGCGATGCGGTGCCAGACCTTGTCCATCTCGCGGTCGATATCGGCCATGGTCTCGTGCGCCGCCGGCACATACCAGGTGCGGGCGCCGCCGAGCTTTTCCATCCGGTAGTCGGTGGGCGATTCGATCCGCACCACTTCCATGTGCTGCTCGATCATGGCGATGAACGGCAGGAACAGCGCCCGGTTCAGGCCGCCCTTGTAGAGGTCGTCCGGGGCGACATTGGAGGTGGCGACGATGACGACGCCGAGATCGAACAGTTTCTCAAACAGCCGGCCGAGGATCATCGCGTCGGCGATGTCGGTGACGTGGAACTCGTCGAAGCACAAGAGCCACGCTTCCTCATAGAGCGCGGCGGCGACCGGGGCGATGGGGTCGCCATCCTTGATGCGGCCTTCCTTCATGTCCTTGCGCACCTGGAAGATGCGGGCGTGGACATCGGCCATGAATTCGTGGAAATGCGCGCGCCGCTTGCGCTTGCGCACCGCCACGCTCTCATAGAACAGGTCGACCAGCATGGTCTTGCCGCGCCCGACGGCGCCGTGGATATAAAGGCCGCGCACGCGGGGAATCGTGTCCTCGCGCCGTGCGAACAGCCAGCCCAGCGCCGAGGATTTGCGGGCGAGACGGCGGGAGGCGATGCGCTGTTCGAGAGCCGCCAGCGCCCCGACCACCCGGGCCTGGCCGGCATCGGGCGTGATGTCGCCAGCCGCCATGCGGGCGACATATCGTGCGGCAAGCACCGAGCCGCCGGCTTCCGCCGCCACCATTTCCGCCATATTGGGGCACCCCGCAATGTTGCAGCGCACGCTTAACGTTAGCCGGCCGTTGCGGCAAGGGTTGCGAAAGACTACCGTTGCCCAAAGCAACCGTGGCGCAAGGCAAGCGTTGCGCAAGCCCGGCCAGGGGAAGACCGCCCCCGCCTCGGCCGGGTGCGCCGGACGACGGCACCAATGCGCGACCCATCCCCGAAAAATGCATGGCAGGGCGGCGGGAACCGACGGGCGGTTTGCGCGTTATTTTCGGTTTGCCTTGACCCGTCCGCATTTATTCCCTCACACTCGCTTGGCTTCTCCAGACGGGTGAGACCGGAATGCGGGTGCGCGGCTTTGGCGATTCTGGCGGAAAGGCCCCTTTTGGGCGGGCCGTGTCCGTGGCGTTGGCTGTGGCCTGCGGGATAGGCGTGTGCAGCGCCCCGGCGGGGGCGGTGGAGCGCAAGGCCTCGACCTCCGCCAGCCTGCCATCCTCCGCCATCATCATCGACCGCGATGACCGTCTTTCCCGCGAGGACTATTCCCGCACCTTCGGCCTGACGCCGGCCGCCATGGCCTCGCGCTTCGGCGCCACCGGCCTGGTGCGCTGCGGCTCGGCGGTGGGCACCGGCCAGCTGGTGGGCGCCAACAACGTGCTGGTGACGGCCTCGCATGTGCTGTTCACCCCCGGCGGCGAGCCGCGCGGGCGGGGCGCCGACTGCACCTTCGAGATCACCGCCGGCGGCAGCCGGCAGAAGGTGTCGGTCGATGTCGACAAGGTGGTGTGCGGCGCCCGCGAGCCTTATGGCCAGCCGGCGGTGAAGGACTGGGCGGTGGTGCCGCTCGCCGGGCCGGTGAAGGGCGTGAAGCCCTATATGCCCGGCACGATGCAGGTTCCGGGCGACATCGTGCTGGCGGCGGCGGCGAAGAGCGGCGGCCAGGAATATTATTCGCTGCAGAACTGCCAGGCCCGCAAGGTGACGACCACGGCGTCGAGCGGCCTGCGGGAGGTCGCGATCGACTGCGACGCCGAGGGCGGCGTCTCCGGCGCGGCGATGCTGTCGCCGGACGGGGCGTTTCTCGGCGTCTATGTCGGTTTCCGCTCGGCCCATCCCGGCAAGGTCGGCCCGTTCTCGATGAGCCATTACAATTTCGGCCTGTCGGCCGATGGCGCCCTGCGCGAGGCGATCACCGAGGTGGTGACGCGGGCCCGCACGCTGAGCGCCAGCCGCTAGTTCGCCCTCCCTCTGCCGGAGGGAAGGCGTCAAGCCAGCGGCACGGGCAGGCGCGCGTGTCGTTGCTCCCTCGCACGGTGTCCGCGACCCTACGCATTGGCGCGGTGGTGGCGGTGGCGTAGAGTGGGGCAGGCTCGCCGAGGCCGCATGCGAGCCATGCAGATGCAGGAGTTGTCTCGTTGTGCGGTGCGCATATTTATGCTGCGCCGCAATAATGATCTGCGGTCCCGTCGAGACCGAGCCCATGACACCGTCCGCCGCCCCTTCATCTGCCGCGCCGCGGGCGCCGCTTGCCCCGCCTTCCCCGGCGCTGGTGCGGCTGCCGGGCCATATCCGCAAGCTGGTGCCGGCGGAACGTGAGGCGATACTGGCGCATCTGCTGCGGCTCGATCCGCTGAGCCGCTTCATGCGCTTCGGCGGGGTGGTGTCCGACAGCGCGCTGGCCCGTCACGCCACCCGCCTTGTCTCCGGCGAGGCGAGCGCCATCGGCTATTTCGTCGAGGGCGATTTGCGGGCGGTGGCGGAGTTGCACCCGCTTGGCACGCGCCCGGGAAAGCCGGCGGCAGCCGAGGCGGCGTTCAGCGTCGAGCGTCCCTGGCAGGGCAAGGGCATCGGCTCGGCGCTGATGAAGCATCTGGTGCTGCTGGCGCAGAATCGCGGCATCGAGGAATTGCAGGTGGTGTTCCTGCCCAATAACGGGCCGATGCGGAACCTCGCCGTGCACCACGCGGCTGATCTCCAGCTCGACGACGAGGAGATGGTGGGGCGCATGCGCGCCCCGCGCGCCACCTTGTTCTCGCAGGCCCGCGAATTCATCGGCGACATCTTCGCCGTCTTCTCCTCCGCCGCCGACCTGCAGGAGCGAATGCTGCCGCCGCATCTGCGCGGCAACTGAGGCGCAGGGGCCGGGCAGGCGCGAGGCCCTGATCGCCGGCCTTGATCGCAGGCCTTGATACCCTGCGTTGATGCCTGGCCTTGAGTACCGGCCTTGACTTGGCCTTGATCGGGACTGAGAGAGGTCGGCCACTGGCTCCAATCCGCCCCGGCACGATGTATCCCAGCTCCCGCCTTCCCGCATTTCCTGCCGGCCTGCGCCTCGCGGCCGCGCCCGTCTCGCCTCTGCGCAGCCCCGGCTTCGTGCGATTCATCGCGCGTTTCGTGGCCCGCTCCATGGTGGTGGCGCTGGTCGCGCTCGCCGTTCTGGTCGGGACCAGCGCGAGCTTCGCGCAGATTCCGCCGGAACAGCTGCAGGTTCAGCAGAAGCTGGAGGGCCAGCGCGCCATCGTCGACGGCGTGGAGGCGGCGCTGGGGCGCGACGGTTTGCGCTCGATCGACCTCGACGATCTGCGCAACCGGCTGGACCCGGTGCGGACCGACCTGACCGCCGGCATCGCGCTGCTGGAGCCGCTGCTGGCGAACTTGAATCACCGGGTGAAGGAAATCGGCGCCAAGCCGGCCGAGGACGCCCCGCCGGAAGACGCTTCCATCACCTCCGAGCGCGACGCTCTGACCGCCCGCGCCACCGAGCTCGACGGCGTGCTCAAGCAGGCCAAGCTGCTGAAAGTGCGGGCGGATCAGCTTTCCGACCGCATCACCAGCCGGCGCCGGGCGCTGTTCACCGACACGCTGCTGGCGCGCTCCTACAGCATTTTTGATCCCTCGCTGTGGCTGCAGGCCGCCGCCGCCGTGCCGGTGGAACTGCGCGGCATCAACTATCTGCTGAGCGATTGGGCCGCCTATGCCAATGCGCGCATGCCGTTTCTCGGCCAGGTGGCGGTAGCCTTCGGCGCGCTGGCGATCGTGGCGCTGATCTTCCTGGCGCGCAGCATCCTCGCCCGGCCGCTGCACCGCGCCGAGCTTGGCGCGGAGGGCGAGACGCTCTCGCGCCTGCGGGCGTGCGGGCTTTCGGCACTGGTGGCCATCCTGCGGATGGCGGCGGCGCCGCTGGCCGCCACCGCTGTTCTGGCCCTCCTGAACAGTTTCGACCTGCTGCCCCCGCGCGTGAACGAGATCGCGCAGGGGATTCTGCTCGCGATCACCATCATCGCCATCGGCGTCGGTCTGCTCGACGGGGCGCTGGCGCCGCGCGAGCCTCAGCGCCGCGTGGTGCCGCTGTCGGACGAGATCGCCGGCCTGATCTTCCGCTACACGTCGATTGGCCTTTGGATTCTGGCGACCGCCGTGACGCTCGGCGCCTTCCACCGCGCCCTGGTGGTTCCGGTGCCGCTCTCGGTGGCGACCAGCGCCACCATGTCGCTGTGCCTCGTCCTGGTGGCCTCGCGCAGCATGCGCGCCCTCAACGCCCTGTCCGGCGACACGGATGAGGATGAGGGCAAGGCGGCGGATGGCAAGGGTCCAGAGAGCAGGGGTCCAGAGATCAAGGCGCCGGAGAGCAAGGCCTCGGACGGCAAGGCTTCGGACGGCAAGGCTTCGGACGGCAAGGCCGACGATGGCCGGGACGCCCGTTCCTTCACCCTGCTCAACTGGATCAAGTTTCCCTTCTGGGTGCTGAACCTTTCCATCCTCGGCGCGCTGATTACCGGCTATGTCAGCATCGCCTCCTTCCTGTCCTCGCGAGCGCTGATCGCCGTGGTCATGGCCGGCACGCTCTATCTCGTGGTGGCGCTGATCAATTCGCTGTTCGTCGATTCCCTCGCCACCGGCCCGAGGGCGCGCCACGCGGCGAAGGCGCTCGGCATCCGGCCGGCGAGCCTCGAACTTCTGTCGGTGCTGATCGCTGGCGTGCTGAAGGCGGTGGCGATCATCGGCATCGTCATCGTGACGGTGGGCACCTTCGGCACCTCGACCTCGGACTTCGCCGATCTGGCGAGCCGCGTCACCCTCGGCTTCACCATCGGCAATTCGACGGTCGCCATCGGCGACATTCTGAGCGCGCTGCTGTTCCTGGTGATCGGCATCGTCATCGCCCGCGCGGTGCAGCGCTGGTTCGCGGTGGCGATCCTGCCGAAGACCGCCTTCGACCAGGGCCTGCAGAATTCCATCGCGACCATCATCGGCTATATCGGCTCGATCACGGTGATCGCGATGGCGATGGGGCAGCTGGGGCTGAACCTCGAGAACATCGCGCTGGTCGCCGGTGCGCTCTCGGTCGGTATCGGCTTCGGCCTGCAGTCCATCGTCTCGAACTTCGTCTCCGGGCTGATCCTGCTGGCCGAGCGGCCGATAAGGGTCGGTGACACCATCGCGGTGAAGGGCGAGGAGGGCTATGTGCGCCGCATCAGCGTGCGCGCGACCGAGATCGAGACCTTCGACCGCGCGGCGGTGCTGATCCCCAATTCCGACCTCATCACCGGCATGGTGAAGAACTTCACCCACGCCAACACCACCGGCCGGGTGATCGTGGCGGTCAACGTCTCCTATGACGCGGATGCCGACGAGGTGCGCGACATACTGATCGGCTGCGCCTGCGACCACCCGCAGGTGCTGCGCTCGCCGCCGCCGCGGGTGTTCCTGATGGCGTTCGGCGACAGCTACCTGAAATTCGAGCTGCGCTGCGTGGTGGCGAATGTCGACTATGCGCTCACCGTGAAGAGCGACCTGCATTTCGCCGTGCTCGACCGGCTGAAGACCGCGAAGATCGGCATTCCCTATACGCCGTGGAGCATCTATCGCGGCGGGCGGATCGGCGAGGAGCCGCCGGCCGGCGATGAGGGCGGCTAGGCATTTTCGCTGAACTCGGCGTCATCGCACCCGCGCGTTAGAGATTGGTTTACCGATCCGGGCGGATTCAATCGTTCCCGGACCTCCCCGTCTCCGCGCCCCTTGAGAGTGTCGCATGTCCACCTTCCTGCTGAAGCGCCTTGCCGGCCTGCTGCTCGTGCCCCTGATGCTCGCGGCCTGCGCCGCCGGGCCGACCACGGCGCCGGTGGACGAGACTTTCTATGCCAACATTGCCAAGGGCGGCGCGCTCGACCCGCAGGCGGCGGCCGCGCTGATCAGCGACTACCGGCGCGGGCGCGGCCTACCGGCTGTGACCATCGACCCGGTGCTGATGAATGTTGCCGAGCGTCAGGCCAAGTCCATGGCGGCGGCGGACCAGCTCTCGCACAATATTGGCGGGCGGGGGCTGACCACGCGGCTGAAGGCGGCCGGGTTCAGCGGGCTGAAGGCGGCGGAGAATGTCGGCGCCGGCTATCACACCCTGGCCGAGGCGTTTTCCGGCTGGCGGGATTCGCCCTCGCACAACAAGAACATGCTGCTGTCGGGCGCCACCCGCCTCGGCATCGCCGCCGTGCGCTCGCCGCGCAGCAAGTACAGCGTCTACTGGGCGATGGTGATCGCGGTGCCGGACCCGAGGGCCGAGGCGGCCGAGGCGGCGGCGAACCCGGCCGGCGCGCCCGCCAGCGCACCGGCGGCGGGCGGCACGCAGGTTCTGCTCAATGGCGCGCCGCTGCCCTCGCAATAGGCCGCGAAGGGCGCTCGCGTTCAGCAGCCGGAGCGTGGCCGGCACTCGCGGCTCAGCGCCGCCGAGTGTGCGGCGCTCGCGCTCAGCGCCGCAGAGTGTGCGGCGCGAGCGGATTGTCGGTCATGGCGACGCGGTCGGGCTGGCCGATCGCCGGCAGGCCCATGAAGGCGTCGAACAGCCGGCGGATCATCGCCGGCTCGACATCGCGCACGATCATCACCAGGCGGGTGCGGCGGTCGTCATCCGGCCAGGCGGCGAGCTGGCTCGGCGGGTGCAGCACATGCTGGACGCCGTGCAGCACCAGCGGGTGCTCGGGGTCCTCGGCCAGCTTCACGATACCCTTGAGCCGCAGGAGCTTCGGCCCATGCGTGCCGCGCACCAGCTCCAGGAACATGTCGATGGCGGCGGCGGAAACCGGCGCCTCGGTGGCCACGGTGAAGGCGCGAATGCGCTCGTCATGGCGGTTCTCGTCATGGGCGTGGGCGCGGGAGGCCTCCTCCGCCGCGCTCACCGCCTCGTCGGCCAGCCAGCGCGACACGTCGGGGATCTTGGTGGCGGGATCATAGAGCCCGGCGCCGAGCAGCGCGGCCGGCGTCGCCTCGCCCTTCGCCGCATCCAGCACCGGCGCGCCGGGGGCGAGGCGGGCGAGGCGCTGGCGCAGCGCGGCGAGATCGGCGATCCGCTCGGGCGTATCGACCAGATCGGTCTTGGTGAGCACGATGCGGTCGGAAATCGCCGCCTGCCGCACGGATTCCGGGTGGGCGTCGAGCGTGCCGAGGCCGTTCACCGCGTCGACCACGGTGACGACGCTATCGAGCCGGAAGCGCATCAGCAGATAGGGATGCATCATCAAGACGTGCAGGATCGGCGCCGGGTCGGCGAGGCCGGTGGTCTCGATCACCACCCGGCGGAAGGGAGGGATGACGCCATTGTCCATGCGCCGCAGCAACTGCTCCAGTCCCTCGGACAGATCGCCGCGAATGGTGCAGCACAGGCAGCCGGAGGCGAGCAGCACGGTGGCGTCGTCGAAATGCTGGACGAGGAGATGGTCGAGCCCGATCTCGCCGAACTCGTTGATCAGCACGGCGGTGTCGGCCATGTCCGGCTGCTGCAGCAGCGTGTTGAGCAGCGTCGTCTTGCCGGCGCCGAGAAAGCCGGTGAGCAGCGTGACCGGAAGCGGTTCCGGGGGGAGGCGGGTCGCCTCGCTCATGAGCGAAATCCTGTTCGGGCGCGTGGGCGCCACGGTCCCGCGAGGCTGAGGCGCCCGCAGGCTATTGCGGTGGCGGAGGAACGACGAGATTGGCCGGCGCGGCACCCGGCCCGGAGGCGGGCTTCACGGCGGGTTTGGCCGCCGGCTTCGACGCTGGCTTGGCGGCGGCGGGTTTGGCGGGGGCGCCACCGGCGGGCGACGCCTGCGCCGTGGCCGGCTTGGGTTTGGGCTTCGGCTTGGGGGCTGGCGCAGCAGCGGGAGCGGAGGGATCGGCGGGGTCGATGATCGCCGTGGTCTGGCCCTTCTTGTCGCCCGGCTTTTTCGCGGCCGGCTTCTTCGGCGCCGGCGGCGCCGGGTAGGCGGCGGCGAGCGCCTCGGCGCTGGGGAACGGCCCGACGAACACCTCGACCGGCGGCATGGAGGGCGGCAGCTTTTGCAGCAGGCTGGCGCCAGTCACAGTGCCGTCAAGCCGGGCCATGCCGGCGGCGACATAGCCGGTGGGGGCCGGGCCGCTGTCGTCATCGGCTTCGGAGGCGGTGTTCTTGCGCTTGCCGCCGCACACCTGCTCGCGCATGTCGGTGGGTGGGCCGCTCTCGTTGCGCAGCGATTCCACCGACGGCGCGAGCGAGCCGAACACATTGCCGGACTGCTGGAAGCCGCGCTCCAGCAGCAGGGCGGCCTGCTCGGTGCGGGCCTTGCCGGATTCGGTGCCGAGCACGACGACGAGAAGGTGCCGGTTGCCACGGGTGGCGCTGGCCACCAGGTTGAAGCCGGAGGCGCAGATGAAGCCGGTCTTCATGCCGTCGGCGCCGGGATAGCGGTCGATCAGCTTGTTGTAGCTGCGGATCACCGCCGGGCCGATCTTGATCGCCGGAATGCGGAACAGGTCGGCCTGTTCGGGGAAATTGAGGAAAATGGCGCGGGAGAGGATGGCGAGGTCGCGCGCCGTCGACACCTGCGCCGGGTCGGGCAGGCCGTTCGGGTTGGCGTAATGGGTGCCGGTCATGCCGAGTTCGGCGGCGGTGGCGTTCATCTCGTCGATGAAGGCGGGCAGGTTGCCGCTGACGCCTTCGGCGAGCACCACGGCGATGTCGTTGGCCGACTTCACCAGCATCATCTTCAGCGCGTTGTCGACCGTCACCTGGGTGCCGGCCTTGAAGCCCATCTTGGAGGGCTTCTGCGTCGTCGCGAAGTCGGAAACGGTGATCAGTGTCTCCGGTGTCAGCCGGCCGGCGCGGATGGCCTTGAAGGTAACATAGGCGGTCATCAGCTTGGTGACGGAGGCGGGATACCAGGGCTTGGTGGCGTCTTCCGCCAGCAGCACCTTGCCGCTGTCGACCTCAATGACCAGCGCCGGGGTGGCGCGCGCCGCCAGCGGGGCGACCAGGGCGGCACTGACAAGCCCGGCCACGAGCCAGGCGCGACGGGGGCGGAACAGGGAAAGGTTCAACACGCTTCCAATATCCGTTTCTGACCGGGGCAGCGGGCCGGGCCGGCCCGAGAAGGATTTCGCCCCTTGCATAACCCGAACCCTGCGGCGGCGCAAAAACAAAGCCCGCCGGCCGGATCACAGCGGCGCCATCCGATCGGCGCGATCCGTTCGGCGCACTGCCGCACAGGCTTCACGCAAATGGCTCTAGAATCGACGCATGAGTGATTCGGCATGAGTGATTCGATCCGCCGCCTGCACGCCGCCGTGGCCGCGACACAGAAGGGCGACAACCCTTCCGTGCGGACCCAGAAGCTGTTCCGCAAGGGCCGGGCGGCGATGGCGAAGAAGGTGGCCGAGGAGGCGGTGGAGGTGGCGCTGGACGCCGTGGTCGGCGACCGCGCCGCCACTGTGCGCGAGAGCGCCGATCTTCTCTACAATCTAGTCGTGCTGTGGGTGGAACTCGGCATCGAGCCCGAGGATGTGTGGGCGGAGATGCGCCGACGCGAGAAACTGCTCGGCATGGCGGAGAAGATGCCCAAGCGCCGAGGCAGGGCCGGCAAGGATGCGCCGCTCTTCGAGGCAGGGGTGGCCGTCCGGCCGCTTTTGTGGGACATCGCCGACGGTGCCGGCGCCGCGCCTCTTCCCGACATGCCGCGCCGGCGCCCCTAGCGCACGTCCGGTGAGAGCCGGTTCACCGAACCCACTTCGCTTCGTCAGGTCCTTGCATGCTGCGCCGCCTCTACCAGTGGGTGATCGACCTCGCGGAGCGGCGTTCCGCGCCGTGGGCGCTGGCCGCCGTGTCCTTTGCCGAAAGCTCGTTCTTCCCGGTGCCGCCTGATGTGATGCTGGTGCCGATGTGCCTGGCGCGCCCGGCCCGCGCCTGGTGGTACGCAACGGTGTGCACGCTGGCCTCCGTGGTCGGCGGCCTCTTCGGCTATGCGATCGGTGCGCTGCTCTACGACTCGCTCGGACTGTTCCTGATCCAGCTCTATGGCTATGGCGCCCGGGTAGATGCCTTCACCGAGGCCTATCAGCGCTATGGCCACTGGATCATCCTCATCAAGGGACTGACCCCGATCCCCTACAAGGTGGTGACGATCACCTCGGGCTTCGCCCATTACAGCCTGTTCTGGTTCGTGGTGCTCTCGGTCATCACAAGGGGGCTGCGCTTCTTCATGGTGGCGGGGCTGCTGTACTGGATAGGCCCCTCGGCGCGCACCTTCATCGAGGAACGGCTCGGCCTGGTGACGGCGGCGTTCGCCGTGCTGGTGGTCGGCGGCGTTCTGGCGGCGGTGTACCTGTTCTGAGCGTCAATGGCGTCCGCCGCTGCGGCCAAGGCGCGCTTCCAGCAGCGTCTTCGCCAGCAGCGTGACGATGGCGAGCAGGGCCAGCAGCGAGGCCACCGCAAAGGACGCCTGGAACTGGTACTCGTTGTAGAGGATCTCGACCTGCAGCGGGATGGTGTTGGTCTCGCCGCGCACATGGCCCGACACCACCGAGACGGCGCCGAACTCGCCCATGGCGCGGGCGTTGCACAGCAATACGCCGTAGAGCAGGGCCCATTTGATATTGGGCAGGGTGACGCGCGAGAACACCCGCCAGCCGTCGGCGCCGAGCGTGACCGCCGCCTCCTCTTCGACCGTGCCCTGCTCCTGCATCAGCGGGATCAGCTCGCGCGCGACGAAGGGAAAGGTGACGAAGATCGTCGCCAGCGTGATGCCGGGCCAGGAGAAGATGATCTTCCAGCCATTGTCGATCAGCCACGGGCCGAAATAGCCCTGCGCCCCGAACAACAGCACGAAGACGAGACCGGCGACGACCGGGGATACCGAGAAGGGCAGGTCGATCAGCGAGATGAGCAGGCTCTTGCCGCGAAATTCGAACTTGGTGATCGCCCAGGCCATGACGAGGCCCATCACGGTGTTGGCGGTGAGCGACAGCGCCGTGACCAGAAGGGTGAGGCGTATCGCCGCCAGCGCGTCCGGCTCGACCAGCGCGGCGAGATAGGCGTGCCAGCCCTTCACGAAAGCCTGCGCGAAGACCGCGACCAGCGGCAGCACGATGAGCAGGCCGACAAAGGCGGCGGCGGCAACGATGAGGATGGCCTTGACGAGGCCGGGCTCGTCGCGGACGGGGGAAGCGCTCATGCAAGCCTCCCGGTGCGGCTCTGCGACCAGCGCTGCAAGCCATTGACGACAAAGAGCAAAAGGAAGGACGCCACCAGCATCGTCGCCGCAATCGCGGTGGCGTCGGCGTAGCGGAATTCTTCCAGCCGGATGACGATGAGCAGCGGCGCGATCTCCGACACGTTGGGCAGGTTGCCGGCGATGAAGATCACCGAGCCATATTCCCCGACCGCCCGGGCGAAGGCGAGGGCGAAGCCGGTGAGGAAGGCCGGCAGCACCGCCGGGGCGATGACCCGGCGCGCCGTGGTCCAACGCCCGGCACCGAGCGTGGCGGCGGCTTCCTCCAGATCATGGTCGAGGTCTTCCAGTACCGGCTGGACGGTGCGCACGACAAAGGGCAAGCCTATGAAAATCAACGCGATCAGGATGCCGAGCGGGGTGAAGGCGACCTTGATGCCGAGCGGGGCGAGCAGGGCGCCGATCCAGCCATTCTCGGCATAGAGCGTGGTCAGCGCGATGCCGGCCACTGCCGTGGGCAGGGCGAAGGGAATGTCGATCAGCGCGTCGAGCACCCGCCGGCCGGGGAAATCATAGCGCACCAGCACCCAGACGATGACGCCGCCCAGCACCAGGTTGATGCTCGCGGCGGCGAGCGACAGGCCGAAGGAAATCTTCAGCGCATTCAACGTTCTAGGCGCGGTGAGAATGGCGAGGATCCGTTCCGGCGACAGTTCCGCCGTCTTCAGGAACAGCGCCGCCAGCGGGATGAGCACCACCAGCGACAGCCAGAGCAGGGTCAGCCCCAGGGTGAGGCCGAAGCCGGGGATGACGCTTTGCTGGCGGCGGGTGGGGGCCGGGGGAAGCGCGCCCACCAAGGTGGTTCGATCCAGCGTCGTCTCGTTCAAGGCGGTGCTCCCGAAGGGGATGGTCACGGCGAAGGCCGTGCCTTGCGGCACGGCCCGGGGAGGGATCAAAAGCAGTGGCCGATGAGGCCGATGAGGTGGACAGTGAGGCCGATGGGGCCGATGCGACCAACCTCCCCGGCCGGCCTCAGTTGGAGTAGATCTGGTCGAACACCCCGCCATCGGCGAAATGGGTCTGCTGCGCCTTGCGCCAGCCGCCGAAGGCCGGGTCGTCGATCGTCACCAGCTCGACCTTGGGGAACACCTTCTCATAGGCCTTGGCCACTTCGGCGTCACGCGGGCGGTAGAAGTTCTCCGCCGCGAGCTTCTGGCCTTCCTTGGAGTAGAGCAGCTTGAGATAGGCCTCGGCCACTTCGCGCGTGCCCTTGCGCGCGACATTCTTGTCGACCACCGCCACCGGCGGTTCGGCGAGGATGGAGAGCGAGGGCACGACGATGTCGAACTTGTCGTCGCCGAATTCCTT
Organism: Xanthobacteraceae bacterium 501b; assembly: GCA_000378025.1. Classification (GTDB taxonomy): domain Bacteria; phylum Pseudomonadota; class Alphaproteobacteria; order Rhizobiales; family Xanthobacteraceae; genus Ancylobacter. Next base: position 4,572,096 of record KB899087.1, read on the forward strand.
CTTCGACAGGAACGCCTCGTTCTCCCAGGCCAGCAGCACGTCGCCGACGCCGCGCTCGGTGAAGGTGACGGTGGAGCCGCGCGCGCCGGTGTCGAGCACCGGGACATGCTTGTAGATCTCGCCGACGAATTCCTTCGCCTTGGCCTCGTCGCCGCCATTCTGCTTGAGCGCATAGGCCCAGGCGGCGAGGTAGTTCCAGCGCGCCCCGCCCGAGGTCTTCGGGTTGGGGGTGATGACCTGCACGCCGGGCTTGGTGAGGTCGTTCCAGTCCTTGATGCCCTTCGGGTTGCCCTTGCGCACCAGGAACACGATGGTCGAGGTGTAGGGCGAGGCATTGTCCGGCAGGCGCTGCTGCCAGTCCTTGGCGAGGAAGCCCCTGTCGGCGATGGCGTCGATGTCATAGGCCAGCGCCAGGGTGACGACATCGGCGTCGAGCCCGTCGATCACCGAGCGGGCCTGCTTGCCCGAGCCGCCATGCGAGGTCTTGATCTCGACGCTCTTGCCAGTCTCGGCTTTGTAGCGCTCGGCGAACAGCTTGTTGAACTGGGAATACAGCTCGCGGGTGGGGTCATAGGAGACGTTGAGCAATGTCACGTCGGCGGCGCGGGCTACGGGCGCGTAGGCCAGCGGCGCCGCCAGCGCGGCGATGAGCGCGGCGGCAGCCAGGGGCTTGAAAGGAAAGGACATGAAACGGAAGGACATGAAACGGAAGGACATGGGCAAACTCCCCGGCAGCGCCGTGGCGCTGGTGAATGCGATTGGGGGGAGGTTTTCACAGCAGGCGACGGCGGTCAACATTAATTCTACCGAATTAATAGGAAATAGCGGAAACCTTCGGCAATGAACGGGTTTTGGCCGGGCGCGCGGGCGGCTGGGTCCCCGGGTCATGCCCGGGGATGAGGGGAGAGATGAGGCGCGCCATAGCCGGACGGCCTTCTCCTGCGCTGGCGAGGAAATGCGCCGAGCCAGCGAGATGCCGCGCGGGCTTTGGCCGGGCGCGCGGGCGGCTGGGTCCCCGGGTCATGCCCGGGGATGAGGGGATGGGTGTGCCGGGATGAGGGGCGGCGCGGTTCCGGCGCTGGCCGTGTCAGGCAAGGTCGATCAGGATCTTCAGCTCGGTGCCGGCGGGGCTCAGCAGCGGCTCGAAGCCTTCCGCCACCACATCGTCGAGCTTGATGCGGCGCGTGACCACCTTTTCCGCCGGCAGCAGCCCCGAGCCGATCAGCGCGGCGACGCGCGGCCACATCAGCGTCGAGTAGCACCACGACCCGCGCAGATCGATGTCCTTGAAGGTGAGGGTGAAGCCGTCCACCGCCGGCTTGCCGACATGCAGGCCCACCTGCACCACCACGCCCTGTCGGCGCACCGCCTCAATGCAGGTGGCGGTGGCGGCTTCGGCGCCGACGCATTCCAGCGCCACATCCACCCCGACATGACCCTCCGTCTGGTCGCGGATCGCCTCGACCACATTGTCGGTTCTGGGGTTGAGGGTGATCACGTCGGGCAGCACGGCGCGGGCCATTTTGAGCCGGTTGTCATTGGTGTCGGACAGGAAGATGGTGGTGGCGCCCGCCGCCCGCGCCGCGAGAATCTGCAGCTGGCCGATCGGCCCGGCGCCGGTGACGAGCACGGAGGAGCCCGGCCGCACCCCGCCGCGCTCGGCGGCATAGACCACCACGGCGGTGGGCTCGATCAGCGCCGCCTGCGCGTCCGAAACGCTGTCGGGCATGGCGAACACGTTGTAATCATTGACGACGGAATATTCCGCCATGCCGCCCCATGGCCACATCAGCCCGACAATGCCGAGCTTGTCGGAGAGCTGGTAGAGGCCCCGCCTTCCGTAATGGTCGTCGCGCGGCGAGATCAGCGGCTGAATGGAGACGCGGTCGCCGGGCGCGACATTCGTCACCTCGGCGCCGACCGCGACGACGGTGCCGCCATATTCGTGGCCAAGAATCTGCGGCAGCTGGGCGCCGGTGTAGGGATGCGGCGCGGTGGGGATGAAGATCGGGCCGGCGGCATATTCGTGCAGGTCCGTGCCGCAGATGCCGCAGAAGCGGTTCTTCACCAGCACGTCGCGCGGGCCGAGCCGGGCGCGGTCCGGTTCCGGCACCTCGTCGATGCGTACATCGCGTTTGCCGTGGAAGCGGGCGGCTTTCATGGGAATGTCCTCAAATCGCGAGAAAGGGGAGCGTCAGGGTTTGCCGCGTCAGGCTTTTGGCGCGGCCAGCGCGTCGAAGGCTTCCAGCGCCCGGCTGGCATAGACGGCGGAAGGGCCGCCGCCCATTTCCAGCGCGACGGCGAGCACCTCGATGAGTTCCTCGCGGCTTGCGCCATGGCCGGCCGCGTTGGCGACGTGGAACAGGATGCAGTCGGCGCAGCCCTGATGCACGGCGATGGCGATCGCGATCAGCTCCTTCGTCGCCGCGCTGAGCGCGCCGGGGCGGGAGGCCTCGCCCATCAGCGCGCGGAAGGCGCCCATCGGGCCGGGCGCCGCCTTGGCCAGCGCGGAAAAGCGCCGGTTCATGTCCTTGAGCTGATCGTGGATGCTCTCATTGCTTGCCATGGCCGTTCCTCAGATGAAGACCATGCCGCCATCCACCATCAGGGACTGGCCGGTCATGAAGTCGGAATCCGAGGAGGCGAGGTAGCGGGCGACGCCCACGAGATCGTCCGGCTGCGAGGCGCGGCCGAGCACGGCGGTGGCGGCGAAGGTGTCGAAGGCCTCGTTTTCCTTGGTGGTGAGCTTGTTGTCGCGAAAACCCTTGTCGATCACGTCCCACATCGGCGTGGCGACGACGCCGGGGCAGAAGCAGTTGGCGGTGATGCCCTCCTTGCCGAAGGCGCGCGCCGCCGCCTGCGTCATCGCCACCACGGCGAATTTCGAGGCGCAGTAATGCGCCAGCGGCTCATAGCCCTGTTTTGCGGCGATGGAGGCGGTGTTGATGATCTTGCCGCCGGGGTGTCCGGCTTCTGCCTGTTGCCGGAACGTCTTCACCGCCTCCTGCATGCCGAGGAGCACGCCGAGCGCGTTCACATCGGTGACCAGGCGCCAGTCCTCCTCGGTGATGTCGAGGAAGGGCCGGGTCTGGGCGATGCCGGCATTGTTGAACAGCACATCGACGCGGCCGAAGGCCTCCGCCGCCTTGTCCAGCATGGCGCGGACCTGCGCGCGCTCGCGCACATCCACCGCGACGCCGATGGCCTTGCCGCCAGCGGTGGCGATCTCGCCCGCCAGCGTGTCGGCGGTCGCTTGCGAGAGGTCCGCCACGGTGATGGCGGCGCCGTCGGCGGCGAGCGCCCGGGCGATGGCGGCGCCGATGCCGCCGGTGGCGCCTGTGATGACGATGCTCTTGTCGGTGAGTTTGGACATGATTCCTCCTTCGCCGTCCGCACGCGCGGCGGCGTTGTGTGTCTGGGGGGATGGCTCAGGCGATGTGGGCGAGGATCAGCTCGTTGACCCTTCCGGCCTTCTCCATCTGCACCATGTGGCCGGCGCCCTCGATCACCTCCACCGTCGCGCGGGTGCCGAGCGCCTGTGCGTGGGTGGCCGGGATCACCCGGTCGCTGGCACCAAAGATCACCAGCGCCGGCACGTCGGCGGCGGCGAGCGCCTCCGCCACCAGCTCGGCCTGCCGGCCGCCGGCGAACAGCGCGCCGGACAGGGCCGTGAGCACTTCCGCCACGCCGTCGAGCCGCTTGTATTTCAACAGGTCGTCGACCAACTGGCGGGTGACGGTGTCCGGGTCATGGAACAGCTGTTCCAGCACGGGTTTCAGATCACGCCGGGAACTCGCCTGCACGAAGCCGTCAGTGTAGCCGGCATTGATCTCAGGCCCGAGGCCGGCCGAGCCGATCAGCGTCACCGAAGAGACGCGGCCGGGGGCGTCCAGCGCGGTGCGGGCGGCGATGGCGCCGCCCATGGAGTGGCCGACCAGATGGGCGCGGTCGAGGGCGAGCGCGTCCATGAAGCCGAGAAGCGCGGCGGACAGGCCGGTGAGCGAGGGATCGTCCAGCTTCTTGTCGGACTGGCCATGGCCGGGAAGGTCGAGCGCATAGACGGTCGCGACTTCCGCCAGCGCGTCGATGTTGAACAGCCAATTGTCGAGATCGCCGCCGAAGCCGTGGATGAGGATGACGTTCGCCGCCCCCTCGCCACGCCTGGCGTAGCGCAGGCGCCCGGCCGGGGTGTCGATGAAGTGGGTGCGCGGCGCTTCCTCCTGCGCCGCCTCGGCCGCCGCCTGCGTCGCATATTCGGCGACATAGGCGTCGATCTCGGCGTCCGGCACCGTGTCATCGGCGATGATGCCGAGCAGCGCCTTGACCGGATAGACCGTGTCCGGCGCGCCGATCACCCGGCGCAGCGTGCCCGTCTCATGCGCCTCGACCACGCCGGCGATCTTGTCGGTTTCCACTTCGACGATCTCGTCGCCCGGCGCGATGGCGGCACCGGCGGGCTTGAGCCAGCCGGTGACCTTGCCTTCCGACATCGACAGCCCCCATTTGGGCATGACGACCGGCTTGATGCGTTCATTCATTGCAAGGCTCCTCACGCGGCCGACTTGACGGGGCCGGTGGTCTTGTGGACGGCGGCGACGATGGCCTCGGCCGAGGGGATGTAGAGATCCTCCAGCGCCGGCGAGAACGGCACCGGCGTGTGCGGGGCGGTGACCATCTGCGGTGCCGCTTTGAGCGCGCCAAAGGCGTGCTGCGCGACATAGGCGGCGACATCGGTGGCGAGGGAGCAGCGCGGATTGGCCTCGTCGATCACGACGAGCCGGCCGGTGTTCTCCACGCTCTCGATCACCGTGTCCCAGTCGATGGGCGAGAGGGTGCGCAGGTCGATCACCTCCGCCGAGACGCCGGAGCGGGCCAGCGTGTCGGCAGCGCTGAGCGCGCGCGGCACGGTGAGGCCATAGCCGACGAGGGTCACATCCTTGCCGTCGCGCACAATATTGGCCTCGCCAAAGGGGATGGCGTAGCTCTCCTCCGGCACGTCGGCCTCCGAGCCGTACAGCGCCTTGTGCTCGCAGAAGATCACCGGGTCGTCGTCGCGGATCGCCTGGATCAGCAGGCCCTTGGCGTCATAGGCGTTGGAGGGGCACACCACTTTCAGCCCGGGAATATGGGTGAACAGCGGGGTGAGCATCTGCGAATGCTGGGCGGCGGCGCGAAAGCCGGCGCCGACCATGGCGCGGATGACCACCGGGGTCTTCGCCTTGCCGCCGAACATGTATTTGAACTTGGCGGCCTGGTTGAAGATCTGGTCGAAGCACACGCCCATGAAGTCGAGGAACATCAGTTCCGCCACCGGGCGCATGCCGCAGGCGGCCGCGCCGATGGCGGCGCCGATATAGGCGCTTTCCGACAGCGGGGTGTCCATCAGCCGGTTGCCGTGCTTGGCGTGCAGCCCCTTGGTGACGCCGAGCACGCCGCCCCAGGCGTCCATCTCACCGGGCGCGCCGGCGCCGCCGACAATGTCCTCGCCGAGGAGGATGACGGTGGGATCGCGGCGCATTTCGAGGTCGAGCGCTTCGTTGATCGCCTGCTTGTAGCTGATCATGCGGGCCATGGGATTCCCTCCTTTTATTGGTTGCTTGGCTCAGTAGGCGACATAGACATCGGTGGTGAGTTCGCGCGGGCCGGGCAGCGGCGCGCCCTTGGCGGTGTCCACCGCGTCGTCGATGAGGGTGGCCACCTCGCGGTCGATCAAAGCGAGGTCGGCGTCGGAGACGATTCCGGCCACCGTGACCCGGGCGCCGAACAGCTTCAGGCAGTCGCGGTGAGCTCGGTTGTGCTCGTTCTCACCCTTGGCCTTGTAGGTCTGGGCGTCGCCCTCGAAATGGCCGAAGAAGCGCACGGTCTTGCATTCGAGCAGCGCCGGGCCGCCGCCCTCGCGGGCGCGCTTGATGATCTCGCCCGCCGCCTCATAGACGGCGAAGAAGTCCGTGCCGTCCACCGTCACGCCCGGCAGGCCGAAGCCGGCGGCGCGGTCGACATAGCTGTCGACGGCGGTGGCGTATTCGACCGAGGTGGATTCGGCGTAGCCATTATTCTCGACCACGAAGATGACCGGCAGGTTCCAGATGGCGGCGAGGTTCATGCTCTCCAGCACCGTGCCCTGATTGGCCGCGCCGTCGCCGAAGAAGGTGAGGCCGACGCCGCCATCGCCGCGGAACTTGGCGGCGAGGCCGGCGCCGCAGATCAGCGGCGCGCCGGCGCCGAGAATGCCGTTCGCCCCCATCATGCCCTTGGAGAGGTCGGCAATGTGCATGGAGCCGCCCTTGCCCCGGCAGCAGCCCGTCGCCTTGCCGTAGATCTCGCCCATCATCTCGTGGACATCGACGCCCTTGGCGATGCAGTGGCCATGGCCGCGATGGGTGGAGGCGATGCGGTCAATATCGGTGAGGTGCATCATGATGCCGGTCGCGCAGGCTTCCTCGCCGGCATAGAGGTGGACGAAGCCGGGAATGTCGCCCTTGGCGAATTCCACATGCAGCCGCTCCTCGAAATCGCGGATGGTCCGCATGGTGCGGTAGGCGGTCAGCAATTCGTCCCGGGAGAGGGGAAAGGGATTGTTGGTCATGGCGTTGTCGTTCCTCCTTGGGCATGCCGGGCTTTGGCCGGCGTTGTTGTCGGGGCGGGCACGGCTCAGGCGCCCGCCAGCAGCGGGACGGGGTGGAGAGCGGGGGTGGCATGGCGCAGCAGCAGTTTTTCGCGGGCGGCGAAGCTCATGACAGCGGCGACATCGACGGTGCGGAAGGCGGCGTCGTGCAGGGTGATCGCCACCTGCTGATGCCCGTCGAAGAAAAGCTCGCGCTCGCCATCCAGCGCCACCGCGCCGGCGGCCATGTCGGGCGAGAACAGCTTTCCCGCCGGCATGCGGCGCCAGCCCTCGACGCCGACGGGCGTGACGAGGCCGGGCGCGATGGGCGCGCAGACCGTCATCGCGGCGGTGGCCGCCGGGGCGAGGGTGAGGGCGAGCCCGCCCGGCTCGCGGCGGCTCACCGGCTCGACCAGCCCGGCAATGGCGGCCATGCCGATCACTTCCGGATCGGCGAAGGCGACATAGAGCTCGCGGAAGGTCTCGGTGCGCCAGAGGGCGCGCGCGCCGACATAGCGGTCGGTGACGAGGGCGACATCGACGAGGGCGATGTCAGGCGGGCCGCCATCAATGCGGACCTCGATCTTCTTGTTGGCGGCGAAGGCGAGGCCGGCCGGCACAAGCCCCCTGGCGGCGAGCCCGGTGGCGAGCCCGGTGATGGTGGGCTCGCGATGCTCGGGAAAGGCGTTGTTGGTGCCGGTGGAAATGCCGGCGATCGGCACCGCGCCGCATTCGGCGACCACGGCGCGGTGGGTGCCGTCGCCGCCGAGCACGATGATGGCGGCGATGTCGCCGGCCTCGCGCATCAGCCGGGCGGCGCGGCGTGTATCCTCGGCGGTGCCCGTCACCGGCATGGCGAGATGGGTGAGGCGGGGAAAGCGGGCCTCGCCCTGCGCATTGGAGCGCTCCATGCCGCGCAGCACATGGGTGGCGATGCCGCCGCGCTCGGGCATCATCACCACATCCTCGATGCCGCAGGCGGCCAGCGCGGCCAGCGCCCGCAGCACGATGTTGGCCCGGTCCGCCACCTGCACGCTGTTGGCGCTGGCGACGACGCGGCGAATGTCGCGTGCCGAGATCGGATTGGCGATGATGCCGACCTTCGGCGGCGTCTGTGACGTCATCCGGCGTCCTTCCCGTGGCGTTCGTCCCTGCGGGCCGCGCCTTTGCCGGCGGGCCTCGTTCTGTGCCCGCTTCTTCCGCAAGCGGCGGGCCAACTGCCTGCCGGACGACAAGCCTATGAATTAGTTGAGCTTTACTGCGGGAGGTGCCGTTGCCACGGTGCGGCGCCCGCGCCACAGCTGTGGCGCCCGCTGCCTCAGCTGTGGCGTTGCCGGCACTTCGTGAGGGGTAGGGAATGGCGAGCGCTTGCACCCGCCCGCCAAGGGGACGACACTCGGCTGAAACGGGAGGCTACATCCCGATGCCGGCAGGTCCGGCGCGAAGATATCCGGGAGGACGCCGATGAGACGGGAACAGGCCGCTCATATCGACGAGCTCGTGCGTGCCGCCGGCGGAGCGGCCACCCGCCGCGACGCGGTGATCCAGGAATCCTGGCGGCGCTGCGTGAGCGAGCACCATCTCGACCCCGAGGTGCTGCGCGAGCCCTGCATTATCACCGCCACCCGCCTGCGCGAGCACCAGGACGCGATGGAGGAGTTCACCCACACCGCGCGCTTCGGCGTGGAGACGCTGTACCGGCAGGTGGCGGGCCTCGGCTATGTGCTGCTGCTCACCGACGCCAAGGGCATCACCGTCGATTTCATCGGCGACCCGACCTTCGACAATAATCTGATGCGCGCCGGTCTCTATCTCGGCGCCGACTGGAACGAGCAGCATGCCGGCACCTGCGCGGTCGGCACCTGCATCCACACCGGCGAGGCGCTGGTGGTGCACCAGACCGACCATTTCGACGCCACCCATATTCCGCTCACCTGCACGGCGGCGCCGGTCTATGACCCGTTCGGCGCGCTCGCGGCGGTGCTGGACATTTCCGCCCTGCGCTCGCCCGAGCCGAAGGAGAGCCAGTTTCTCGCCCTGCAATTCGTCAAGGGCGTCGCCAACAAGATCGAGACCGCCAATCTGGTGAACCGCTTCCGGCGCGAATGGATCGTCAAGCTCGCCGCATCGCCGGAATTCGTCGATGTCGAGCCGAGCTATGTGCTGGCGGTGGACGGTGCGGGGCGGCTGCTCGGCTTCAACAACGCCGCCCGGCAGCTGCTGCTGCGCGAGGCGGCGGGGCGGGTGGCTGGAATCGCGGCTGGATTGGCGGCACCGGGATTGGTGGGGCGCCGGCTGGGGGAGTTCTTCCAGCTCGAAGTCGACGATCTGCCGCGTTTCTCGCATGCGCTGCCGGCCGCCCAGCGGCTGGTCCGGCTCGCCGGCTCCGGCACGCCGCTTTTCGCTGCCACCCTCGCCCCACCGAGCCGGCCGGGCCGGCCCATCGCCGAGCCGGCGGCCGCCGCCCTGCCGGCGCCGCTGGCGGCGCTGTTCCGCGACGATCCGGCGATGCGGCAGGTGGCGACGCGGGCGGCCAAGCTGGTCAACACCCAGATGAGCCTGCTGATCACCGGCGAAACCGGCTCCGGCAAGGAATATCTCGCCAAGGCGATCCACGCCGCCGGCGCCCGCGCCGCCCGGCCCTTCGTGCCTGTCAACTGCGCCGCGCTGCCGGAAACGCTGGTCGAGGGCGAATTGTTCGGCTACGAGGCCGGCGCCTTCACCGGCGCGGCGGCGCGGGGCAAGAAGGGGCTGGTGCTGGAAGCCGATGGCGGCACGCTGTTCCTCGACGAGATCGGCGACATGCCGCTGCCGCTGCAGACAAGGCTGCTGCGGGTGCTGGCCGAGCATGAGGTCACGCCGCTTGGCCGCTCGAAGCCGGTGCCGGTGAATATCCGCGTCATCGCCGCCACCCATCGCGACCTGGTGGACGAGATCAAGGCCGGGCGCTTCCGCGAGGACCTGTATTTCCGCATCTCGGGCGCGGTGCTCGCCCTGCCGGCGCTGCGGGAGCGGCGCGACCTGGACTGGCTTGTGAGCCGGCTCATTGCCGGCCGCTGCGATGCCGGGGGCGCGCGCTTCAGCCTGTCGGAGGCGGCGCGGGCGGCGCTGGCGGCGCATGGCTGGCCCGGCAATATCCGCGAACTCGCCAACGCCCTCGACTATGCCTGCGCGGTGGCGGAGAGCGGCATGATCGGCCTCGACGATCTGCCCGACCGGCTGCAGGGGCTGGCGCCGGGGCTGGCATCAGGGCGTGCGGCGGGCGCGGCGCCGCAAGCGGCGGTGCGGGTCTGGCCATCGGACCTTCCCTGCGCCCTGGCCGGCCCTAGCAACGGGCGCGAGGAACTCATCGCCGTCCTCGCCGCGCAGGGCTGGAACGTCTCGGCGGCGGCGCGCGAGCTGGGCCTCGACCGGACCACGGTGCATCGCCGGATGCGGCGCTTCGGGCTGGTGGCGCAGCGGCAGGGGGGAAGCCTCGCGTCGTGAGCGCGCGGGCTGCGGCGGGCGCGACCCTGCCGGGGGACGATTCGAGCGATCCAACCAAAAATAAGCAGGTCGCGCGCGGCCCGTTTTGGCCCGGAATGGTGGAAGTTTGCCGCTGCGGCATGGTAGGTAGCACAGTGGGTATTTCCCCTTGGGCTGTGAGAAAGCATGCGGTTCACTTCGTCCCCCCGTACCCGCGGGGTTGCTGCCGCACAGTTCCTGGCCAGCGCCGCGTTTCTCGCCTCCAGCCTGCCTGCCCTTTCCCAAAGCGCACTACCCACCGCGCCCAGCGTCGCCGCCGGCGCGGCGAGCGTGGCGGCGACCTCTGCCACCAGCGTGCTGGTGACGCAGAGCTCGCGCAACGCCATCATCAACTGGGGCTCGTTCTCCGTCGGGGCCGGCAATTCCGTGCGCTTCGAGAACGGCACCGGGGCGACGCTGAACCGCGTCACCGGCTTCTCGCCCTCGCAGATCGACGGCTCGCTGTCGGCTTCGGGCAGCCTCTATCTCGTCAACCCCAACGGCGTCACCATCGGGGCGGACGGCAGCGTCCTCACCGGTGGCAGTTTCATCGCCTCCACCCATGATGTGTCGGATGGGGAGTTCATGGCCGGCGGCGCCATGACCTTCCGCGGCACCAGCACCGCGTCGATCACCAATTACGGCACCATCGGCGCGCTCGGCGGCGATGTGGCGCTGATCGCCCGCAAGGTGGACAATGCCGGCACCATCACCGCGCCCGAGGGCACGGCGGCACTTGTCGCCGGCTATGAGGTTCTGGTGCGGGACGGCGCGCTCTCCGACGGCAAGTTCGTGGTCAAGGTCGGCGGGGCGGACACCGAGGCGACCACGCGCGGGGTGATCAAGGCGGCCGAGGTCGAGCTGAAGGCCAATGGCGGCAATGTCTATGCGCTGGCCGGCAACACCACCAGCCTGACCAAGGCGACGGGCGTGGCGACCAAGGGCGGGCGGGTGTTCCTCACCGCCGGCGCGGGCGGGTCGGTCAGCGTCAGCCAGAAGGTCTCGGCCCGCAAGGCGAATGGCAAGGGCGGCTCGATCAAGGTTTCCGGCACCAAGGTGAAGGTCGCCGGCACGCTCGACGCGGCGGGGAAGAAGGCCGCGGGCGGCTCCATCGTGGTGGAGGGTAGCGATATCACCCTCAACAGCGCCGCCCTGCTCGATGCCTCCGGCACAAATGGCGGGCTGGTGCTGGTCGGCGGCGACTACCAGGGCGGCAAGGATGCCGCCAAGAACCATCTGGGCGAGGCGGTGGCCACCGCGCAGACGGTGACGGTGGAGGCCGGCGCGCGCATCCAGGCCTCCGGCACGGCCGGGGCGGGCGGCAATGTGGTGGTGTGGTCGGATGTGCGGACATCCTTTGCCGGCTCCATAATCGCCACCGGCGCCGGCACCGGCGCGGGCGGCGATGCGGAAGTCTCCGGCAAGGCGCAGCTCGCCTTCACCGGCACGGCGGACTTGACCAGCGCCAGCGGCCAGTTCGGTACGCTGCTGCTCGACCCCTATAATCTTACCATTTCCAACGCTGCCGACAGCACCATGTCGGGCTTCAGCGCCAATGGCGATGACAGCGTGCTCAACGTGACGACGCTGACTAATGCGCTCGCCACCGCCAATGTCGTGGTCACAACAGGCACCGGCGGCAGCCAGGCCGGCACCATCACGGTGGCGGATGCGGTGAGCTGGTCCAGCGGCTCGACGCTGACGCTCTCGGCTTATGGCAGCATCGCGGTGAACGCGAATCTCGCCGGCGGCTCCGGCTCCAGCATCATTCTGCGCGCCGACAATACCGGCACCGGGGTGGGCACGGTGACCTTCGGGTCCGGCGTGAGCGCGACGGCTGATGGCGGCGTGTCGCTTTATTACAACCCGTCGAGCTATACGGCGGCGACCGACTATTCCGGCAATGCGGGCGCAAGCACGACGCTCACCGCCTATATGCTGGTGAACACGGTCGATAATCTCCAGGCCATCAACACCAACCTTTCCGGCACCTATGCGCTCGGCCGCGACATCGACGCCAGCGCGACGGCGACGTGGAATTCGGGCGCGGGCTTCGTGCCGATCGGAAATGAGAACGCGACGTTCACCGGAACGCTCGACGGGCTGGGGCACGTCGTCACCGGGCTGGTCATCTATAGGCCGACCACGGATTATGTCGGCCTGTTCGGCTTTGCCAACTATGGCTCGGCGATCCGCAATCTCGGCCTCGTCGGCGGCAGCGTGGTTGGCAATAGCAGCGTGGGCGCGCTGGCAGGCTTGGCGGCCGGCCAAGTCTCCAACGTGTCGAGCAACCTGTCCGTGGTGGGCAGCGGAATCTTTGTCGGCGGCCTCGTCGGACTCAATGCCGGCGGCGGCGGCGGCATCTTTGACTCGTCCGCAACCGGGTCCGTGAGCGGCGTCGATTATGTCGGAGGGATTGCCGGAAACTCGCAGGCGTCCATAACCCGGTCCTATGCGACGGGAGCGGTGAATGGCCGAAATTACGTCGGCGGCCTTGCCGGCTCCACTGGAGACATGGTCTCCGAGAGCTATGCCACGGGAGCGGTGACGGCCACGGGCGACACTGTCGGCGGACTGGTCGGCTTGAACGGCATGGCCGTGCAGAACTCCTATGCGACCGGCGCCGTCACGGGTGGATCCAACACTGGCGGGCTCGTCGGCACCAATTATGGTCTGGTGCAGAACTCCTACGCGCTCGGAAGCGTCACCGGCACCACCAATGTGGGCGGTCTCGTCGGGGCCAATTGGGACGCCACCATCGACACGACGTATGCCACCGGCATCGTCACGGGCACGAGCGCGGTCGGCGGCCTTGTCGGCACCAATACCACCTGGGGAACCGTCAGCAGCTCCTATTGGGACATTGACACCACCGGCCAGGCCCATTCCGCCGGCTCGGACGACAGCTATGGCCTCACCACGGCGCAGGCGCGCGACGCCGCCTCCTATGTCGGCTGGGACTTCGACACGGTCTGGTTCCAGTCCGCCGACATGCGCCCGATCCTGCGCTCCGAGGCGGCGGCGGCGGTCGATGGCGTCATCACCGTCACCAACCTGCACCAGCTGGCGCTGGTGGCGACCAATCTCGACGCGGACTATGTGCTCGCCGGCGATATCGACGCTGCCGCCACCTATGGCGCGAATGCCTCGGATATCTGGGGCGCGGGCGGCTTCGTGCCGATCGGCAGCGCATCGGACGCTTTCACCGGCACATTCGACGGCGCGGGTCACACCATCGACGGGCTCGTGATCAACCGGGCGAGCACAGACAATGTCGGCCTGTTCGGGTCCATCAGCGGGGATGCCTTCCTGAACGATGTCGGCCTGGTCGCCGCCAGCGTGAAGGGGCGCGACAATGTCGGCACGCTGGTCGGCTCCATGGACGGCGGAAGCGTGACCGGGGCCTATGCGTCCGGGTCTATGTTGGGCGGAAGCTATGTAGGGGGGCTGATCGGCAAGGCTTCCGGGGGAACCGTCACCGGCTCCCATGCCGCCGTGAGCGTGAGGGCGCCGAACGGCAATTATGTCGGCGGTCTCATCGGTCGAAGCGATGTCGCAATCGCGACTTCCTACGCGACCGGCGCGGTGAGCAACGGCGCGACCTATGTCGGCGGTCTGGTCGGCTACGCGACAGCCGCGATCACCGATAGTTACGCGAGCGGCGAGGTGACCGGCCAAAACCAAGTCGGCGGGCTGGTCGGGCGAAGCGAAGGCGCGGTCTCCAACGGCTACGCCACCGGCAAGGTCAAGGCCAGCAGCGAATATGCGGGCGGCCTGATCGGCTATGCCACCGGCAACGTCACCAAGAGCTACGCGCTGGGTGACGTGAACGCCGGCGGCAGCGCGGGCGGGCTGATCGGGCTCGCGGCGTCGGGAACCATCACCCAAGCCTATGCCACCGGCAAAGTCACCGGCTTTAGCGCAACTGGCGGCTTTATCGGAACCAATAGCGGCGCCACCATCGTCTCCTCCTATTGGGACAAGCAAACCTCCAACATGCTGGGAGGTGTCGGTTCCGGCAGCTCCAGCGGCCTGACCGGCCTCACCACCGCGCAGGCCCGCAATGCCGCCTCCTATGTCGGCTGGGATTTCGCCAATGACTGGTACCAGGCCGGCGACATGCGCCCGATCCTGCGCTCGGAAGCCGCGAGCGCGGTGGATGGCGTCATCACCGTCACCAACCTGCACCAGCTGGCCCTGATCGGGACAAATCTCGCCGGCAGCTATGTGCTCGCCGGCGATATCGACGCCACCGCCACAGCGGGCACCAATGCCGCCGGCATCTGGAGCACGAAGGGCTGGATGGCGATCGGCAGCGACACCACCGCCTTCACCGGCACGCTCGACGGCGACAGCCATGGCATTGCCGGGCTGACCATCGCGCGCGACAGCGATTACAATGGTTTGTTCGGCTATGCCGGCACCAGCGCCGTGTTCCGCGACCTGACGCTTTCAGGCGGCAGTATTTCCGGCCTGGGGACCAATACGGGCGGGCTGGTCGGCTACAGCAAGGGCACCATCATCAATGTCGTCTCGGGTGTGTCCGTTGCAGGTTCGAACAATATAGGCGGCCTGGTCGGCACGCTTGACGGTGGCAGCATTTCGGGATCGAGCGCGTCCGGCACGATCACCGGTGATCTGGCCGGCGGCCTGGTCGGATCTGTCACGGGCGGCACCATTTCGAACTCCTCCGCCAGCGGGACCGTCGGGACCGCGGGCGAAACCTCGGGCAATTCGAAAGGCGGGCTGATCGGCTACCTCGCCGGAAGCACGCTCACCAACAGCCATGCCACGGGAAATGTCACCGGCGGCTATTCCGTGGGCGGCCTGATCGGCTGGCTGGACGGGTCGAGCGTCACCGGTTCCTTCGCCACGGGCACGGTGGAGGGCGCGGGCTATGCGGGTGGCCTGGTCGGCGAAGACCAGAATGGCTCCATTGCGCAATCCTACGCCACCGGCTCGGTCTCGGGCAATGAACGGGCGGGTGGGCTGGTCGGCTCTGTGAGCGGCACCACCATCACGCAAAGCTACGCCAGCGGTGCCGTATCGGGCGGCCAAGCCATTGGCGGCCTGGTGGGGACCCTGGACGGGGGAAGCATCGAGCAGAGCTATGCCCTCGGTTCTGTGACCGGGCGTGACAACAAGGTCGGCGGGCTCGTCGGCGAGGCGGCGCAAGGCACGATCTCGCAGGCCTATGCCTCCGGCGCGGTTTCCGCCGAGGGGTCGGGCGCGGACCTCAGCACCTTCGGCGGGTTGATCGGCGAGAACAATAGCGTAACCGTCACCTTGTCCTACTGGGACATGGGGACCAGCGGCCAGTCCAGCGGCGTCGGCACGGGTTCCGCCGACGGCGTGACCGGCCTCACCACCGTTGAGGCGCGCACCTCCGCCGCCTATGTCGGCTGGGACTTCGATACCGACTGGTACCAGGCCGGCGACATGCGCCCGATCCTGCGCTCGGAAGCGGCGGCGGCGGTGGATGGCGTCATCACCGTCTCGAACCTGCACCAGCTGGCGCTGATCGCCGTCGATCTCGGCGCGGATTATGTCCTGACCGCCGATATCGACGCCGCCGCCACAGCGGGCACGAATGCCGCCGATATCTGGAGCACGCAGGGCTGGGTGCCGCTCGGCAGCGCGGCCACGCCGTTCACCGGCACGCTCGATGGCGACGACCACACCATTTCCGATCTGACCATCGCCCGCAGCGCCAGTTATAAAGGCCTGTTCGGCTATGCCGGCACCAGCGCCGTGATCCGCGACCTGACGCTTTCCGGCGGCAGCATATCCGGCTCGGGCAACTATTCCGGCAGCCTGGTCGCCTACAATATGGGGACCATCAGCAACGTCGACTCCAGCGTCGCCGTCGCCGCCGTGAATTATGCCGGCGGGCTGGTCGGCTATAATGCCGGCGGCAGCATTTCCGGGTCGAGCGCCTCGGGTGTCGTGACGGGTTGGACCTCGGGCGGGCTGGTTGGCTTCAATACCGGTGCCATTTCGGACTCCTCCGCCAGCGGCAATGTCGGGCTGGCGAGCGACAATACGGTCGGCGGGCTGGTCGGCGAGAATGCCGGCGGCACGCTGACCAATGTCCAGGCGACGGGTACTGTCACCGGCAATTCGCCGATCGGCGGCCTGGTCGGGCAGCTGACGTCCGGCAGCATTATCAACGCCTCGGCCAGCGGCGACGTCACCGCCTTCTGGACCAATGCCGGCGGCCTTGTCGGCTATATGGTGGCGGGCAGCATCGCCGGCAGCACGGCCAGCGGCGACGTCACCCTCAACGCCAACTCCTCCTCCACAGCGGCGGGTGGGCTCGTCGGCCAGGGTGAAAATGGCACGATCGTCAGCTCCTCGGCGTCCGGCGCCGTGGTGGCGACCGCGGCGGAGCAGGCGACAGCGGGCGGCCTCGTCGGCTCGGCGGGGGCGATCGCGATCACCTCCAGCCATGCCACGGGCGACGTTTCCGCCGACGGCACCTACACGATGGCCGGCGGGCTGGTGGGCGATACCAACGCCACGATCGGCGACAGCTATGCCACCGGCGACGTGTCGAGCGCCGGCTATGCCGGCGGGCTGGCCGGCCGCAGCTCGGCCGCGATCACCGGGTCCCATGCCACCGGCACCATCACCGCCACCGGCGACTATGCCGGCGGGCTGGTGGGCTATGCGGGCGGCACCATCGGCAGCAGCTACGCGACCGGCGCTGTCTCCGGCACCGGCTATGTCGGCGGGCTGGCGGGCATCAACTATGCCGCGATCACCGGCTCCCATGCCAGCGGCGCCGTCACCGCCACCGACAGCTATTCCGGCGGGCTGGTCGGCTATGCGAACGCCACCATCGGCACGAGCTATGCCACCGGCGCCGTGTCGGGCACCGGCTATGTCGGCGGGCTGGCGGGCATCAATTATCAGGCGATCACCGCCTCCTACGCGCAGGGGAGCGTCACCGCCACCGACAGCTATTCCGGCGGGCTGGTCGGCTACGCCAACGCCACCATCGGCACGAGCCATGCCACCGGCGCCGTGTCGGGCACCGGCTATGTCGGCGGGCTGGCGGGCCGGAGCGCCGAGAGCATCACCGGTTCGCATGCGACCGGCAACGTCGCCGCCACGGCCGCCTCTTCCGGCGGGCTGGTGGGCTATGCCAATTTCCCCGTCTCCGACAGCTACGCCACCGGCGACGTCTCCGGCACCACCCAGGTCGGTGGGCTGATCGGCAATACCAGCACGCAGGGAACGCTGCAGCGGGTCTATGCCACCGGCGATGTCGCCGGCACCGGCGATTATGTCGGCGGTCTGGTCGGCATCTCCGGGGCGGCGATTTCCAATGCCTATGCCACCGGCGATGTCACCACCACGGGGGATTATGTCGGCGGGCTGGTCGGCTATCTCGAAGCCGGCCTGTCTCTCAGCCATGCCACCGGGGCCGTGAGTGGGGCGAGCACGGTCGGCGGCCTGGTCGGCTTGAGCGGTTCGGGCATCGGCATCACCACCTCCTATGCGTCGGGAAGCGTTGCCGGCACGAGCACTGTCGGCGGGTTCATCGGCCAGAGCAACGGTGCGATTTCCCAGAGCTATGCGCTCGGCGCCGTGTCCGGCACCGGCACTGTCGGCGGCTTCGTCGGCGACAACCGCACCAGCCTCGATCAGGTCTACGCCAGCGGGCACGTCACCGGCACCACCGCCACAGGCGGGCTGGTCGGGTCCAACAGTTCGACGATCACCTCGTCCTATTGGGACGAGGGCACCACCGGCCAGTCTGCCGCCGTCGGCACCGGCAGCGCCGACGGCGGCACCGGTCTCTCAACCGAGCAGGCGCGTGATGCCGCGTCCTATGTCGGCTGGGACTTCGACAACGTCTGGTACCAGACGGCGGATATGCGCCCGATCCTGCGGGCGGAAGCCGCGAGCGCGGTCAGCGGCGTCGTCACCGTTTCCAACCTGCACCAGCTGGCGCTGATCGGCACCAACCTCGAAGGCAGCTATGTGCTGGGAGCTAATATCGACGCCGCCGCCACGGCAGGCACCGACGCCGCCGGCATCTGGGGCGCCGGCGGCTTCGTGCCGCTCGGCAGCGATGCGGAGCGGTTTTTCGGCAGCTTCGACGGCCAGGGCCATATTATCTCGGGCCTGACGATCAACCGGCCGACGACCAATCATGTCGGCCTGTTCGGCTATGTCGCCGCCAACAAGACCATCACGAATGTCGGCCTCGTCGGCGGCAGCATCACCGGGCTGGATTATGTCGGCGGGCTGGTGGGGCAGCTGAACGGTAGGGCGTCCGAGGTCTATTCCACGGCCAGTGTGAGCGGCAGAAACAATGTCGGCGGCCTCATCGGTCAGTTCGGGGCGGCGGCGACGCTTTCCTATGCCTATGCCACAGGCCAGGTGAGCGGGAGCGATTCGGTAGGCGGGCTCGCCGGGTACATGGTCGGCGGCACCATCTCGCAGGTCTATGCCTCCGGAGCGGTTTCGGGCACGAGCAACATCGCGGGCCTGATTGGATTTCGAAACGGCGGCACCGTCACCCTCTCCTTCTGGGACATGGGCACCTCCGGCCATTCCAGCGCGACCGGCAGCGGTTCTTCCGACGGTATCACCGGCCTCACCACGGCAGAGGCCCGCACCTCCGCCGCCTATGTCGGCTGGAACTTCGACACGGTCTGGTACCAGACCGGCGACATGCGCCCCATCGGCCGCTGGGAAGCGGCGGAGGCGGTCGATGGCGTCATCACCGTCAATAATCTGCACCAGCTGGCGCTGATCGGCGCCGATCTCGGCGCGAATTATGTCCTGACCGATGATATCGACGCCTCGGCCACCGAGGGCACGGATGCCTCCGACATCTGGAGCACGTATGGCTGGCTGTCGCTCGGCAGCGAGGGCGATGCCTCCACCGCCTTCACCGGTTCGCTGGACGGACAGGGCCACGACATTGCCGGCCTGACCATTGCGCGCAACGCCAATTACAACGGCCTGTTCGGCTATGCCGAAACCAGCGCGGTGTTCAGCGACCTGACGCTTTCAGGCGGCAGTATTTCCGGCTCGCTCCTCTATTCCGGCGGCCTGGTCGCCTACAGCAAGGGCACCATCAGCAACGTCGTCTCCGGCGTCGCCGTCGCCGCCACCAACTATGCCGGCGGGCTGGCCGGCTACAATGACGGCGGCACGATTTCCGGATCGAGCGCCTCGGGTGTCGTGACGGGCTGGACCTCCGGCGGGCTGGTTGGCACCAACACCGGCGCCATCTCGGACTCCTCCGCCAGCGGCGATGTGGGTCTGTCGACCGACAATACCGTCGGCGGCCTGGTCGGGCAGAACAGCGGCACGCTCACCAATGTCCAGGCGTCGGGCGCTGTAACCGGCAATTCGCCGATCGGCGGTCTGGTCGGCCAGATGGATTCCGGCAGCATCACCAATGGCTCGGCCAGCGGCGATGTCACCGCCTTCTGGGACGCCGCCGGCGGACTGGTCGGCTTTATGCTGGATGGCAGCATCACCGGCAGCACCGCCAGCGGCGACGTCACCCTGAATGCGAATTCGTCCTCCACAGCGGCGGGTGGGCTCGTCGGCAAGGCTGACTATGGCACGATCACCGGCTCCTCGGCGTCCGGCGCCGTGGTGGCGACCGTGTCGGACGAGGCGACGGCGGGCGGCCTTGTCGGCTCGGCCGGCGGGATGAACATCACCAACAGCTCCGCGACCGGCACGGTGTCGGCCTCGGGTGGGACCACGATAGCTGGCGGGCTGGCGGGCTCCAGCTACGGCACGATCGAAAACAGCTATGCGACGGGTAGTGTTGCGGGCGCCGGTCAGGTCGGCGGGCTCGTGGGCTGGAGCGCCGGCTCGATCACCGCCTCCTATGCCACGGGGGCCGTGACGGCCACCGACCAGGAGGCGGGCGGCCTCGTTGGACGCAATGAGGGGTCGATCTCCTCCTCCTATGCCACCGGGGCGGTGAGCGGGCAGGGCGACAAGGTGGGCGGGCTGGTCGGCACCAGCACCGGTTCAATCACCCTGTCCTATGCGTCGGGAGCGGTGGAAGGGCAAGCCAACAGCGTCGGCGGGCTGGTCGGCTGGAATGACGGCGGCAGCCTAACGAGCGTCTATGCCACCGGCAGCGTCTCGGGCGTGATGTATATCGGTGGCCTTGTCGGCTGGAATGCCGGTGATATCAGCCAGGCTTACGCCACGGGAGCGCTGACGGCCTCGGACGGATTTGTCGGCGGTCTGGCCGGGGTGCAGCAGACCGGCACCGTCACCGCCTCGTTCTGGGATACCGATACGACCGGGCAGGAGTTCGCCTTCGGCTCCGGCATCAGCTCCGGCGCCACCGGCCTGACCACCGCCCAATTCCAGGACACCGCCAGC
The DNA here is from genome assembly GCA_000378025.1 of Xanthobacteraceae bacterium 501b. GTDB lineage: Bacteria > Pseudomonadota > Alphaproteobacteria > Rhizobiales > Xanthobacteraceae > Ancylobacter. The sequence continues at coordinate 4,592,578 of KB899087.1, forward strand.
TTCATGACGCTGGCCGGCGGCCAGGGCTGGGATTTCACCACCGTCTGGGCCCCGCCCAGCGCCGGCTATTATCCGCAGCTCTATGCGGTGAACGCGGTGGTCTGGGTGGACACCACGGCCTCCAGCTCGACCTATGGCGACAGCACCGCCACCGTCACCTCGGCCAGCGGCGTCGGCGGGCCGGCCAGCTATGTCTTCGGCAGCGCGGATGACACCGTGACCCTCACGGGCGGCACGATCACGGTCGATCCAACCACCAATGCCGGGACCCAGTCGGTCGCCCTCGCGTCGCAGAACGGGTCGGCCACCAGCACGGATGGCGTGAGCTATCGCGTCTTCTATTACGGCACCAATTCGGCGACGGTCGCGCAGGCGACGCTGACCGTGACCGCCGATAATGGCGACATGGTCTATGGCGACGCGGTGCCGAGCCTCGGCTACACGACCTCGGGCTGGAAGAACGACCAGACCGGGGCGCTGCTGACCGGGGTGGACGTGACCACCGACGCGACCTCGCTGTCCAATGTCGGCGACAGCTATCTCACCACGGCTTCAGGCGGCACGCTGTCGGGGGCGGCATCGGGCAATTACGCGCTGACCTATGTCCAGGGCAGCTTCGCGGTGACGCAGGCGACGCTGACCGTGACCGCCGATAATGGCGAGATGGTCTATGGCGATGCGGTGCCGACGCTCGGCTACACGACCTCGGGCTGGAAGAACGACCAGACCGGGGCGCTGCTGACCGGGGTCGACGTCACAACCGACGCCACTTCGCTCTCGAATGTCGGCAGCAGCTACGTCACGACGGCGACGGGCGGCACGCTGTCGGGGGCGGCGAGCGGCAATTACGCGCTGACCTATGTCGCTGGCAGCTTCGCGGTGACGCAGGCGACGCTGACCGTGACCGCCGATAATGGCGAGATGGTCTATGGCGACGCGGTGCCGACGCTCGGCTACACCACCTCGGGCTGGAAGAACGACCAGACCGGGGCGCTGCTGACCGGGGTCGAGGTGAGCACCGACGCGACCTCGCTCTCCAATGTCGGCACCAGCTACGTCACGACGGCGACCGGCGGCACGCTGTCGGGGGCGGCCTCGGGCAATTACGCGCTGGCCTATGTCGCTGGCAGCTTCGCGGTGACGCAGGCAACGCTGACCGTGACCGCCGATAATGGCGACATGGTCTATGGCGACGCGGTGCCCACGCTCGGCTACACCACATCAGGCTGGAAGAACGACCAGACCGGGGCGCTGCTGACCGGGGTGGACGTGAGCACCGACGCGACCTCGCTCTCCAATGTCGGCACCAGCTACGTCACGACGGCGACCGGCGGCACGCTGTCGGGGGCGGCCTCGGGCAATTACGCGCTGGCCTATGTCGCTGGCAGCTTCGCGGTGACGCAGGCAACGCTGACCGTGACCGCCGATAATGGCGACATGGTCTATGGCGACGCGGTGCCCACGCTCGGCTACACCACATCAGGCTGGAAGAACGACCAGACCGGGGCGCTGCTGACCGGGGTGGACGTGAGCACGGATGCGACCTCGCTCTCGAATGTCGGCACCAGCTACGTCACGACGGCAACAGGGGGCACGCTGTCGGGGGCGGCCTCGGGCAATTACACGCTGACCTATGTCCAGGGCAGCTTCGCGGTGGAGCAGGCGACGCTGACCGTGACCGCCAATAATGGCGACATGGTCTATGGCGACGCGGTGCCGAGCCTCGGCTACACCACCTCGGGCTGGAAGAACGACCAGACCGGGGCGCTGCTGACCGGGGTGGACGTGACCACCGACGCGACCTCGCTGTCCAATGTCGGCAGCAGCTACGTCACGACGGCGACGGGCGGCACGCTGTCGGGGGCGGCGTCGGGCAATTACGCGCTGACCTATGTCGCTGGCAGCTTCGCGGTGACGCAGGCGACGCTGACCGTGACCGCCGATAATGGCGAGATGGTCTATGGCGATGCGGTGCCGACGCTCGGCTACACCACCTCGGGCTGGAAGAACGACCAGACCGGGGCGCTGCTGACCGGGGTGACGGTGAGCACGGATGCGACCTCGCTCTCGAATGTCGGCGACAGCTATCTCACCACGGCGACCGGCGGCACGCTGTCGGGGGCGGCCTCGGGCAATTACGCGCTGACCTATGTCCAGGGCAGCTTCGCGGTGGAGGCGCGGGCCATCACCGTGACCGCCGACGCGCAGGCCATGATTTATGGCAATGCCGTGCCGGATCTGACCTATGAGATCACCTCGGGCGATCTGGTCAATGGCGACAGCCTCGCCGGGGCGCTGGCGACGACAGCCTCGTCGACATCAAATGTCGGCACCTATGCCATCACCCAGGGCACGCTCAGCGCCTCCTCCAACTACGCGCTGACCTATGTCGCGGCTGATGTGACGATCGACCAGCGGGGCGTGACGGTCGTCGCTGACAACCAGTCCATGCTGTCGGGTGCGCCGGTGCCGGTGCTGACCTACACACTGGCCAGCGGCAGCCTGGTGAATGGCGATGCCTTCACCGGCGCGCTGGCGACCACGGCCACGTCCGGCTCGTCGCCCGGCCTCTACCCGATCCTGCAGGGCAGCCTCTCGCTCTCGGCCAATTATGCTATGACCTATGTGCCCGGCGAACTTGCCGTTCTCAACACTCAGCCCGTCATCATCGTACCGCCGAGCGTGTTCGTTCCCCAGACGCCGCAGGACCAGTGGGTGGTGACGATGGACACCTTCGTCCTGGTGAGCGAGAGCGAGCAAGGCACGGATGACGACGAGGACGGCTCGGCGCGTGCGTGCGAAGGCGGTCCGGCGGTCTGTGCCAGCCTGCCTCACCCGGACAATCGCTTCTTTGGCCGCTGGCTGGCCTTCAACGTGCCGTGAGGACCGCCATGCCTGCCGCCGCCCTCACTCCCCGCTTGCTGGTCGGCGCGGCGCTTGCGCTGCTGGCCGGCCTCGGCGTGTCGCCGGCGCAGGCGCAGCGCGTGGCGCCGATCGAGCGCAATCTGCCGCCGGTCATTTCCGGCCAGGGGGGCGTCGTGCTTGGCCCGCAGGATCTTGCCGGCAGCGCCGATGACAGCCCGCTCGGCATCCTGCTGGCCGGTCTCACGCTGGTCGGGCCGACCGAAGGCCTCCCGTCGCGGCCGGCGCCCGGCATCCGTGTTGGCAGTATCGGCGCGATCGAGCGCCTGCCGCTGGAAAAGGCGCTGGCGCCGTTCCTGGGCCAGTCGCTCACCCTCAAGCGCATCAGCGAGATCCAGGCGGCCATCGCCAAGGCCTATCGCGCGGCCGGCTATCCTTTCGTTTCGGTGGTGCTGCCGCCGCAGGAAGTGACCGGGGGCGTGCTGGTGCTGCGGGTGGTGGAATTCCGCACCGGCGCCATCCGGGTGATCGGGGCGACGCCGGGAACCGAGGCCGATCTGACCGCGCGGCTGCGCGCCGCGCCCGGCCAGCGCATCTGGGCGCCCGCGCTGGATGAAGACCTGACCTGGCTCAACCGCCATCCCTACCGCACGGTCAATGCGGTGTTCGCGCCCGGCGACGATCTCGGGCTGAGCACGCTGACGCTGGAGGTCACGCCGCAGAAGCCGTGGCAGATCTTCTCCGGCGCGTCCAATACCGGCACGCATTCGACCGGCTTCGACCGCTACTATGCCGGCTTTGGAGCCATGCTTCCGGGGCTGCCGGAGAGCTTCGTGTCCTATCAGGTCACCGGCAGCGCGGATTTCTGGGCCGACCCCGCTTCCGTGGGCGCGGGCGCCACGCAGCCGAACTATTACAGCCAGTCCGCCCGCGTGGTGATCGGCACCGGGGCGCGCCAGAGCGTGGAAATCGCGCCCAACTATGTCGCCACCCGGCAGAACGAGGTGGGCACCGTCTTCGCCTTCGACAATATGACGTTTGAACTGCCGATCATCTACCGCACGGCGATCTCCAACCTGCTGCCGGGTGTGTTCGCCGGTGATCTCATCGTCGGCGCGTCCGGCAAGACGGTGTCACGTGGCAGCTATTTCGATGGCGCCGACATTGGCGGCGCCTCGGCCGATCTGTTCCAGATGATGTTGGGCTGGGTGGTGGCGCGCTCCGACGCATGGGGCACGACCAGCCTCGAGGCGCGGCTGGTGGCCAATCCGGGCGGGGTGCTGGGCGGCAACACCGCGGCCGACTGGAGCGCCTATTCCGCCGGGCGCGTCACCGACCTGACCTATGTCTATGGCGGCGCCGACATCACACGGCTGACGCGGCTGCCCAAGGGCCTGTCCTGGGTGAGCCAGCTCTCGGGGGTCGCGGCCGGCCAGCCGCTGCCGAGCACGGAGCAGCTGAGCCTGGGCGGCCTGTATGCGACGCGGGGCTACACGCTGGACGATGCCACGGTGGATACCGGCTTCGTCTGGCGCAACGAACTGCGCACCCCGGCCTTCCCGCTGCTCTCGAAGCTCGGTGTGGCGAACGTCACCGACGAGGTTTCGCCCTACGCCTTTCTCGATGTCGGCTGGGGGCATCTGTTCGGCTATGAGAGCGAACTCGGCCCCGTGGCGCATGAGGATTTCTCGCTTGCCGGCGTCGGCCTCGGCGTCGACTACACGTTCAACCGGAACCTGACCGCCAGCCTGGTCGCCGGCGTCGCCCTGACCGATGCGATCTACAGCCGGCCGGGCGATATCACGGTTCAAGCCCGCATCTATGTCAGCTATTAAGTCCGGGAGCCTGTGCCGGGCCGACGCCCTCCCGCCGCGCGGCAGCGCCTTGGGAGCCGCGCGGCGCCGGTGCGCCGACCCGGGCGACCTGACGCGGCTGTCGCCGGGTGCCCGGCGGAAAACTGCTTTTGACGTGAGGAAACATCCATGACATCCACCGCCGCTTCCGCCCTGCCGCTGTTCTACCGGAACCCGATGCTGCTGCGCAGCCAGGAGCACGGCACGTTCGGTTTGCGCCGGGCGCATGATTTCCGCTTCGCCGCCGACACCGCCGTGGTGCCGCTGGTGGCCAGCGAATTCGCGCCGGCGAGCCGCCACTACCCCATCGTCTTCGCGCCCGACGCCACCGCCACGCCGCTCGCCGTGCTGGGCGTGGCAGCGGGGCGCAACCTGTTCGTCGATGGCGACGGCCAGTGGCGGGCGGGGGCCTATGTGCCCGGCTATGTGCGCCGCTACCCCTTCGTGCCGATGACCAATGAGAACGGCGGAGCGCCGATGCTGGCGGTCGACAGCGCCTCTCCGCGCGTGGTCAACCAGGTGTCCGGGGAGGAGGCGGACGCCTTCTTTGATGCCGCCGGAAAGCCCACGCCCACCAGCCAGGCGGCGATGGCGTTCTGCGAGAGCTACCGGATCGAGGCTCTGCGGATCGTCGCCTTCGCCAAGGCGCTGCTGGAGCACAAGCTGCTGGTCGATCGCTCGGTGCGGATCAACTACCACGCGCCGAAGGATTCCGCTGAGGCACCGCGTCCCGAGGCGGTCATCAATGGCTTCCGTATGGTGGACGAGGCGGCGTTCCGCGCCCTGCCGGCCGATGTGGCGGCGACGTTCCATGCCGAAGGCTGGAGTGATCTCGTGGTGCTGCACCTCGCCTCGCAGCTCGGCTGGCAGACGCTGGTGGAAGCCTCCGCTCCGAAGGCGGCCAAGGCCGCCGCTGCCGCCTGAGCGATCGACCCTTCGCCCGAAGCCGCCGGCGCGGCACCCCCCGCCCGGCGTGCGGCGCCGGACGGGGGCGGCTTTCCGACCGTCCCCGCTCGTCCCTGCGCCTGGCCGGGGCCCGCTCCTTGAAGGAAACACGACGAATGGCCCGTCCGCTTCGCCCCCTCCTGCTCGCCGCGCTGGGTTTTGCCGCGCTGGGAACTGCCGGCATGACCTCTGCCGCCATGACCCCGGCCTCGGCGCAGACGGCGCCCAAGCCCGCTGCGGCGGCGCCCAAGCCGGACGCCGCCAAGCCGGACGCCGCCAAGCCGGACGCCGCCAAGCCCGCCGACACGCTGCCGGGCGGAGCGACCTCGCTGCAGGAGAGCTTCGAGGACTGGACGGTGAATTGCGGCCTGCCGGGCGGGCGGCGCGTCTGCGTGCTGACGCAGGTGCAGACCGACCCGCAGAGCAAGAAGCGGGCGCTGACGATCGAGATCGGGGCTGCCGACGGCAAGAGCCTGACCGGCGTGCTGGCGCTGCCCTTCGGCATCGATCTGACGAGCGGGGCGACGATGCAGATCGACGCGGCCGCCCCGCTGCCGCCGCAGCCCTTCAGGGTCTGCCTGCCGGCGGGCTGCATGGTGCCGTTCGCCTTCGAGGGCGAGACGCTGGCGCAGATGAAGACCGGCCAGCAGCTGAAAATCACCACCCGCGCCTTCGAGGGCGGCCAGCCGCTGGCGTTCACCGTCTCGCTCAAGGGCTTCGCCGCCGGCCTCGCCCGGCTGCAGGCGCTGCTCTGAGCGGCGCGCGGCCGGCCTGAATCGAGCGGCAGCGGCCCCATGTACAAAACCCCGCCACCGCGAGGTGCGCGGGGTTTTTCATCTGGCGCTGGAAGGCGAGGAAAACGCCCGCGCGGCTCAGGCGCTAACGGTGCTGAGCAGCGTGTGGATGCCGCACTCGGTCTTGCCCTTGCCCCGCCAACGGCCGGCGCGGGACTCCTCGCCGGCGGCGGCGGCACGGCTGGTGCAGGGCATGCAGCCAACCGAGGTGAAGCCCTTGGCCAGCAGCGGATGGTCCGGCAGGGCGAAGTCCCGGTGCGCGGCTTCCACGCCCGCGCGGTCGAGATTGGCCAGCGGGTTGAACTTCAGGCGGGCGCCGTCGCGCTCGACCACCGGGATCGAGGCGCGCAGGCCGCCCTGGTAGCGCTTGCGCCCGTTCAGCCAGCCGTCGAAACCTTCCAGCGCCCGCGCCAGCGGCTCCACCTTGCGGATGCGGCAGCAGGTGTCGGGGTCGGTGAACCACAGGTCGCGCCCTTCATCGAGCGCCGCCACCCGGGCCGCATCGGGCTGGATGCTGCGCACATCGGTCAGGCCAAGCCGGGCGGCGAGCGTGTCGCGATAGGAAAGCGTTTCCTCGAACAGAAAGCCGGTGTCGAGGAAGATGACGGGGATCGAGCGGTCGACCTCAGCCGCATAGGCCAGCAGCACGGCGGATTCCGTGCCGAAGGAGGAGACGAGGCAGAGCCGGCCGGGCCCGAGCGTACGCAAGGCGGCGGCGATGATCTCGGTCGGGCCGGCATCGGCCAGCGCGCAGGCGAGGCCGCCCACTTCGTCGGTGCAGGGCGTGGCGGGGGCGAAATCCGTGCCGGGGCGCTGGAAGCTCATGAACGTACTCCCGGAAGGGTGCGGCCGAGACGCTGGCGCAGCAGGCTCGGCCGCGCATCGGTCGCCGGCTGGTAGAACACGGTGTAGGCCTGCACCGCCTCGTCGAAGGCCTCGGCGTCGGCGGTCTTGACCGCCTCGATCTGGTCGAAGCCGGAACGCTCCATCAGCAGGAACTGGTCGCGCAGCACATTGCCGATGGCGCGCAGCGGGCCGGTCCAGCCCAGCCGCTCGCGCAGCAGCCGCGCCTGGCTATAGGCGCGCCCGTCGCGGAAGGAGGGGAAGTTAAGCGCGATGAGCGCCAGCTGGTCGAGATAGGGCGCGATCTCGGCGATCGGCCGGCTGTTCGGCCAGATGAGGCCGATGGGTGCCTGCCGGCCTTTCAACGCCTCCGCCTCCTTCAGGAAACGGTCGAGGCCGATCAGCACCGGCGCGCCTTCCGGCAGCGCCTCGTCGTCATGCACGCGAACGAAGCTGTCCTCGACGATCTCGCCTTTTTCAATGAGCGGCATAGACGCGCTCCTTGAACGGCTCGACGCCGAGGCGGGCGACGGTGTCGATGAAGAGTTCCTGCGGCCCGGCGCGCAGCTCCATATAGGTGTCGACCACGTCCTCGACGAGGCCGGGCACCTGCTCATAGGACACCGCCGGCCCCAGCAGCGTGCCGAGCTGGGCGTGCTCGTCGGCGCGTCCGCCCAGGGTGATCTGGTAGAATTCCTGGCCGTTCTTCTCGACGCCGAGAATGCCGATATGGCCGACATGGTGGTGGCCGCAGGCATTGATGCAGCCGGAGATGTTGATGTGTAGCCGGCCGACGCCGCGCGCCCGGTCGAGATCGGCGAAGCGCTTGGCGATTTCCTGCGCCACCGGAATGGCGCGGGCATTGGCCAGCGCGCAGTAATCCAGCCCCGGGCAGGCGATGATGTCGTTGACGAGGTTGACGTTCGGCGTGGCGAGGCCGGCGGCGTCAAGCGCCGCCCACAGCGCCGGCAGGTCCTGCTGCGCCACATGCGGCAGGCACAGATTCTGCTCGTGGCCGACGCGGATCTCGCTGAAACCGTAGCGTTCGGCGAGGTCGGCGACCACGTCCATCTGGTCCGCCGTGGCGTCGCCCGGAGGGGCGCCGACGGGCTTCAGGGAAATGGTGACGATCGAATAACCGGGCACCTTATGGGCGTGCACGGAATTGCGGTGCCAGGTGGCGAAACGCGGGTCGGCCAATGCCTCGGTCAGCGCGGCCGGCTCGTTCTCCAGCGGCGCGAAGGCGGGGTAGATGAAGCGGTCGCGGATTTCGGCGATGGCCTCGTCGGTGAGGTGCAGCGCACCGTCGCGGATCGCCGCCCATTCGGCCTCGACCGCCTTGGAGAATTCCTCGGCGCCGATCTCGTGCACCAGGATCTTGATGCGCGCCTTGTAGATGTTGTCGCGGCGCCCGTACTGATTGTACACGCGCATGATCGCTTCGATGTAGCTCAGCAGCTCGCGCGCCGGCAGGAACGGGCGGATCGACTTGCCGACGAACGGCGTGCGGCCGAGCCCGCCGCCGACCAGCACCTCGAAGCCGAGTTCGCCCTCAGAATTGCGGTGCAGGCGCAGGCCGACATCGTGCACCTTGATCGCCGCACGGTCATGGCCGGCGGCGGTGATGGCGATCTTGAACTTGCGCGGGAGATAGGTGAATTCCGGGTGCAGCGTCGAGTACTGGCGCAGGATCTCCGCCCAGATGCGCGGGTCGTCGCATTCTTCCGGCGTCGCGGCGGCCCACTGGTCGGTGGTGACGTTGCGGATGCAGTTGCCCGAGGTCTGGATGCCGTGGACGCCGACCTCGGCCAGCGCGGCCATCGCTTCGGGCAGCTCGTCCAGCTTGATCCAGTTGAACTGGATGTTCTGCCGGGTGGTGAAATGGCCGTAGCCGCGATCATAGACGCGCGCGACATGGGCCATGCGGCGCAGCTGGGCGGCGTTCAGCGTGCCATAGGGGATGGCGATCCGCAGCATATAGGCATGCAGCTGCAGATAGACGCCGTTCATCAACCGCAGCGGCTTGAACTCGTCTTCCGAGAGCGCGCCGGACAGGCGGCGGCCGACCTGATCGCGGAACTCGGCGACACGTTCGGCCAGAAAGGCGCGGTCGAATTCATCATAGGCATACATGTCAGCGATCGGCCTTGTGCGTCAGTGAGGCAGTTCGAAGGTCGGGCCGTCGACGCGGATGCGCTCGCGCAGATTGCCCGGGGAGAGCGCGCCATCGGCACCGATGATGACCGGCGCCACATAGGGCCCGACGGCGTCGAGATCGCGCTGGCCGGCTTCCGTCAGCAGGGCGATGGCGGCATCGGCGGTCGTCACCACGGCGGCGTCCGCCAGCTCCACCGACCAGCCGCCGGCAGGCGTGCGCCACACCACGGCGCCGTCGGTGAGACGGTTGGCGGTGACGGCGACGGGGCCGTTGACCTTCAGTTTCTGCTGTTGCGGCGCGGCCATGCGCTATTCCCTCTCATCTCTGGGTTAATTTCCTATCACACCAATTTAGAACGTACAAAAGAAATAAATGCACAAGTATGACGTGTAATTAGGGTGATGGCCTTGGCTGTCGTGGATTCTAGATGGGAGATGATGAAGATATTGGTGCCGGAGATAGTGGCGAAGAGCCGTCACCGAAGAGCCATGCGCGATCCCGGATCGGCCTGCGGCCGTCCGGGATGACGATGGCCGTTGGATGGGAGGCCCCCCCCCACCCCTCCTCAGATAATGTTCAGCTCCGCATGCGGGCGTCCGGCCGCGATCCGTTCATAGGAGAACACGCCGAGATCGAGCGAGAGCGAGCTTCCATGCACCAGCCATTCGGCGATGGCGCGGCCGGCGGCGGGGGCCTGTTGCAGGCCGTGGCCGGAGAAGCCGTTCATGAAGTAGAAGTTCGCCACCTCCGGGTGCGGGCCGATCACCGCGTTGTGGTCCAAGAGGTTCATCTCGTAATGCCCGGCCCAGGCGCGCACCACCTTCAGCTCCTCCATCGCCGGGATGCGATGGGCGAGGTTCGGCCAGATGTTCTCCTCGAACACCGACCAGTCGACCTCGAAATCGCCGTCCGCGTCGGGGTCATTGTCTTCTGCCGGCGGCGCGCCGCAGATCTGGTAGGCGCCTTCGGGCCGGATATAGAAGCCGGAGGGGTCGACCAGCAGCGGCAGCTTTTCGATCGGCGTGCGGCAATGCACGACGAAGACGCAGCGCTTCTTGCCCTCGACGGGGAGGGGAATGCCCGCCATAGCGGCCACCCGCCCGGCGCGCGGCCCGGCAGCGTTGACCAGCGCGCCGCAACTGAGGCTTCGCCCGTCCGCCAGCGTCGCGCCCGTGATGCGCGCGCCGTCACGGGTGAGGCCGACCACCTCGCCGGTGATGAAATGCGCTCCCTGCGCCTTTGCCGCCGCGCGCAGGCAGGCGAGCAAAGCGTGGGCGTCGAACCAGCCCTCGCCCGAGCGGCCATAGGCGCCGGCGGCGAGATCCTCGACATTCAGCCAGGGGAAGGTCGCTTTCAGTTCGGCGGGGTCGAGCAGCGCGATGTCGGCGCCCTCCTGCTGCTGGACGCGGTGATTGGCGGTGAGGATCGGCAATCCGGCCGCGCTGGCGAGAATGAGATAGCCGCCCTCGTGAAAGGCGAGATCGGTGTCCGGCCCGAAGCGCTCCTTGGCGCTCCTCAGGAAATCCAGCCCGAACAGCGACATGCGGATATTCTCCGGAATGGAGAATTGCTGGCGCAGCGAGGCGGCGGACAGAGTGGTGGAGGCCTGCGCGAAGCTGGGGTCACGTTCGATGACGCCGACCCGGCCGCGAAAGGCGGGATCGAGGGTGAGGAAGTAGGCGGTGGCGGCGCCCATGATCGCACCGCCCACGATGAGCACGTCGTAAGTCTCGTCCATGGCCTTGACCCATAAAGGCGGCGCGACCGGGCACCGGCGCCCGATTGGCAGCCCGCCAGAGAGCGGGATAGGCTCTTCGCACTTTCCTGCCAATGAGCCGAGCGAATCATGTCCACACCCGTCCGTCCGCGCCGCAGCGTGCTGTTCATGCCGGGCTCGAACCCGCGCGCGCTGGAAAAGGCGAGAGGCCTGCCCGCCGACGCCCTCGTCATCGACCTTGAGGATGCGGTGGCGCCGGACGCCAAGAGCGAGGCCCGCGCCCGGGTGGCGGCGACCTTGCGCGAGGGCGGCTTCAAGCCGCGCGAGGTGGTGGTGCGGACCAATGGCGTCGGCACGCCTTGGTTCTCGGAAGACCTCGCCATGATCGCCGCCGCCAGCGCGCGGGAGGAGGGCCCCGACGCGCTGCTGCTGCCCAAGGTGAACGACCCGGAGACGCTGCTGCTGGTGGGCCGGACGCTGGACGCGCTCGGCGCGGCACCCTCGCTGCGGGTCTGGGCGATGATCGAGACGCCGATCGCGGTGTTGCGGGCGCTGGATATCGCGCTGGCGGCGAAGAACCCGGTGAGCCGGCTCGCCGTGCTGGCGCTCGGCACCAATGACCTCTCCAAGGAGACGGGCGCCCGCATCGTGCCCGGGCGGGCGCCGATGGCGAGCTGGCTTTCGCACTGCGTGCTGGCGGCCCGCGCCGGCGGGGTTGGGGTGCTCGACGCGGTGTGGAACGAATTTCGCGACCTTGAGGGCTTTACGCGCGAATGCGCGGAAGCGGCGGCGATGGGGTTCGATGGCAAGACACTGATCCACCCCGACCAGATCGCCCCGTGCAATGCCGCCTTCGCCCCCCCGGACGAAGAGGTGGCGGCGGCGCGGGCGCTGATCGCGCTGTTCGACCGACCGGAACATGCCGGCAAGGGCGTGGTGCAGATCGAGGGGCGGATGGTCGAGCGCATGCATGCCGACATCGCCCGCCGGACCGTGGCGCTTGCCGACGCGATCGCGGCGCGGATGTGACCGGCGGAATCGAGACGCCGCGGATTTGAGGAGAAGACGGACATGAAGCTCTATCGCTATCTCACCGGACCGGACGACCAGGCCTTCTGCAAGCGCGTCTCGGCCGCGCTCAATAAGGGCTGGCAGCTGCAGGGCAGCCCGACCCTGACCTTCGATCCCGTGAAGGGACGGGTGATCTGCGGCCAGGCGATCATCAAGGAGGTCGAGGGCGAGTGGCACGAG